>ONMN01000027.1 GCA_900318885.1 uncultured Prevotellaceae bacterium | reverse complement strand
CATCCTCGGCAATGATGCTCCAGTGCGCCTCGGCATAGCCGCTGAAGTTGGAGTCGTCCTTGGCGGTGACGCGCAGCGTGTAGTCGCCGACGGCGGTCTTCTTGTCACCGCTGACGGTATAGGCGTCCGCGGAAACATCCAGCGTTCCGGCCTTCACGGTATTGATGGTCGGCGAGAGCTCTGACCCGTTGAAGGTCAGCGTGCTCTCGACGAGTGTGACATTTGTCAGGGCAGCCTTCGTAATCGTGAAGGTCTTCTTCACGTTGAAGTCGTAGTTGCCGTCCGCCTTGCTGGCGATGATGACATCGTACTGATGAGCATCCTTCGTCTCGGTGACGACGGAGCCGTTGAGCTGATAGGTCACAGTATAGTCGGTGTTCAGCGCGAGGTCTTTCGTGTCGTCCTTGACGGTGATGGTCGGTTTCTGGTCGGCGTTGTTATATGTCACCGTCTCAGGGGCGAGCGTAATCATCAGCGTTGGGTCGCTGCCAGGAGTATTAGGATCGGTCGGCTGGATAATCTTCCTCTTGCCGATGGTCACATTGACGGGACCAGCCTCAGCGACGTCGGTGTAGTTGCCGTCGCCCACCACCTTATAATATACGGTATAGTTTCCTGCGGCAGTACCCTTCGGGAGCTCGGCGCTATAGGTGCCACCGGAGCTGAGCGCATATTGCAGCGTGCCGCCCGTGGTCGTGCCGGCAGTTATGAGTTCCTGCGCGCTGCCCGTGTAGGTCAGCGTCTTGGCCTCAGGAGCCGTCACGACGGGAGCAACGCCTGTAATCTCGAACTTCTTCGTCACGCTGAAGTCGTAGTTGCCATTCGCCGTGCTGGCGATGATGACGTCGTACTGATGAGCATCCTTCGTCTCGGTGACGACGGAGCCGTTGAGCTGATACTTCACGGTGTAATCCACATCCACTGTCAGCGTCGTCGCGCCATCCTTGACGGTGATGGTCGGTTTCTGGTCGGCACCGTTATAGGGCGTCGATGCGGGTTCAAGCGAGACTGCCAGTGATGGGTAGCTGCCAGGAGTGCTGGGATCGGTCGGCTCGATGATCTTCTTCTTGGTAATAATCAGTGTACCTGCAGTATAATTAATGGTATAGTTTGCTGTCACGTTGGTGTCACCGTTCTTGATGAGGGCAGCACTCGCCGCAATCGTGCGGGAGAAATCGTTACCTTGTCAGTAGTCTGTGCGATAGGTGTACCGTAAGTGACGGTCTGGTCGCTTGCCGTGATGGTAATCTCTATCGGAGTAATCTCGAAGGTCTTGGTGGAACTGAAACTATAGTTACCTCCAGCCTTGCTGGCAATGACGACATCATAGACATGAGCATCCTTCGTCTCGGTAACCACATCGGTACCAACTTTATACGTTACCGTATAGTCGGTTCCCTCTGTCAGCGGCGTCGTGTCGTCCTTGACGGTAATGGTCGGTTTCTGATCGGCACCATTATAGGGCTTTGACGTAGGATTGATAGTTATCTTCAACTTACCGTCAGCAGTTACATCGTCAATAGCCTTCGCATTGATAATCAGCGTACCTGCAGTATAATTGATGGTATAGTTTGCTGTCACGTTGGTGTCGCCGTTCTTGATGAGGGCAGCACTCGCCGCAATCGTTGCAGTGCCGTCAGTTGTCACGTTGTTGGGCGGGAGAAATCGTTACCTTGTCAGTAGTCTGTGCGATAGGTGTACCGTAAGTGACGGTCTGGTCGCTTGCCGTGATGGTAATCTCTATCGGAGTAATCGTAAAAGTCTTCGTCACGTTGAAGTTGTAGTTGCCGTCGGCCTTGCTGGCAATGACGACATCGTAGGCATGAGCGTCTTTTGTCTCGGTGACGACGGAGCCGTTAAGCTTATACGTCACGGTATAATCCGTACCCTCTGTCAGCAGCGTTGTAGCGTCCTTCACGGTGATGGTCGGTTTCTGATCGGCACCGTTATAGGGCTTCTCGACAGGATCGATCGTGATAATCAGCGATTCGGGGTCGGTGCTACCCGGAGTACCGGGCTCGACGATGGTTTTCGGGCCGACCGTCAGCTTACCAGACTTAAAGGTAATATCGTAATTGGCAGCTGTCAGGTCTTTCGGCATAATATAATATGTACCCGTGTTGCTACCGGCAACATAATCCGTACCACTACCATCGGCATTGGTCTTGTAGTCGTAGGACAACGAGCTTGTTCCAAAGATACCTGCCGTATTCTCGGTTTCGCCTCCGACGAACCCACTATACGTCACACCATTATTTGCCGGCAGATCACCATACTTAATCGTGTGGTCCTTAGCGGTAACGGTCAGCGCCGCCTTAGTGATGTCAAAGTGAATGGTCTTACCAGTACCGAAGATGCTATAAGGAACTGCATTAAGGTTACTATTATGATTTGTGCCAACATTGGTTTCTGTTCCACTAATAGTGATGTGATCGCCTACTGTGGTAAAGGTCACTGCCAAGTCGGTACCTTTCATGACCTGTAGAGTCGTATTGGCGATTTGAGGACCTTGAGCACTACCCGAATAGGGGAAAGAAACATCGTTCAGAGTCACCGACACCTTCCAATCGGAAATCTCATTAAAGGTATAGGTCTTCTTGTCGGCACTAACTTGCACATAGCCACCAGCGTCAATATTAAGTTTGAACTGCGGTGCTACAAAACCGTTGATGGCACTAGTCCTGTATCCTGCTGCGGGAGTATGTGCGCCAGGTATCGTATAATAGTACCAACCTGCACCGTCGTTACGAGGCTTCATCACGCCACCACCAGAATCGTATTCGTCGGCCTTCAGCAGTTTTACTTCGTTGGCACCAACAAGTCCGGGGTCGCGACGAGGAGCCAGCGAAGCAGCGCTCTCAATACCGAGAAGGAGGCCGACATTAGTCCAGAAACCATCGTTCGGCACGATATGCGCGATGATATAGCGGGCGTCGCCGCCTGTATTGTCGACGAAAGTGACTTTATTCGCATCGGCATACGCTGCGGCTGAAGGATTGAAGGTTGATGCATCGGGTTCTGTCGTCGTACCACCGTCGAAGAAGGTCACGGTAGCATTCGCCCCGAGGTTGCTTATCAGACTCAATCCCCAAGTCTTACGAAGAGAGAGGGTGTTCTTATCAGTGCCATTAACTTTAAGTTTATCTTCTTGACCGGGTTGGACGTAGGGTAGCAACTGAGCTTTGACGTGAGCCTCCTGAGAATAGCCGTTCCCGATTGAGCAGTCGGTCAGCGTTAGGACAGAGCCGCCTGTTCCTGTTTGGTCAATCTCGAAGGTAAAGTTCGTATTGCCCCAGCCTAAGTGGACAGCATTCCTCCACTCCACATTGGCTCCATTTTTCAGCACAACATGATTTGCCATCCAAGAAAAACTATCAGAACCTTTACAAACAACATTACAACCATCGAAAGTCATGGTTTGATCGTTACCGCCATCAACGTTGGTAATCTGATTACAATTCAATGATCCCGGACCTTTGATAGTCAGATTTCCAAGACCTGTAATTGCA
This sequence comes from uncultured Prevotellaceae bacterium, assembly GCA_900318885.1. Taxonomy (GTDB): domain Bacteria; phylum Bacteroidota; class Bacteroidia; order Bacteroidales; family Bacteroidaceae; genus Prevotella. Next base: position 25,891 of record ONMN01000027.1, on the reverse strand, counting down.
TCAAAGCTCACGGAATGGTTATTAAGATTGAAAATGAGATTGGGGCTTGACCAGCTTCCTCTGGAAGTTCCAGCTTCGTTGATATCGCCCAAGATTTCGATAGTGATCTCAGCACTCCCGGCGACAGCATCCAGCGCTGCTTGCAGCGAAGTATATTGCGTTGCACCAATCTGGGCAACGGGAGGACCAAAGGTAGCATTGATAGTTACGTTATCAGAGGGCATGTTGAAGACATAGTCATTAGCCTGCTTGGTGGTGATGGCATGGCTGGTGCCGTCGTTATAAGTGAGTGAGCCGAGGATGTTTCCGGCTTCTGGAGTGACAGTAATAGCCACGCGCTCATAATATTTGGCTTTGTCCTTGTCAACTTCGATAGTACCACCGGTGATACCTGTACTTTTGGTAATAGTATAGGAGGTCGTGTTTGGCGTAAGTGTCTTGTTTTTGATAGCATTTTTCTGGTCAGTGGTGAGGGTAGTGCTTTCTGCAAGGGTGCTGCCTTCGTAATTGAACGACTTGCCAGATATAGTCTTCACCGTTCCTTCATAACTATTGGCCTTAATAAAGTCGGAGGCACTAGTCCAACCGAGGTTGATAAAATTAGCAGCGCGGATGCCAGCAGTGCCTCCTGTGGCGGATAATGTTCCGCCATTGATGGTGACGTCAAAATCAGCATAGATGCCATACGATGAGCTATGGGAAGCATTAACCGTCAAGGCTCCACCGTTGAGGATTAAGTCATTGCACTCAATGCCACGATTTGTAGAAGTGACGGATATGTCACCGCCGTTGATAGTAACATCGCGATTGCCATCAATGCCAGTACTACTACTTGTGATAATGAGTTTCCCTTTATGGCTGCCGCTGCTTTGGGCATAAATAGTTAAATAATATTGATCCATATTAATACCATCTCCGCTTGAGGGGTTGATGGTCAGCGTGGCGCCATCGCAGAGGATGAGATAGGTGTCGTCAGACAGAGTGACAGTACTGCTGATGGTGACATTACCCTCTACGTAGCAATAGCCTGAGAGACTGGTACTCGAGGAAGTAATCTTCGTGGCATCAGCTGTGACTCCAGAGAAAGTATTGTAATATGGATCGTAATCCAGATACGCTATCTCTTCCGTCTGTGCCGAGGCCCTTGTACTACCGAGCGTCAGTACGAGAAGGACCAAAAGAAGTTTAAAAAGTTGTTTCATACTATATTGTTTTTGTTTTTTATCTTAACGTATAATGACCGTTGTCTTTTTACTTAACATATAATTTCCATGTAATTAACCATGTAATTTATCATATAATTATTGTTCATGTTCTGAATTGACTAATACACTGGTTTCATGTTCTTATCAAGCAAGATGCACTCATTCGACTCCTCATCGTAACCATAGCGCTCGCCCTGGAGGCTCTCAGTACCGAAGTTGATGAGCAAGCCAACGGGTTTCTTTGTCAGCCGCAGGTAGTTAAACAATTGAGCGCGGTGGGCTGAGTTCAACTCGTCGACCGACTTCAGTTCCACCACGACGTCATCAACAACGATGTCCATCTGGTAGAATTTCTCCATCAGTCGACCCTTGTAGTAGCACGGCAACTGCTTCTCGCGCTCGTTCTCTACGCCACAGTCAAGCAATTCCATGTGCAATGCCTCGTTGTACACAGCCTCCAGCAGACCCCAGTTCAGTTCATCATGAACGGTCATCGCTGCTCCGATTATCTTGTAAACCACGTTTTGATACTTCGTAAAATCCATTGCCTTATTTATTTGAACATATAATTGCCATGTAATTTCTCATATAATTAATATTCATGATAATTCGTGGATAATTGATGGTAATTCGTGTCTATATTTAAACATATAATTTCCATATAATTAACCATATAATTTATCATATAATTATTGTTTTACGGCCATTATGAATATACAGTCCCTTCGTGGTGGGCTTGGTATCCAGTTTGCGACCGTCGAGGGTCCACCAACTATCAACTTGTTCTGAGTTCACATTTTTGATATCTGTTGGCTCGTCACCGAGGCCGAAGGGGATGCTAAGAGCGGGAGCAGAGGTTGTCGGTGGATTGTAAGTTCCACGCATCATCTGGATCACATCGAACATCTTGAGCACGAAGACACATTTGCCTGCTGCCACTGCGTTGCCGCTGTTCAAGGCTGCTATGAGCTGGTCGTTGACAAGGGTGAAGGCAACATAATCGTTAGGATCTACCGTGTCGCCCAAAGCACCCTGGATGAGTTCGTTCAGCGTCTTTGCGCCGTCTGACACGAAGAAGGCGGAAGTCGGATTGGCAGCTTGGTAGTTGTTCTCAATCACATTGATTTCGTCACCCTGCGCACCAACGACAGACACATTCGTAGGTAAGTTTGTCGCATTGTATAAGATGACGGGTACACCTGACGGGATGCCGCTACCTGTTACTTCACGCAACTCCATCTCATAAGCATCGCCGTTCTTCACGATTCGTCCTGTAGGCACATACACCTTCGTGTCGCTATCTGTTATCTTCCAGCATCCATTATCAGAGGATATCGCTACAAAGTTATTACCTCCAGCAAATGTAGAGGCAGGGATGAGAGTCTTCTTATTTAACTGACTATTATCTTTGATAGTTCCACTGATGGGTTGACCGCCACAATCAAACGATTTCCCATCTACAATCTGTACGTTCCCTTTGAACGAAGAAGAATAGATATAATCGTTGGTATTATTCCAGTCAAGTATGATATTACCTGCTTTGATACCATTAGTTCCATTTGCAGTAACTTGTGCACCTTTGATGGTTACATTTGTTGCCGCTTTGATACCATTAATTCCTTTCGCTGTGACTTGTCCGCCATAGATGGCTACTTGATTGAAGTCGATAGCATTTTTAGCATTGACTTCAAGTTTACCCATACTGCTACCCGAACTCTGAGCATAGATTGAGAACAGAATATTGTCATCATTCTTCACAATACCATTATCCGTGCTGTTGATTGTCAACGTAGCACCATCACAAAGGATAAGTTTGGCATCGCCTGTGAATGTCAATTGGTGACTGAGGAACACATTGCCTTCCACATAGTACCATCCACTTGGCAGTTCAGTACATACTGCAGTAATCGGCAGGACGCCGTATTCTGTTTGTTTCTCTCCCTTATCGTCCAGGTATTCCATACTTTCACTGCCTACATAATAGAATATTCCGCCCTTCCAAGTGTACAGCCCTTCCGATTGCGTAGCACCCAAATCGATGTTGGTAATCAGTGTACCAATGATGAACACATCCTCGAAGATATCCTTCTCGATGGTTGGGGCAGTTGTACCCATCACAATCAGTGTACCACCAGTAAGTTTACAGTCTGAAAAATAATAATCTGTTTTCGTTTCGCTACCCACCTTAAAGTCTGTACCGATACTCAAGCTCGTCAAGCTGCTGCAATTATAGAACATAGAGGACATAAACTTCACCTGGTTGGTGTTGAAGGTGCTCAGGTCGAGGCTCGTCAGGCTGCTGCATTCTTGGAACATAGCCTGCATCGATTCTACTTTGCTGGTGTTGAAACTACTCAAATTGAGGCTTGTCAGTTTATTGCAACTATTGAACATGCTGGTCATATTTGTCACATTGCTGGTATTGAAGCTGCTCAGGTCGAGACTCGTCAGGTTGCTGCAACCAAAGAACATAAAGTCCATTTTATCTACTTTCGCTGTATTGAAGCTGCTCAGGTCGAGGCTTGTCAGGCTGCTGCAATATTCAAACATATTAAACATCGATGTCACCTTGCTGGTGTTGAAGCTGCTCACATCGAGGCTCGTCAGTTTATTGCAATTATAGAACATATTGTTCATATCTTCCACATTCGCTGTATTGAAGCCGCTCACATCGAGGCTCGTCAGTTTATTGCAATTATAGAACATGTATTTCATATCTGTCACATTGCTGGTGTTGAAGTGGCTCACATCGAGGCTCGTCAGGTTGCTGCAATCTTGGAACATGTAGTTCATATCTGTCACCTCGCTGGTGTTCATGTATTCAATGTCTTCAATGGTGGTCAGTTTATTGCAATCACGGAACCAATTGCCGCAATTCTTCGGACGCGCATCAGTAAAGGAAGGCTCGAACACCACCTTCGTGATGTTTCCTTTCTGACTATACCAAGATGGATAATATCCCGTATAGGAAACATCCCACGACGACTGATTGTCGGGTGTAAACACACCATACTTAAAGGTCAAAGTCTTGGTATTATTGCCATCGGTATTATCCGTAAGCACAGCGTATGCAGTACCCTGTCCAACCGAACTGAACCGTCCGCCTTTCCAAGTGTACGGACCATCTGTAGGAACTTCCATTCCCAGCACCTCTGGCTCAAGTGCGGTAATCAGTGTAGCGTCGTTGAACGCACCGTCGAAAATATTCTGAGTCTCATGGATACTTGGAGGAGTTGGAGCAGTTGGATCAGTAGTACTCGTCACAGTTAACGTACCTTTACCGAGGGCATAGCAGTTCATAAACATTTCTCTCGTATAAGTTTTGCCAGAAAGATTTGGGTTACTGACATCTGTATATTCATGAACGATAAACCCGCTACCGATATTCAGGCTCGCCAATTCTGAGCAAAGATAGAACATTCGGGACATATCTGTCACATTGCTGGTATTGAAGCTGCTCACATCGAGGCTTGTCAGTTTATTGCAATTATAGAACATAGAGGACATATCACTCACATTGCTGGTGTTGAAGCTACTCACATCGAGGCTCGTCAGTTTATTGCAATTATAGAACATATTGTTCATATCTTCCACATTCGCTGTATTGAAGCCGCTCACATCGAGGCTCGTCAGGTTGCTGCAATCTTGGAACATTCGTACCATCGTTGTCACATTGCTGGTATTGAAGCTGCTCAGGTCGAGGCTCGTCAAGTTATTGCAATCATTGAACATGCTTCTCATATCCGTCACATTGCTGGTATTGAAGCTGCTCAGGTCGAGGCTCGTCAGGTTGCTGCAACCATAGAACATGTAGTTCATATCTTCCACATTCGCTGTATTGAAGCTGCTCAGGTCGAGGCTCGTCAGGTTGCTGCAATTAAAAAACATATAGGACATATTACTCACCTTGCTGGTATTGAAGCCACTCAGGTCGAGGCTCGTCAGGTTGCTGCAACCAAAGAACATCACTTCCATATCCATCACCTCGCTGGTGTTGAAGCCGCTCACATCGAGGCTCGTCAGGCTGCTGCAATCATAGAACATTCGGGACATATCTGTCACATCGCTGGTATTCAGGTATTCAATGCCTTCGATGGAGGTAAGATGAGTGCAATTTCTAAACCACGAGTTGCAACTCTTCGGACGTGCATCAGCAAAGGAAGGTTCGAACACCACCTTCGTGATGTTTACAGCCTCACTGCTCCAAGGTTGAGAGTTTCCCGTACCGGAAACATTCCACGATGTCTCGTGGTCGGGGGTAAACTCATCATACTTAACATACTTAAAGGTCAAAGTCTTGGTATTATCGCCATCGGTATTGCCCGTAAGCACAGCGTATGCAGTCTTTAGTGTAAAGGTTGCGAATGTTCCACCTTTCCAGGGGAATTTGCCTTGATTGTTTTGCCAAACAGTCAACACATCCATTTCCAGTGTACCGTCGGTGAACACACTGAAGATATCCTTGCCGATATATGGCTCCACCCCTCGTACCCTCAGTGTTCCTGAGGCGAGGTTCGAACAACCACCGAACATATTATCCGTAACAATATTGTTTTGAATAGTAAAATCGCTACCAATACACAGGTTCTCCAGGTAGCTGCAACCAGAGAACATATTTTTCATATCTGTCACATAATTGGTGTTGAAGTGGCTCAGATCGAGACTCGTCAGGCTGCTGCAACCAGAGAACATATTAAACATCGATGTCACCTTGCCGGTGTTGAAGCTGCTCACATCAAGGCTCGTCAGGTTATTGCAACCAAAGAACATCGCTTCCATATCCATCACCTCGCTGGTGTTGAAGCCGCTCACATCAAGGCTTGTCAGGCTGCTGCAACTAGAGAACATAGCTTCCATATCTGTCACCTCGCTGGTGTTCAGGTATTCAATGCCTTCGATGGAGGTTGGATGAGTGCAATTTTTAAACCACGAGTTGCAACTCTTCGGACGCGCATCAGAAAAAGAAGGTTCGAACACCACCTTCGTGATGTTTTCAGCCTCACTGCTCCAAGGTTGATTGGTTCCCGTATTGGAAACATCCCACGACGACTGATTGTCGGGATACGTCGTTGTCTTTTTAAACGTCAGCGTTTTCGTCGTGCCGTTGAATACTGCAACATAATAGTCGGTTGCCCATACTCCCATACTCATCAGCAGAGCAAACAATGTAAAATAAACTTTAACCAATTTGTTCATACCTATATTATTTTAATTTTCTTTTTCCAGTTTAGCGATCGGCGTCGAGGAGGGAGGCATGCTCCGTCAGGACGTAGAAGATGTAGGCGAAGACCACGATGGCCGACGCCGTGAGCACCATGTAGGGCCAGAGACTCGTGGGGTAAGCCACCACGAGGGAGAGGCCGGCGAAGGTAACTACAGCACAGCCTGCGGCATAAGCGACATGGCGCCCTTCGGTGAAACTGAAGCGCACGAGGGTCAGCGTGAAGAGGCTGACGCAGAAATATGCCACGGAGAGCACGGCTCCGACGAGGTACCAGATGCTGGGCGGCATGAGGGCGTGGATGCCGAAGGCGACGCCGAAGGAGGCGTAGCAACAAGCGGCAAGCAGTCGGGCACGATGATATTCCTCGTAATTGCGATACCAGTAATTGTTATACAGCAGTACCACGGCGATGAGCAGATTAATGCCCGCCGCGAGCAACAGTACCGTGTTGTAAAGTTGAAATTCCACCATTGTTTTTGAAAAGCGGTTAAGGTCTATGTTCGACCTGTTTAATTTTTGATGTGCATTTATTTAATTGCACGTGCAAAGATAGTAATAATTCTGATATTAAGGTGTGGAATTTACAATAAAGGTGTGGAATTTGACGAAAATAGGTGTGTATTTTTGCGAAAAATACACACTTAAAGTACATTTTTCACAAAAAAAGCGTAACTTTGCAGCGTTAACTTGCACGTGAGAGAATGGAACAAATGCAATTCACGGCCGTCGTGGTCCTGACGCTGTTGACGCTGAAGCTGCTGTTGTTGCCCGCCAAGGTGTCGGGCAAAGCGGTGGTGAGTCGTGCGCGTTGGATGATGGTTATCGGCATTGCAGTGCTGGACGTGCAATTTCTGTTGCAATATATGTTAGGACTGCGCGCCATGGGGGTGACGCAGGCCGTGATGCTGAACCTAGTGATGTTTGTGCCGGCATCGTGGATTTTCTCGATGGGCCTGCTGTATTTGCAGCGACGGGGGAAAATCAGCATGGTGGACCGCTGGGTCGGCGGATTCTCGTGGGCGGTGGTGCTATCGTTGCTGGGCATCGCGGCAGCCATCGACGGCGAACCGCTATTGAGCGACACGCCGGAACTGCGTACGGCGGAAATCATTGCCTCGGGGGTCTATTTAGCTATGCAGGGACACTACAGTTTCCGCCACATGGCGAATCTGCGTGCCATGGGACAAGCCATGCAGGACTACTACGACAGCGATATGGGCGGTCTGCTGCGGTGGATGCGGGTGAGCGTCATCGTGTTGGCGGTGCTCTCGCTGATGGTGCCGGCGCTGATATTTGTCCATAGCAGCATCGTGCTGGCTCCCTTCAGCGTCATCTTCTTCGTCGGCATCTATTATGTCGTCGACAGTTTCTGCAGCTATGTGGTCAGTTCCGCGCCGGGAAAGGTGATGGAGGCCGAGGAGTCGGAGACGAAATCGGAGACGGAATCGGCGGAGGAGTCGGAGAAAGAGCGCAAGGAACAAGGTACCGACAGCGCCGGACAGCGTCATCACATGATGGTTCCTCACAATATGGAAGCACTCGTAGAGCAATGGATTGCCGCGGGCAACTACCGGAAGATGGGTATGAAGATGCCTGTGACGGCGGGAGAGATTGGCGTGATGCAGTATCAGTTGTCGGCATGGTTGCGCCAGCAGGGCAAGAAATATTCGGAATGGATGACGGAACTACGCATCGCCGAAGCCCAGCGCGTACTGCTGGAACACCCGGAATGGTCGAACGAATACGTCGCACAGCACTGCGGCTTTACGGACCGCAGCTATTTCCATAAGAGATTCAAGGAGGCTACTGGTATGACACCTTCCGATTGGCAGGTGTCACACGGACATTGATGACTTTTCCCTGACGCATTTCTGCTTCGACAACCGTGCCGCGGGAGGCATGGAGCCGGAAACGCACGTCCCAATCGCGGGGCCAGGCGGGGAAGAGGTAGAGCGTGTCGCCGACTTCCTGCAGGAGCATTTCCTGCATGGCAATCATGCCTGACCCGCCCCAGTTATGGTCGGGTGCCCAGTCGAAGCCCGGTCCCCAGAAGGCAGGAAAGCGGAAGGGACCGTCCTGCATCTTCAGCGTCACCAGGCGCTGGGCCTCGTCGGTGAGTCCGAGACAGGCGGCCCAGATGGCGTCCTGTTTCCACCCGACATGTGAGCGGAACTGGATTGCCAGCGAGTCATTGAGGTAAGTATTACGGGCAATGTCGATATCGGGGCGTCCAACACCGTACATCCGCCAAGGGAATACGGGATAGAGCTGTGTGGGTTCAGTGTTCTGCACGCGTTCGTAGTGCAGGGCGGGGGCTATCATGCCGTTGCGGATGGTGATATCGGGGAGACGACTCAGGAGAACTGAGTCGCACATCGCTGTCGCGACGGTGCGCAGGGCGGCGATGGTAGAAGTGGAGTTGTACGCCATCTTATAGGTCTCGGCGCCAGAACCAGGATAGAGCACGAGCTTGCCATTGGCGTCGAGGCGCTTGGCACCGCGCTGGTTGGCGAGGTACTGGTAGTGTTCGTCGAAGAAGCGCAGACAGGAGCGGACGAAGTCGAGACATTGAACGTTGAACGTTGAACGTTGAACGGCAGTTTGGTAGCGGTCGGATTCGAGGGCCATCATGCAGAATTCCAGGGCGGTGTCCCATTCATATTCCAGCCATGCGTTACGCTCCATTCCCGGGTCGAAACCGGCAGGGCGCTTCGTGCCGTATTCAGGATAGCAGGGCAGACCATAGTTCTCGATTTGTTCCGTCAGGCAGGCACCCTCATGACCCCAATAGAGTCGCGAACGTTCCTCGGCATTCTTATAGATGCGCAGGTAAAAGTCTATCTGGGCTTTCAACGCATCGAAGTCACCGTTTTTTAGCATAGGCCAATAGACGAGGCGCTGGTTCTGAGCTGTATGGACTCCCCCACCCCAGTTGCGGAAATCGGGCGAGAGGCGGTATTCGTCGGCCTCGTTGACGTATTCGGGGTCGAAGGTAAACAGGCCGCCATTGAATTTTGTGGGCCACTGACTGTGAGCGTTGCAGCCCAGCATATAGCGGAAGAGGGTGTAGTTGCGGATGAGGGCGGCGGGGGTGGCAGGGCCCGACGGAGAACCGTCGGGAGCGGGGGTTTCGATGTAGCTACGCTGCCAGAAGTCACGCCACCACTGGCGCGAAGCCTGACGGTCGGCATCATGACGGATGAGTTTCTCGGTGGCAGCGATGGCGTCGGAGAAGTCCTGCTCGGTACCTTGCACGTTCGCCATAATGATTTGCAGGTGCAGCGTACGCTTGGGAAATTTCGTCACATACATCCAACCGCTGTAGTCGGTGCTGGCATAGCGACCGCGGATGGAGTCCATCAGCACCATGTCACGCACCTGCATCTTACCACCGCTGATAAGGTTTTTCAGCGGATTATACAGACGGTCCTTCACGGCATCCATGCCCTGCTGAGTGACGGTGGCATCGAAAATGGTCTCTTCACCGTTCTTATGCAGGAAAGTGACACCTTTATTCGTCGTTATGACCTTGTCGGCAAGTGTCTTCAGACCCTTCGGTGCCGAAAACTTATAACTCGACTGGAAACATTCGCGCTTCGTCATCTCGCGGTCCTGCATACGCCAGTTTTCGTAGGTCACCGCCATATTCTGCTTCACTTTTGGACTCGACACGTCGACATGAACGACAGGTTTCTTGACGTCGGCCCAAAGTTGGACGGAGAGTTGGCCGTCAGTAATCTCGACATAGCCGTCAGCAAGGTGGAGTATCTGACGGAAATGCGTCATATCCAATCCCGGAGACAGACTGACACGGAAGCGACCTGCCTTTAACAGCGTATTATTCTCGTCGAACGAACCACTGCGCGAGAGGTAGAAGAGAATGTCGCCCTGTTCGACCCAGACATTCATGCCGATATCGCCGCCACCGCAGGGCATCGACTCGGAGGAATTGTTGCTGGGCGTGGTCCATTCGTAGTCCTCGGGCTGCGCACAGAGCGTCAGGGAGGTGAATAGGAGGAAGCAGAGAGTTAGTAGTTTGTTCATAGCACGTGGCGGTTTAGTAGCGGCAGTCGGGATTCTCGTCCATATAGATCTTCGCGTATTCCACGTAATGTTTCGAGTTGTCAGTTTGTCCGGGGCGCGTGGGTTTGATATACTTCGCCGGCACGCCGCCCCAAATCTCGTGAGGACCGATTTTTGTGTTCTGTAATACCAAGGCTCCGGCAGCGACGATAGACCCCTCGCCAACCTCGCAACCGTCAAGCAGCGTCGCTCCCATACCGATGAGAGCGCCGTCGTGGATGGTACAGGCATGGACGGTGACATTATGTCCGATAGTCACCATGTTGCCGATATGCGTAGGACCGGTGTCGTGAGTGACGTGGACGCAGGAACCGTCCTGCACGTTGGTGCCATTGCCGATGGTGATGGGTGCCACGTCGCCGCGTACGACGGCATTGAACCAGATGCTGCACTCGTCACCCATCGTGACATCGCCGACGATGGTTGCATTCTCGCTGAAATAACAGTCCTTGCCCCACTTGGGTGTCAGACCACGGTAACTCTTGATTAAAGCCATTGTTCTTTTTTTATAAATCAACTGCGCTGAGGACCTTTTTCGTAGCGCCGGTCATCTGCTGGACGAAGGCACCGGACTGACGGCCGGACTCCGTGATGGTCTGCGGGGTGTCGATGAAACGCTGCATGATACGGCGGAAATCGTCGGCACCGGTGATTTCGTATCCTCCGCCGCAGGCTTTCAGCCCCTGCGCCTCCTGGAAACGTTCGTTGTTAGGACCAAAAATAACCGGGACGTCCCAAACGGCAGCCTCGAGGGTGTTATGGATGCCTACGCCGAAACCGCCACCGACATAGGTGACGTCGGCATAATGGTAGATGCTGCTAAGGAGGCCGAAGCAGTCGATGATGAGGACTTCTAGATTTTCTAGAGGATCTAGATGATCAAGATGTTCTAGGGAGGAGTATCTTGCGACTTTGCGGCCTTCCAACTGCTTCTCAATCTGCTTGAGGTGCTCCTCGCCAATGACGTGCGGGGCGATGATGAGTTTCCAGTCGCGGTGTTCGTTGAAGAAGGGGATGAAGATATCCTCGTCAGGCTGCCATGAAGAGCCGGCGACGAAGACTTTCGGAGTTTCGGCGGAGGCAAACGCCTCGACGATGGGCAGCTGTTTGGCGGCAGCCTTGATTTGAAGGACGCGGTCGAAACGGGTATCGCCGACGATAGAGACGTTCGTGATGCCGATGGTCCCCAGCAATTCCTTGCTAATCTCGTTCTGCACGAAGAAATGGGTGAAACACTTCAGTACGTGACTGTATTGACGGCCGTACCAGCGGAAGAAGATCTGTCCCGGACGGAAGATGCTGCTGACGCTATAGACGGGTACGCCGCGGTGTTTCAGAATATGCAGGTAGTTATACCAGAACTCGTACTTGATGAAGAACGCCATCACGGGACGGATGGTTCGCAAGAAGCGACGTGCATTGGTGATGGTGTCCAACGGCAGGTAGCAAATGATGTCGGCTCCGGCATAGTTCTTGCGCACCTCATAGCCCGAGGGCGAGAAGAATGTCAGCAGGATTTTGTACTCGGGGTGATCCTGACGCAATTGCTCCATCAGCGGACGACCCTGTTCGAACTCTCCCAGCGAGGCAGCATGGAACCACACGTACTTGGCGTTGGGATCGACCTTCTCCTTCAGGATGCGGATGGCGTCACGTTCGCCACGCCACATCTTACGCACCTTTTCATTAAACAGGCTCGTAATGATGACGCCCAGCTGGTAGATATAAATGATTAAATTATACAATGTGTCTCGTTATTTCGTTATTACGTTATTGCGTTATTCCGTCATTCCGACATTTCTAACCAAGAACTTCGATGGCGTGCTGCATACGGCGCAGCGTCTCTTCCTTGCCGAGGAAGGCAGAGAGTTCGTACATATCGGGGCCCTGACCTGTGCCGACAAGGGCGATGCGCCATGCGTTCCAAGGCTTGAAGCCCGTTTGCTCCACCCATGGGTCGACAACGGCTTTCTGACCTTCCACGCTCCAGTCGTTGATGGTTTCCAGCACGGCTTGCATCTGACGCATCTGATCTGCCGTCTGCTCGTTCCAGTTCTTGCGGATAAACTTGTCGCCCTCCCGGTCAAAGTCGGTAGGAGCCACGAAGAAGAACTTGGTAAGCGGCCAGAGGTCACTGGGGAAGGAAACATTACGCTTCCTGGTGTTGCCCTGTTTGTCTGTCACCTCAATGACCTTCGTCTTCATCATGCGCACCACATCAGCTTCCTGTTCGGCAGTGGCCGTGATGCCATTCTCCTTCAGAACCTTGTCGAAGGCGGGACACCAGTCGGAGTCCGGACGCTGCAGGAGGTACTGGCGGTTGAACCATTCGGCCTTCATGAAGTCAAACTTGGCACCATTCTTCGAACATTTGGAGATGTCGAACAGCTTGACCATCTCGTCGAGCGTCATCATTTCCTGGTCGTTGCCGGGACTCCAGCCCAGCAGCGCAAGGAAGTTTATGACGGCTTCGGGCAGGTAGCCTTGTTCGCGATAGCCTGAGCTGACTTCGCCCGTCTTGGGGTCATGCCATTCCAAGGGGAATACGGGGAATCCCAGCTTGTCGCCGTCACGCTTGGAGAGCTTGCCATTACCGACAGGTTTCAGCAACAGTGGCAGGTGGGCAAACTGCGGCATGGTATCCTCCCAACCGAAAGCACGATACAGCATAACATGCAGCGGAGCACTAGGCAACCACTCCTCGCCGCGAATGACATGGGAAATCTCCATCAGGTGGTCGTCGACGATATTTGCCAAGTGATAGGTCGGCAGTTCGTCGGCACTCTTATACAGCACCTTGTCGTCGCAGATATCGCTCTTGACACGTACTTCGCCGCGGATGAGGTCGTTGACGAGAATCTCCTGACCGGCCTCGACCTTAAAACGAACGACATATTGGTTGCCCGCAGCAATCAGTTGCTCGACTTCCTCCTTGGGGAGAGTCAGCGAGTTACGCATCTGACTACGCGTATGGCAGTCGTATTGGAAGTTCTGAATCTCTGCACGCTTGGCCTCCAACTCCTGCGGGGTGTCGAAAGCGATGTATGCCTTGTCAGCATCCAACAGCTGCTGTACATATTTCTTATAGATGTCGCGGCGCTCGCTCTGGCGGTAGGGACCTTTGTCGCCACCAAACGACACACCTTCGTCAAACTGGATACCCAGCCACTTGAACGACTCGATGATGTACTCTTCAGCTCCAGGCACGAAACGCGTGGAGTCGGTGTCTTCGATGCGGAACACAAGGTCGCCGCCATGCTGACGCGCAAACAGGTAATTATATAGTGCGGTACGTACGCCGCCGATGTGTAAAGCCCCCGTAGGACTAGGTGCAAAACGCACCCTAACTCTTCTTTCTGACATGCTATTCTTCTAAATTTTTTGCAAAGGTAATAAAAAATTTAAAGTTTAGAGTTGAAAGTTAAGAGTTTTTTGTATCTTTGCAGAAATTTAGTACGTAAATGAGCAATTTTAGTCTAAAAGAGAACCTCATGTGGCGCGACTGGCTACTACGTGCCGCACTAGTGATAGGCACCGTAGCCATCGTCGTATGGTCGATGCCGCACGACAATAACAACAGCTATCTCGTCGAACAGGGCAAGCCTTGGAAATATGCCGACCTCACGGCGCCCTTCGACTTCCCCGTATACAAATCCGACGAGGCCATCAAACACGAGCGCGACAGCATATTGAAGCAGTATGAGCCCTATTATAATATTGATATCACCATCGAGGCACGTATGGTGCGCAAGTTCGTGTCAGACTACCCGGAGGGCATCGCCGAGCTGCCTCAGGACTATATCGAAATCATCTCCAACCGCCTGCATAGCCTTTACCAGCAGGGCATCATGGAGTCGAAGGAGTACGAAGAGCTCAAGAAAGATACCTTTAGCATGATCCGCGTTGTCAACCACAAACAGGCCAGCAGCGTGTCGATCCAGGAAATCTATTCCGCCAAGACTGCCTACGAACAGCTCTTCCAAGACGAGAAGCTGAACGCTCACCGGCAACAGTTGCAGAAATGCGACCTGAACAACTATATCCAACCGAACCTTATCTTCGACCGTACACGCAGCGAGACCAGCCGTAACGAACTTATCGCCAGTATACCGCTCGCTAGTGGACTCGTACAGAAAGGTGAGAAGATTGTTGACCGCGGAGAGATTATCAACCAACAAACCTATCACATCATCCAGTCCTATCTCAAGGAAAACGACCGCCTCAATAAGAATGAAGTACAAAACCGCATATCACTGCTTGGACAGATACTCTATGTCACCATCCTCATGATATGCTTCACACTCTACCTGACGCTCTATCGCAAGGACTACTTTGACAAGCCGCGCTCACTGACCATGCTATATGCACTCATCGTCATATTCGCACTACTCACCGCGCTCTTCGTACGTAACACTTTCATACACGTCTATATACTTCCCTACGCCATGGTGCCCATATTCATACGAATGTTTATGGACTCCCGAACGGCATTCATGACACACGTCATCATGGTGCTCATCTGCTCCATCATGCTACAACACCCGTTCGAATTCGTCGTAGTAGAAATCGTGGCCGGACTTGTTGCCATCAATTCCCTGCGCGAACTCTCCTACCGCGCACAAATATTCCGTTCAGCCCTCATCATCACCCTCGCGGCGATGGCTGTAAACCTCGCGTTCGACTGGACACAGACTACCGGACTCACCGTGATAGACTACTCTTCCTATAACTATCTCATCGTCAACGGCATACTACTTCTCTTTGCCTATCCGTTACTCTACCTCATCGAGAAGGCATTCGGTTTCACCAGCGATATCACGCTCATCGAACTCTCGAATACCAACAGCACCCTGTTGCGACGGATGAGTGAGGTAGCTCCCGGCACGTTCAATCACTCCATACAGGTGGCAAACCTTGCCGGCGAGATAGCAAACAAGATTGATGCCGATTCACAACTGGTCCGTACGGGTGCCCTGTATCATGACATCGGCAAACTCGCCAACCCCATCTATTTCACCGAAAACCAGTCGGGCATCGACCCACACGAGATGCTCACCGATATTGAGTCGGCGCAATATATCATCAGCCATGTCACCGAGGGTTTGAAGATGGCCGACAAATACGATCTGCCGAAAGTCATCCGCGACTTCATCGCCACACACCACGGTCAGGGCAAGGCGAAGTTCTTCTATATCCGCTATAAGAATGAACACCCGGACCAGCCGGTGGACGACCTGCTGTTTACGTATCCCGGACCGAACCCGTTTACCCGCGAACAGGCTTGTCTGATGATGGCCGACAGCGTCGAGGCGGCATCGCGGTCGTTATCCGATTATACCGAACAATCCATCCGCGAACTGGTGGAACGTATCGTCGACTCACAGGTGGCTGATGGATATTTCCGCGAGTGTCCTATCACCTTCCGCGACATCCAGTATGCCAAGACCGTCCTCATCGAGAAACTGAAGACCATCTATCATACCCGCGTCAGTTACCCGACGGAGAATAAGAAGTAATTGGTTATTGTTTATCGGTTATTGGTTATTGCTTATTTTTCGGTGTTATCGCACACAATTTTATGCACATTTTGGCACATTTGTGCAGAAAGTGTGCGCTTTTTAGTTAATAAGCGTTAATTATTATTGCACTTTTGTACCCATTTTGTGCAATAATACTACCTTTGCACCCGTTTTTAGGAAAAATAGTTTAAAAGAAATGAAAAAGATTGTATTTTCGTTGATTGTTTTCACGATGACAACGTTAACCGCTTTTGCTGGCGGAATCCTCACAAACACCAATCAAAGTATTTTATTTTTAAAGAACCCCGCGCGTGACGCAGCTATCGGACTCGACGGCGTCTATTCAAACCCTGCCGGCGTGGTATTTATGCCAGAAGGTTTCCACATAGCCCTCAACTGGCAATACGCACACCAAACGCGTACCATCACTTCTACCAATCCCGTCTTTGCACTGGGCAAGAAGAATGGCGGTCAGAGCGTCAAGGAATTCGAGGGTGTGGCCGACGCACCGGTCATTCCATCACTGCAGGGTGCATATAATAAAGGTAACTGGAGCATACAGTTCAATCTCTCCGTACCCGGTGGCGGTGGCTCGTGTGAGTTTGCAGACGGTCTGGGATCCTTCGAGAGCGTCGTAGGTTCTATTGCACACATGCTCCAACCTCTGGGTGCTCAGGGTTACGACATGGATAGCTATATGAAGGGCCGTCAGTACTACTACGGCGTACAGGTCGGTGCAGCGTATAAGATCTACCCTAACCTGTCGGTTTATGGCGGTCTGCGCATGCTCTATGGCGACGCTACGTATAAGGCAAAGCTGAACAACATACAGGTAAAGACCGAAGGAGGCTACGTCGATTTCGCCGACTATCTGCAGGGCGCTTCGACGACCGTCAACAACAACCTCACACTGGTCAATACCGCCATCGCACAGTATCAGGCTGCTGGCATTGACGTTCCTGCCGAACTCCTCGCACAGCAGCAACAGCTCGAGGCAACACACGGCAGTCTGCTGCAGTTGCAGAAATATGCCCAGGGTGTTAACCTGCTGTGTAATCAGGATGGTGTAGGCTTTGCACCCGTCATCGGTGTCGACTACAAGGTCAGCAACTTCAACTTTGCTGCCAAGTACGAATTCAAGACACAGATCCGCATGAAGAACGAGTCAACCGTCAACGAGGCCAGCGAGATTGCTGCCGTCAACAAATACCGCGACGGTGAGAGGGTCAACGAAGATGCTCCCGCACTGCTCACCATCGGTGCACAGTGGAAACCTATCGACATTGTCAGTCTGAACCTCGGATGGCACCACTATTTCGATAAGGATGCCTCATGGTATAATAACACACAGGACCTGCTGAAACACAACACCAACGAATTCCTCGCCGGTGTAGAATGGGATGTGAACGACAAGTTGAACGTGTCGTGCGGTGGACAGCTCACACGCTACGGAATCTCCGACGAATACATGAACGATATGTCGTTCGTCGTCAATAGCTATAGCATCGGTCTCGGTTTCAACTACAAGGTCAGCGATAACGTCACCATCTCGGCAGCTTACTTCCAGACGAACTACGAGAATTACAACCGCAACGACTATCCTACGGCAGGCGTCAGCGACACCTTCACACGAACCAATCGTGTACTCGGCGTCGGTTGTCAACTTGACTTCTAAACAAAAACAAGGATAAAAAGAAATCCCGCAGTGCCTGTGCATTGCGGGATTATTTTGTGGGCGTTGACGGATTCGAACCGCCGACCCTCTGCTTGTAAGGCAGATGCTCTAAACCAGCTGAGCTAAACGCCCTTTCTTTTGAAAAGCGGTGCAAAGGTACGGAGTTTTTTTGAAACTGCCAAACTTTTGCACCACTTTTTTATCTTTTATGCGAAAATTACTTGATTTCGACTGTTGCGCGACGGTTGTAGGGCGTCGGTGTGAGGGTATCAACACCACCAGCGGCAACGGTTTCTATCTGGTCGCGAGAGACGCCCATCTTCAACAGTTCTGCAACGACAGCCTCGGCACGCTGTTCGGAAAGCTGACGGTTGCGCTCGGCACTGCCCGTCTGACTGTCAGCATAACCCGTAACCACGAGTTTGGCACCCTGCTCCTTGGCAACAGCCACGAGAGCAGCGACATTCTGCAGGTCGCGCTGGGAAGAGATGACGGCCTTGTTGAGGTTGAAGAACACAGAAACAGGAGCGGCGACAACCTTGGTAATGGTGACAGGTTCCTGAGGAGCAGGAGCGGCCTGCTGTTCGGCATTGGCGAGTTCCTCGCCCAAGCGTTCGTTCTCTGCCATGAGGTCGGCCAACTGGGCGTTGAGGGCGTCAATCTCGCTCTGCGATAATGCCTGCATAGCATCGATATCGGGTGTGGATTTCCACGTAGACTTACCCAAACGATAGGTCAGACCCAGCTCTACATTGATGGCGCGGTCGCGACCCTTCAGACTGAGCTTGGAGTCGCCGCCTGCACTAAACCCGTCGAACGAAGGCTCGTAGGAACCATAGTTGATGTCGAAGTTGAAAGCGACCTTCTGACTGATGCGGAACGTGTTGAGCAGACCGACCGAGAAACCCAAGGCATAGCAGCCGTATGACATGTTACGACCGACACCTCCACCGGCATAGGGAATGAAATTCCATACACGCTGTTCGTTATAACCCATCAGCATATTGCTGAGATTGAACAAGGCCTGTTCCTGCAGGGTCCAATATTTGCTGGCATTGAGGCTCTTGTCCTCGGAGATGACGCTACGACCCCAGACACCATTGAACTTGGTACGAAGACCAAGACCGGGGGTAAACCATTTACCCAAGGCAATGGAGAATCCGAGGTTGGTACGATAGTCTTTCGTCATCTTGCTGAATTTGACAGACTGTTGTTCCTGACTTCCCCAGAAAGAGGAGCCCACCACATTGGCCTGCACAAACCAGTTGGCCCAGAACGAATTGGTAGCCACGCTGTGCTTCTCACCAGACACCTCTGCCTGAGCCATCACACCAGTCGAGAGACCGATTAACAGTAAAAATAATAAAACCTTCTTCATATATTAATATTAAATGTTCAATGTTCAATGATCAATGTTCGCTATCCGAGCAACTTCTCGATGTCCTGTTGGGGCAGAATGGCCAAAATAGCCTTGCCGTCGGGCGTATAATTGACATTCGTACAGGCAAAGAGCTCGTTGACGAGATTCTCCATCTCGTCGTTACTGAGCACTTGCCCCTGCGGAATAGCCACATGGCGCGCCATACTTAATGCCAGAGTACGGTTGAGGTCATCCATCGTGTCGCCGGCACTGTTGACAGCATCATCGACCATATCGTGAATCAACTGGACATAGTTGAGACCATCGAGACCGGTAGGAATGCCATTGACGGCATAGCTGCCCTGACCTAAATCAGTCAGTTCGAAACCAATGGCCGACAATCGCGGCAGGATACGCTCCAACAAGGGTTGTTCGGAAGCCCTGAACTGTACCACCTCAGGGAAGAGCACCTGCTGGGTCTCTGACGAACGGGCCTGCAGCTGGGCCAGACACTGCTCGTAACGGATGCGGACATCGGCGCGGTACTGGTCGATAACCATCAGTCCCGACTTGACGGCAGTCATGATATAACAGCCTTTATACTGATAATGGACGGGAGACTTGTCTTCGGCCAATGAGGTATGAGGCACAGAGACTGGTTCCGCATTCATGTCGGGGGCAAACAACGTGTCCTCACGACCAACACCGTCGTAGAGCTGTTCCCACCCGCTGAGAGCCTTCTTGGAGGAAGAAGAGATTGCAACGCCACTCCCTGACCGTCGGTCAGAGAAGGGATTATAGGCGGGATTGGTGACGGTTCGCGGGGCTGTGGGCATCATCGAGGGGCCTTGGACATCAGAAGAAGTGGGATTATACACCGGAATATCGGGCTTACCCTCTATGTCGAAATCTATCTGCGGGATCTCACAGAACTGTCCGATAGCATCTTTCACCGCTGCTGTCAGGATCTGCCAGATGGCCTGCTCGTTCTCAAACTTAATCTCCGTCTTCGTAGGATGGATATTGACGTCGATATCGGCAGGACTGACCTCGAAATAAATGAAATAAGGAACATGCATCCCCGTAGGTATCAAGCGGTCGTAAGCCTGTTGGACGGCCTTATGGAAATAAGGATGCTTCATGAAACGACCGTTGACAAAGAAATATTCTGCCACTCCCTTCTTACGTGCGGCCTCGGGTTTGGCAACAAAGCCCGAAATCTTACACATCGCCGTCTCGACGCTGACGGGCAGGAGTTCCTGACCATAGCGACGACCATAGACATCGGAGATACGCTGGCGCAACGAACCGGCACGGAGATTCATGAGTTCCTGACCATTGCTATGCAGCGTGAAATTGATGTCGGGATAGACGAGTACGATACGCTCGAAAGCCGTCAGGATATTATTCAGCTCGGTGGCATTGGTCTTGAGGAACTTACGACGGGCAGGAACATTGAAAAACAGGTTGCTGACGAGGAAACTGCTGCCGACAGGACAGGAACACGGTTCCTGACTCTCGACACGTGAACCGGAAAGGACCAGACAGGTACCAATCTCGTCTTCCTGACGACGGGTGCGGAGCTCGACTTGCGACACAGCGACGATCGACGGCAACGCCTCACCGCGAAAACCCATCGTATGGAGCGCAAAGAGGTCGTCGGCCTTGCGGATCTTACTGGTAGCGTGGCGCTCAAAAGCCAGACGGGCATCGGTCTCTGACATGCCGCAACCGTCGTCAATAACCTGTATGGACGTACGACCAGCATCAACGACAAGTACGTTGACGGTATGTGCGCCGGCATCAACGGCATTCTCCACCAACTCCTTGATGACCGAGGCGGGGCGTTGTATCACCTCACCAGCAGCTATCTGGTTAGCTACACTATCGGGAAGCAGTTGGATTACGTCTGTCATTGTCTCACACTATTCTTAGGAGCCTCACGGCGTTTAACCTCCTTCAGTTCCGAACCGGCATTCTTCGGACGCCAATTGAATATATCGTCTTTATCCAACGGACGGACATAGTCAAACCACGCATAGCCCGGCAGGAAATATTTTTCGGGAGGAATCTGTGTCATCGGATACAACGTGCCCTTAGGTCTTGACATCCAGATACGCTTCAGCTTGCGATTCTCGAGGAACATCCTCAGCATGGGGGTCTCGGTATAGTTCAGACCAATCAGCGTGCTGTCAGAATCATCAACAGGATAATAGACTATCAACACGTTGTCAATAGCCTGCGACTCACGAATCTGACCTTTCTCGAAGAAGGCTTTCATCTCCTTGGACGACACCTGGTTGAAATGTACGGTATCGGGCATCTGTTCTACCGAAAAGGCCTGTCCGATGACGTGTGCCCAGTCGATGGTGGAGTCGTTCATATAGACCTTAATCTCCTCACCGAAGAGTTGCTGGTTCATATTCCAAACGATAGGGTCTTTGTACATCGTCATACAGGAGTCCAGCGAACTATAGACCATCGAGTCGCAAACGGCCTGAACGTCCACTTTATACGCGCGAACCTTATTATACGCGTGAATCATGCGATAGACCGAGTCGGTTTTGTTGTTGAACGTAAAAATCTTAAACGTGTCGGCATGGATAAACAACGAGTCCTTCTGCGAGAAATCGACGACAACAGCACGTTTCGTGGCCATCGCATAACCCGTGGAGTCGTTGTATTCACAATAGTCTCCAGTCAACATGTTTTTATTGACAGAATCCGTCAGTATCACATTGCGATAGGCGTAGTTTGTACCGTCATGGGCATTGTGGTAGACACTATCGCCAATCAACGTCTTGCCCTGGTCCTTCACCACCGAACGGCCGAAGAGTTCGGAATGTTCCGTACGGGTATTGTAATAGCCGTCCTCACTATAGATCTCACTACTGCCCGACAAAATACGGGAGGGACCCACGATATGGGCCGTCGACGTACGGGTATCGTAATATAGCGAATCGGTGGTCAGAAACATCTTCTGATCCTTCAGACGCACATCATAGTAGAACATCGCTATCTTAGTATCGGTATGATACTCACCCCAGTCGCTGGTGAGCGTCGACTTGCCATCGACCAGTTTACCACCTTCGAAGAAGTTACCGAAATTATACAAGCGGTCATAGTCCAACGAGTCGGTATAAAGCGTCGATTTACGATGTTTGAGAATCACATTACGACGGGCCTGCGCCAACTGGTCGTTACCATCATAATAGGCATAGTCGCTGAACAGCTTCAACGTGTCGCCCTGTAGCATCTTCACATGACCCCAGGCTTCAAACGAGTTTGTCTGCTCGTAGAAATGGGCACTGTCGCAATACAGGTTGGCACCCATATGACGGAAATGCACGTTACCATGTAACACCTGAGCACCATTGTCCCGATACTGATCGTAATGCAGGTTATCGGCATGAACAAGATACACTCGTTTGTCCTCCACCTTGGCAGTCTTCTTGCGGGGTGCACGCTTCTTAGCTGGCGTCATAGCAAATGCCGACAGCAACAAAGCGAAAAGCATGACAAACAACGTAGCCTTCTTCATCTCACCCAGCCTTCATACTCGAACTGACAGTTGCGATAGCGTTCGTTGATACGCACGTAGGTGGACTTGATACGATTGACGACCCACTGATGGAGACGCTCCTGACGACGCTTCTCCAACACCAGATTCTTCAATATCTGGAAGTCTTCGGTGATGGTAGCCTTATGACCCTCCGTACGACTCTTCAACTTCACAATGGCACAAACGGTCTTGCCATTCTTGCTATTGACCATTTTGAAGGGAGCAGAGAGATCGCCAACCTGCATACCATCTACAATCCTGGCAATCTCGGAAGGCAGCTCAGACATCTTGAAACGGGAGGTGCGCTGACGACCGTCTTCAAGGACATTGACCATCAGACCATTGTTATTTCGCGTGTCCTTATCGTCGGAATAGAATGCCACGCCATCCTCAAAAGTGAAACCTTCGATATCCTGACCGTCCTTGGTCTTGAAGACCTTTCTGATAGCCTCGGGAGGCACATTGTCACGAATAGCCGTAGCTACCGTGTCAAGACGGGCGAGGGCATCCTGAACGGCTTTGTCGCTGAGAATGGGTTTACGAAGGATATGACGTACATTGATCTTGTCACCACGCTTGTCAATGAGCTGGATGATATGGAAACCAAACTCCGTCTCCACAATCTTCGACACCTTCTTCGGGTCGGTGAGCCCAAAAGCGACATTGGCAAATTCCGGCACCCACTGGGCACGACTGCTATAGCCTAACTCACCGCCATTACGGGCAGAACCATCTTCCGAATAGAGGCGTGCCAGCGTCTGAAACGACGTCTCACCACGATTGATACGGTCTGTATATTCGCGGAGCTCTTCTTTCACACGATTGATTTCTTCCTGTTCCACACGTGGCTGCAAGGAAATAATCTGTACCTCCACCTCGGTAGGAACAAAAGGAATACTGTCGAGTGACATGTCCTTGAAGTAACGGCGCACCTCAGCAGGAGTCACCGTGATATCCTTCACCAGCTTCTGCTGCATACCCTGAACCATCAGACGTTCACGGTAGGAGTCACGCAGCTCGGCACGGATCTGACTCAACGTCTTCTTCTGATATTCTTCCAGCTTCTCACGCGAACCAATGACAGAAATCATGTTCTCAATATACTGCTCCACACCCTGCGTAATCTCAGCCTCCGTCACCTCGACACTATCAATGATGGCCTGGTTGAGGTAAAGCTTCTGAACGGCAATCTGCTCAGGGATGGCACAGTCGGGATCACCTTTCCAACGCAAGCCCTCCTGCTGGCCTTGAATACGCATGGCCTCAACATCAGACTTCAGAATGGCCTCATCACCAACCACCCAGATGACCTCGTCAACAATAGTGCCAATGGAATCGGTGGCAAGGGAGTCGCTCTGCGCTTTACCAAATGAGGCTAGTGAGACGAATGAAAGGAGTATGACTAGAAATCTTTTATTCATGCTTATTGACTGTCTTTAATACTTCTTCGTTGACGGTGACGGCATACTTCTTACGCAAGTCGGCCACCCAGGCACGCTCCATCTCGTCCTGCAGATCATTAACGACGAGGGCACGAACATCGGTATAATCCTGAGGTTTCTTCAACAGCTTACCATAGACGGCATCAATGGGGAAACCTTTGACACTATCCACCTGGACATCCTTGACCTTGAACACCTCACGGTCAATAAGCTTATTGTCGCCTTTCTTGAAAAGACCTTTCTCCACACGGATACGGAGAATAGAGTCGTTATTGAAGGTACTGCGAAGGGCTTCGTTCCAATCATCAAACTTCAGCTTCTTCACGCACTTGGCAACAGCTTTGACATCTGCTGGATCCTTCACATGATAGGCCATGCCCTTATAACGGGGCTCGTCCCAGGCATACTTCTTCTTATGCTTTTTGAAATAGTTGGCCAAAGCCTCCTCGTCCTTGGCGGCCTTATCCCAAACCAGCTGGTTGCTGATATCATAGAGCAACAAACCATCATGATATTCCTGAATCAGGTAACGCATCTCGGGATCGACAGCAGAGAGCGAGTCTGCACACTTGTCCAACAGCTGCTCCTTGGTGACAGTATTGCCGGAGGCTGCCACCTGCGCATCCAACTTACGCTCTGCAATGCCATTACGCATATTCTGCTGTTCCATAAAACGGAAGATATTGTCCTTATGGAATTCAAAGGGCTCAAACTGCTTGCGCTCTTTCACAAGGACGATATGCCAACCGTAAGGTGACAGAAACGGCTTGCTCATCTCTCCGGGCTGCAGGGCAAAAGCGGCATCCTCGAACTCCTTCACCATCTGGTTACGGGCAAACCAACCCAAGGCACCACCACGTCGGCCAGAACCGGGATCTTGCGACACCTGCTTGGCCAAAGCCTCAAAGTCGGCACCAGCCTGCAAAGCAGTATAGACAGAGTCGATACGACGCTTGGCCTCCTGCTGCTCTGCATCGGAAGCCTTCTGAGCAATACGTAGCAGGATATGACTGGCATTCACCAAACCGTCAGGACCGATATTCTCGTTCGTCTGGTCATAGATACGATGAGCCTCAGCCAACATATCATCGTCGGTCACCAAAACAGGACGGATCTGCTGGTCACGATACTGGGCAAA
Organism: uncultured Prevotellaceae bacterium; assembly: GCA_900318885.1. Classification (GTDB taxonomy): domain Bacteria; phylum Bacteroidota; class Bacteroidia; order Bacteroidales; family Bacteroidaceae; genus Prevotella. The sequence goes on along the minus strand of ONMN01000027.1, from coordinate 683 downwards.
CTCCCGACGGAAAGATGTCGTGGTATCCATACGAGCGTCAAGGGCAGCCTTGACCTTTAACTTGTAGTTGACAAAGAGCTCGACATACTCGTCGACGGTCTTCTTGTCAATGACGCCGTCGGTATTATTCTTGTTGTAGGAATACTCGAACTCAGAACGGGGCACATCAATACCTGCCACCGTCATGATGATAGGGTCGCTCTGCTGTGCCTGAACGGCTGCACTCATAAGGCAACCTATCGCTATCAATTTCAGTTTCATCTGTCAAAGATTAATTTCAACTTTCTAATCGTTTCTTTAGTACGCTTGCCTTAGCAAGAATTTTCAACTTTCGATTCTCGCATCAATCGTTGGGTCTCGAATAGTTTGGAGCCTCACTGGTGATGGTGATGTCGTGCGGATGACTCTCGTTGACACCGGCATTGGTAATACGGGTGAACTTCGCCTCATGCAACTTCTCGATAGTGGCAGCTCCACAGTAGCCCATGCCCGAACGCAGACCGCCCACCATCTGATAGATGACTTCCTGCACGGTTCCCTTGTAAGGCACGCGACCGGCAATGCCCTCCGGAACGAGTTTCTTAACATCCTTCGTGTCAGCCTGGAAATAGCGGTCCTTCGAGCCGTGTTCCATAGCCTCCAGAGAACCCATGCCACGATAGCTCTTAAACTTACGACCATTG
>ONMN01000038.1 GCA_900318885.1 uncultured Prevotellaceae bacterium | reverse complement strand
AAGTCTTTCAACCGCGCAGCACGAATATTTTCATGTTAATTACGGTTAATCACCCGTCATTTCACCGCCAATCAGAATAAATGTCGTATCTTTGCAATGTGAAAAGAATAAAAGAGAATAAAGAAGAATAAAAGAGAATAAAGAAGAATAAAAGAGAATAAAATGTTCGTGCTGTACGATTGGATGACGCTGAAAGCGTCACCTCTCAGTAGCCGTAGGTCGGTACGACCCGCGGATAGAAAGAGAGAAGGTACATCGACCCTAAAGGGGTCGCCGCTCAATGATGTTGGGGCACGCTTTCAGCGTGCTTTTCTCTATTTCCGTTATCCGTAGGTCCTTCGGACACTACGGCTATTGAGAGGTGACGCTTTCAGCGTCATTCAATCGTACGGCACGAACTATTTTCATTCGGCCTGCTTAGCGGATAAATCCCCCGCATCCTCTCGCTTTTCCGGCGTATGTATCTTGCTCAGCACGTCGAAGAACTCACGACCTAATCTCAGCAGTCGATAGTCATCATCCGTCAGAGGCGGTCGGTTGCCGCGCAGCATCTCGCCCTCGCCACGCAGCAGCCATTCGGCCGAAATGTCATTATACGTTCTCAGTATCGTCTCCAGCTTGTCTGTACCTATCGCCCCGCCATTCTTCAAAGACTTCCCAAACGAGGCATTCGACATCCCGATGCTTCGCTCGAAAGCCGCTATCGAAATGCCCCTATAATCCAGATATTCCTTGATTCTGTCCAATATCATTGTACAACTTTATTAATAATTCCTAAAATTTAGCCCTTTTTCTCCAATTCTTGATGGTATTCGTAGAAAATTTTCTAAATTTGCACCCAATTTGTTAGAGATGATATAGGGTCAAAAAAGGTCGGAACGTGAATCTTTTCCACGTAGCGTCCCTTTCAAACTACAAATATATGGAAAATTCTCGTTCCGACCAAATTTTTCAGAGAAAAAGATGCGCCTTGACGTGAAAAAATGTAGAAGAACGTTCAACAAATCACAAAAACGTGTTGTACAAGAGCGTTCAACAAATCACGGATATGGGTAAGTATGATGTAATATGATGGAATTAACAGCGCAAACCGACAATGCATTCCTCAGTGGCCGTGACGAGTTGTTTGTCATAAAACTCAGTAATGTACTCTACATGGAGGCCGACGACCATTACACCCACATCTATTATGGCGTCGACCAGCATTTCTTGGTGCCCTACGGTCTTTCTGCCGTAGAGCAGGCATGCACCGTCCGTGTCGGAAATCCGCATCACCTGATGCGCTTAGGGCGTAAGTACCTCATCAACCTCGACCGCATAGGCTATATCAACTTTGTCAAGGGCACCATCACCCTGGTCGACCTCTTGGGAAAGAGTGCCAACCTGAACGTCTCGAAGCCAGTCCTTCGAGGACTCTCCAATCTCATCCAGTCCAACAAGACATAGCATTTGAAAAAATGGCTTAATTTGAAAAAATACGTGCTGTACGGTCGAAAGACGCTGAAAGCGTCACCTCTTAATAGCCGTAGGTCGGAACGACCTACTTTCAGCGTGCTTTTCTCTCTTTTTCCGTTATCCGTAGGTCCTTCGGACACTACGGCTACTGAGAGGTGACGCTTTCAGCGTCTTTCAATCGCAACAGCACGCAATTCTTTTATGAAAATTCTTCAGAGTCTTTTTCCCTCATTTGTGCCAATTTGTTTCCCCCACAGAGTCTTTGGCACTCATTAGTGCCCATTTGTTTCCCCTGCTAAAGTGTCAATTCTCTTGCAGATAAGCTCCTTGAACTGAGCTTTTTGCTGTTCAGAGACAAAGGACACGTCGATACAGTCAAACCATTTGTCTTTCAACATGACAAAACGACTGACAATACGCTGTGCCACCTGACGGCTCAGCCCCGTAGCCTCCATTGCTTGAAGGAAATCCATTGCCATCAGTTTCTTCTGAAAGCCATTTAGCGGGAGTGCCAGTTCGTCTGTGTCCTCTGGCATCACGATAGCTGTCGACACCTGATCGTAAGTCGGAGCCAGCATATAGCGACCGGGAGTCTCACTAATAAGAGAGAAATTCTTCAGATGCATATCAGCATTTCCAACAATCCATGAAAACACAACCTGTTCCCAAAAATTCACAACGTCCAGTTTCGGCACACTCGAATACCGCTCTATCAGTCTGGCTATCATCTCGTAGCTGCCTTGATATTTCTGTTCAGTCAATTTCCCTGCCAGCTGGCACATATCTTCCATGGGCATTTTACGCCCATCATTAGTCCTGTCAATGCGGCGGGTTATATAGTTCAGCTCGCCATCCTCGAAACGTATCAAAGCATGGGGCACCGTCGATATACGCGCTATTGCAGCCAAATGCATCGTCAAGTCCTCCATTTCCGGGAGGTGGGAGAATTGCTCTGTCTGAGGCTTGAGGATATACCTGCCCATCACGCCAACGATGGTCAGTCTTTGTGTACGCCCATTGCCATCATGTTCCAAGTCCATTGACAACTTAGCCTGCACACCAGTTATTGTCGTGCGGCTCTCCACCACCACTTGTGCCAGTCGATTGAGGTCCTTTCTCGTATAAGGTAAGATGGGAGCCACAGGCTGCCCAAAGAATTGCCTGGCACACCCGGGGTGATAGTCCCCCTCTCCCTCATGCAAAGGCTTATAGCAACAAAGACATCTTTTCATAAACGTACCTCCTTTGAGTCCACAGGTTCTATGCTGACATTTCCGATGCAGTCGCGGCAGCAGGTGAGCAGCAGGGCCATACGGTCGCGACGATTAATCTTCCAGTTACGCTCAGCAACACTCAGCATCCACCCCTCCGGTATCAGACCGTCGAAGAATGAAAACAATACATTATTATAATATGGTTCTATGCGCAATGGCAACGTCAGACTGACAGGCTGAGCATCGGGAAGGCTGAGATACATCCTGTCGTAAGCAAAAGAATATCCCCGTTCATCCTCGGTGATGATGCCAGCTGCGATACCATTACAGAACACACGTCCCTGTCTCATCAGTCAGTCCTCCTTTCCATCGGCACAGGACCCAGCTGAAGATTAAACAGTTCAAGCACTTGATTCACTTTGTCCATGCGGACAGTAGGCTTACCCTGTTCCAGCTCGCGAACGAAGCGGAGACCTACGCCCGACTTGAAGGCGAGGTCCTGTTGCGTCAGGTGACATTCCTTGCGCAACTGTTTGATTGTAGATGAAAGTAGCGTCTCTGTCATATCGATTATACCTTTTCGGGCGCAATTTAGCAATAAAACCTGAGATACGCAAGCAAAAGACTCCGAAAGGGTATAATTTTAACGTTATTTGCCACATTTATACCCGATAAGGTAATAACGAATAGCAAAGCGTCACCTTTCAATAACCATTGTGTGCATAGCACCCCCAGATGAAAGATGCAAGTGATAAGTTATATTTTAATCTTGCGACATCCACGGTACTTCCAGTAAGAATCATGCCTGTCTGCACTTAAATTCTCGAGAGAATTGAAGCGTTAAGAATATCTTTGCCTTTGCTAAACAGCATACTTGCTGCTCAATTCTCTTGAGAATTGAGCCACGTCTGGTTTACTTCCTCTTTTATCCTGTCACCCTTCTGTCACCCTTGTCACCCTCGAAAAAGGGTGCAAACGCCCTGTTTATCGGCATTCTGTCACCCTGTCACCCTTTTTGAGAAAATTCCTTGTATATAGGATGGCCTGTTACTCGTAAAAAAGGAAGACCTGTTGCGTTTGAAAGACGCTGAAAGCGTCACCTCTCAATAGCCGGGGTGTGCGCAGCACCCCCGGATAAAAGATGCAAGCGACATCGACCCTAAAGGGGTCGCCCAATACTCACGGACGCCCCTCCCGCCAGAACAGAGAGGCGACCCCGTTAGGGTCGATGTACCTTCTTACGTTCTATCCGTAGGTCGTACCGACCCACGGCTATTGAGAGGTGACGCTTTCAGCGTCTTTCAATCTATCAATCGCACGAGTCATTTTTGCTCATTAGTACCCATTTGTTTCCCCCTCGGAGTCGTTTTTGCTCATTAGTGCCCATTTGTTTCCCCACAGAGTCGTTTTTGCACATTAGTGCCAATTTGTTTCCCCTACCACTACGTGTACAAAGACATTCAACAAAAGGCTTAGTTTCACGAACAAATCCCAGTAGTTCACGAAAAGTCACCCAAAAATGTGTCACCCTAATTAAAAAAAACGTACATTTGCAACCAAATTTTGATGCAGACAATAGTCTACGAAATAGTCACAGAAATGTCGTTCTAATATAACATTGCTCTAAAGGCTATACAATATAAATAGGAAATATTCAATTTTACAAAAGTACTTTATCAATATTAATTAAACTAAAAAATTATGAGAAAAAATTTAGTTTACTCGTTAGCAACGTTAGGTGTAGTGCCTATGGCAGTAAATGCTCTGCCAGTTGACGTTTCAACAATCGATCTCATCCAGAGCAAGTGGGCAGGCACAGGTCTGAACTACGACAATCAGGGTGCCATTATCGTGAACCCGTCTGGCGAACCCATCACCCAGCAGGTTGGCAAACTGGCCAAAGGCTCCTATGTGTTCAAGTATGACTTCAAGGAGACCGACGGCAGCGACATTGTCATCGAAGTGGGAGGCGTGACAAAGACCGTCAGTGCCAGCGAGATTGGCACAGGAGAAGTGGAGTTCACTTTGGAAGGCGAGACCATCGTTGAAGTGAAGATAAGCTCAGTGAACACGAAATCCTTCATGATTGGTGACATGAGTGTGGAACTGCGCTTCGATTTCGAAGCTGCTGCGGAGTACTTGAAAAAGAAGTCTGACGACCAGCTCTACGTCATCCAGATGTATCAGAATCCTAACAGGAATTCCTACGACATGACTGAAGGCGGTGCTGTTGACCAGTTGATTCAGGAAATTCTGGACAACCAGAACTATGAAACCTACGCCAACATGGAGCTTTGGGATCTCGACAATACTGAGATTGCCAAGAAGATTATCGAGAGTGCCAAGAAGGCAGCTGCCGACGAAGATGACTACGAGGGAAAACTTGCCGAGGCACTACTTGAGAAGCTTCAGGCTTCGCAGGGTGAAATCGACAACCTCTCGGAGTACTCGAAGGATGCCCTGCAGTCAATTGCCGATGAGATCAAGAAAGACATTGAGTCGTACAAAGAAAATGTCCAGAAAGCAAAGGAGAATGAAGAGTATCCTGCTTACGACCTAAACAAGGTGACAAACAAAGATTACCTGGCCAAAGAAAAGGCTCTGGATACGCGTATTGACGATTTGAATGATGCTATCGAAACCGCTAAGAACGCCAATAGCGCCAATGATGCAGCCTATAATGCAGTGAAGGCCGCATTGAAGGATGCTCAGAACGACTACAACCAGAAGCGCAACGAACTGGAAGAACTTTACTCTGATTTCAGCTATGATAAGGATTTTGCTGATACCGAAGAGGCAGGAAAGTATAACCGTTACAAGACGTTGCTGAAATCTGCCATCAGCGAACTGGATGCACAGGCTCTTATCCTTGGCACGACAACCAAGAATAACGAAGCCTCGCACACCGCAGGAACCAGTGTTGCCGATAAGCCAGACTTCATTGCTGCTATTGAAGCTGCTAATGCAGAAATTAACATTATCTATAATAACTACTACTGGAGATACTTGGGTCTTAACCTATCTCTACAGAACAAGGTTCAATGGCAGGCAAAATACGATAAGCAACTTGCCAAGTACTCTGACGTGGTAAAAGGACTGGACAAGAATCCTACTAACATCCAGAAAGTCCAGGATCTTATCAATACTATAATTGATAAGATAGACCATGCCGTCCTGCCTGAAAGTGGTAATGAGTTTATCAGTTGGGAAGATCTGCCACTGAAAGACTGGACAGAGGTTGACAATCTTAATCTCGTCGACGACTTTGAGGCTATTGAAACGGCTTTCGAAGAGATGAAGGCCATTGCCGACAAAGACCAGAAGAACTATACACAGTGGAAAACTCAGGATGCACAGTACAAACTACTGGAAAGCCTGTTCAATAGTGGCAAGGCAACGGCTGAGAAATACACCTACGACAGCTACTTTGGCAATCGCAATCCTTATGCCAAATATAAGAATCTTTATGAGACAACCCTGCAGAACCAGCTGAACGACATCAAGAATGACATCCAGCGCTATTACAATAACTACTTCACACAGACGAAAGGCAATCCTTATCGTTATTCTGGCCCAGTAGACAACAATAGCGACCTCCAGACATCTATTGGCAATGCTCAGACTGGCATCAACAATGCCAACAAGAGCATTAAGGAGTCTACAGAGTGGTACAATCATCTGGCCGAGGCTGTTAGTGGCTACCAGAAAGACCTGGACGATTTCACAGCTTTGGTGAAAGACCTCGAAATCTATAAGCAGACCGTTACATTTAAAAACACAACGGCCCCCGATCCCAACCTACCTGTGGAGGGTGCAACATACGAGGAGAAGATTGCCAACGTTCAGGCCAAGATTGATGCCATCACAAACAACGTGAACAGCGTGTGGAACGGCAAAAGTAAGGGCATCGAATACGGCAACGGAATTAAGGACATCAACGACGGCGTAGACAATACGGGCAAGTGCGAAATTGCTGATGACATCGCAGCTCTCGACAACAGCTACGAAGCTGACCAGACACTCTTCGACCAGTTGCAGGCAAACATCGTGGTGACTGAGATGCATAGCATAGTCATTGATCTGATTATGGACATCGACACACGCCTTAAGAACCTGACAAAAGGAAAGGACATTGATCCTTTCAAGGAAAGCATCGAAAACGACAGAGATGTTTTGTCTAACCAAATGTTCTGGCCCATTCTGAATGAAGCATTCCCCTATTACACCGAACCCGACGGGACTAACGCAATCGCCCAAAATGCAAAGAAATCTCTGGAAGATTTGCTGGATGACGTCAATGCCATCAGCTTGCTGACTAAGACTACGGAACGTCTCAAACTGATAATCAGCAATCCCGACGAGGAGTTAGACCTTGAGCAGTTAGAGCAGCGCGTGGCTGATGCAGAAGCCAACTATGTGGCCAATGCTGCGTTGACCAACCTCTGGGATGAGGTGAAAGCCGCTTACGACCAAGCCGTGAGAGACGCTGCAACAGAGGATCCCGACGCAGGCACCAAGTACTGGAAAAACGATGTACTCAAGAAAAAGTACCTCAAACTTCTGAACCAGTACAAGGATGAACTCAACATCATCTATTATGCTTGTCAGTCGGTTGATAAGCAGGAAGGCTATGAAGGCTTGCTTAAGGATCTGAAGAAGGAGATTGAAGCTGTCAAGGCTTTAGTAATTGCCAATGTTGATTCATACCAAGGCAATGCTGACAAGAAGATTAAGGGCTTGCTGGCTTACGAAGGCGACGTACAAGCTAAGTTCGACGAGGTGTCGTTCAACATTGCCGCAATGGACGAATCGACGATGCGCGATGACTATCAAGCTGAACTCACCGAGAAGAAGAACACCCTGATCAGGTACGTCGCAGCCATTGAGGAAGACTATAATAAGGGTCTGGCCAATGAGAACCGCCAGGAATGGATTAACAAGCTCGGACAGTTGATTGCCGACATCAACGACATCTGGAACCGTCAGCAGGAAGGCTATAACGCTCAGATCAAGGAAGACAATGACAACACTTGGAAGGCCATCATGGGCGAACTCGACAACACCCAGAACATTTTCAACGATGCTGTTGCCGAGCTGAAGATGTACAAGGAGATGGAGTGCGAAGTGCTGCAAGGCACGCTGGACAAAGTCCAGAATGATGCCGTTGCCCTGGAAACCCTACTGGCCGAATATCCCACTACGATTGACAACTTGCAGAAGAAGGCCTACGACGAATACACTTTAACGGAAAGCCCCACTGTCTTTGACAAGCAGAAAGGCTATCAGGCTCAGGTAAAGGCTATCGGCGAAGACCTACAGCAGAAGATTGACGACTTCGTAGAGCAAATCAAGCAGCACATTGCAAACGATGTACAGGCTACCATAGATGATTATGAAAGCCGTATAACGACCGCCAAGAATACTATCAATGATTATTCGCCCAACGCCAAGAAGAACGCTTTCAAAGATGTTGAGGAGTATATCGCTATGGCTAAGGACTACATGGTAGAGCCCAACCTAAAGGATCTCGACGGAGTACTCAAGACCCTGCAGGACATCGATGCCATGCTGAAGACCGACATGAACAATGCTGCCAATAAGGATCTGGGCGGATGGATTGAAACGCTGAAGGATGAAGTGGAGAATGGTCGTGCATACATCGAGCGCATCGACAACGAGAACCCCAACAAGCAGGAATGGCTTGATAAGTTCGAGGAAGAGATTGCTCAGTTCGTGGAAGGTGACGATAACGCCATTGACCTCTACGACACCAACAAGCCCGTCGAGAATCTGCCCGCTGTCTACAACAACATTAAGAATAAGTACAATAGCTTCCACAACAACAACCAGTACTCTAAGCTGAAGAACAGCGAAGCAAAGTATAATGCAGAAATTGCTGCCCTCAACACAGCACAGTCATTGCTTAACGATGCAATAGCATACGTGGAGCAGTTCGAGATTTCCGGCAAGGAGAAGGACGAGGTCCTGAACGGCCTTCAGGAGGACATCAATAAACGTAGGGCTAAAGCAGAAGAAGCCTTCAAGAATGGTAACGCCAGTTCTCTGACAGCCGACATCAGCGCAATCAGAGGCATTATTAACACCTTGAGAGTGTTCAAGGTGTATGAAGATGAAGGTGCCCAGTTACTGCTTGACTTGCAGGATCTGGAGCAGGAGTTCAACCGCTTTGCCAACGACGTGGTGACCAATCCTGCTTTACATGACATCGTACAGGGCTACAAGGCTCAGATTGACGCATGGAAGGCCGAACTGGATCCCAACAACACACAAGGCGTCTACTACAAGAATAAGCCCACAAAAAGTACTGATACAGGACGCACAGAGCAATATCTGCTTCCTTACGAGGCCAAGATTGCCGCACTACTGGCAGAAATCAACCTTGCCAACGATGCCGATAACGCAGCACGTCTGGTTGCCGGACTCAACGACCAGGTGAGTGAGCTGGAGGCTAAGGCCAACACCCTACAGGGCGACGAATACGACCAAGAGGTACGCGATACCTATCAGGCCGACATCGACCGCCAGAAGGCTGAGATTGAGAAGGTGAAAGCCATCGTCAGCGACAACGCCACCACCATCATCTTCTACAAGGACAAGGCACAGCAAGAGATTGATGCCATCAACGCCGAACTCGACAAAATCCTTGGCAAGGCCAATGCCGACCAGGAGGTACTCAACGCCAAGAAGGCTGCGAACGAGCTGGCCTACAACACGTTGAACGAAGAACTTGACCTGATGGTGGCCGACGTAGATGCCTCGAAGACTAAGGTCAACGAGTACACCAACGTCAAGAGCAGCGACTTCAACAACCAGTATGGTCTGGTGCTTGAACACATCGCCCAAGAGAAGGCAGAAATCAATGAACTGTATAAGGGCATTGAACTCACCGCCGCTTCAGCAGTCTCTGACGAGCTGAAGAAAGATGTGGCAAACCGCATCAGCGACATTGAGAACACTGCAGCCTACCGCGAAATCGACATCTTTGTCAAGAAGATGAGGAAGCAGGCCAACCTGATTGTAATCAACGAGGCCGACTACACCATCGACAAGTACGAGGAGCTGAAGGCAGAGCTGGAAAGCATCCAGGACGGCATTGACGATCTTGAATGGGATAACAGTCAGGCCAAGGCCAACAAGTCGTGCGACGCTGACTTCGAAACCAACAAGGAGACTGTCGACAAGCTACAGGAACGCATCAACGCATTGGTAGCTAACGTGAACAATGAGGTGGCCAGCACCGAGGTTGCCGGCGACATCACTGGCACTGGCGACGTGACGATGGACGACTTCGACAAGTTCCTTGAGGACTTGCTGCAAGACAACCTGCCCGCCGACCCGACCGATTCTGGCTTCACCAACTACGATGCCAATGGCGACTACAAGGTGAACATCGGCGACCTACAGGCCATCCTGAACATGGTAAATGGCCTGAATGCAGACGGTACTGATCCTGACGGTGCTGCCGGAGCGCGTAGCATGGACAATGTCTTCGATGCAGGAAGCCTGAGCGTTCAGAGCCAGCAGATGGAGAACGGAGTAACTCGCCTGATGATTAACCTGAACAGCACCGCCGACTACCGCGCATTCCAGATGGACGTGACGCTGGCCGAGGGCATGAGGGTGGTAGCCGAGAACGGCACTAACCTGACGGTTCGCTCTAACGACCTCACGGCAACAAAGCACCGCATCGCCGGCTACGGACGAATGACGAGCGGCACCGTACTCACCATCGACTTCGAGGGTCAGGGCGACATCACCTTTGGCAATGTAGTGTTCAGCACCATGGACGCAAAGGCAGTCAGCTTCGAACTGGGCAACGTTACAGGCATCAGCACCGTAAATGTGGCAGAGCAGAGCGGCAACGTATTCTACGATCTGGGTGGCAAGATGATGAAGGGTCTGAAGAAGGGTCTCAGCATCATTCGCGGCACCGACGGAACTACGAGAAAAGTTGTAAAATAAAATAGTGTTTCAAATCTCTTAAGCGAAGTGGTGTGCGTGTGAAGTCCGCACAAGGATGGACACGCACACCATTGTTTTTAAAATTTTACCAAGAACGATAACAGCAATATTCTATATGATGAAGAATATGACATCATTGAAAAAGACTCTACCCCTTCTCTTCTTATTCGTTCTGGGGCATGTGGCAGCCAGTGCTGCCAGTAAGTTGTACGTCAGCGACTTCACCATTGCTCCCAACACAGAAAAAGAGTTAGAGCTGAACTTTGACACGGATGCAACCGATATCAACCTCATCGAAGTGGACATCACACTGCCAGCAGGACTCAGCTTCGTGGACTATGGCGACAACACATTCTTCCTTGCCAATGACGATCGTTTCCCCGGTGCCATGACCACGCTGAACAGGCGCACCAAGCACTTGATGATTGCAGGCACAGGTGTCGACATACAGGGAAGCAAGGGAGCAGTGGCCACGTTCAAGGTCAAGGCAGCAGGCAGCAGCAGTCTGGCAGCAACCAGCATCTTAGAACTGAGCAATGCCAAAGTGCGCCATGCCGACAAGAGCTATGAGGATGTAGAGGCAGGTTCAGCCAACGTGACACGCGTAGACCCCAGCACTGCCGGTCATGCCATGGAACTCTCGTTTGCCAAGAGCAGCATTGAGATGAATGCTGGCGAAACTACCGAGGTGGAAGTAAACATGACCAATCCCGAAACCATGATTACAGGTCTGACCGCCAAACTGAACACCTCTGCAGGACTTGCTATTTTGGGAGTAAAGGGTACTGAGCGCATGGCGAAAATAGACTACAATGCAGAGACTGGCATCTTCGTCTATCAAGGCAGTGTGGTCAACGGCGAAAGCGGTGCCGTGGTCAAGATTGTACTACAGGCTGCATCCGACTACTCCGGATCCGCAACTCTCACTCTGAGCAACATTTCGGCTGCTACACTGACTTCAACGGGCATTGAGCAGGACAACCTCACGCTGGATGTAACCATCAACAGCAATGCCGTGGCCTTTGCCTTCTCTAACAGCTATGTCATGATGAACCCAGGCGACTCGAAAGACATTGTGGTAACAATGACCTCCGACATCACGTTCCGCATGATGGAAGCCCGCCTTGTGCTGCCTGCCGGCATCACGGCTCAGCTGAAGAAGGGCGACCGTCTCGCTGCAGCCCCCAACTACAATGCCAATACGGGTAAAATAGCCTATACAGCAGGTATCAAGAATACAGAAGGATCGCTCTTTATCATCACACTAACGGCCAGCGACGAATTCACCACAGCCGGACAGGTACTGCTGAATGGCATAGTGCTGAGTACCAGCAGTTCGGCCACTTACGAACCCGCTGCCATCAGTCTTGACGCGAAGCCATACGACAATGCTGCCAAGGCCGAAGCCGAGGCCATTGCCAAAACATTGCAGGATGCACTCAATGCACTTGGTGAAGACGCTGTCAAATATGGTTTTGAAAACGACGCTCAGGCTATTCAGGAAGCCATTGACAATCTCAAGAAAGAGATAGAAGACACTTACAACAATGGTACCATCAGCACTGAGACAATCAAGAACAAGGCTGAGGAAATCAAGAATGCCACGGAGCAGCTGAATGCCAAGATTGCAAACTGCAAGGCTTACGACAAGCTGACCAGCGAAGTAAACACTCTGAAAGACAAGCTGACTGCTGCCATCAGTGGTATTGCCGCTGAGGTTGCCGACCAGTTCACTGACGCCATTGCTGCCATTGAGAAACTGATTAACGATGCACAGGCCGCTCTCGATGCTGCAAAGGAGGCCATCAGCCTGACCGATGAGAGTACCATTGAGAACAAAACCGCCATTGAAGAGGCCATCAGCCAACTGAGTACAGATGCTGCAGCGGCCAAGCAGGCCTACGATGAGGAGCAGGCTGCCATTGCAAAGAAGCAGGCCAACGACGAAGCATATAATCGTCTGACAGCTGAACTCAATGCCCTTGATGTCGCCCTCAACGCTGCCGAAACCACCATCAACGAGGAGGCAGCCGACGTAAAAGACACCTATCTGGAACAACTTGCCGAACTACAAACCCAAGTGGACGCTGCCCGTGAGGCTCTGGAAGCAGCCAACGAAGCTGTGGCCCTCACCGAGGAGAGTACCAATGGCGTACTGCCCACACAAGAGCAGATTAATGCTATTGTTGCTGCTGCTAAAGAAGCCCAGGATAATTACATCCTGCCTGGCGACATTGATAAAGACGGCCAAGTATCAATGGAAGACTTCTTTACATGGATTAACGTCTTTATGATGGAAGAGGATGCCATTGAGAATGTAGACTTATGGGATATCAAACGCGAAAACACACCTGAGCTATACGAACAGTACAAGAAGTACGATGTCAATAACGACGGCAAGTTTACAGTCCTTGACGCACAGACCATCTTTAACTTGGCACTGGGCATTGACATGGGCGATTCGTTCACCCGTTTGATGAACAACCAGCCTACTATCACGATGTTCGTACAGGCCACAACAATGAGCAATGACATTACTCGCTATACCCTCCATTTTGAGGGCAGCTTGGATTACTCCGCATTCCAGGTAAAAGTCGCAATGAGTGAAGGCATGATCGTAGTAGGCGAGAATGTCGATGCAACCAATATGGTAATGAGGACGAACAGTATTGACAATAACCATTACATGATAGGCTATACCGACAACTCTGTGACAGCCAATCACCAGTTGCTCTCCATTGACGTGAAGGGTAAGGGTACTGTGAATTTCGAGGATCTCTGCCTTTCCACTGCCAACGCAAAAGCCATTGTTGTCAACATGGGCGGAACAACCAGTATCAGCTCAACTCAAAATGCCCAGCCATCGGTTGACAAGTGCTACGACCTGAATGGCAAACTGCAAAAAGGCATGAAGAAGGGTCTGAACATTGTCCGCGACATGACTGGTAACGTGAAGAAAGTTGTGGTGAAGTAATATGTCCACTATTATGACCGACCACACAACTTAAAACTTTAGTTTAGGTGTGCGTGGCATCCCACGTGTTGGCGATGCCATGCACATCTTCTTAAAATAAAGATATTAAACACTAAGAATAGAATTATTATGGATGTCATGAATATTCTTAAAAAGAAACTTTTAATCCGACTGACCATGGCTGTCGCTCTGTTACTTTGCTATGCAGGCATGGCAACAGCTACCAATGTGTCTATCAACGATTTTAGCATCAAGGCTGGTCAAACTCTGGAAATTACCCTCAACTTAGACACAGAGGCTTCAGACATCACACTGATTCAGGGATCTATTTCTTTGCCACAAGGCTTGACCTTTGTAGAAAATGCCTACGGATACAAACAGAGTGCCAAGGCAGAGGGGAGTCGCATTGAAAACGCATTCGCTAATTTGAATGTTAAAACGGGGGTAATAGCAGTATCAAGTACATCAGGCAAATGTTTTACCCCAGGCACTGGCGCTATTGCCCATTTCAAAGTAAAAGCCACAGCCGACCTGGCAAGTACCACAACGGTTGAGCTTATTGATTTTGAACAAAGAACTGCAGACAAGACATGGTCTACCGTTGAGCAGACGATAAACGCTACAGTTACCCTTGAGGGAGACAGTAGCGACGATGGCGATGACGAAGAGCCTGCATCCGATAAACTTTTCTGTTCGTTTGCAGAGAATCCCATCGCAATCACTGCCGGAGAGACTAAGGATATAGAAGTGCTGCTGACAAATGGCATGAAACTTAGCGGTTTCCAAGCCAAACTTACCCCTTCAGAAGGTCTGAGTATCGTCAATGTTACAAACGGCAACCGCCTCGACGGCTGGCAGTTCAATAACAACAGAATCATGGCAACAGGAGACATTACAGGAAACGAAGGTGCAATATTCACAATAACTCTGAAAGCCAATGACAGCTTCTTAGGAATGACAAACCTCAAAATCACAAACCTTGAAGCTGGCGGCAAAGAGATTGAAAATGTTACACTTGATGTCAATGTGATTCCCAATGTTGAGCTTACCTACAGCGTATCAGAGTTTTATCTTGCAGCTGGGGAGCAAAAAAGCGTCGATGTTAATTTGTCTACCAGCGTAGCTTTAAGTAGTTTCCAAGCCAAATTCAGTCTGCCAGACGGCATCTCCTTAGAAATACAGGATGGTGACATCTGTGCTCCGAACTACAAAAACGGACGCATAACCGGAATGAATATATCCGGGACTAAAGGCAGGCTTTTCACCATGATTGTAAAGGCCGATGAGCAATTCTCTGCTGATGGTCAGGTGTTAATGAATAGTATTCTATCCTACACGCAGGACGAAAAGGAAGTAAACATTGACCCCATTACACTGAGCATAAAACACAAGACCCCTGCTATAGTAACAGACCCCATTGCGGAGAATCTTATCTATACTGGCAACTCTGTTGCTCTGATTAGGGCCGGCTCTGCCACAGGCGGCGAGCTACAGTATTCGCTTGACGGAAAAGAATACTCTACCACGATTCCTACAGCAACCAATGCTGGAAGCTATACCGTATATTACAAAGCCATAGGCGATGCTACCCATACTGACTCAGACGTAAAGGGTATTGTCGTCATTATCAAGAAGGCTGCCGGAAGCATTAGCTTCGCCCAGGAAAACGTGAGCAAGACCTTTGGCGAGGGAACGTTTAGTGTTGAACTAAGCATTGTTGGCGACGGCACCGTGAACTTCACGTCCTCCGACGAGACAGTGGCTACCGTCAATGCCAACGGACTGGTGACCATCGTTAATGCAGGTTCCGCGACCATCACCGCCACAGTGACGGAAAAGGCCGATGGCAACTACGCATACGCAACTACCGAGGCTACCTATACGGTCAATGTGGCTACGGCTGCCATGACAGCCACAGCCGAGGACGTAACCGTTACTTACGACGGCAAAGAACACACCATCAGCGTCGTAGCTGACGAGGGTGCCACCGTGAAGTATGGCGTAACAGCAGAGAGCTGCACGCTCGACGCAGCCCCCGTTTACGTCAACGCCGGTACACATCCCATCTTCTTCGAAGTAACCAAGCCCAACTTCTCCTCCGTGAAGGGCAGTGCCATCGTCACCATCAACAAGGCTGCCGGAAGCATCAGCTTCGCCCAGACTGCAATCGAGAAATCTTTCGGCGACAACGCATTTACCAATGACCTGACCATCGTAGGCGACGGCACCGTGAACTTCACGTCCTCCGACGAGACAGTGGCTACCGTCAATGCCGACGGACTGGTGACCATCGTTAATGCAGGTTCCGCGACCATCACCGCCACAGTGACGGAAAAGGCCGATGGCAACTACGCATACGCAACCACCGAGGCTGCCTACACCATCAACGTGGCTGGGCAATCCCCCATCCGCGGCGACGTAGATGGTTCTGGCGAGGTCACTGCTGACGATGTAACCAAGCTCATCGATGACATCCTGAGCGGCAGCCTGCCTACCGACCCGAACAGCACAAAATTCTTCCGCTACGATGCCAATGCCGACGGCATCATCACCGTAGCCGACGTACAGGCAACCATGAACCTGGCCGTAGGACAGAATGCTGATGGGTCGGACAAGATAGACGGAGTACGTCTCCACAAAACAGACGTAGCCAAGGAGGCTCTCATGAGCATCCAGTCTGCCAGCATGGGCAATGGAATCACCCGCTACACCATCAGCCTGCACGGAGGCATGAGCATCACTGGCTTGCAGATGGATGTGGTGACAACCCAGAGTGCGATGGTGATTAGCGAGCAACTCGTGAACAATACCACCATACTGCGCAGCAATAACCTAAGGAACGGAACACACCGAATCTTAGGCATGCTGAATAGCGAGCTAACAGCCGAGGGTGAAGTAGTTTATGTTGACGTACAGGGTGAAGGCAGCGTGCGCTTCGAAAATGTAGTACTCACCAACGCACAGGCTCAATCAATTGCCGTCTACGACAGTGAGATTACCGGCATCAAGGCTATTACCAATGGACAGACCATTGAGAACTGCTTTGACCTGAACGGACGCAAGGTCAATGGCCAAAAGGGACTCGTCATCTTGAACGGCAAGAAAGTCGTACTGAAGTAAACACAATCATATAGAAGTTAGGGGAGTCATCACTCACTCCCCTAACTTTTTCCATATCAAAACAACAAACACTAAAAGCGAATATGAGCATGATTCATATCATAAAGAGAAAGTTTGGAAACCGGCTGGTATTGCTGGCCGTTATGCTTTTCCAGACATTGATGGTCGCTGCCGCTGATAAGGTGTACATCAGCGACTTCAGCATCAAGCCTGGCGAAACAAAGACGATTGCCGTGAACTTCGACACCGATGCAGAAAACACCAGATACATCGAAGGATATATCGAAATACCAGAGGGCTTGACGGTAGTAAATCAGAATGAGGGACTTGGAACTGCGGTAAAATACATATCGCCGAATGGTGAGCGTGGTGTTACCAACACATCATTCAGTCCGAACGCTACCAAGAAAGTCCTTGTCATGTCGTATGTCACCATCACTCCCGGAGAAGGTGCAGTAGGATATATTAAAGTGGCAGCTTCCAGCACGCTGGCTGCTTCCAGCACCATCATCGTGAGAGATTTCACGGCCTCTCAAAATGACAACACAAAGAGAACCTGCCAGACAGGCAATGCCACCGTAACACGCGAAACAACCGATGAAGAGAAACTCGTCTTCAGCTTCAGTCCCGCTACCTTAACCATGAAGGCCGGCGAAGAGAAGCAAGTGGAAGTGCAAATGGAAAATGGCATGTCGCTGACGGGTCTCCAGAGTTCTCTCAGCGTTTCAGACGGTCTGACCATCACGGGGGTCACCAAGGGAGAACGCATGACGTATGGATGGTACTACTCATCTGAAACCAACAATATTCTACATATCGGGAATATCACGGGCAATGAGGGCACCGTCTTCACCGTCAGTCTGAAGGCGAACAGCAACTATACAGGCACAGGCACACTGACCATTAGCAATATCCACGCAACGACATCCGAATCAAAAGATTACGCACACGCCGACATCATACTGCCCGTGACGGTGGAACAAGTTGGCAACGCGGCCCTGAGTTTCGGCACAGCAAAAGTATATCTGGGTGCAGGTGAGTCCACTACGGTCGACGTGAACTTGACGAGCGATACTGACCTGACGGGATTCCAGTGTACGCTAACCCTTCCTGACAACATCACCGCCACTGTGGGAAAGGGCGCCTTGCTGAATAGTACACCACTCTACAACAGCGAAACGGGCAACATCCTGTATATCGATGCCGTTGGAATCAACGGGCATGCAGGGCAGCTCTTCACACTGACGCTGACAGCCTCGGATGCCTTCGCAGCTGATGGAACCTTGACCCTGACTGGCATTCACTCAACCACTGCAAGTTCCGCAGACATTGCATCGGAAGACATCACTATGCAAGTGGCGATAAAGACTAATCCCTCAGCCACCGCTCCCACAGCCAAGACGCTGACCTACAACGGCACCGCTCAGGAGCTGGTGAACGCCGGCACCGCCACGGGCGGCGAGCTGCAATATTCACTCGACGGAACAAACTACTCTACTACTATACCTACAGCCACCAACGCAGGCAACTACACCATATATTATAGGGTTGTGGGCGATGCAGCACATAACGACGTGGCTGCCGCTACACTCACGGCGACGATCGCCAAGGCTGCCCTCACCGTGACTGCCGAGGACAAGACGGTCAACTATGGTGAGGCTGCCCCTGAGTTCACCGCCACGTATGCAGGCTTCGTGAACAACGAGACGGCTGCCGTGCTTACTGGTACGCTTGTCTTCGACTGCGACTATAGCAAGGGCAGTAACGTGGGAACCTACGCCATCACACCGAAGGGTCTGACCGCTGCTAACTATGACATCACGTTTGTGGCCGGCACGCTGACAGTGAACAAGGCCGACGCTGCAGTATCCACTGCTCCCACAGCCAAGACACTGACCTATACAGGTGTGGCCCAGGCTCTCGTTCAGGCTGGCACCGCCATGGGTGGCACCTTGCAGTACAAGCTCAATGACGGAACCTATGCGGCTGAGATTCCCACAGCAGTCAATGCAGGAACCTATACGGTCACGTATCAGGTAATAGGTGATGCCAATCACTATGACGTGGCTGGCACAACGCTGACGATTACCATCTCCAAGGCTGCACTCACCGTGACTGCCGAGGACATGACGGTCAACTATGGTGAGGCTACCCCTGAGTTCACCGCCACGTATGCAGGCTTCGTAAACAATGAGACGGCCGCCGTGCTTACTGGCACGCTTGCCTTCGACTGCGACTACACACCAAGCAGTAACATCGGCAACTACACCATCACGCCGAAGGGTCTGACCGCTGCAAACTATGACATCACGTTTGCTGACGGCACGCTGACAGTGAACAAGACCGACGCAGCAGTAACCACTGCTCCCACAGCCAAGACGCTGACCTATACAGGTGTGGCCCAGGCTCTCGTCCAGGCTGGCAGCGCCATGGGTGGCACCTTACAGTACAAGCTCAATGACGGAACGTATGCGGCAGAGATTCCCACAGCAGTCAATGCAGGAACCTATACGGTCACGTATCAGGTTGTAGGTGATGCTAATCACAATGACGTGGCTGGCACAACGCTGACGATTACCATTGCCAAGGCTGCACTCACCGTGACCGCCGAGGACAAGACGGTCAACTACGGCAAGGCTGCCCCTGAGTTTACTGCCACGTATACAGGCTTCGTAAACAACGAGACGGCTACCGTACTTACTGGCACGCTTGCCTTCGACTGCGACTATAGCAAGGGCAGCAACGTGGGAACCTACGCCATCATGCCGAAGGGACTGACCGCTGCTAACTATGACATCACATTTGCTGACGGCACGCTGACAGTGAACAAGACCGACGCAGCAGTAACCACTACTCCCACAGCCAAGACGCTGACCTATACAGGTGTGGCCCAGGCTCTTGTCGTGGCAGGAAACGCCACGGGCGGTACCTTACAGTACAAGCTCAATGACGGAACGTATGCGGCAGAGATTCCCACAGCAGTCAATGCAGGAACCTATACGGTCACGTATCAGGTAGTAGGTGATGCCAATCACAATGACGCGGCTGGCACAACGCTGACGATTACCATCGCCAAGGCTGCACTCACCGTGACCGCCGAGGACAAGACGGTGAACTATGGCGAAGCTACCCCTGAGTTCACCGCCACGTATGCAGGCTTCGTGAACAACGAGACGGCTGCCGTGCTTACTGGCACGCTCGCCTTCGACTGCGACTACACACCAAGCAGTAACATTGGTGACTACGCCATCACGCCGAAGGGTCTGACCGCTGCTAACTATGACATCACATTCGTAGCCGGCACGCTGACGGTAACCAAGGCTGCCAACTTCACCATCACCCTCGCTGAGAGTTCATACATCTACGACGGAACAGAGAAGAAGCCTGCTGTCACAGTAATGGATGGCTCAAAGGTATTGACGGAAGGCACTGACTACACCGTAGCATACTCCAACAACATCAATGCCAGCACGAATGCCAAGGTG
Source organism: uncultured Prevotellaceae bacterium (assembly GCA_900318885.1). Classification (GTDB taxonomy): domain Bacteria; phylum Bacteroidota; class Bacteroidia; order Bacteroidales; family Bacteroidaceae; genus Prevotella. The sequence continues at coordinate 1,734 of ONMN01000038.1, read as the reverse complement.
ACAGTAACAGGCAAAGGTAACTATGACGGCACACAAATAGCCACCTTCACCATCAGTAAGGCAGCACTCACCGTGACCGCCGAGGACAAGACGGTGAACTATGGCGGGGCTGTCCCTAAGTTCACTGCCACGTATGCAGGCTTCGTGAACAATGAGACGGCCGCCGTGCTTACTGGCACGCTCGCCTTCGACTGCGACTACACACCAAGCAGTAACATCGGCAACTACACCATCACGCCGAAGGGTCTGACCGCTGCAAACTATGACATCACGTTCGTGGCCGGCACGCTGACAGTGAACAAGGCGCAGCTGACCAGCGTGACGCTCAGCGAGACCAACCTGACCTATACGGGCAGCGCACAGACCGTGAGCGTGACCAGCGTTATGGCAGGCTCACTTGTTGTTAGCGCTAATGACTACACTGTGAGCGGCAACACCGCTACTGAGGCGGGCACATACACCGTGACCGTAACGGCCAAGGAGGAGAGCAACTTCACTGGCAGCGCGACGGCACAGTGGAGCATTGTGGCCATTGCACCTTCAACATTTGTCATCTCCTCGATAACTCCTGCATCGTTCGTCTACGACGGTACAGAGAAGAAACCTACCGTCACAGTGATGGACGGCACAACGGTATTGACTGAGGGCACTGACTACACCGTGGCCTACCAGAACAACGTGAACGCCGGAACGGCAACTGTCGTGGTGACTGGCATGGGCAACTACAGCGGAACGCAGACAGCCACCTTCACCATCGCCAAAGCCGTACTGTCCAGCGTGACACTGGCACAGACCAGACTGGACTACAATGGTAGTGAGCAGAGCGTGAGCATCGCCAGCGTGAAGGCCGGTACGATCGACGTGCCTACCACCGACTACACCGTGAGCGGCAATACCGCCACCGAAGTGGGCACATACACCGTGACCGTGACGGCCAAGGAGGAAAGCAACTTCACTGGCAGCGTGTGTACCGACTTCGAGATTGTGCAGAACGAAACACCTGAGCTGAAGTTTGCCATCGTCGTAACCGACGAGAACGATGAAGTCATCGACGGCACTACTGCTACGGTGACCACACTTGATGAGGGTGGGAATGCTGTGAGCATCGACAAGTTGAACGTGCCTGCCGGCAACGAGGGAAAGAGCCTGAAGGTGTACATCCCTGAGCAGTTGGGCGGCTATGACGTGGCTGCTATTGCCAACAACGCCTTTGCCGACAAGGACGTAATCGACGTATTCTTGCCCGACACGGAGAAGTCTCTCACGGTGGGCAGTAACGCCATCCCCCGCCTGGCCACTATCCACACTACTCTGGCCCTGCTCGACGACTATGCCCTGATGGCCACCCTGAAGCCTAACTATGAGGCTCATCTCGTGATGACCACCGTGAAGCCTGCCAATAACTACTGGACATTAGGCACTGGTGTGGATGTCATCATTCCAACTGAGCTAACTATAGCTACCGTGCAGCAGAAAAATGCCTCGGAAGTGTCTGTATGCAACATTAGTGAGGAAGACCTGAACATGGGCGGTAAGCGCGTGGTGAAGTCCAACAACGGCGTGCTGCTTGAAGGCACTGCCGGTGAGAGCTACGACCTCGTAGCCTACAGCGGACGCATGCCCAGCGGTACGGCCATTACCACCGACGACCACAAGGACTACGGGGCAGACAACTGCTTGGAGCCTGTAGTGGAGAAGAAACACTACGAGCCGGGGGCCTACTTCGTGATGAGC
>ONMN01000079.1 GCA_900318885.1 uncultured Prevotellaceae bacterium | reverse complement strand
CTTGTCGATACCACGGAGCAGCAGACCAACGTTATCACCAGCCTGACCCTCGTCAAGGATCTTACGGAACATCTCAACACCAGTAACAACTGACTTCTTGTCCTCACCAAGACCGAGCAACTCAACCTCATCACCAACGTGGATAACACCAGTCTCAATACGACCAGTAGCAACAGTACCACGACCTGTGATTGAGAAGACGTCCTCAACAGGCATCAGGAAGGGCTTGTCGGTAGCGCGCGGAGGCTCCTGGATCCATGTGTCGCAGGTATCCATCAGCTCCATAACCTTCTGCTCCCACTTCTCAACACCGTTCAGTGCACCGAGGGCAGAACCACGGATAATAGGAGTATCCTCTTCAAACTCATACTGCTCCAGAATCTCGCGGACCTCCATCTCAACGAGCTCCAGCATCTCCTCATCCTCAACCATATCACACTTGTTCAGGAACACCACCAGACGGGGAACGTTCACCTGACGAGCGAGCAGCACGTGCTCACGGGTCTGAGGCATAGGACCGTCAGTTGCAGCAACAACGAGGATAGCACCGTCCATCTGAGCAGCACCAGTTACCATGTTCTTCACATAGTCAGCGTGGCCCGGGCAGTCAACGTGAGCATAGTGACGCTTAGCGGTCTCATACTCAACGTGAGCGGTGTTAATAGTGATACCACGCTCCTTTTCCTCAGGAGCATTGTCGATCTGATCGAATGACTTAACCTCAGAGAGACCCTGCTTAGCCAGTACGGTGGTGATAGCAGCAGTCAGAGTAGTCTTACCGTGGTCAACGTGACCAATAGTACCGATGTTCACGTGCGGCTTGGTGCGCACAAATTGTTCTTTAGCCATAGCTTTTCTATTTTATTGTTTTATAAATGAATAATCCGATTTAAATCGTCGTTTTCTCAAGAGCTGTTACTGAGATTTGAACTCAGGACCTCTTCCTTACCAAGGAAGTGCTCTACCACTGAGCTATAACAGCGAGCTAGAGCGGAAAACGGGGCTCAAACCCGCGACCCCCAGCTTGGAAGGCTAGTGCTCTATCAACTGAGCTAGGAAGTGGGTGGTGATGGATTCGAACCACCGAAGTCGAAAGACAACAGATTTACAGTCTGCCCCATTTGGCCGCTCTGGAAACCACCCTCAATGTTTTGCTCCTTCTCAGTTGCTTGGACTTTTTGCCCTTCCAGAGCCTCTTGTCGGATTCGAACCAACGACCCCGAGATTACAAATCACGTGCTCTGGCCAACTGAGCTAAAGAGGCTTACTCTAAGCATCCGCTAACCGATTTGGAGTCTTTTATATCGGAAAGCGGATGCAAAGGTACTACTTATTTTTGAATTACCAAAACTTTTCGTGCTTTTTTTTAATGATTTCTCAATTTTTCCTTGAATTTCTGCAGTTGAACGCGCATAGAGTCCACACAAAGGTCACAACTTTCCTCAAAAGTGTCACTCGTTTTCTCCGTAAAGAGCGTCGTGCCCGGCACCGTTACCGTCAGGCTGACCTGCTTGTTCTGAGCAGTAGCCGGCTTGACAACCTTGCACTGCACCTCCACCTTCTGGACATCTTCAAATGTTTTCTCCAACTTGGCGACCTTCTTTTCGATGAACGCCTCTAACTTCTCAGTAGCGTCGAAATGAATCGACTGAATCTTGATTTCCATAATTACCTCCTGTTTTAGTTTAGGGTAAATAATAAGGGTTAGGCCCGTGGATGGGCATTCTCGTATGCTTTCTTAAGCTGCTCAAACGTGGTGTGCGTATATATCTCCGTCGTTGCCACGCTTTCGTGCCCAAGTAATTTCTGTACATTCTCCAGCCCCGCACCGTTGTTCAGCATAGCCGTCGCAAACGAATGGCGGAGCACGTGGGGCGACCGCTTCTTCTGCGTCGTCACCAGCGACAGGCAGTCGTGCACGATCTTCTCCACCTGGAATCTCGATATCCGCTCGCCCTTGTCGTTCCGGATGAGCGCCTTGCTGCCCGCCCGCCTCGGTTGCTGTTCGCGGAGCTCCATATATTCCGTCAGCGTCTGCTCCAGCTCCTTGCCAAACGGAATGATGCGCTGCTTGTTCCTCTTGCCCGTCACCTTCAGCTGGTGGGCGGCGAAGTCGACATCCTGATCATCCAGGGCGACAAGTTCCGCCAGACGCATGCCCGTCTCATAGAATAATATAATTATGGTACGCGCGCGAAAGCCGCTATAGTCATCCCCACACATCTGCGGAAGGTCTATCAACCGGTTCATGTCGTCCTCACGCATAAAATAAGGCAGAGGCTTCTGGCGCTTCGGACCCTTCACCAGATGCGACGGGTCCCTCTCCACCATACCCCTGCTGAGAGCAAAACGAAAAAAGGAACGCACGGCACTCAAACGGTTATTTACCGTGGATGCCATGTCGCCTTTATCCATCAGACTCTCCATCCAGTCACGGATAACGTCCGAGTCTACCGACTCCCAAGAGAGCTGACTATCTCGATTTTTGAAGTACGCCTCGAAGTCTCTTAAAGACTGCTCGTAGTTGCACACCGTTAACTCAGAACGGTTCCGCTCGTAGCGCAGGTAGTTCAGAAAATCTTCTATCATCAGCATCGTTGCATCTTGTTTTCGGCAACGAAGTTACGAAAAAATCTTCAAACCACCAAATTTTTCAGCTACTTTTTTTACTCTTCGGTAGCGCGCAGCTTCTGTACGTAAATAGCGTGTTCCATCTTCAGGCGCTTCAGTACAGAAGGTTTATCGAATTGCTGACGTGAGCGGAGCTCCTTAACAACACCAGTCTTTTCAAACTTTCTCTTAAACTTCTTGAGGGCCTTTTCGATATTCTCGCCTTCTTTTACGGGTACAATAATCATTTGCTTTTTTGATTTAAATTTTTTAATTGTTACTATTATTTTTTATGCCTTCGGGCACAGGTGCCACGAAAAGCGGGTGCAAAGTTACAACAATTTAACCAAACTGCCAAGTTTTTCGCTAACTTTTTCACTTTTTATGCATTACTTTTCCATTTTTGATATATAGTCCATGCCGGGGATTCGATATTTGGCGGCCTTGTATGTCGTAGAAATAATGAATATTTGTCATTTCTCCTTTACGTTGCGGGCCACCATGTTGTCGATCTTTCGCTGCGTGCAGCATCAGTGTGCTGCCCAACATCACGCAGATGCAAAAGATGATTTTCACTCAATTTAATCAACTTTCTCACGCTCAGGAATGAAAATATATTCTCATTCCCTTCGCTTAATCGAAATTTTACACTATCTTTGCAGCAGAATAAACAAGCAACGACGATTATGGCAGACAAAATAAACTACGGCGTATTCCCAAACCCTCTGCCCGATGCGGAGGGGAAGACCACCTATCAGGTGCGTCATATACCTAATGGCACGATGAGCGAGAAAGGTTTTCTGGCTCACTTGAAGTATCACAACACCTACAACACCACGACGATGATGTCATCGCTCTGTGTGTTGAGGGATGAGATTATCGAGCAGTTGCGCGAGAACAGGCGGTTCCGCATTGACGGTATTGGCACATTCCAGATGAAGGTGGGCCTGATCACGAAGCACGATGAGGAGGGTAACCCTATCAAGCCGCACTTCACCGACCCCAATAAGATTACGGCCAACGATGTGGAGGTGCAGGGTGTCAGCTTCACGCCCGACCCCAGTTTCGTAAAAGCGCTGAAGTCCAAGATTTCCACCCAAAACAAATACGGTCGCGGTGCAGCTGGCAGAAACAAGCCATACACGCGCGAACAGATTGTCGAATTCCTTGATAATCACTTGAGGGAGCATCATTCCATCACCCGCAAACAGATGCAGTATGCGCTGAACATTACGGAATATCGTGCCCAGAAATGGCTCGACGAACTGACGGCGGAGGAATTCTCAAAATACTACTGCAAGAAGCAGGGAACGACCTACGTCTATTATCGTTACGGCTGGGAGTAATAAAAGGTAAAAAAGTAAAAACAAAAAAAAATCCTCCGCCACCCGTCCTAACTGCCTGACAGACAGCGGAATGATGGCGGAGGATTTTTTGCCTTGTTACGCTGCAAGAACCCAATAGCCGTCAGTATCATGATGACCCACACGTCTCAAGCCAAGTCGCGTCATTGAACGGCCAAAGGCATTGGCTGTCACCCCAGCCATCGTCTTCTGCGAATGCTTTTCCAACTCTTGCATAATCTCAGGGCCACTCATAAACGCACCCTCGCCCTCCCGTTCAGGAATGCTGAAATAGCGAAGGAACAACCGCTCCACATCCGTCAGCACATAGTAGTCCTTGTTATGCTTCTCCATCTCAGCCTCATCATCCTTCGAAAACCAATGGGGCAGCTTTTCGTTTTCAATCTCATGCAACACCTGGGCATAGAGCTGGTCATGATCGATACTCTCCACATTGATGATGCCGTCAGGCTCTAAGATGAGAAAACGGCGCGAACCTGTGTGATCCGTCAGTACATGCCGTTCGTTGGTGGTGCCCACAAACGAGGCGATACGCGGCAACTGATTAAAGTTCTTCTTATACGCTCCGATGAAACTGGGCTTCAGCGTCTGCATCATCGACTTCAGTTCGGGCATCTGTTTGCGGCCGATTTTCTCGAATTCATCGAGGCTCACGATGGCAAACTCCACCATCTTCCGATAGGCATTGCCCTTGGCATTGATCTTGAAGTCGTCCGTGTAGTAGTCGGCAATCTCCGGCGGTAGCATCGAAGTGAAGAGCGTGCTCTTGCCCAAGCCCTGCTGCGGACTGATGAGCAGCAGCATCACAGCATTGGCGTGCTGTTTATCGGCTCCAAGCCACTGCGTGACGACAGCCCGCAACCAGATGCGTACCATCCGCTGGCAATAGTCCGACGTGCTGATGCGACGGGCAAAGTCGGCGATATAGTCCGTCTTGCCGTCCCATCGCCCGCGTACCTTATTAAGATAGGCCCTCACAGGGTGGTAATCCACCGCCAGCTCACTCTCGATACGCTGCTTCACATAGCTGGAGAGTACGAAGATCTCACCCTCGTCCTGAATTCGGCAGTTGATGGAGTTCAGCTGGCGCTTGTCAATCAGTTTCCAAGCATTATCTGACCCCTTCCTCCGATACTCATAGAGATCACGCACGATGTTGTGACGGAACTCGAAGTTCTCTATCACGAACGTCGCCATGTCGTGGATAGGCCTCAGCATCTGCTGCTGCCGCTCCTCATAGCGGTCCTTCGCCTTCGTTGTTGCGGATTTGCCTTCCGCAACCTGCGAATCAGCGGACTTGTAATCCACCTTCATTTCAAGTAACTCACTCTCGACTTTTTCAAGTCGTTCCAAGAGCACGTTGTTCTGCTCTTTCACAGCATCCACACTCACCGAGTGCTTCTGCTTTCGTTTGGTAAAGAAATCAAATATCCTCATAGCTTTTATCATTTTTGTACTGCAAAATTAATACAAAAACTCCCTCCCTGCAAGAGATTTACCTGAAATCCACTACCCAAAAATTGCTGTTTTTTACTCCCGGCTCGTCGCCTTTTAGTCCGGACGTAAGCACCAATTAAGTCCATCCTGTTTAATCTGCCACTTAAGACCTAAGATACTGCCACTATAGTAGCAGCATCTTGCCACTTTAGTTCTAGCACTCTACCACTTAAGTGGCAGATTCATTAAGTACAGCCTCATCATAGCTTAGCTCCGGCCTCATCGCCGTTTTGCCCCTTCCTCAACACAGCCTAGCCCTTTCCTCACGAAAAATCCTCCGTAGCCCAAAAATCCTCCGCCATCATCTTTCTGTAAATCAACGGATTAACCCACCTGGCGGAGGATTATGCATAAGAAGAAAAATAGTGCTTTTAGCATAAACTGGAAAAGCCGACAAGGATGAAGCTGCTGGCACAGTACTTAATGCCTCACTTCCCTTCTTGAAGAGCGATGAACACGAACGAGTGAAGGGACAACTTTCCTATATCGTTCAAGACATGAAGGAAGAACGACAACAAAGCAGGAGTCGTGGATTCCATATGTAATACTCCAGCCAAAACAAACTAGTAGGTAACTCAATAAAAAGCATAGCAACAGATTGTCCTGCTACTATGCTTTTATTGTTGTTACGCAGTTTATTTCATCTGCTCCAACAACCGGGCGAGATTATCGAGGTCGCGTGCATCAATTTTCAGGTCAAGCAAATCACCGTCACGGTTAAACAATTTATACGTTGGGAAAGCGTGAACACCAAGATGGCGCTCGATGGCGGCCTGCTGCTCTGGGGGCAGATTGTAGTGAGCTACATTCGGGCCACTCACATTATACTCCTTGATGACGTTCTCCCACGCCGTCTGCGGGCTTTTGTTGGCCAGATAGAGATACTGGATATCATAGTCCTTCAGACGGGCGTATTCCTCGGTAGAGTGACTCAGTGCTTCTTTGCAGGGGCCGCACCACGTGCCCCAGATATCTAGAAGCACGAACTTGCCCTTGTAAGGTTCGAGAATCTTCTTCAGCAACGCCTCACCCTCTGTGAGGTCTGCAAGGTTGTCGGACGATTTCAGTACTAGTTTGTCGAACTCGCGGTTCTCGATGGCGAGGTAGTAGCCGTTGGTCTTCTCTATCCGCTCGATGCCGATAGGATTAGTAATCAGCGCCTTCAGCGTGTCAATAACCATCGGTGATACAGAGGTATGCGTTTCGTCGATAATGCCATAAACCAACTTCGAGAGCCAGATATCCCTGATTATTTGGTCTACACCTAAAGAGTCAAGTGCAAAGGCCTCTTGCTTCATTCGTTTAATGAGATCAATTCCGCGTAGTACTTTCTGACCTTTCGGACCATTGAGAATCTTGTTAATCTCTTGAATCATCTCGTCATTGTCGGCGTTCAATTTGTCAGCCACCTTCTGCCTTTCTTCCTGAGGCGCAGCCACGACTTTGGCGTTGGCATCGATTATCCAGTCATTCCAACGGTTGAGCAGGTCCAGTTCTTCATCGTTCGAGGCTAATGTATGGAAGTAATCAGAATATTTCCAATTCACATTCCACGTCCGGTTGCGCATAATATGGTCGAGATAGTCGTCCATGAAACTAGAGAAGTCACGATAGAGTGTATAGGGTTTGATGGCTTTCTGCCAGCATTCCTCGCTCACATAGTCCAAATATTCCTTCGGCAGTTCGTATCTCGGCATTGCGTATCGGCCCTGCATTAAAGACTCGCCCTGAGTCGTCTGATAGTAGCCCCTCACATAGTCGATGTATCGCTGCGAGAGGTTCGGATGCTGAGCGAGAGTCTCTTCGAGACTGGCTGTAGCGGCGGCACGGCTGCTATCGGTCTTTGCCTTGAATGCCATCGCATCTACCTTGCCCCGTTGGTCTCTTGCGATTTGCTCTGAAGGCCAGGCGTGGGGATAGGCCATGAGTTCGTTCTGCACTCTGACATCGTTACCCATCCAGAGCCTGTGTCCCGTCATGCAGTCAATCAAAAGGAAGTAGGTCTTGCCAGGCTCCAACACGGAACTCAGGCGAAAACGCCCCCAGTCGATGAACACCTCCGACGAATTGAGTAGTGGCATCTTTAGGGTAAAGCGACCCAGAGAGTCCATCTTAGCGTAATTGTCCTTTTCCTCAGCTTCGAGGATATCCTTGAAAGTCACTTCAAAGTCATCTTGCTTCCAAGCCTCCCGGGGCATATCCTTCAGCCAGCCGATGATTGTCACGCTGTCGTTCGTATTATAGCCGTTGTCCACAAAGCCCTTACGGGTATCCTTTATCGGATAGTCAGGCAGGGTGGTGCCTATTATAGGACTGCAGGCAATGGCCTTGTCCTTGCCGATGGTAATCTGGCGCAGCCCCTTCTTCAGTTTATCCACCTTGATAGCAGTACCATCGTTGAGCGTCATGGTATAGACATCTTTTTTCTCCGTCTGGTTGACAATGTCCCACACCTTATTATTATAAATAACGTGCTGCTTGGTGAAGCCTATCAGCCAGTCGCCCGTAGCCTCGTTGCGCCAGTAGGTATTGGCAAGACCTGCGGGCTGCGTCACTGCCTCGTGAACGTTAGCAGAAATCCACATACCTGGCTGTTCTACTCTGATCATATAGGTATTGGCGGGGATTGGTTCGAAGAGTAGGGAAAAGTCCAACTTTCCGTCTGCCGGAATGGTATAGGGTTCATTCAGTGTGATAACGGTTGCCCCCTTCACGGCATAATCCTTCCCGTCAGCTTGCAGCGTGGGATTGGTGGCGATAGGGCCTGACTGCCCCGCTGCCTGAGGCAGTTCAAAACGAAGGAACACCTCCGTTCGGTCATCGTAAATGGCTACTTTCGTGACTTTGACGAGGGGTGAGTTGACATAGCCCGTAACAACATTCTCCCAAACTTTTGTCTGCGCCTGCCCCGCCACTGCGGCGAGGGCGAGGAGGATGGAGATGATGGTTCTCTTGTTCATTTTTATCTCGTTTTATTTCAGTTTCTCTTTTAGCCGCTCTAGTTCGTACTCAAAGTTGTGGTAGCCGCCGATGCTGAGGTCTTCGCGGACACGGCGGCAGTCGGGCGTGATGGTCTCGTAGTGCGGGATGCCGTTGAACTGGAACAGCTCCACCGCCGGAGTGTTGCGGACTATCTGCATCGCCTCCTTCGGCCCCTCGGCCAAAGTCACCTCATACTCGTTGCGCTCCAGTATGAGTTTCAGCGAGAGCCGGATATTTTTATCGTCATCAACTACGAGAATCATCTTGTCATATCTTTTAGGGTTATTCTGACTGTCGAATGAAACGTGTTTTCCGCTCCTCAATAACACGCTTGTAAGTGCGTTTCATCTTGTCATTCAAGAAGGAGTGGTCGATGAGTGCGTATGTCTCTTGTGGAATCTCCATAAATATATCGAGCACGGAGGCAGCACGCTTCTTCGGCAATCCTATTCTTTCCGCGAATCGCTCGAAGTCCAACCTGCAGGGATGACCAGTCTTGTCATACACATCGCTTTTCTCAATATCTGGCGAAAGCCCGTCCGTCAGTCCCAGGTCGCTGCCACTTTGGATATGGATGCAGGTATTGATAAGATCGTAAGCGGGAGCCAGAAAATACTCGCCGTTTCTGTTTATCAATGAGAAGTTCTTTGTATGGGCATCCTCGTTGGCAAACAGATAATCAAACACTACCATCCGGAAGAACTGCTCCATCTGTGGCATCCATGCTGGCACGAACTGCCGGATGGCATCGGCTATCTGCGCATAGTTGCCATGATATTTGAAATTGCTGTCGCTGCCTTCCTCCGTCATCTGCAGAACGGTGGCAAAGTCCTCCTGCG
>ONMN01000109.1 GCA_900318885.1 uncultured Prevotellaceae bacterium | reverse complement strand
CGAATTGAAACAGATTCTCAATCACTTGGGTAAGGATCGTTACACGGATCGTGATGGCTTTGATGCGCAGGGCGACCATGTGCGTCAGGCAGAGTATTACCGCCAGCGAAGACTCACCTATAATGTTCAGTTGGACGGCAAACATACACCATCAGAAGCAGACAAACTTGATTGGAGTCTTGGCTATGCGTACGCCAATCGCCATCTGCCCAACCGTAGGCGATACAGCATGATGGAAGAAGAAGGCCGTTTCATGATAGACAACCTGAACGACTTTAATCGGGAAACGTCCCAACTGGATGAGCACATTTTTTCGGCGGCTGCCAACTGGAAGCACGAGTTTGCTTTCGGTTCGTTCACACCCTCCCTCTTTGCCGGTGCCTATGCCGAGCATCGTCGCAGAACTTATGAGACGCGTCAATGGACGTTGCAGTATGAGGGTGGCCAGTTGCCCAGGTCACTTAATGGTTGGGATACAGAGACAGGTCTGCCAATGATCTTGACCATGGACAATGGTGCGACAGGTTCGCCGACCAATACGAATGGCATCAGTTGGCACGAGCTCATCGACTGGAGCAACAACTATTCTGCCCGAAGCACACAGGGCAGCGGCTATGTGAGCGCAAAACTCCCCATCCGACGATTTGACATATATGGTGGTGTTAGATTTGAGTATGTACGTACAGAACTCATCTCCAACACCCGTCGTCAGGAGCCTTCGCCTCTTTCTACGTTCTATGACTACAACGACCTCTTCGCATCGCTCAATCTTGCCTACCACCTTACAGACAAGCAGCAGGTGCGTCTGGCATACGGTCGCACGACCAACCGCCCTGAGTTTCGCGAACTCTCTTCCAGTGTCTATTACGACTTCGATCTTGCCAGCAACGTGCAAGGCAATCACAATCTATTACCCACTTATATTGATAACTTCGACCTTGGCTGGGAATGGTATCCTCATGCGGGTGAGGTGGTAAGCCTCTCACTCTTCTATAAGCACTTCCGCAACCCTATCGAGTGGACGTATACTGTGGCTGGTGGCACCGACCTTGTATATTCCTACCTCAACGCAGAGGGAGCCAACAACTATGGCGTCGAACTCGACATTCGTAAACAGCTAGACTTCATGCGTCTGCCGTTCCTCTCTCTCTCACTCAACGCCTCATGGATCAAGAGCAACGTCACTTTCCCTGATGGAAGCAAGGAGGAATCGCGCCCAATGCAAGGACAGTCGCCCTACTTGGTCAATGTGGGTCTTTTCTTCAACAGCAACCAAATTCCCGGCAAAGCAGAGCAGATGCAGGGATGGACGGCTTCCTTACTCTACAACGTGATTGGCAAGCGCCTGATTGGTGTAGGACGTAGCGTGGGAACCGGTAACACCGAGATACGCGTCCCCGACAGTTACGAAATGCCTCGCCACCAGCTCGACTTCAACATTGCCAAGCGCATCGGTCGTCTCGATCTTCGTCTCTCCGTTCGTGACCTCCTGGCACAAAAGGTGCAGCTCAAGCAGTTTGAAAAGACCCCACAAGGGGAAATCGAACAGATTACGCGCTCTTATTGCCCCGGGCGCAATATACAATTCTCGGCTAGTTTCCAGTTCTAAAAAGAAATCTGGCAGTATTACAATCTGGTTACGAAACAAAATCGTAGCATCAGCGTAACAGAGTAGAAACATATTGTGAATACCTTTGCAATGCAATTCGGAAAGGCCGGGTTGCAAGATGAAATAACAAACAATAAAAACAATGAAGAAAAAAGTTTTTCTTTCGGTGGCAATGATGACCACTACCCTGGCGATGACCATGGTGTCATGCAGCAAAGACAATGACGTGAACAATGGTGATGAGAAACAAACGGCCTATCTATGGGGCACGGATGGTAGTATCAAGACATGCGACCACCTCACTTTCAGCGCAGACGGCAAGGATGACGCTAACGGAAACGTCATCGGTAATGGTGATAAGGAGTTTATCTTTAGAGGAAAGCAGACGCTGAAGAAGGGTGTCTATCTGATGAAGGGATGGGTGTACGTAGCCGATGGTGCCGAACTGACCATCGAACCAGGTACTGTGATCAAGGGCGAGAAGGCTTCTGCCGCTTCACTTATCGTGGAGCCAGGTGGAAAACTCTACGCCAAGGGTACAGAGACTGCTCCTATCGTCTTTACCTCAGCAGAGGCAAAGGGCAACCGCAAGCCTGGCGACTGGGGAGGACTGGTCATCTGCGGACGCGGTACAAACAACAAGGGTGTGCTCGGTCAGCAGATTGAGGGTGGTCCTCGCACGAAACACGGTGGCAATGATGCCAATGACAACAGCGGTGTGCTCTCATACGTTCGTATAGAATTTGCAGGTTATCCTTTCCAGAAGGATAAGGAGATCAACGGTTTGACATTGGGCAGCGTAGGTGCTGGCACACAGATTGACCACGTGCAGATAAGCTACACCAACGACGACTCCTTCGAATGGTTTGGTGGCAATGTCAACTGCCGTTACCTGGTGGCCTATAATGGTTGGGATGATGAGTTTGATACCGACAACGGTTACAACGGTAAGGTGCAGTATGCGCTCTCCATCCGCGACCCGCGCATTGCCGACACCTCACAGTCAAACGGTTTTGAGAGCGATAACGATGCCGACGGTTCACTCACCGAACCTTTCACTTCTGCCGTATTCTCCAACGTGACCTTCATTGGCCCTATGGGACGTGGCGGCTTTGAGAACACACCCGACTATATCAACGGTGGCAAGGTGTTCCCTCAGAACGGCTCTGCCCTCGGTAAATTCCAGAGTGCCATGCAGATTCGCCGCAGCAGCCAGCTGGCCTGCTTCAACTCCGTGGCCGTAGGCTATCCTGTAGGTTTGATTGTGGATGCAGAAAAGGGTAACACACAGGATGTGGCAAAGGCTGGCAACCTGAAGCTACAGAACATCTTCTTTGCCGGCATGGGCGTGACGGGTAGTGATGCTAACAAACGCTACGAGGACAATCTCTACGATGCTGTGCAGAAGAGTGTGATTGACGCCAATCAAGAGTCTTACAGCAGCACCTTCTTCAAGTCGCAGACGGGCAACAAGGTATTCCAGAGCATCTCCGACTTGATGCTCACCTCGGGCATCTATTCTGGTGTACAGTACCTTCCACAGAGCGGTTCGCCATTGCTAGGAGCTGCCAGCTTCACCGACGTTTTGCTCTCTTCATGGTTCGAGAAAGTCAGCTACATCGGCGCCTTCGGAAACAATGACAACTGGCTCCGTGGCTGGACAGAGTTTGACCCACAGAATGCTGAG
>ONMN01000030.1 GCA_900318885.1 uncultured Prevotellaceae bacterium | reverse complement strand
GCTGCTGCCCAGCAATTGGAGGGCACCGGCTACCAGCTGATGCGCGAGAGGGTAGAGGGCACACCCACCATTGCCGAATGGCTCGGCAAGCAGTTGGCCGACGAGCGCGACAAAGAGGTGGGGCTTTACGGCATGGACAGCACGGCCAACGCCGTTCAGCAACTGACGTCCGAACTGCGTCAGCACGGCGGGCTCACCCTGCGCACCAATTTCGACCCCCTGCAGCGCATCTGGACTAACCGTCCGCCAATCCCCATGCGCCCCATTGTTCCACAGCCGATAGAATATGCCGGAGAGGATACGCTCTCCAAGCTGTCACGCATCCGAAAGGCGCTGCGCGAGCAACATGCCGACGGCATGCTCATGGCTTCGTTGGACGATATCGCCTGGACGCTGAACCTGCGTGGTAGCGACGTCCACTGCAATCCCGTGTTCATCAGCTATCTGCTCATCAGCACGCAGTCGGCAACGCTTTTCGTCCACGAAGAGAAGCTCACCGCCGAAGCACGCCAGCATCTGGCTGCCAGCGGTGTTGCCACGGCTCCTTATACCGCTGTCGCTGAAGGACTTAGGCGTTATCCCGAATACAACATCCTGGCCGACCCCGACGAGGTAAGCCACACCCTGATGCAGATAATGGTCAATGGTCAAGGTTCATCGTTCAATGTTCAATGTTCAAAGTTCAATGTTCAACGTTTATCTTCACCTGTGCCGATGATGAAGGCCGTCAAAAACGATGCCGAACAGCGTGGCTTTCGGCAGGCGATGATTCGCGACGGAGTGGCACTCGTGCGTTTCCTGCGGTGGCTGAAACCTGCCGTTGAGGCTGGCGGTCAGACGGAGATGAGCGTCGACCGGAAACTCACCGCCCTGCGCGCTGAGCAGCCCTTGTATCAGGGCCTATCGTTCGACACCATTGCGGGCTATCAGGTTCATGGCGCCATCGTGCATTACGAGGCGACGCCTGCGACGGACGTTCCGCTGAAACCTGAAGGACTGCTGTTGCTCGATAGCGGAGCACAGTATATTGACGGCACGACGGACATCACGCGCACCATTGCCCTCGGACCGGTTACCGACGAACAGCGACGCATCTACACCCTCGTGCTAAAAGGCCATATCCAGTTGCAGATGCTCAAATTCCCCGACGGTGCCAGTGGCACCCAGCTCGATGCCGTTGCCCGCAGGGGACTGTGGAAAAGCGGTCTCAATTTCCTCCACGGCACAGGCCATGGTGTCGGTTCCTACCTGAACGTCCACGAAGGCCCTCATCAGATTCGCATGGAATACCGCCCTGCGCCCCTTCATGCCGGTATGACCATCACCGACGAGCCCGGCATCTATCTCGAAGGCCGTTTTGGCGTCCGCATCGAGAATGTCCTGCTTGTCCAGCCGTATATGGAAACCGAATTCGGCCGTTTCCTCCAGTTCGAGACGCTCACGCTCTGTCCCATCGACACCGCACCCGTCGACGTCACACTCCTCACCGACAACGAGCGCACATGGCTCAACGACTACCACCAGATGGTCTTCGACCGCCTCGCGCCCCATCTCGACGCCCCCGACCGCCAATGGCTCTACGACGCCACCCGCCCAGTCTAAAACCGTTTCGGGCTTTTTCAGCCAACTTTTTCGCTTTTTTGTGCGGAAATTAAAAAATAATGTGTACCTTTGCACCGTGTCCATGGAGGATGAGGAGATACTAGACTGATGTCATAACTCCTTAACTCCATAACTCCTTAACTCCAAAAGAGTTGAGCGAATGCGAAACTTAAATTACATTTATATAAATTACATTAAACGATTAACAATGATGAAAAAAATTCTGATGGCCGCAGTTGCCTTAATCTGCATGACAATGACAAGTGTTGTATTTACCTCTTGTGGTGACGACAAGGACGATAACAAGAAGACTGTTGTTTACTACAAGTATGCAGATCTAGAGAACATGCAGTGTGTCTCGAGTGACGAAGGTCGTGCACAGTTTCAGGAATTTACTGTGGCCCTGACAGGTGTTCTCTCTTCTATTCAGTCGCGTGAAGTCACTGACGATGATGTTATTGATTTGACCCAGAGAGTTGTTGACACGTACAACAACAAGATGATTGAAGGTACATTCAAACTGCAGACCTCTCGTAACGCATCCGACTGGAGTACTCTCAAAAAGTTCACATTAACTGCCAACACCAAATATAAGAACTAGAACAATCCGGTGACCATCCTTGGGCGTCTTTGGCATCTGTGCCACCGTTTTCTATGAACACACCGCTTCGCCACTCGGACTGTTCTTTATCTGTCTCGGCGTACTCGCAGGAGCAACATGTGCCTACTTCGGATGGAAGAAACATAAGAATACGATGGTTGAGATAGAGCAGAATCTTGAAGAACTCAAGAACTTCGAATAAATAAAAAAACAGTGAAATTCACAAATCAGCAACTCACGAGCAATCGCAGGTTGCTGATTTCCTTTTTTGTGCGAACGACATGCGAACACGAATGGGCTGGACCTGAACTTGTTGACGCAAATCCTTTAATTATGTTAATATTTTCGGTTTCTCGCTCATCCCATTCACTATGTTGGTAAAAACTCGGAACATCCTTAGAGCAACCCCAGAGCAGACTGGGAGCAACCCTATGGTAAGGCTTTCGTAGGCTAAAATTATGCAAATGTTCGTCAATATCAGTATTTAGAGGCATCTTCAGAGATTCTTATTACCTCATCAGCCTACCACGTCAGGCATCAATTAGCGTCACAGTCTATCTGCACCGTCTTAACGGGGGTGAAAAAGTATTAATAAATCCTTCGTTTTTTCAAGCTCTTTCTACAAAAGTTCCTTGATTTGTGCAAAGATACCCCTCACCCCTCACCGGAAACGCAGGAAACACCTTTATATAAAGGGCTTAAAGGTGGGTGAGGGGTGCTCATAGCCCCTCACTCACCTTTACCTTACCCCTCACTAATTGCTATAGGTTCATCTGCTCTTATGGTTTGTGCTCTAGATTTGGCTGGCAATCTCATTAATACAAATTGTCAGTCCGAGCCCGACGGACTGGCAGTCCGCTCGTTGCGGAATCAGAGTTCGCTCCCTGCGGAATAACGACGAGCAAGAAGCCGATTGCCCGTGAGCAAGAAGCAACCAGTCCGTTAGCTTCCTTTGCGTCCCTTGTTGGTTTCGATGAGGTGAGTGAGGGGTCAGTGTAGGGTGAGTGAAGGGTCAAATATACCCCTCACTGGCTCTCAGCCCCTCTCTGCAAAGGCTTTCCCAAAGATTTGAGTGAGGGGTGAGGGGTAGTCACGCGATAGTCAACCAAAATCAGAAACATCACAGACCGTTAGACCCCATGTTTATTTGTGAATAAGGCACGCTTATCGCCGCATAAGAGCCATTTATTTTCCGATAAGTGGCACTTATTTGCGCTAAACCTTGCCTTATTGAAAATTACTCCTGGAAGTAAATTTGATGGAAGACATGTGGAAGACAAATTTTCTCTTCCATCTTCCGGATAGCCAGTAAATACAGCTAATTCGAGCATTTTTATGGAAGTGGAAGAGACTTTACATCTTTTTATACTTTATATAAATACGTAGCGGATTGTATTGCCTTGACTCGCCACACTTGCAGACGCTGGTAAGGAGGCGGGAACGAAAGAAAAAGAAGAAAAAGTTGCGGAAAAGTTGCTATAATTGTTTTTTTTTCGTACTTTTGCAAAAGCTATTGCCCCATTGGCTATGATACTCTTTGAGTAGAGAGGAGCCGCGAGGGCGATGCGCTACATTGTGGAAAAGCGACACTGTACGCTTTGTTTTTGGACATTTGAACTACCACTATCAAATCTCTTTCAAAGACAATGCAGAGGTGACGCCTACGGATGTGTATATCATACGCAACCGGAGTGTGCCGAGGGCTAACTCTGCCCTCATGCACACTTTTGGGTGCATTGTATATATACCGCCTGGGGGTATCGAATCTGTTCGTTCTAAAGAGAAGGCTGTGGTAGGCCCAAATGTCAGAACGGACAACAGTAGATACCCTCATTCTTTCTGCATTGTGGATAGTAAATCAAGTAGAACCCTTCTGACGCTTGGGTATCAGTCAGACTATTTGCTGCTGACCGATGCCCCAAAACACGGTTGACATATTAGAAAACGAGTTCCAGTCCGAGGTGTTGACACTTCTGTTGCGTGACCACACTACAGGGCATAACATATTATGGTGTACGCATGACTATGAGTCACTTGGCGAAGGATATGGTTATCATGATGAAGTAATGCCTGAGAAGGTAACGGGGAATAATGGATATATCATCAAACCTCGTGTGTTGAAGTCAAAGGAGCAACAGAGTGACAGAGTCAAGGATATGGCTGAGGTGTTCACGCCGTCGTGGGTGGTTAAAAAGATGGTGGACTATGTTGATGTCCACATCAATTCGCTATGTTTGGAAATTACCTGTGGCGAAGCACCCTTTCTAGTCTCACGTTATGATGCTACAACTGGAGAACCAATTGCCATCAACGAACGCATAGGGATTCTCGATAGGAAACTTCGTATGGTGAACAATCAACGGTTGAGTGATGAGGAGTGGCTTGCTCTGGTGCGGCAAACATTCCAAAGCACTTACGGTTATGAGTGGCAAGGCGATAATCTGTTGCTTGCACGCGAAAACCTGCTCTATACTTTTATAGACCATTATGAAACTCGCTTTGGCGGCACGCCAGACGTTTCGCTTTTGAAAGAATTTGCCGAGATTGTTTCATGGAATCTATGGCAGATGGATGGCCTAAGCTATCGCATACCTCGAGAGAAACAGAAAGAGCAACCACAAGTGCAGCTTTCCTTCTTCGACGAAGCCCCAGCCAAAGCCCTACCTCCCCTTTGCAAAATCATGGACTGGCAAAAAGGGAAGGCCATCAAAGTTAATGACATCAAGAAACGACAAACTAAAAACATAGATATTATGAGGTTCGATGTGATTATTGGTAATCCGCCGTATCAGGAAGAAGTGGAAGGTACGAGCAATCCCCCTATTTACAATTTCTTTATGGATGAATCCTACAAGAATGCTCAAATCGTAGAGTTAATCACGCCCGCACGATGGCTTTTTGATGCAGGGAAAACACCAAAAGAATGGAATAGGAAAATGCTATCTAATTCCCATTTAAAGGTTCTTACTTATGAGAGAGATAGCAGCAAAATATTCTCAAACACCGACATTAAGGGTGGAGTTGCCATAACATATTTCAATTCAGGTAAAAGTATTTCTCCTATAGGGCGTTTTATTATTTACGACGAAATGCGTTCTGTGAAAGAGAAAGTACAACCTTTTATAGATACAAATCTAAGCTCATGGATATATGCGCCAGAATCGTACAAGTTTACCAAACTAATGCATGATGAACACATTGATGTGGAAGATAAAATGAGTGCAGGACATAAATATGATGTAACAACAAATGTCTTGGATAAACTCAAAGATTTAGTCTTTTTCGAAGAAAAACCAAACGACGGGCAAGAATACGTTCGTATCATAGGCTTGGAAAATAGTAAAAGGGCATATAGATGGATACGCAGTTCATACATAAATCCACCTGATAATTTTGATTATTATAAAGTCATTCTTCCTAAGTCAAATGGTAGTGGTGCCTTTGGCGAAACCTTGAGCTCTCCCTTCGTTGGAGAAAAAAAGACAGGACATACCCAGACGTTTATTTCAGTTGGTCAATTGGAAACAAAGATAGAAGCTGAAAATTTATTGAAATACTTGAAAACTAAATTCTGTAGGGCACTCTTAAGTATTCTTAAAGTAACTCAAGATAATAAGCGAGCCACTTGGGCCTTTGTTCCCCTTCAGGACTTTACTTCTTCCTCCGACATTAACTGGAGCAAATCCATTGCGGAGATAGACGAGCAATTGTTCGACAAGTACGGCTTGGACGAGCCAGAACGGGATTTCATTCGGACTAAAGTAAAGGAGATGTCATGATGGACGCAACGAAGATACATAGTTTCAACTCTTTTGTCAGGATGATGTATGCCTACAGCACTCCTGAGATTGCACGTCACAACGGCTGGTTGAAAATAGGTGATACGGAGCAGGGCGTTGACAAACGTATCAAGCAGCAGACACATACTGCCGACGTTCGCTTTGAGTTGGAATGGAAGGATATCGCCATGTACCGCGATAACTGCAAATTTTTCCGCGACCATGACTTCCACGATTACCTGACAGAATACAAAGGTATTGAGCGCAACGACCACACGGAATGGTTTCGTATCGATGGTACAACGCTAAGAAAATGTTTCGAGGAGTTTGCCAGTCGCGATTATCCACAGAGGGGATTGCACTATAGCTATAAACTGCGCAAGGAGCAACAGGATGCCGTGGATATGACCCAGGCGTATCTCGAAACCCACAACAGCGAGGGAAAATTCTTGTGGAATGCCAAACCTCGCTTCGGCAAGACGCTCACTTCCTATGACCTGATTAAGCAGATGAAGGCAAGGAATGTGCTGATTGTTACCAATCGGCCATCGATAGCCAACTCGTGGTACGACGATTTTGAGAAATACATGGCTGGTCAGTCAGGATATCGTTTTGTGAGCGACAACGAATCGTTGCGGGGCCGTCAAGGCGTGATGACAAGGGATATGTTTCTGAAATGGCTCCCCAATCGTGATGATAGTTTTATGGGGCAGATTTGCTTTGAGAGTCTTCAAGGGCTGAAAGGCTCTGTCTATTTTGGAGGCAATTACAACAAACTGAAGTGGATAAAAGAACTGCACTGGGACTTGCTGATTGTAGATGAGAGTCACGAAGGCGTGAAAACGATACGCACCGACCGTGCCTTCAACAATATCCATCGCAAGTTTACCCTCTATCTCAGTGGCACGCCCTTCAAGGCCATCGCCTCGGGTGAATTCGGAGACCGCGAAATTTTCAACTGGAGCTATACTGATGAGCAGGAGGCCAAAGAGAACTGGGCAAACGACGACCACAATCCCTATCAGGATCTGCCCAGACTGAACCTCTTTACTTATCGCATGAGCGACATTGTGCGCGAAAAGGTGAAGCAAGGCATGGAACTGGACGAGGAAGGGACAATAGATTATGCGTTCGACCTCAACGAATTCTTCAAGACAAAAGATGATGGTACGTTTGAACATGAGCCGCAAGTACGCAAGTTCCTGCATGCCCTGACAACACAGGAGAAGTTCCCCTTTGCTACAGAAGAACTGAGAAAAGAGATGGCTCATACTTTGTGG
This sequence comes from uncultured Prevotellaceae bacterium, assembly GCA_900318885.1. Lineage (GTDB taxonomy): Bacteria > Bacteroidota > Bacteroidia > Bacteroidales > Bacteroidaceae > Prevotella. The sequence goes on along the minus strand of ONMN01000030.1, from coordinate 19,094 downwards.
TTGTTGCCAAATAGAGTAGATTGCGCCAAGGCTATGGCCAAACTGCTGAAAGAAGAAGGAAGTGGTTTTGAGGACTACGAAATAGTATTGGCAGCAGGCGATGGAAAACTTGATGATAACGATGAAGTCATCAAGGCCTATAACAAGGTAAAGGAGGCTATTAAAACCCACGACAAGACAATAACGCTGAGCATAGGCCAGCTTACTACGGGTGTTACCATTCCTGAATGGAGCGGCGTGCTGATGCTCAGCAATATGCAGAGCGCACAGTTGTATATGCAGGCTGCTTTCAGGGTGCAGAATCCTTACGAGTATTCGGAAGGTGGGAAAATCATGAGGAAGGACAATGCTTACGTCTTCGACTTCGACCCAGCACGAACGCTAATGCTCTATGACGAATTTGCCAACAATCTTAGAAAGAGTACGGCTGGAGGTAACGGCACCACAGAAGAACGACAGCAGAACATACGCCAACTGATGAACTTCTTCCCCGTCATAGCGGAAGACGATCGAGGAAAGATGATGCAAATCGACGAGCGTCAGGTGCTGAGTATTCCGAGGAAGATTAAGAGCGAAGAAGTGGTAAGACGGGGCTTCATGAGCAACCTGCTGTTTAGGAACATCGCCAACATATTCAGCGCTCCTGCCATAGTGGGCGAGATACTGAATAAGATGGACAAAGCACAGGAAGAGAGAGGACGAAACTCAAAGACAACGCTTGACGAAGCTGGGAATGTGAATGTTGATGAGAATGGTGAGGTAACTATTCCCACGGAGATTATTATCGGGCAGGAACAGCAGATATTCGGCGACAAACTATACAAGACTTTCGACGAGATTGACAATGAGATTCCGATGGCGGCAGAAAGTGCTGACAACGTATTGGATGCGATTGACAATGTAGCAGGCAGACTGAAATCAGCTGTTGAGGAAAACATCATCAAACCGGCATCGGAAGAATATGAATTGACTCAGGCGCAGACCAAACGATTGGTTAAGGAGTCGCAGAAGGAATTGGAAACCAAGATAGAAAAAATAAAGGGCGACTTTGAGCAACAGCGTAAGATTGCTGAAGTGAAACACGATGAGGCTGTTCGTCAGGCAACAACCGAGAAAGAGATGGCCGATGCCGAAAAGGCCCTGCGCCAAGAAATGGAAGTGGCCCTAAAGGACGTTAATGATGCCATCAAAGAAGCTACCGATGACATAATCAATAACAAGCCCAAAGAAGTCATCGAACGTATTGAGAAGGACAAAGAAGAGCGGAAGAAGGACAGCGTGGAGGAAGAGGTACGAGCCCACCTGCGCGGATTTGCCCGCACCATTCCCAGTTTCATCATGGCCTATGACGAAGGGAGTCTGACACTTGACAATTTTGATAAGAATATTGAGGATGATGTATTCAAGGAGGTCACCAGTATTACAATCGAAGAGTTCCGTTTCCTGCGCGACGGTGGTGATTATATAGAGGAAGGGGTAAAGAAACACTTTGACGGACACCTATTCGACGAGGTTGTTTTTGACGATGCCATAGGTGAGTTCCGGAAGAAACGACAGGAATTGGCAAACTATTTCGATGAATCGCAAACTGAGGATATTTTCGACTATATTCCTCCGCAGAAGACCAATCAGATATTTACGCCCAAATGGGTGGTCAAGAAGATGGTGGACTTGCTGGAGGAAGAGAATCCTCATGTCTTCGAAGACCCCAATAAGACGTTTGCCGACCTATATATGAAGTCCGGTCTGTATATTACTGAGATAGTTCGACGACTGTATAATAATGCAGAGATATGCCGCCAAATTCCTGATGACAGAGAACGCCTCTTGCACATCCTGCGTCATCAGGTTTATGGGTTTGCCCCAACACGTATTATCTATCTCATTGCTACACGCTTCATCCTTGGCTTCGACCCCACGCTACAGCCTGAACAAAGCAATTTCAGACAAGTAGATACTGTTCCTTACGCTAAAGAAGGTCGAATGGAAGAACTCATAGAAAAGGAATTTGCAAAATAACACTCCGCCTCAATGCCAGAGCAGACGGCAAGTACACAAAAAGAGTCCCGTTTGTGTACTTTTCAATAATTATTCGTATCTTTGCAGTCATGAAACACAAGATATATGTAGCAAGTAGTTGGCGGAATATTTATTATCCAGATGTTGTCGCTAAGTTGAGGGCAACGGGGCATGATGTTTATGACTTCCGTAATCCTCCATCGGGCGACCCAGGGTTTAAGTGGAGCTGCGTAAGCGAGGACTATATGGAGTGGTCGCCACAGCAGTATCGTGACATGCTGCAACACGAGAAAGCGGTAAGGCAATTCAAGAACGATATTGAGGCTATGGAGGCTTGTGACACTTGCGTTCTTGTGTTGCCTTGCGGGCGTAGTGCTCATACAGAGGCTGGATGGTTTGCTGGTCGTGGAAAACTGACAATTGCCTATATCCCTGAGAAACAAGAACCGGAACTGATGTACAAGTTGTTCGATAAGGTTTGTTGCTCAATAGACGAACTTATAGATACATTGAAGTAATATGGATAAACTCACCACAGAACAACGGCATTCTAACATGGCGGCGATTCGGTCGAAAGATACGAAGCCAGAGATGATTGTGCGCAAAGGGTTGTGGAAAAGAGGGTTCCGTTATAGACTTAATCACAAACGCTTGCCTGGGCATCCAGACTTGGTGCTGAGAAAATACAGGACGTGCATCTTCATCAACGGATGCTTTTGGCATGGACACAACGTGAGCCTCACCCCCGACCCCAGCCTCACCCCTAACCCCTCTCCAAAGGGCGAGGGGGACTCTAAGGGCGAGGGGAGTGAATACATTGTGAACTCAGAGTGTTGCAAGATTCCGAAGACGAACAGGGAGTTCTGGGTGGCGAAGATTCGCAGAAACAAAGAACGTGACAAGGAGGAACAGCGCAAGTTGGCTGAAATGGGCTGGCATTGCATCACGGTTTGGGAATGTGAGTTGAAGCCATCGAAGCGCGAAAATACGTTGGAGTCGTTGGCGTTTACACTAAACCACATTTGGTTGCAGGATCATGGTGCAAAGACGATTCCCTATCCCCAATTGGAGGAAGAAGATGTGCAGATGCCAATGGCTGCTGAAGAATAAACTAAAAGTGTAACGACTATGGCGTACAAACCTTGGGAAGTTCAGGAAAATCTCTGGACGTAATCCATAGAAAAAGAATGAAAAATTTGGAACTTTAAGAATTAGTTCGTATATTTGCACCAAAGTTAAGAAGATTTGTATGGAACAGCAGACGGATATACGATGGATTCAACGGTATGCTAACTTTCATAAGGCATGCAGCAGGCTTGTGGCTGTGACTGAGGCTGACAGGTTCATGGACGATTTGTCTGAACTTGAAATCGAGGGGCTTGTGCAGCGTTTCGAATATACCTTCGAATTGGCGTGGAAAGTGCTGCAAGACCTGTTGATATATAAGGGTTACGAATTTATGATGGGTCCCAATGGCACGTTGAAGATGGCTTTTGACGACGGTCTTATTGCTGATCATGATGGCTGGCGGAAAATGGCCAAGTCGCGTAACACGCTGAGTCATGTGTACGACGAAGAAGAGGTATTGCCAATCGTCAAATTGATATACAGCGACTATGCTCCTCTCTTGAAGAAATTGGATGAAGAACTGAATATTCTTTCGCAAGACAGTGATTATAAGCAGGCATGAAGTTTGGGCTTAGCGATACGGTGATTAAGGAACTGCAGGATGTCTTTCGTCGTTATGCGAACATTGAGAAGGTTCTGATCTTTGGCTCCAGATCAAAGGGGAATTACCGTGCAGGCTCGGATATTGACTTAGCTGTAATAGGTAAGGACATTGACTATAACCAACTACTCAATATCCTTTGTGAGATAGACGATTTGGAACTTCTCTATTCCGTTGACCTGTTGGATTATCAGAAGAAAAAGGGTACGCCCATCGGTGACCATATCGACAGAGTAGGTCAGGTTTTCTACGAGGCAGCATAGCGTATTTTGTATACTCTAGGCATACTCGTTCAGTATAAGTAGAGTATGACTACACTATGGGAAGAGCGAAGATGCATTGGTGCTTAGAGGGGGCTTTTGGGGGTTATGATATGGGGAAATGACAAAAAGTTTGGTGGTTTCAAAAAAAATTCGTACCTTCGCAGCCGATAATAAATGTTCTACTAATTATGTCGGTTATGAAGAAAATACTACTATTGTCATTGCTTTTAGCAATTCCGTTCAGTTTGTTCGCCGGTAAAAGGCTTACAACCCTTACCCATATTGGGAAGTATAAAACAGAAAGTGGTGTGTTTACGTATGACGAGGAAGGCCGTATTTGTCAGTTGGACTTGTCAGACAGTCGTGGCCGGTCGAGTACCTGCACTTACACCTATTACGGGGATTCACGGATTGAGCTCTATCACACTGATGGCAACAAGACCGTCGTTTATGAATTGGAAGACGGCAAAGTGAAGACGATGACCATTGACTGGCCAGCGGAATATCTGACCGTTAGGGATGAATTAATCTATGAAGGTGATAAACTCGTTGAGATGAATTTATACGCTGGAGGTGAAGGGGCAGACGAACATAATTACATCACTTGGAATGGTGATAATATTGCAGAATACTATCATATTTCGGGTGAAGGAACCAATAAAGAGGCTTGGCATAGATTGACTTATACTGCTAGTGAACTGTCGTCGACACCCCTTGTGAACGCCCTATTTGAATGTAGTGGCAGCACTTCACCGGGTTTCGATGATTTTATCTATATAACAGGTTTCTACAAACACATTGGAACAACTCCAGCAAACCTGTTTGCGACGATGAACCACGACTCTGACGAGAAACCTCAGGGGCTTTACACCTATCAGTATGACACGAACGGCGATGGCGATGTGGTGAAAATCACCATCACGCGTGAGAAAGACGGCAGTACGAACGTCTATGATCTTGAATGGGAAGACGCTCCTGATGGTATCAGGACGGTCAGTGCAGATCCTGTCCCCACCGACAGCTATACCCTTAACGGCATCAGGCTGCAGGGTGCTCCTACGCAGCAGGGCGTTTATATCCGTAATGGCAAAAAAATGATAGTGAAATAATATGAAGACGAAACATGTACAATATCAGACTCATGGGACGTGTTCGCAATTGATTGACGTGACAGCCGATGAGCACGACGTCATCCAACAGGTGTTCTTCCTGGGGGGATGTAATGGAAATCTGCAGGGCATCAGCCAGCTGGTGAGAGGTCAGAAGATTGACGACGTGATTCGTCGGTTGGACGGCATCCGCTGTGGCATCAAGAACACATCGTGCCCTGACCAGCTGTGTCGCGCACTGGAACAGCTGAAGCAGGCTCCCTTAGAGGGCGAGTGACCTTGCCGCATCCCGCTCTTTTTACAGCGGATCGACGTCGTAGTAGATTTGCAGCGAGGAATAACGCTTGTCGGCCATCATCTGCTGTTGTGCCGTGAGCAGATATTGGCGCACACGAGGCATGTCGATGCCCAGTTCGAGTTTCAGCACCAGTTTACGGATGTTTTGTCCACTGACCTTGGCCACCGAGGGTTTGTCAGGGCCCAACACCCGAGCTCCGAACCATTGGCGCAGACGGGCTCCCATTTCCGTGGCAGCAGTCTCGACGACGGCATTCTGGCGGTGGCGCAGGAAGACGTAAATCAAATGTGTGAACGGCGGATAGTGGAACAGTTGGCGTTCGGCAACAAGATCGCGGTATAAAGAAATGAAGTCGTTATGTACCACGTGACGGATAACGGGTGTCTGGGGCTGCTTGGTCTGTAGGATGACCAGTCCGCGACGACGTTTGCGACCTGCGCGTCCACTGACCTGCGACATCATCATAAACGAGTGTTCGAAGGCGCGGAAGTCGGGTTGGTTCATCATGCTGTCGGCATTGACGATGCCCACAATGCTGACGTTGTCGAAGTCGAGACCTTTGCTGATCATCTGCGTGCCGATGAGGATGTTGGTACGTCCTGCTCCGAAGTCGGTGATGATGCGTTCGTAGGCATTGCGCGTGCGGGTGGTGTCGAGGTCCATACGCGCAATGCGGGCCTCAGGAAAAACCTCGCGCACCTGTTCTTCTATTTTCTCCGTACCAAAACCACGCGTACGCAGGTCGGTACTGCCACAACAAGGGCACTCCGTGGGTATACGGTAGGTAAAACCACAGTAGTGGCATGTCAACTGGTTCAATTGGCGGTGGAGCGTCAGCGATACGTCGCAATGCTGGCAGGTGGGCACCCAGCCACATTGGTGGCATTCGATGACAGGCGCAAAACCGCGACGATTCTGGAATAAGATGACCTGTTCGCCACGTTCCAGGGCTTCACGCATACGCGTTAATAATAGAGGTGAGAAGGCTCCCACCATCATTTTTCGGTGTTGGAGGTCAGCCGTATCGACGACCTGTATCTCAGGCAGTTCGATACCCTTGTAACGCTCCGTCAGTTCCACCAGTCCGTACTTGCCCGTCTTGGCATTGTGGTAGCTTTCCATAGACGGCGTCGCAGTGCCCAACAGCACTCTTGCTTTAAGTGAAGAGTGAAGAGTGAAGAGTGAAGAATCTGCTGCTGCCCTTGAGTCAAGCGCATCAGGGAGTCCGGTAGGAAATTCTTCATTCTTCACTCTTAACTCCTCACTTGTGAACAAAGCGAGCATGATGGCGGCACTGCGGGCATGATAACGAGGGGCAGGATCCTGCTGCTTGTAACTGGTCTCGTGTTCCTCGTCGACAATGACCAGTCCCAGTCGCTGGAAGGGCAGGAAAACGGCACTGCGGGCGCCGAGAATGACATCGTAAGGATTGGGCGACAGTTGTTTCTGCCAGATTTCCACGCGTTCGGCATCGGAATACTTCGAATGGTATATGCCCAGACGATTGCCGAAGATGCGTTGCAGACGTTGCATCATCTGCACCGTCAGCGCTATCTCAGGCAAGAGGTAGAGTACCTGTTCCTTGCGTTCGAGAGCTTGGCGGATGAGGTGGATGTAGATTTCCGTCTTACCAGACCCCGTAACTCCATGCAGCAGCGTCACCTGTTTCTTCATCTGCTGCATCAGAATGTCGTTATAGGCATTCTCCTGAGCGGCACTGAGGGGTTGGATGAGGTCTGGACGATAGTCGCCACCATGATTCAGGCGACCAACTTCTACCTCGTAGGTTTCGAGTAGCTGACGCTTCACCAGTTGGTTGATGGTCTCGGCAGAAGCACCACTGGCGTTCATCAGTTCTTCGCGTGTGACCTCATTTACATTGAACATTGAACGTTGAACATTGAACGTTGAACATTCTCTCTTTGAGAGTGTGGCGTTGCGAGGAACGTTGAACATTGAACGTTGAACATTGAATGTTGAATCGTCATCCATTTGGTCATAATGGGACAAAGCGAGGTATTCCGTAAAGGCGTCGAGTTGTTTCTTGGCCCTCGACAATACGTTCAGCGCCACATGCAGGGCCGTCACATTACGGTATTGCAGGGTCAGACGGATGTAGGTCTCCGTGCGTGGTTTATAGCCGTCCTCAGCTTTCAGTCCTGCTGGCAATGCCGCTTTATACACTTCACCAATGGGCGACAGGTAATAGTCGCTAATCCAGTGCCACAGACGCAGTTGCTGTTCGGTGACGATGGGTGTCTGGTCCATGACTTGCTGAATGGGCTTCACCGCATAACCCTCAGGTTTTGTCGTATGAACACGACCTACCATTCCGACATACGACTTCGAACGTCCGAAGGTCACCAGCACACGAACACCTACCTGCACCGTCATGCCTTCAGGCACGGCGTAAGTAAACATCCCATGCAAGGGAACAGGCAGAATCACATCAACATACGTCATACAGGCGGCAAAGATACAAAAAAATAGGCTAACTGCAAAGAGTTAGCCTACCTTTTTATGGAGTTAAGGAGTTAAAGGAGTTAAGGAGTTAAGACATTACTTAACGTTTCCAACCTTTACCAAATATTGACCGTTGGTCATGCCTTGCTGCGCTCGGAACTGCTCATGCAAAGCATGGCAGGTCTCTCGCTTGCACCAGGTATTCACCAATCTGGACGGCATTGAGCGCAGCACCCTTACGGATCTGGTCGCCAGAGAGCCAGAAGGTCAGGCCGTTCTCGTCGCTGAGGTCCTTGCGGACACGACCCACATAGACGTCATCCTTGCCAGCTGTCTCCAACGGCATAGGGTACTTCAGATTGGCAGGGTCGTCAACGAGCGTACAACCAGGAGCAGCAGCGATAGCCTTCTGAGCTTCCTCGACGCTGATGGGCTTCTCAGTCTCAATCCAAACGCTCTCAGAGTGGCTGCGCAACGAGCTGACACGCACACACATAGCCGAGCACTTGGCATCGGTATGCATAATCTTGCGCGTCTCGTTATACATCTTCATCTCTTCCTTCGTGTAGCCGTTGGGCTGGAAGACGTCAATCTGCGGAATGACGTTGTAAGCCAACTGGTGGGCAAACTTCTTGATGGTCTTTACCTCACCCTCTTCTACCATCTCCTTATACTGCTGTTGCAGTTCGGCCATAGCAGCGGCACCAGCACCAGAAGCGCTCTGGTAAGAAGAAACGTGGATGCGCTTGATGTGAGAGATTTTCTCCAGTGGCTGAAGCACGACGACCATCATAATGGTGGTGCAGTTGGGGTTGGCAATGATGCCACGCGGACGGTTCAGCGCATCCTCGGCGTTACACTCAGGCACCACCAAGGGTACATCGTCGTCCATGCGGAAAGCGCTGGAGTTGTCAATCATCACAGCACCATACTTCGTGATGGTCTCGGCAAACTCCTTCGACGTGCCGGCACCAGCAGAGGTGAAGGCAATGTCGACATCCTTGAAATCGTCGTTATGCTGGAGCAACTTCACAGTCAACTCCTTACCGCGGAAGGTGTATTTCGTGCCTGCTGAGCGTTCTGAGCCAAACAGCACAAGTTCGTCCATCGGGAAATTTCTCTGGTCGAGGATGCGTAAAAACTCCTGACCTACGGCACCTGAGGCACCCACAATTGCTACTTTCATAAGCCTAATTCTTTTCCAATATTATTATTTGGGGTGCAAAGGTAATCAAAATATTCGAAATACACGCCATTTTCTTTCATTTTTTCACTATTTCGTCTTTCCGACTATCACAATGCCACCATTTTCGGGGATGACAATGTTCATCTGCTGTTTCTTGTTCTGCTTGACGGTCTTGACGCTGCCAACGACATTCGGATCGTTGGTGTATTTGGCATCGTCAGCATAGACGGTCAGCTGCGTGTCCTTCACAAACATGGGCAACGAGACGACTTTCTTCACCGGCTGCTTTTCGGCATTGATACCTGCTATGTACCATGTATCACCTGCACGACGGGCAATGATGGCATACTTGCCAGGATAACCGTCGATGAAGCGTACCTCGTCCCAGTTGGTGGGCACCTGTTTCATGAAGTCGATAGCCCAGGCGGGAGCATCCTCCAGATTGTTGGGAGCCAAAGCGAAGTGCTGGACGCTGCTCTGGAACAGTACAGCGGTAGCCAACGCATAAACATCGCTGGTACGACGATAGGTACCACGGTCGTTGCCTGTGCTATAGCGCTTGTTGAGGGCCGAACCACCCCAGTCCATAGAAGCTACGGTGTTGCGGATGAAGACGTGCGTACAGCCGTTCTTGGCCTCAGCATCGCAAGCGCCCTGTCCGAAACTCAGGTTCTCGGAAGCCAGCACAGCCTCAGAGGCGACGTAGTTCGGATACATACGTTCCCAACCACGAGGCAGGGTGCATCCGTGGAAGATACACTGCAATCCAAACTCGTTGGCATCGGTCAGGATATCTTCGTAGAGCTGCATCATCACCTGCTTATCACCACCGAAGAAGTCGACCTTGATACCCAGAATGCCATTCTCCTGCATCCACTTCATCTCCTGACGACGAACGGAACTCTTGTTCATCTTCTGACGAGGACCCTGAGGAGCGTCGTTCCAGAAACCGTTACTATTGTACCACAGGAACAGACCTACGCCCTTCGACTGGGCATAGCGCGACAGCTCGGCAACCTTGTCGTAACCAATCTGTGAATCCCAGTGGGCATCAACCAATACGGAACGATAGCCCAAAGCGGCCGAGAAGTCGATATACTCCTTCTGCTCCTTGTAGTTGCAACTGCCGTCCATGCGGATAATCCACGACCAGGTACCCTTGCCATAGGTATAGTCCTTCGAAGCCTTGTATTTGGGCTGCACGAGGTCGTTGGCAACGGTGGTCTCCACGATAGGAGCCAGCGTGGTGCCGATAGTCATCGTGCGCCAGGGAGTCAGTGCAGGCAGGGCAACCTTGGCATTCGGAGTGCCCCAGCCGTCCATCTCTGATGCCTGTGGGAAGTCGATGCTGTATTTGGCACCACCGTCGTTCTTCAGCGCGCAACCGACATAGTTGCCGTCAGTACCCGTCTCAGAAATAATCACCCAGCCCTGTGGTGTCTTAAACAAGCAGGGGAAGGTGTAGCCCTGACCCCAGCCATTCTTACCCATCTCGTCGTCCCAGGTATAGCTGGTCTCATAGCTGGGATAGGTACGGGCGAAACCACCCATCGGCTTCACCTGCGGGCAGAGGAACGTTGTGGTACCATCGGGAAGGATAAAGCTACTGGCCTCGCTTTCGACGACAGCACTGAACATATCCTTTTTGGAAGCATAGATCTTATAGCGGTAAGCCACGTCACGACCCGTCACACGGAAAATGACATCCAATGCGGGCTTGCCGTCTTTCTCAAACTGGCAGACAGCCTCCGTCGCCTCATAGCTGACGTGGCTCTGCTTGATGGTCTTCAGCGAATACTCGTCCTTGACGGTGGTTGTCTGACAGTCCTTCAGGGTAAGGCCCTGCGACAGGTCAGCGAAATTCATCACCACACCCAGCGGAGAGGGAGTGATAAATACGGTTCCGTCGAGCGTCACCTGATACGTGGCTTTACCGCCTTGGTCACTCACGGTAACGGCCATCTTGCCGTCCGGACTCTGGAATGTCTTCTCAGTTGCTTGGGCTGTCAGCAGACACAATGCCAATGCTGCAGCAGTCATCATTCGTTTCATCATAGTTCTTGTTTTTATTTAATATCTTACTTCTTACATCTTACTTCTTACATCTTACCTCTCACCTCTTACTTCTTACCTCTAACTTCATACACTCCCCCCGCCTTGGTATCGAGATCGTACTCATAGACAGGACGGATATCCAACTGTTCGAACGATTTTAGTTCTGGAGAGCGTAGGGGCTGCTTGACATCAGCCGATTCGTACAACGCATTGGGACAAGGACCAGCGGCTTCTTTCAGTCCCTTGCCCTGCAGAGGCACATAGGAACGCAGGCGCAGCTTACCTCCAATCGTCGAGCGTATCTTTGCGGAACGAAGTTCCCCTCCGTTCCATTTCTCGTCCACCACAAAACCGCCTCGAGCCCTGAGGCCTTTCACCTCACCATCTGTCCAAGCATCAGGCAGGGCGGGCAACAGGTGGACGGCACCGTCGTGACTCTGCACCAACATCTCGCAAACACCGGCAGCACAGCCGAAGTTACCATCAATCTGGAAGGGCGGATGGGCATCAAACAGGTTCGGATAGGTTCCTCCGTGACCTCCCCATTCCACTGAGTCGGGAATCAGCGTCAACATATTCTTGATGATGCGGAAGGCGTGGTTGCCATCCAACATACGCGCCCAGAAGTTTATCTTCCAGCCCAGGCTCCAACCCGTAGCCATATCGCCACGTTGCTTCAGCGTGTTGGCAGCAGCCGAGAACAAATCCGGATGGGAATATGGGGAAATCTGATTCGAGGGATAGAGTCCGTAGAGGTGCGAGATATGACGATGCTCGTCTTTCGGATTGTCGCCATCCCACATCCACTCCTGCAACTGTCCGTAACGTCCAATCTGCATGGGAGGCAATTGCTGAAGGGCAGTACGATAGACGGCAGTAGAATCGTCGCTGATGCCCAATACCTGAGCGGCGCGCACCACCTGATTCAACGCATCGAACACAATCTGGTTGTCCATCGTAGAACCAGCCGTCACGGTGGTATTCTTACCCACGGGGCCATGCTCTGGCGAGACAGTAGGCACCGTGACCAGCCAACCAAATTCAGGATGAATGCGCATATAGTCCAACAGAAAGTCGGCAGCACCCTTCATCACAGGATAATAGTCTGCCAACAACTGCTTGTCGCCAGTAAAGAGATACTGCTGCCAGATATGTGTTGTCAACCAGGCGCCACCCGTTGGGAACATTCCCCACGTGGTACCATCGACGGGTCCGGCAATACGCCAGAGGTCAGTATTGTGGTGAGCCACCCAACCCCTGCAACCATACATCTCCTGTGCAGTCTTGACACCCGTCTCGCTCAGGTCCTTAATCATTGCAAACAACGGTTGCTGGTTCTCAATGAGGTTACCAACCGTTGAGGGCCAGTAGTTCATCTCGGCATTGATATTGATGGTGTATTTCGAATCCCAAGCGGCATTCTTCTTGTCATTCCAAACGCCTTGCAGGTTGGCAGGCTGTCCGCCAGGCTGCGAACTGGAAATCAGCAGGTAACGGCCGTACTGCATCATCAGCGACACCATATCGAGGTCGCTACCGTCGAACGTCGTCAGGCGCTGGTCGGTAGGCAAAGCCGCCGTTCCCGCAGGTTTTCCTGCGGGTTCCTTCAATTCTAGCGACACGCGGTCGTACTGCTCCTGATATTTCTTCAAGTGCTCCTTCAACAACTGCTTGTACGCCTTGCCCTTGACGCCAGCCAGCGTCTGGTTGTTCTTCTTCACAGGGTTACCGCTGATGTCGTGATAGTTCACGTAATTGGTAGCGGCGGTGATATAGAGCGTCGCAGTAGTGGCGTCGTCCACCGCTATCGACGTGGCCTTATGCTCAATCTTACCGTCCGACTCCACCAGGATGCGACACTCGGCTTTCAGACCAGCCTTGATGCCTTCCTGTTCCACACCGTCAACAACGGCTGCCAGCTCGTTGACGCGTCCTTCGATGCCTTCATGTTCGAAAACCGAAAAAACCTGTGCAATCAGCTGGCTGTCGAAGCTCATGTCGAACTCCAGCTCGCCCTTCTTCGAGGCTTCCAGTCGTACGATGATGACGTTATCAGCCTGCGAGGCAAAGACTGTACGCACATACTTCACGCCATCCACCTCGTAGGTAGTAGTGTTCAGCGCATTGCCGAGATTCAGTTCACGACGGTAATTGACAGGCTCCTCGTCACTATCATAGTCGAACTTGAGTTTCAGACTGCCCAACGGCAGGAAACGCATCCCGTGAGGACCACGGAAGAAGTACTTATCCAACAACTTATGAGCCTCCTCTTCACGACCCATCAGCGTCAGGTCACGAACCTCCTGCAGGTGTTCGCGGGCTTCAGGACTGTTATTGTTATGAGGGGAACCGCTCCAGAAGGTTTCCTCGTTGAGTTGGATTTCCTCTGTTTTGACGCCACCATAAACCATTGCCCCAAGATGGGAATTGCCAACGGGCAACGCTTTCAGCCATTTCTTGGCAGGTTGGTCGTACCATAACTTATGCTCTTGGGCTGTAGCAGTCAATGCCAACAGACAAACTGCCATTGTCGTTAATAGCTTCTTCATATTTCTTAATGTTTAATGTTCAATGTTCAACGTTCAATATTAATCTCCTGTCCTTGATAGTTTACTGTATTCGAGGTGCCGTCAGGCCAAACCACCGTGAATGTTCTCGTCTGAAGCATTCCAGGATAACTGCCCTTCCTTGCTCCAATGGTCAGCGTGTGCTTCTTGTCATTCCAGCTAAACTGGATGACACTGTACATGCCTTTCTCGTAGTTATAGTTATCGCCCTCGTCTTCGTAGAGCACAAAACGGCCGTCAGCACCAGGATAGACGCGCAGTTCGAGGTTGTCCCACGCCTTCTCACCCACATACTGCATCTCAGGACCCAAGGGCAGAATGCTACCGGCACGCACGAACATCGGCACGCGGTCGAACGTCGTCTCAAGGGTGACATTCCGTCCGCCCTTGTATGCCTTGTTGGTCCAGAAATCATACCACGTAGCACCCTTCGGCAGATACTTCACGGCAGTCTTCGTGGCCGTGAAGTCGATGGTTCCGACGGGAGAACCGTCGGACACGGACTTACGGTCCCACCCTGTCATGGCATCCGTGCGGATGATCTTTTCCTCCGTATATTGCGGGTCGACGATGGGTGCGGCAAGGATGCAACGACCGAACATAAACTCGTCGGTCATGTTCCACACCTTCTTGTCGCTGGCAAAGTCGCTGAACAGCGGACGCATGTAGCTGTCGTTATTGCTCGTCACCTGCCAGGCCGTGCTATATAAATAAGGTAACAGACGATAGCGCAGGCGAATCATCTTCTCGATGGCGTCATACACCGGCTCGCCCTTTTTGCCAAACTGCCAGATTTCACGAGGTGCATCGGCACCGTGACTGCGGAACACAGGACAGAACAGCCCATACTGCATCCAGCGCACATACAGCTCCTGGAACTGAGGATTCTTCGGCGCCGAGGCAGGGCCCTGGGTATTGTAGGAGCCACAGAAGAATCCACCGATGTCAGTATTGAAATTGGGATTGCCCGTCAGCGAGAAGCTCAGTCCGGCAGGCACCTGTTTGCGCAACATATCCCACGACGAGTTCACGTCGCCGCTCCACATGTTCGAGCCGTAGTGCTGCTGACCGGCAAACGACGAGCGCGTCATGATGAAGATACGCTTGCCCCTATCGTCCTTTCTTTGAGCCTGATAGATGCCACGTACTGTTTCCAACGGGAAGGCATTACGCTGTGAACGCCAGGTACCGCCATACACCTTATGCTCATAGTCACTCTCACGGGGATTGAAGAAGTCGGGATCGGTAGAATCCATCCACCACGCATCACACCCATAGTCGTAGAGCGTCTTCAGGTATTTCCAATAGATGGCGCGGGCCTCAGGACTGAAGGCGTCATAGACCTTCACGCCCGAGGGATATTTCATGACGGGAGGCCAGATATGCGAGATGCCGCTCTGTGGCCACGTCTCAAAAGGCATCAACAACTCCTTTTCGTTCAATTCGCGGAACTGCTGCGTCTGAGGTCCGAAGCTGGCCCAGATTGAAATCATGAAGTGGGCGTGCTTGGCGTGCACATTCTTGATGAGCTGAGGCCCTGTGGCAAAGTCCTCCGACAGGAAGTCCATCGCGTTCCACAGATAGTTCGAGCCCCAATATTGCCAATCCTGAATGATGCCGTCCAGCGGCACCTGCAAGGCACGATATTGGTCAACGATGCTCTCTGTCTCAGCGGCTGTCTTATAGCGCTCCTTCGACTGCCAGTAGCCGTAGGTCCACAGCGGGAACATCGGCACGTCGCCCGTCAGATGGCGCATCTGGGCTATCACGCCGTCGGCACTGCCGCCATACATGAAGTAGTAGTCAATGCCCTGACCGGCCTCAGAGGTAAACGACATGCCCTCGGCATTGTCCTCAAACAGCGTCGGCGAATAGTTCTCCCAATAGAGTCCCCAGCCCTTGATGCTCTGCAACACGTTCTGGAAGTCCTCCAGATTCGATTGTTCCATGCGTTTCTTCTCGCCCCTGCGGTTCATCTTGCCGTTCTGGATAGTTCCCAGACCGTAGATGGCCTCGTCCTTGTCGAGGAAGAAGCTCTGACTGACCTCGAACTCACCCGTATTCTTACGCACCATGCTGATGCCCTTTTCCCTCAAGAGCACCTTACCCTTGTTCGTCATGAATACCAAGGTCTGCGTCTCGGGTTCGAGCTTCACCGTCAGCTCGCTGCTCTTCCACGTGTTACCCGTATGCGTCACGGGAACATGCTCCGGTTTGGCGGTAATGACCAACGTCTTCGTAGGTTCATCTTTTACCACATGAACGATACTCGGCGTGAAGAACTCCACCTTCACGTCTTGGGCCTTAACACTGCCCAGCGACATGGCCATCAGCCACGCAAACATCACAATCTGCTTCATCATTTTAGGAATTGATCTGGTTTATGGCTGCGAAGGTACGAAAAAAATCCGAGCCCACCAAACGATGAGCCCGTTTTTTTGTTTTGTGCCGCGAGCGAACTTTCGCCCTTGGGCGCCGCTCTTGCCGAGGCAAGCGCCGTGTGCCGCGAGCGGGACTCGAACCCGCACAGCCGTTATGGCCAAGGGATTTTAAGTCCCTCGTGTCTACCATTCCACCATCGCGGCAGCAGACTTATTGCTAAATCGGGTGCAAAAGTACAAAATAAAATGAAGAATGAAGAATGAAAAGTGAAAAATTTGCTTCCGCACTTCACTTTTTGCTTTCATTCTGCCTTTTTGCCTATCGTTTTGTGCCTACAGAGAGGAATCCGTTGGGACCTGTCGTGGAGGCCAGATACTTCTGCAGACCTACGTCACCTTCCTCACCATTTTGGCAGAGACCGCCGTTGTTGAGGTCGTATTTCTTACCGCATTTGCCACATGTGGCAATGCCGCTGGTGCTCATCGAGACGGGATATCTGGGGTTGATGGTGTTGTTTTCGCGACGAACACAGTTGGGGCACTGGACGTCGTAGGCCACAAAGCCACCGTTGGGTGCGGTGTTGAATGTCTGAAAGCCCACGATGATGCCGTTGTTGAGACCCAGGATATAATTCGTCAGGCGTTCTAGCTCCGTCACCTGCTGGTGGGTGGCATCGCCGCCCTGATTGCTTTGGAAGTGGAGGACGAGTCCCCCCATGCTCGAATCCCATATCTTGCAGAACACACCTCTGGAATCGATGTTCATAGCCGAAGCGAGCGTAGGATCGATGTGCAGGCTGTTGTCGTAGGTGAAACGGCAGGGCCACGTGGAGTACTCGCCTTCAGCCTGACAGGACGCCAACAAGAGGTAAGAGGTAAGAGGTAAGAGGTATGAGAATAGTCTTTTCATCGCAGTAATGCTTGTTCGGCGTTAGTGACACGCTCGAAGGCAAAACCTTCGAGGACAGTAGCCATGAGAGCGCTGATGCGGTCGTTGCAGAGGTTGCCTATCGAACCCTCGTGGGTGTGGTGGATATCCTTGTCGGGGCGGAAAGTGCCAGCCTCAATCTCCAAGCCGACCTGTTTGTAAGCATCTCTGAAGGGTAAACCTTCAGACGCACGTTTGTTCACCTCTTCCACAGAGAACATCGGGTCGTACATGGGGTTGTCGAGAATATTCTCGCGTACCTCTATCTTATTGATAATATAGGCAGCCATCTGGAGGCAGTCCTTCAGTTCGTCGAAAGCAGGCAGGAATACTTCCTTGATGATTTGCAGGTCGCGGAAGTAACCCACGGGCAGGTTGTTCATGATGAGCGTCACTTGCTGGGGCAGAGCCTGTAGCTTGTTACACTTGGCACGAATGAGTTCGAAGACATCGGGATTCTTCTTATGCGGCATGATGCTCGACCCCGTCGTACACTCCTTGGGAAGCTTGACGAACGAGAAGTTCTGTGAGTTGAACAGACAGGCGTCGAAGGCCATTTTTGCCAATGTGCCAGCAATGGTCGCAAGTGCAAAGCCAACGTTACGCTCCATCTTTCCACGTCCCATTTGGGCATAGACGACATTATAGTCCATCGAGTCGAAACCCAGCAGGTCTGTTGTCATCTGACGCTTCAAGGGAAACGAGGAACCATAACCAGCAGCAGAGCCCAAAGGATTACGATTAGTCATCTTGTAGGCTGCCTGCAGGAACAGCATATCGTCTGTCAGGCTCTCAGCGTATGCACCAAACCAAAGGCCGAAACTCGAGGGCATAGCCACCTGCAGGTGCGTATAGCCAGGCATCAATACGTGCTTGTATTGTTCGCTTTTCTGGATGAGTTCGTCGAACAGCACCTTTACACCTTCAGCCACCTCCATCAGTTCGTGACGGGTAAACAGCTTCAGGTCTACCAGTACCTGGTCATTACGACTGCGGCCTGAATGGATTTTCTTGCCCATATCGCCAAGTTTGCGCGTCAGCATCAGTTCCACCTGTGAATGCACGTCCTCGACGCCATCCTCAATCTGGAACTCACCGCGTTCGCAAATCTGATAGATGTTCTTCAGCTCGGCCAACAGCAGGGGCAGTTCGTCCTTGCCAATGAGTCCGATGGATTCCAACATGGTGATATGGGCCATAGAGCCCAACACGTCGTACTTGGCCAGATAGAGGTCCATCTCGCGGTCACGACCAACGGTGAAGCGCTCAATCTCGGCATTCACCTCGAAGTTTTTTTCCCAAAGCTTGTTTGCCATAATTATTATTTTCTAGAGATTCTAGATTGTCTAGATTTCTAGACAAACGGAATTTGCGACAGGGCGTCGGCGATTTTCTCCACACCGTCCTGCAAGGGACCAGCAACCATTCCCTTGAGCATAAAGGGGATGTCGGCTTTGACGGTGACCTTCATCTTGCTGGTCTCAGCGGTGACGGGTAGCACCTGAATCCACAGATTGAAGGGCAGGGGCGACTGCTCTGCCTCGAACTTGACACATTTGTTTTCCTCGCGCTCAATGATGCGCAGCTTGATGACACCCACGGGGTCGACACTCACCTGAACTGAGTCGCTGTCGAACTGGAAGTCCTTGAGTTTATCCTCAGGAACACGGTCGCGAACGCGCTCTAAATTGGTCAGATCACTGATATTCCTATAAACAGCCTCAACGGGATAGTTGATCTGCTTGATGCTACTTTCGAATTTACTCATATTCTCTTTTTATTAAACTCCCCAGACGCTGGGATCTTTACGCCATTCTTTTAATACTTCAATCTCTTCGGGTTTGATATAGCCAGTCTCAGCGGCCTGCTCCAATACGGCATTATAGTCACTCAAGGTGATGAGCTTGACACCAGCCTCACGGAATGCCTCTTCTGCCACAGGGAAACCGTAGGTGAACGAAGCCACCATACCAATGACCTCTACACCGTATTCACGTAGGGCAGCAACAGCCTTCAGCGAAGAGCCGCCAGTAGAAATCAGGTCCTCGACGACGATGACCTTAGCGCCCTTCTTCAGTTCGCCTTCCACCTGATTG
>ONMN01000010.1 GCA_900318885.1 uncultured Prevotellaceae bacterium | reverse complement strand
TGGGTAGTGCTTCTCGATGAGGACGTGACGATAGAAGCGGCTCATGTTCTTGATACCGAAGATACCGATAGAACCGAACGAGCGGGTAGCTACAGGAATCACCTCACCCTGAGCGATGTAAGCGCGGAGCTTGGTGTCGGCAGTAGACTGCAGACGATAAACAGTAGCCAGACCGGGCTGAATGTCACCCTCGAGGGTACCGTTGGTAACCTCAACAGGCAGAGCGCGGGCCATAATGCGCTGGAAGCACATCTGGCAGTTGCAAACCTTAGAAGAAGCAGTATTACCGCAGTGGAAGCCCATGAAGATTTCCTTGTCGGTGTAGCTGTCGCAAGCGAACTTCTTGCCCTTGATGCTCTCCTCGTACATGTCGTTAGGAACGGTGTTGTTGATGTCGAGCAGTGTAACGGCATCCTGGCTGATGCAGGTTCCAATGTACTCTGACAGAGCACCATAGATATCAACCTCGCAAGCTACGGGAATGCCACGAGCAGTCAGACGGCTGTTGACATAGCAAGGCACGAAACCGAACATGGTCTGGAAAGCGGGCCAGCACTTGTTAGCCATAGCCACGAACTGGCGAGAGCCCTTGTGAGCCTCAATCCAGTCGGTCAGGGTCAGCTCATACTGAGCGAGCTTAGGCAGCACCTGAGGAATCTTGTTGCCGTGACCGAGCTCAGCAGCCATATCCTTTACAACGCCGTCAATGCGTGGGTCGTTAGCGTGCTTCTGGAAAGCCTCGAGCAGGTCGAGCTCTGAATTCTCCTCGATCTCAACGTCGAGATCGTAGAGGGCGCGGATAGGAGCGTTACAAGCCAGGAAGTTGTTAGGACGGGGACCGAAGCTGATAATCTTCAGGTTCTGCAGACCTACGATAGCGCGGGCGATGGGCAGGAACTCATGAATCATCTCAGCGCACTGAGCAGCGTCGCCAACGGGCTCCTCAGGGATGTAAGCGCGAGTCTTGCGCAGAGACAGAGCCTGGCTAGCGTTCAGCATACCGCAGTAAGCATCACCACGACCGTCAATCAGGTCGTTCTGAGTCTCCTCAGCAGCTGCACAGAACATCGTTGGGCCCTGGAACCAGTCAGCAATCATGGTCTCAGAAATCTCAGGACCGAAGTTGCCAAGATAGACGCAGAGGGCGTTACAGCCAGCCTTCTTCACGTCTTCAAGGGCCTGCTGAGCGTGGATCTCACTCTCAACGATACAGATAGGACACTCGTAGATGCCTTCCTTACCAAACTTCTTTTCATACTCGGCGATAACAGCCTTGCGGCGGTTAACGGCCAGTGACTCGGGGAAACAGTCGCGGCTAACAGCCACGATACCGATCTTAATTACAGGTACATTGTTCATTTTTGTATTTGTTTTTTAAGTAATGAATTGGTTTCGAGCCACAAAGATACAAAATAAAGTGAAGAATGAATCGTGAAAAGCAAAAAAATGCAGTCGCATAAGGTTTTTTTAACTTTCACATCCGTCTATTGCAGCGTTACAGCCATCAAACCTATCACAACATCGTTGGAAAGGGTGCGCAAAGTGAGCGATTGCAACTTCTTCTTGCGGTTCAGCGGCATACATAACATCGTGGCAGCTCCACCTTTGATTTCGCCACCGTCGGCACCTTTCGCACCAATCTCACCGCCCTGCGGATTGGCAAAGGGCAGACCGAGCGCTTTTGAAAGGTTACGGCTGACCTTATCGTAGGCAAAAGCAACGCGATAGGGACGCGGTTCGGCCACTTGAAAGGCTTTGCCATCGACATAGTAGTCACGCTCGACGGGACACCAGTTGTCGGGATTGACCAATTGCAACGTGTCGGCAGTGCCATCGTTATATTGGGCGACGACAATGCCATTGGCGATGCGGCTTTGCATGTGGTTGGTAGTTCCTGCCATCAACAACCACGCCTGCCCGTAACGACCGCTGAGAGGAATCGAGATACTGTCGGGATAGTTGTCGTAGAGCGAGGTGAAGGCAATATTCCGGCCAGTCGCTGACGTGCGGAAAGGAACCCCCATGGCGATGAACTCGTCTTTGACAATCATCGAACGGAATACAGAGTCGTTGACTTCGGGCTTGTAGTCAGGATGACACCAGTCGCCTACACCCTGCAACGGAATCTGTAACGTGGTGTAAGGCGGACGCGGACTGCGGTATTCGTTGCGGAAAATATTGGTCACGCTGTCGTTGAGCACGTAGTCGATGTTCTGTTTGTGGAACTTCTCGGCAAATGTGGGTTCGTCGGTTCCGATGTTGCGTTGCTCCGTGAATCCATTATTACGGAAAGTTACTTCGGGATATTTGACGGGCACTTTTACACGGATGGTCTGATGTTGTTCACTGGTTCCTACGACGTCGCGGTATTTGCCCATTCCGAGATTTTGGCGAATGACGATCTGCTGAGGCTGGGCAAAGTGTTGAGTCACCTCGTAGACCGCCTCGTCACCCTGACGCTGATACCTATAATATATATAAGGTGTACGTACGGAAGCTGAATCCCACGCCTCAGGGAAACCAGGACGGATGATGCAATGGCCTTCGAGAGCATTGGGCTGGATGCCAAAGAGACCTTGTAACAGCGTGCGCGCAGAGATGCCGATACAGTCGCCGAAGTCGCGATAGCATTCACCACGGGCAGCATCGTATTTACTGATTTGTCCGAAATTGGCAGGCGACTGGCCATAATACATCTGGTCGAGAATGTTGGCTTTCATCAACTGATAGCCCTCCTCCGAACGGCCTGCCTCGAAATATGCCAGCGCTGTGTGCATCACCTCGGCAGCTGCAACGTTGTTGATGCTCCACGAATAAGGCAGCCAGTTCGATGTTGAAATAGTCGAGAGGTTTGTCGTAACAGGGATGTGAGGGATTTCCTTATCGATGTATTTTGTAGCGCGATAGGCTTGTTCCGCTGTGCAGGCACCGCAATCGATAGGTGTATAGATGCTCCACACGGCTGCACTTTCATGGACACGTTTTAACCCCATTAGGTCTTGATACTCTGCCCAATGTCCTTTGTCGTTCAACCACAGACGTTGGTTCATAGCCCTGAGGATAGCCTCGGCCTCCTGTTGATAGGGTGTCCCGTCTTCGCCAATGAGCTTGGCAATGCGTGCTGCCAGCAGATTGGCGCGATAGTTATAAGCTGACGAATGGGTTACGGCACCGCCGCTATAATAAAGGGCGTCACTGGCCCAGATACAGCAATAGGCATCGTAGAGATGGTCACCGTCTGGGTCGAAATTACGTTTCTCCCAAGCCAAATGACTTTTCAGTACAGGCCACATTTTGCGCATATAGGCCTGGTCAGCATCATACTGGAAATGCCACAACAGTTCGTCGATGTAGTTGAGGTTCATGTCGTAGTGATGCATCTGGTCGTTGCGTTCCGGATTACGGCAGATATAGCCATTGGAATACATCTGTGTCCCCCATTCTTTTTTTGCACGGGCCATGTTCTGCTTATCGTCTTGTGTCGGATGGCTGTATTTCGGAGGAACGTTTGTGACTTGGCTTTTGGCGTAGGCGTCGAAATGACTGATAGCACGCTCGGGCCAGCCTAACACATCACCCAGATAACCTGCGCGCCAGCCTGCAAGTGGCATTCTCCAACCAATGCAGCCATGCAGCCATGTCTGTCCGTCCCAATCGCCATCGGCAGCAACAACGAGTGCACTACCGAGGGTGTTGATGTAAGGGTCGGGGGTATTGAACTCTATACGGCCCGCCAGTTCTTTCATCGCAGTCTCCAGATCCTCGAAGCGCTCAGAGGCATCGCGGGCGTCTGTAGAGTCTGTTGCGATGCCATTGCAACAAACATAACACTCGTCTTCAAAGTCCTGCGACCATTGCTGGACGGGCTCCTTACCATCAGCCTCGAAGGCATCTTTGGGGTCGGCACCAAGGTCACCATTGCGCGAGAGCTTGGGCTTGCGGATGTTACTTACAAAGACATCCAGCTTCACTATACCATTGAATCCCGTTGTCTGGAAACGCCACAAGGCCTGCTCCTGCTGTAACGATGCAACGACCTTCACACGCAATGTAGCTTTTGGTCCCCACGTCTTGTGTCGCAACAGGTAACTGCGCATGCCGTCTTCGTAACGGGATTCACAGAAATCGGTCTTGTCGAGCCAGACACCATTCACGCGAAACTGCAGATTGCGGTAATCTTTCTTCTTGAACAGAGCAAACACAGGACGGTCGCTGGTTTCCACACGCCATTCCGTCGGACTGCCATACAGTGCGCGTGTAAAACGGTTTTGGCCATTGACACATACAAAGGCTCGTCCCTCAGGGCGATAGTTTTCACTTGCATGAGTCGTTTGAGCACTGGTACTCAACGTGAAAAGTAGGCTGACAGCAACGATTATTTGTTTCATGCTGCAAAGATACGAAAAAGTCAAGAGCTAAACAAAAGAAAAGGCATAAAAAAAATCCGATTGTCGTCACGACAATCGAATTCAAAAACAAACTACTTAAAAACTAATCTACTAAAACAAATCAAAAAAATATCTCTTTTATGCTTAATTCTGATATGATAATGTCTGCGGTTTTAACCTTAAGACGCTGCAAAGTTAGAAACTTTTCAATAATCATGCAAGAATTTTGGCAAAAATCTGCATTGTTTTTGATTTATATCAAGCCGTTTAGCCTTTATGGTTATATTTTGCAAAGTTAACGTTACAAAAAAGTATCACTGTGATGTCGCACAGTGATACCTTATAGAAGTGAATTAAATCCTCAATTACATCATGCCTCCCATTCCTGGAGCACCGCCCATTGGCATAGCGGGTTCCTTCTCAGGCTTGTCGCAGATGAGGCACTCGGTGGTGAGGAACATGCCTGCGATAGAAGCGGCATTCTCCAGAGCTACACGAGCCACCTTGGCAGGGTCGATGACACCAGCCTCACGGAGGTCTTCGTACTTGTCGAGACGAGCATTGTAACCGAAGTCACCCTTGCCCTCGCGAACCTTCTGTACTACAACGGCACCCTCCTCGCCAGCATTGCTGACAATCTGACGCAGAGGCTCCTCGATAGCGCGGCAGATGATGTTGATACCAGTCTGCTCGTCGGCATTGTCGCCCTTCACGTCAGCCAAAGCCTGCTGAGCGCGGATGTAGGTCGTACCACCACCAGCAACAACACCCTCCTCGATAGCTGCACGAGTAGCGCAGAGCGCATCGTCAACGCGGTCCTTCTTCTCCTTCATCTCAACCTCACTGTTAGCACCTACGTAGAGTACTGCTACGCCACCAGCCAACTTGGCCAGACGCTCCTGCAGCTTCTCCTTGTCGTAAGAAGAGGTGGTAAGCTCGATTTCCTTCTTGATCTGAGCGATACGATCCTGAATGGCCTGCTTGTCGCCAGCACCATTGACAATCGTGGTGTTGTCCTTAGAAACAGTCACCTTGTCACAGGTACCCAGCATCTCGAGGGTAGCCTGCTCCAGTTTCAGACCCTTCTCCTCGCTGATAACAACGCCACCTGTCAGGGTAGCAATATCCTCGAGCATAGCCTTACGACGGTCGCCAAAGCCAGGAGCCTTGACAGCACAAATCTTCAGACCGCCACGCAGACGGTTGACAACCAGTGTGGTCAGAGCCTCAGAGTCAACATCCTCAGCGATGACCAGCAAGGGGCGTCCACTCTCAGCAGCAGGCTGCAGGATGGGCAGGAAGTCCTTGATATTAGAAATCTTCTTGTCGTAGATGAGGATGTAAGGATTCTCCATCACACACTCCATCTTCTCGCTGTCGGTTACGAAGTAGCCAGACAGGTAACCACGATCGAACTGCATACCCTCGACAACACCGATGTGGGTGTCGCGGCTCTTGCTCTCCTCAATGGTGATAACACCATCCTTAGAAACCTTGCGGAAAGCCTCAGCCAGCAGCTTACCAATCTCCTCATCGTTGTTGGCAGAAACGGTAGCCACCTGCTCAATCTTGTCGTAGTTGTCGTCCACGCGCTCAGCGTTCTTCTGGATAAAGTCAACAACGCTCTTCACTGCCTTGTCGATACCACGCTTCAGGTCCATAGGATTGGCACCTGCGGTGACATTCTTCAGACCCTCGGTAACGATAGCCTGAGTCAGGATGGTAGCGGTGGTAGTACCATCACCAGCATCGTCGCCCGTCTTTGAAGCTACGCTCTTAACGAGCTGAGCGCCTGTATTCTCGAACTTGTCCTCCAACTCGATTTCCTTGGCAACGGTCACACCGTCCTTGGTAATCTGGGGAGCACCAAACTTCTTCTCAATCACAACGTTACGACCCTTAGGACCGAGCGTAACCTTTACTGCGTTTGCCAACTGGTCGACGCCCTGCTTCATAGCGTCGCGAGCGTCAATATTGAATTTAATATCTTTTGCCATAATTGTTTTTCCTTTTCTTTATTATTTCGTTATAACGTTATTTCGTTATTACGATGTTATTTCTCAATGACTGCTAAAACGTCAGACTGACGCATCATGAGGAACTTCTCGCCCTCAAACTCGAGTTCTGTACCAGAGTACTTGCCATACAGCACTTCGTCGCCTGCCTTGAGGACCATTTCTTCGTCCTTGGTACCCTGACCAACGGCCTTGATGGTTCCATGCAGGGGTTTCTCTTTTGCGGTGTCAGGAATGATAATACCGCCAATCTTCTCTTCAGCCGGTGCAGGCACTACCAGCACGCGGTCTCCTAATGGTTTGATGTTCATAATACTTTGTTTTTTTAAATGTTTGTATTTAAGTTTGCCCTCATCGTAGCCAAAACCGTGCCAAGGACCTTGCCAACCTTGACAAACTGACACATTGGCAGAAAAAAACAGGTGGGCAAGATAAAATGCCCACCTGAATATGTCATGTGACAAACAGCTGATTACTGCATGTCGTAAACAACCTGCATCAGTTTCTTGCCAATCTCGTCGGCAGCCTCCATGGTAGCAGCCTCACTGTACACACGGATAATAGGCTCGGTATTTGACTTGCGCAGATGAACCCAACGATCAGGGAAGTCAATCTTCACACCGTCAATATCGTTTACCTGTGCGGTAGGATCGTTGGCATACATCTCCTTCACCTTCACCAAGATAGCATCTACGTCTGTGTCAGGAGTGAGGTCGATACGGTTCTTGGCAATCTGATAGTCAGGGAACTGCTTGCGTAACTCACTGACCTTGCATCCCTTCTTGGCCAGAGAAGTCAGGAAGAGGGCTATACCCACAAGGGCGTCGCGGCCATAATGGCTCTCAGGATAGATGACACCACCATTTCCCTCACCGCCAATGACGGCATTCACCTCTTTCATCTTCGTGGTAACATTGACCTCGCCAACAGCAGCAGCTGTATACTGACCGCCACGCTTTTGCGTTACGTCGCGCAAAGCACGAGTAGAGCTGAGATTGCTAACGGTATTGCCTGGAGTCTGCGACAGCACATAGTCAGCCACACTAACCAACGTATATTCCTCGCCAAACATCTTACCGTCCTCGCAGATGAAAGCCAGACGGTCGACATCAGGATCAACGACAATACCCAGATCATATTTACCAGTTTTCATCTCGTCCATGATACCCTGCAGATTCTTCTCCAAAGGTTCAGGATTATGTGCAAAGTCACCAGTTACCTGCTCGTTCAGGAACTTATAACCCACGCCCAGACGTTCGAGTAGTTTGGGCAGGATGATGCCACCAACGCTGTTGATACTGTCAACGCAAACGGTCAGACGGGCCTTGTGAATAGCGTCGGTATCCACGAGTTTGAGGTCGAGGACTGACTGTATGTGGCGCTCGTCGAAGGAATTGTCGACGATAACCTTTCCCAGCTTGTCGACTTCCGCGTAGCAGAAGTCTTCCTTTTCAGCCAGTTCGAGCACTTTCTGACCGTCTGCTGCAGTCAAAAACTCACCCTCGCTGTTCAGCAACTTCAGGGCATTCCACTGGCGTGGATTGTGGGAAGCAGTGATGATGATACCACCATCGGCTCCGCTCATACGTACTGCCAGCTCGGTTGTTGGTGTCGTAGCATAGCCAATATCAATCACGTCGAAGCCTATGCCTACCAGTGTGCCACAAACGACGTCGCGCACCATAGGACCAGAGATGCGACCATCACGACCTACGACAATCTTTCCCGTCTTGCGGGGGATAAACATTGCATAAGCAGTGGTAAACTTGACGATATCCAATGGGTTCAGTGTATCGCCCGTGCGTCCGCCAATAGTACCGCGGATGCCAGATATAGATTTAATCAGAGTCATATTCTATTATATATAATTGTTATTTCTCACGTTCGTAGGAAATCTCATAGTGACAGGGATAGACACTCGCTGAGGCGTCTGCCGTTCCCTGTGAGTGAGGTACTATGAGTCTCACAAAGGCAGTCTCTTCGTTCTCGTTCGCAGGACGGCCAATATTGATGAAATTCAAAGGTACGAGCCATCCAGAAGGTACACTGGTTGACGAACTGTGGTAACGCATCATTAGACCAGAGACAAACGACGCAGTGAATGTTGTGCCATTACGCGAAACATTCATTTTGTCGTAATACTGCGAGACGTCAAAATAGGAGCCTGAATTATAGTCGTAAATGTAGAACGGAGCAAGGTTTGACAACATGACAGAGTCGGCCAGAATATTGTATTCCGTGAAACGACAAATAACGTTGACAGACTTCTTCTGTTCCAATTGGGTTCCACAGCCCTTGCGGACAATCTGCATATAGACGCCAGTACGCGACATACGAACATATTCGTTTTTTGCCGTATCCGTTGTATAGTCCTGATCTTCGAACTGGTCCTCGTTAATGACCTTGATGTTGTTCTCTGATATGAATTTATTGATGGCATCACGTTCCTTAGCCTTCTTGTCGCCATAGGTCTCGTAATTATCACAGCTCACGTATAAAATGGCGCAGAGCAGGATCATTATGGGGTAAAAGAGTCTCTTCATTTCTATCGATTTGCTAATTTTGGGCACAAAGGTACTAAAAAACAATTGATAATTGACCATTGGCAATTGATAATTAGACTACTTTAACAGGTCTTCGTAGGCTTGCAGTGCATCCTGTACCGTCTTGACGGCATCATCCATCGTCCCATTGACGCGTCCGCCAGACGCATTCAAATGTCCACCGCCATTAAAGAACTCTGCCGCAATCTTGTTGCAGGGGAAGTTATCCACCGAACGCAGACTGACCCATATCAGGTTCTCACGTTCCGTATCCTCACGCAACGAAATGCTTAGTTTGAGGCCCTTGATTTGCAGCGGCATATTCACCAATCCCTCTGCGTCGCCCTTCACGAAATGGAATTTTTTCTGGTCGTCGTGCGTCAATGTGTAATAGGCAGCGTGACGTTCGTTGTCAACGACCAGACGATTACAAAGCACGAATCCCACCATCCGCAGGCGGTGCTCAGAGTAGTTATGATATACGTTGCGATAAATCTTGTCTTTGTTGATGCGTTTTGTCAACAACTGACTGATGATGAAGAAGACATCCGGATCGTTGCTGTTGTACGTAAATCCGCCAGTGTCCGTCATCATACCACAATAGACAGGTACTGCGAAATGCTTGCTCAGCTGTTCGAAGATTCCTAACTGCCAAACAATTCGGAACACCAGTTCACAGGCAGACGAAGCCTCTGGGCGCGAAACACACAACACCGTGTCGACATCGGGATTGGGATGATGGTCGATAAGCACCTTCTTGGCAGGCGACGAAGCCAGCGATTGCTCCATCTCATCAGTACGCGACAGGCAGTTGAAATCAAGACAGAACACAAGGTCTGCAATCTTCAACACCGTATCGACATAATCTTTACGCTTGTCATAGCGTACGATTTTCTCTGTGTTCGGCAACCATTGCAGGTAGTCGGGAAACTGGTCAGGAACGACCATCAGCGGTTCCTTACCAAAGTGCTGCAGGACAGCAAACCACCCTAATATAGCACCCATGGCGTCACCGTCAGGGTTCTGATGGGCGCAAACCACAATGGTTTCTGCTTCATCAATGAGGGAGCGCAGCATGCTGCACTCCCCGTCTGTGATTATAGGATTCAGCATTCGCTCAGAACAACTTATTGGGATAAACGCCCTCGTCGACGAGTTGCTGGATGCGGGCCACCGTTTCTTCGCGGTCAGCGGCATAGGTTACGCCAAACCACTTCGATGTCGTATCGAGCACCTCACAGGTTGCCGTTCCTTCGGTGATGAGTTTGTTGACCATCAAAGGAATGAAGAACTCTGCCTTCAGGTTCTCCATGTTCTTCGGATCGCTGAGGAACTCCTTGAAGTACTCCTCGCTATACTCGAAATAGTCAGGAGTAAAGCCCCAGACATTCATCGATACGGGAGCATTCTCGTCCAGCACCTGCCACCCGCCCTGCTCGTCCTTGAACAGGATGGTACCGTCCTTGCGCAGAATCTCCGTACGCTCAACGACATCCGTCAGATGACGATTGTTGTCGTAAGCACAAACGCCACGAGCCACGGCACCATTCTCACTCAGCGTGTTGCATACGCGGAAGCCCACCATTGCATACTTGTTCTTCGAACCCTCGGGCAGGTTGCTCAGGAATTTGCCAATCTGCATGAAACAGTCGCGACCGTAGAAGTCGTCGCAATTGATGACGCAGAACGGCTCCTTGATGATGTCCTTACCCATCAGCACGGCGTGGTTTGTACCCCAAGGCTTCTGGCGACCTTCAGGAACGCTGAATCCTGCAGGCAGTGCGTCGAGTGCCTGGAAGCACAGTTCACACTTCACTTTACCCTCGTACTTCGAGAGAATCTGGGTACGGAACTGCTCTTCAAAGTCCTTGCGGATAACCCATACAATTTTGCCGAATCCTGCCTGAATAGCGTCGTAGATACTGTAGTCCATGATGGTCTCGCCATTGGGGCCCAGACCATCGAGCTGCTTCAGGCCACCATAACGACTGCCCATACCAGCTGCTAAAAGAAATAATGTTGGTTTCATTTTATCTATCATTTTATGTTATTGTCCGCAAAGGTAACACTTTTTCCTGACACAAGCAACAATGATATTGTTTTTTTAACATTTCAGTGCCCTCATGGCGTTCAACACTGCCAACACCGTGACACCAACGTCAGCAAAAACAGCCATCCACATCGTTGCTAGTCCTACGGCAGCCAATACGAGTACTGCCACCTTGATGCCAATAGCCAGCCACACATTCTGACGGGCTATCGCCAGTGTACGTCTGGCAATACGTATGGCCAAAGCCACCTTCGAGGGATGGTCGTCCATCAACACCACGTCAGCAGCCTCAATGGCAGCATCGCTTCCCAATCCACCCATCGCTATTCCGACGTCTGCGCGTGCCAGCACTGGGGCGTCGTTGATGCCGTCACCCACAAATGCCAGGTGATTGTTTACAGGTGAAGGGGTAGGGCTCAGCAGGCGCTCTACATGTTCCACCTTGTCGGCAGGCAACAGTTCTGCATACCATTCATCCAAGCCCAACTGCTCAGCCACGCGTGCCCCAACCTCACGACGGTCGCCCGTCAGCATCACCGTCCGGTTTACGCCTAATGCTTTGAGTTCCGCTATGGCCTCGGCACTATCCTCCTTTACTTTGTCGTTGATGACGATATGACCTGCATACTGTCCGTCAATAGCCACGTGGATAATCGTTCCCACATGTGTGCAGTCGTGCCATTGAACACCTACGGCATCCATCAGCTTCGTATTGCCCACACAGACTATTTTTCCATCCACCTTTGCCTTGATACCTTTTCCTGATATCTCTTCGACGTCGCTCACCTCACATCCGTCCGTGGCCTCGTCTGGGAATGCGTCGCGCAATGCTGCTCCGATGGGGTGCGTCGTAAAGTGTTCTACGTGAGCTGCCAGGTGTAGTAGCTGGTGTTCGTCACAGCTGTCAGGATGGACGGCTTCTACGGCAAACTGTCCGTGTGTCAGCGTACCCGTCTTGTCGAACACCACCGTGCCGACTTTCGACAACACATCCATATAGTTGGCACCCTTGATGAGGATACCGCGACGTGACGCGCCACCGATACCAGCAAAGAATGTCAGGGGGACGCTCAGCACCAATGCACAGGGACACGACACCACCAGGAACATCAACGCCCTGTACAGCCACGTGGCAAAGGCACCGCCCAGCAACGTGGGTACGACAGCCAGCAGAATGGCAGCACCGACGACAATGGGCGTATAGATTCGTGCAAACTTCGTGATGAAAGTCTCTCTTTGCGACTTGTGCTCCCCTGCATCTTCTACCAGACGAATGATTTTCGAAACGGTGCTCTCGCCAAAACTCTTGGTTGTACGCACACGCAACACACCTGACAAGTTGACACAACCTGACACCACCTCGTCGTCAGTCTCTACGCTACGAGGCATCGTCTCACCCGTCAGTGCAACGGTATTCAACTGACTACTGCCTTCGACGACGACGCCGTCCAAGGGCACCTTCTCGCCTACGCGGATAAGGATAATATCACCTACTGCCACGTCCTCTGGGGCCACGTCTCTAACTTCAGACATCTGACTTCTTACATCTGACATCTTCCCCCTCACCTCTACATGCGCCACATCCGGACGGATATCCATCAGGTGAGCAATACTCTCGCGGCTCTTTCCTTCGGCATAGCCCTCGAACAGCTCTCCCACTTGAAAAAACAGCATTACGAAGACTGCCTCAGGGAATTCGTTCTCCGCACCAGGCAGAAAGCCGATACCCAACGCTCCCAATGTGGCAACAGCCATCAGGAAGTCTTCGTTGAAGGCCTCGCCCTCCATCAATCCCTCTGCTGCTTCTTTCAGCGTGTCCCAACCCACTAGCAGGTAAGGCACGAGATATACCAACAGCAATTGCCATGTAGGCAACGCAAACGTATGTTCGATGTAGACCGCAACAGCCAGCAATACTGCTGCCAGCACGATTTTCAGCAGTTTCCCGCGCTGGCCTTCTTCTTCGTGGTGATGATGCTCGCAAGAGCAGCACTCCTCTTCGTGATGATGATGTTCTTTACACATATTTTCTCGTTTTTATCATTTCTGGTTGCAAAGGTAGGAAAAAGCTTTCGCAACTCGGTTGCAAATATACCAAACCATATTATATAATAAGGTACGCGTAAGGAAAATGATAGAAAAAAGCATTTTTCTTTGGTGTTTTACGGTTTTTGTCGTATCTTTGCAAACAACTAAAAACGATTGATTGCTATGCTACACATTCGCTGCAAGAACAACAACGTGACGAAGGCTTTCCCAGAAGGCTGTTCGCTATTGGATGTCTACCAAGAGTTCGCTGACGAAATCAAACTGCCTTACCCCGTGGTGTCAGCGAAAGTGAATAACGCCTCAGAGGGACTGAAGTTCAGGCTCTACCAGAATCGCGACGTGGAATTTCTGGATGCCCGCGAAGGCAGTGGGCATCGTGTTTATGTGCGTTCCCTGTGTTTCCTGCTCTACAAGGCCACGCAGGACATTTTCCCTGGGTCGAAACTATTCATCGAACACACTATATCGCGTGGCTATTACTGTAACTTCAAGAAAAAGAATAATGAAGGTCTGGCAGATGGCGACATAGAGCAAATCTGCGAGCGGATGAAGGAAATCGTGAATCTGGATATGCCTTTCCGTCGCACGGAGGCCACCAACGAAGAGGCCATCCGCGTCTTTGCCGAACGAGGATTCTCTGACAAAGTAAAGTTGCTGGAAACCAGCGGACAGATATATAGCGATTACTATATGCTGGGCGATACTGCCGATTACTACTATGGTCCGCTGGTGCCCAGTGCAGGCTATCTGAAGGTCTTCGGACTGGAACCCTATCACGACGGCATGCTGTTGCGAGTACCCGATTGGAATAATCCTACCGTTCTGGCGGAGAAGGTGGATATGCCTAAGACGTATGAGATGTTCCGCGAGAAGACGAAATGGGATATCATTATGCGCCTGTCGAATGCTGGCGACGTCAACAAAGCCATCCTGAAAGGCCATGCCTCAGAACTGATACAGGTCAGCGAGGCCCTGCAGGAGAAGAAGATCGTGCAGATAGCAGAAGACATTGAACGCCGATTCCATGCGGAGGAGAACCCCATTCGACTGGTACTCATCACAGGTCCGTCGTCATCAGGAAAGACTACGTTCTGCAAGCGACTCTCCATCCAACTGCTGGCCTGTGGCCTGCGTCCGATGTCGTTCTCTACCGACGACTATTTCGTCAATCGCGTGGATACGCCCAAGTTACCCAATGGTGACTACGACTTCGACAACATCGAGACGGTGGACTATGCCTTGCTGGAGGACCACCTGTCGAGGCTGATGAAAGGCGAGCGTGTGGAGATTCCGGAATACAACTTCACCACTGGCAAGCGCGAATGGAATGGCAAAAAGCTGAAGCTGGCAGGCGATACGGTGCTGATTATCGAGGGTATCCATGCACTGAACCCCAAACTGACGCAGAATATTGAAGACTCACTGAAGTACAGGATCTACATCTCAGCGCTTACCAGCATCTCGCTCGACGACCACAACTGGATTCCCGTCCGCGACAACCGCCTGCTGCGCCGCATCATCCGCGACTACAACAAGGGAGCCTATACGGCGCGCGAGACCATTGCCCAGTGGAAGAATGTCTGTGAGGCAGAGGATAAATGGATATTCCCTTATCAGGAGACAGCGGACGCTATGTTCAACTCGGCGCTGAACATCGAGTTTGCCGTTCTGCGTACCCACGCAGAGATTATCCTCTCGTCAGTACCACGGAACTGTCCTGAATTTGCGGAGGCTCACCGCCTGCTCAAATTCATCCACTATTTCCTGCCCGTGAGCGACAAAGAAATACCTCCCACGAGCATCATGCGTGAGTTCGTAGGAGGCAGTAGTTTCAAATATTAGCTTTGTTAACTTAACTATTCTAACCTTGTTAACTCCTTACTTAAACAGCGAGTACTCTGGTACTTCCCATGCCAGAGCGCTTGCTCCCAGCACGTCGCGTTCGCGATTGTCCATTCTCGACACCACGATTCTTACCTTGCCGCGCATGTTGGGGAATACGTGTTGCTCAAACGATTCACGCGTGGGTTCCAACAAGTATCTTCCTGCGCGCGAGATACCACCGGTCAGGATGATAGCCTGCGGATTGATGATGTTGGCGTAGTTAGCCAATGCCAAGCCCAGCAGATAGCCCGTCTTACGATAGGTCTCAATAGCCAAGGCGTCACCTTGCTCGCAACATTCAAAAATGTTCTTGGGGTTCAAGTGATCAATATCGCGCATCAGTGACGGCTCGTCCGACTCCAAAAGCAGGTCCTTGGCCGTGCGGACAATACCGTGAGCACCGACGTACGACTCAATACAGCCTTTCTTACCACAGCCGCACTGACGTCCGCCGTCAAACAAAGTAGCATGTCCCCACTCACCGGCATAACCGTCAGTTCCAATGTGCTCACGGCCTTGCGAGAAGAAACAACTGCCTACGCCCACACCCAGGCTGACGATGATAAAGTCCTTCAGTCCGTGAGCTGCACCATAGGTATATTCACCTAATGCTGCTACGTGGGCGTCGTTGCCCACTGCGACGGCCATTCCCATGCGGTCGCGTATCAGTGCTGCCAAGGGAATCTCACCCTTCCAAGGCAGGTTGGCGGCATTAGTGATGCATCCTGTTATCGAACTGCAACTGGGCGCGCTGATTCCTATCGAGCGAATCTTCTCATATCCCCCGTTGTTCTCCATCAGTAAGTAGAGGCGGTCTGATAGTTCCGACACGTATTCACTGATATTCTGATAGTCGGAAGTTACGAAACTGTCTTCTGCTAAAATGTTTCCGCGGATATCGACGATGGCGAGCGTCGTACGCTCAATGCTGATGTCGACTCCGATAACCTTACTTTTCAGTTCTTCATCCATAGTAGTAAGAAACTTTGTTTTTTAGTATTGTTTAGTTAGAATTAGTTATTACTTAAATAATGAGTACTCCTTTACGTTCCATGCCAACACGCTGGCTCCCAGTAGGTTAGCTTCTCTCTCGTCAAATTGTGACCATAGGAATTTCACCTTGCCCTTGATGTTATGGAAGATGTGGTCGTTGAAACTCTCCCAAGCAGGTTCAAACAGCCAGTCGCCACAATGTGCCACACTGCCTGTAAAGATAAATGCCTCAGGATTGACAGTGGTGGCATAGTTTGCCAGCGCTTCTCCCAGCACAGTACCCGTCCGGCGCAGCGTCTCGATGGCCAACTCGTCGCCCATATCGCAGAAAGCCACAATCTGGTCCACTGTCAGGTCTTCTATCAGGCGCATCTTCGAAGGCTTGTCGCTCTCGGCCATCACCTCCTGAGCGGTCATGCGGATACCCTTTCGCGCACAGTACATCTCCAGACAGCCTTTATTGCCACAGCCGCAAAGACGCCCGTCATGGCGAATCAGGCTATGGCCTATCTCACCGGCAAAACCGTCACGGCCAGCGTAGTACTGACCATTGATGAAGATGCTACTGCCGACACCGCCACCCATCGTCAGCAGGACGAAGTCCTTTATGCCGTGAGCCACACCGAAGGCCAGCTCGCCCAATCCACGGGCATAGGCGTTATTGCCCAGTGCTACGGCCAGTCCCAGCCTGTCGCGCATCATTGCTGCCAAGGGTACGACACCCTTCCAGGGCAGGTTTGGCGCATTCTCGATACATGCTGTCATGTAGTTGGCGCTCGGACAACAGATGCCCAGCGAACGGACACTCTCGTAGCCACCGTTTTGCTCTACCATACTCACCACACGTTCGCTCAATATCGACGCAAAATCGCCGATATTAGGATTTGTTCCCGTGTTGAAGCTTTCGCTGGCAATGATGTTTCCACGCACATCAATGACAGCCAGGGTGGTTGTGTCAATTTGTATGTCAACACCAACTACGCGAGTCTTGATAGTTTCATGTATCATAGTTTCCGTTTCGTTATTAATGCTACAAAAGTAAGGAAAAATTCTGAAACCACCAAATTTTTGTCAAGAATTTAGCAAATATTTAACGTCAAAGGCAAAAAATTGTCAATAGTAATGGTCAATTATCAATTATTTCGTATCTTTGCAGACGCATTGTGAATAATTATTTAACAAGATATGAACGTTTTAGAACTTAGCGAACAAGAAATCGGCAGACGTGAGAGTCTGCAACAGTTGCGCGAGATGGGTATCAATCCCTATCCCGCAGCAGAATTTCCTACCAACGCATTCTCTACGGAGATTGTAGAGAGTTTTCAGGATGATGCCGAGCCCCGCGAGGTGAGTATTGCTGGCCGTATGATGGGCCGTCGCGTCATGGGTAAGGCCTCGTTTGTAGAATTACAGGACTCCAAGGGCCGTATTCAGGTCTATATCACGCGTGATGACCTTTGCCCTGGCGACGACAAGGAGTTATACAATACCGTTTTCAAGAAGCTGCTCGACATTGGCGACTTCATCGGCATCAAGGGCTTTGTGTTCCGCACGCAGACGGGCGAAATCAGCGTCCACTGCAAGGAGCTGACGCTGTTGTCGAAGGCGCTGAAGCCACTGCCTATCGTGAAATACAAGGATGGTGTGGCCTACGACAAGTTTGATGATCCCGAGTTGCGTTATCGCCAGCGCTATGTCGACCTGGTGGTCAACGAGGGCGTCAAGGACACCTTCCTGAAGCGTGCCACCATCATCCGCACCATGCGTAGCATTCTCGACAATGCCGGATATACCGAGGTCGATACTCCTATCCTGCAGAGCATCGCAGGTGGTGCATCAGCCCGCCCGTTCATTACCCACTTCAATGCCCTGAATCAGGATATGTACATGCGTATTGCCACCGAGCTCTATCTGAAGCGCCTTATCGTAGGCGGTTTCGAGGGTGTTTACGAGATGGGTAAGAACTTCCGCAACGAGGGTATGGACAAGACCCACAACCCTGAGTTCACCTGCATGGAGCTCTATGTCAGCTATAAGGACCTGCTGTGGGGTATGGACTTCACCGAGAAGATGCTCGAGGAGATCTGTACGGCAGTAAACGGCAAGCCCGAGGTCGAGATCGATGGCAACATCATCTCGTTCAAGGCTCCGTTCCGTCGCCTGCCTATCCTCGATGCTATCAAGGAGAAGACTGGTTTCGATTGCGATGGCAAGAGCGAGGACGAGATTCGCGCATTCTGCCTGTCTAAGGGCATGGATGTCGACGAGACCATGGGTAAGGGTAAGCTCATCGACGAGCTCTTTGGTGAGTTCTGCGAGGGCACCTTCATCCAGCCTACCTTCATTACCGATTATCCTGTTGAGATGTCACCACTTACTAAGATGCACCGCTCTAAGCCCGGTCTTACTGAGCGTTTCGAGCTGATGGTCAATGGTAAGGAGCTGGCCAATGCATATTCTGAGCTCAACGATCCTATCGATCAGGAGGAGCGTTTCATCGAGCAGATGCGTCTTGCCGACAAGGGCGACGACGAGGCAATGATCATCGATCACGACTTCCTGCGCGCTCTGCAGTACGGTATGCCTCCTACGTTCGGTATCGGTATTGGTATCGACCGTCTGGTCATGCTGATGACTGGTAAGTTTGCTATTGGCGAGGTGATGCTGTTCCCACAGATGAAGCCTGAGAAGAAGATTCCTCAGTCGTCTGTAGCTGAGTGGGCCGAGATAGGTGTACCTGAGGATATCGTTCCAGTACTGCGCAAGGCTGGCTTCAACCTCGTCCAGAACATCGCAACTGAGAAGCCCCAGGGCCTCCAGCAGAAGATTGGTGAGATCTTCAAGAAATACAAGCTCGACCTCCAGAAGCCTTCAGTAGATGAAGTCGCCGCCTGGATTGAAAAGGCGCAAGCCTAATGGTCAATGTTCAATGATCAATGTTCAATGAACCATGTACGACTGTGGTAGAATAGCGATTATCGGTGGCGGCTCGTGGGCAACGGCCATAGCCAAGATAGTGGTGGGCAAGACTCACCACATCGGCTGGTATATGCGTCGCGATGACCGTATTGAGGACTTCCGTCGCCTGGGCCACAACCCCGCCTACCTGCAAAGCGTACGATTCGATACCGACGAGATATTCTTCTCCAGCGACCTCAACAAGATTGCCGAGCAGTACGACACGCTGGTGTTCGTCACGCCCTCGCCATACCTCAAGAGTCACCTCAAGAAACTGAAGGTCCGCCTGCGTGACAAATACATCGTCACAGCCATCAAGGGTATCGTGCCCGACGAAAACCTCGTCTGCTCCGAATATTTCCATCAGGTGTACGATGTGCCCTACGAGAATCTCGCCTGCATCGGAGGTCCCTCACATGCCGAGGAGGTGGCTTTGGAACGCCTCAGCTACCTCACCATCGGTTGTGCCGACCGCGACAAGGCGCAGGCCTTTGCCGATATCCTCAGCAGTCCGTTCATCAAGACCAAGACCTCTGCCGATGTCATTGGCATCGAATACAGCTCCGTGCTGAAGAATGTCTATGCCATTGCCGCTGGTATCTGCAACGGTCTGAAGTTCGGCGACAACTTCCAGGCCGTCCTCATGGCCAATGCCGTGCAGGAGATGGCGCGATTCCTGACCGTCATCAATCCCGTCGAGCGTAACATTGCCGACAGCGTCTATATGGGCGACCTCCTCGTCACGGGCTACTCCAACTTCTCGCGCAACCGCACCTTCGGCACCATGATTGGCAAGGGCTACAGCGTCAAGAGTGCCCAGATTGAGATGGAGATGATTGCCGAGGGCTATTTCGGCACCAAGTGTATGAAGGAAATCAATCGCCACTGCCACGTCAACATGCCCATCCTCGACGCCGTATATAATATATTGTACGAGCGCATCAGCCCACAAATCGAAATCAAACTCCTCACGGATTCCTTCCGATAGAAGAAGGGAGTATGGCTTGGAAACTGAAATATCGCTGCAGACAATGCGGCTACGAGACCGAGGTGTACGAAGGACGCGGACTCTTTCGTCAGGAGATTACGGCCATGTCGTGTCCTGACTGCAAGACCATCCAGAACATCGTGGTAGGTGGCATCATTGCCGATGTGGCACCTTCCTATAGAAGTGAGGTTGGCCGTTTGTGTCTGCAATGCGGCAGTGATAACATCAGACTGTGGAATAAACATACCTGTCCACAGTGTCAGGGCGAGATGGAGCCGACTGGCGAGAAAGAGTTCTGGACGTAGTAAGTATTCGGAAAAAGCCAAATAAATTTGGTTTTTCATTCGTTTTTTACTATCTTTGCAACATCATTTACAAAAACAAACTACTTATGAAGACAATCAGACTGATGTTAACGGGGCTTGCCCTCGTGTGTGTGTTGCCGCTGATGGCTCAGCAACGAATGCCATTCAAAAATGTGTTGCGGGAGACCGATCCTGCGTTTTTCCAGACCGAAGAGGCACGGCGTGTAGGAGAACAGGTGTTACTGTACCAGCGCGTCACTGGCGGATGGCCAAAAAATATCGATATGGTCAAACCGTTGAATGACCGGGAGAGGGCTAAGGTGCTGAAAGACAAACAACGACAGGATGACTCCACCACCGATAATGGAGCTACGAACATGCAACTGACCTACCTTGCCCGTCTGTATCAGGCTACAGGTGAACAACGCTATAGAGATGCATTCCGCAAAGGTATCGACTATTTGCTCAGCGGACAGTATGAAAATGGCGGATGGCCGCAGTTCTGGCCGAATCCGCAGGGATATCAGGTGCATATCACGTATAACGACGGTGCTATGGTGAATACGATGAATATGCTCAGAGAGGTGGCTGAGCAGCGCGAACCTTACCAGGGCGACATCACTGACAAGCAACAAAGAAAGCGGGCGAAGAAGGCCTTCGACAAAGGTGTCGAGTGTATCCTTACAACCCAGATTGTCACAAACGGGCAACCGACGGTATGGTGTCAGCAACATGACAAGGATACCTATCAGCCAGCTCCTGCAAGAGCCTACGAGTTGCCCTCCTACTGTTCGGCTGAGAGCGCTGGCATCCTTCAACTGCTGATGAGTCTGCCCAATCCAGATGAGCGGGTGAAGAAAGCCATCCACTGTGGCATGCGGTGGTTCGACAAGTATAAACTTACAGGTTTACGCCTCTGCAGAAAGGGTGCTTGGAATAGTCCTGATCGGGACACATGGCTGGAAGAAGACCCCACGGCGCAACCAATATGGGCGCGCTACTACGACTTGGAAAGGTGTGAACCCTACGTGTGCGATCGTGACGGTGTGCCACGCCGCCGCTTGGATCAGATAGGGAGTGAGCGACGCAATGGTTACGCATGGTATTCTGACAACCCGCGTGACTTG
The DNA here is from genome assembly GCA_900318885.1 of uncultured Prevotellaceae bacterium. Classification (GTDB taxonomy): domain Bacteria; phylum Bacteroidota; class Bacteroidia; order Bacteroidales; family Bacteroidaceae; genus Prevotella. Next base: position 30,389 of record ONMN01000010.1, on the reverse strand, counting down.
TTCGCTAAATATGAGCGATGGGCAGCCAAGCATGACCCGCAAAACAAAGTACCCGTCAGTCTGACAACGAAGGGGGCCAACGAGAACGGTACCATAGAGATGTATAGACGTCCAAGCAAAAACCTCTCTGATTTTGATGCCATCGTAGAACCAGATGGAAAGATACAAGCTGCCATTGACCAAGCGCCTGAGCAGGGCGACAAGCCTTTTAAGATTTTCATCAAGAAAGGACGCTACGAGCAGAAGGTAATCATTGACCGTCCGAATATCGTGCTAGTGGGCGAAGACCGCGACAGCACCATCATTGTACTGGCAGAGACACATAAGACCAACACCATCAAAGAGTATCGCGGCAAGAAGACGGGCAATGGCGTTATCGTGCTGTTGGATGGTGCTGACGACTGTGTTATCAGTGGTCTGACGGTCTATAACAACTACGGCACAGTGGTTGAGCCTGGCAATACCACCCACCAGATGGCAATCTTCGGAAGGGCCACACGCACCATCGTTATCAACAGCAATGTCTTTGCCGATGGTAACGACGCCCTCTCGCTATGGGCACCTGAAGGCAATGGTATGTACTATCATGCCGATCTCTATCTGCGCTGCCCAGGTGTAGATTTCCTCTGCCCGCGTGGCTGGTGTTATGCCACACGTTGCCGCTTCCTGGGCGACAGTCGCGCCATCATCTGGCACGACGGACGGGGCGACAAGTCGAAAAAGTTGGTCATTACGGATTCGTATTTCGATGCCAAATCGCCAACTATCCTAGGCCGTTACCATCATGACTCGCAATTCTTCCTGCTGAACTGCAAGATGTCATCGCAGATCCTAGATACGAATATCAGCTACGCTTATACCGATAGGGTGCTCGACCCCTGTCCGTGGGGCTTCCGCGTCTATTATTATAACTGCTCGCGTGAGGGTGGTCACAGTGGTTGGCTTGCCAACAACCTCAACCAGTCGGACGAGGCACCTGCATTCCACGAGGTAACGGCCCGCTGGACCTTCGGCGGCAAGTGGGATCCGGAGGCAAAGATCCGTGCATTATGGAATGTACTTGCCTATTAGAATTTAATCAGCTTACAGATGTCCTCCATACCAATCATTCGTAATGTCTGATTCTAACGTCGATGCCGTCACCTTTGAGTTGTCCTGGGAGACCGCTCACGTCCGTCTGTCCGTAGTGATAAGGGAACACCACCTTGGGCTTGATAGTCTTTGCGGCCTTAACCAGTTGGTCTGGAGTCATGGTGTAGGGCTGGTTGCAGGGCAGGAAAGCGATGTCGATGTCCTTGATGGCTGACATTTCAGGGATGTCCTCCGTATCGCCGGCGATATAGATTCTCAATCCGTCGATGGTCAGGATATAGCCGTTGTCACGTCCCTTGGGGTGGAACTGCGTGTGTCCCTCAGTGTAGTTGTAGGCAGGGACGGCTTCAATAGTGAAGTCTTCGGTAATCTGCAACTTATCACCATTCTTCATCACCTCGCCAGAGCCAAACATGTCGGCGCAACGCTGGTTGGTAATGAAACGAGTTTTTTCGCCAGAAAGCAGCTTGATGGCATCTTGGTTGAAGTGGTCAAAGTGTTCGTGAGTCACCAAGAGATAGTCGGCCTTGGGCATGGAGGCGTAGTCTATCACTTTGTTGCCCAACTTCGTCACAGGGTCAACCTCGATCTCCTTGCCGTCATACTGGATGCGGATGCTGGCATGCACGAGGGCATGGAACGTCACCGTCTTTCCGCTTTTGGTCTTAAACACGTCAGTTTCATAATCTCCCTGGCCACAGGCTGTTGTTAGCCCAAGTGCGGCAAATAAGCATGTCAAAAGCTTTTTCATATCCTAATAATTTAAAAATTTGGGTACAAAGGTTCCTGCGCATTTTATAGTCCGTCGTAGTCGATGATGGCCTTGCGCCACTCGTCGGAAAACGGTATGGACTGCTTCTGTTCCAGGTCGTACAGCACCAATATCGACAGGCAGCGGCTCTTCACCTCCTGCGTATCGGTGTCGAAAATTTCCTGTTCCAGATGGAAACTCTTGTTGCCGAGTTTGACGGTACGGGTGCGGACGGCAATACGGTCAGTGCCCTTTATCTGGGCAAAGAACTCCACCTCAATCTTCACCACGAAAATGGCATACTGATCCCAGTCGAAGCCTTTGCACACGGTGGAGACATAGTCCGTCTTACCCGAGTCGTAGAACTGGAAATATATGGTGTTGTTCACATGCCCGAACTTGTCAACGTCATTGAAACGTATCTGCAGCGGCACCACATTATGAAATTCGTTATTTCTGTCTTCTGTCATCTTGTAAGAATCATACACAATTATTAAATCTATCTATCAATGCCTGGCAGCCCTCAAGGACGTCGCGCCAAGTGGCCTCGAAGTCGCCCGTGTACCAAGGGTCTGCTACGTCGCCAGGCCGTGTGGTGAAGTCCATCAGCATCACGATCTTCCCTTCAGGGTCGCCACCGCAGATGTTTCGCATGTTGCGGATGTTCCACGAATCCATGCCAATGAGCAGGTCAAAGCGGTCGTAGTCCGAGCGTGTCATCTGCCGAGCTGTCTTGACCTTCGGTCGACACACATCGATGCCGTGTTCCGCCAGTTTGCGGCGGGCTGGGGGATAGACGCTGTTGCCTATCTCCTCCGTCGAGGTGGCCGCCGACTCAATGTAAAACTCGTCTTCGCGTCCCGCTTTCCTGACGAGGTCCTTCATCACGAACTCCGCCATCGGGCTTCGGCAGATGTTCCCGTGACAGACAAAAAGTATTCTATGTTTAGTGTTGTAATCCATTTGGTTGCGAAGGTACGAAAATAATTTGGGATAACCTGCGGTTTTGTTCGGTTATTTGGTTAATATATGTTAATTACAACGCGCCCGCCCACGAACGGCACTTTTACCAAAATTAAACCTGCATTTTAATAAAATTAAAGGAGCATTTTACTGCCGATGTTATTTTGTCACGTTCGTTCAACACGCGCTCCGTTTTCTTACATTCTTACATTCTTACAATCTTACATGAGGTACTCCACAGGTGCAAATGGTATGTTAATGGTAATATATATTATAATATATATTACCATTAAACTATCTATCCTTGATTTTCGACCACCCTGTGTAAGAATGTAAGATTGTAAGATTGTAAGATTTTGAAAGAACAGAGTAAGACGCATTCGTTGAAAGAATCGGGGCGTTCATTGAAAATATTTGGTGAACGTCCCGATAATTGTTACCTTTGCAACATCATTATAAGCAATTAGGCGATATGAAGAAGATTTTATTGTTATTGACAATGCTGGTAGGAGCAATGACGGCGCAGGCCGAAGATTACACCTACCTGACCTTTGAGACGACGGACGGGGCGAAGGCTTCGGTATCCGTTGCTTCGGACGTTACGCTGACCATCAGCGGTACTACTCTGACGGTGGGTTCGCAGTCGTTCACGCTGACGAACCTGAGCAAGATGTACTTCTCGACAACGGATGAGACTGGGACGACAGGCATCGAAACAATTGACAATGGACAATTGACAATTGACAATTCTACGGAAATCTACGACTTGCAGGGCCATAAGGTGAGCAAGGACCAGATGCGCCGTGGCGTGTATATCGTGAAGACAAATAGTAGGACTTATAAAATGGTGGTAAGATGAGACAGTTATTCAGAGTACTTCTTTTGACCATAATGTTCAATGTTCAATGGTCAATGGTCAATGGTAATGCGCAGACGCTGAACGTCAAGGTGGGCAGCGTGACCTATCAGTTTCCTGCCTCGCAGACGGGTGAGATGACCTACGCCAATGGCGAGACGGTGACCATCATGGGCAAGACGTTTACGCTGACCGACATCACAGCAATGACGGTGGACAACAGCAAAGTCAGCGACGGTACGATAGGCGTAAGTTACGACGGTTCGACGGCATCGGTAACGGTGGCAGGCAACGTGGCGCAGTACGTCACGCCGACCGTCAGCGGGGCGCATGTGTCGATAGCCCAGAGCGACGACCTGGCCGAGGAAATCACCTACACGCTGAGCGGCACATCGACCGACGGCGAGTTCTATATGTCGGGCTCGTACAAGGCCACGATAGAACTGAACGGCCTGACGCTGACCAACGCGACGCCAGTATATAGCGGTGCTGCCGTACACATTCAGAACGGCAAGCGCATCAAGGTAAAGATTGTTACAGGAACGACCAACACGCTCAGCGACGCTTCGACCGGTTCGCAGAAGGGCTGCCTCTACATCAAGGGCCATGCCGAGTTTGCGCAGAAGGGTACGCTGAACGTCGTTGGCAACGTGAAGCACGGCATCAAGACGGGTGAGTACTTCACCATCAAGAACGCTACCATCAACGTGACTTCGGCTGCAGGTGACGGCATCAGCTGCGCTGAGTACTTCCTGATGGAGAGCGGCACGATTAACATCAGCGGCACGCAGGACGATGGCATCCAGTGTGACATTGACGGCGACGCCTCGACAGGCGAGACCACTGACCACGAAGAGGAGGACTCAGGAAATATCTACATCAGTGGCGGAACGAGCAACATCACCGTCACGGCTGATGCTGCCAAGGGCATCAAGGGCGAGGGCGACATGAAGATCAGTGGTGGCGACATCACCGTGAAGACTACAGGTGGTGGCGTGTGGGACAGCACGAAGGTGAAGACCAAGGCCTCGGCTTGTCTGGGTGCTGACGGTAACATGACCATCAGCGGTGGTACGCTGAACCTGACGAGCACGGGTGCTGGCGGCAAGGGTATCAATGGTGACGGCACGTTCACCGCTACGGGTGGTACCATCATCATCAATACCAGCGGCAATGCCGTTGTGGCATCGTCGAACGGCACGCTATCTACCGTAAACAGTTCGCAACAGCTCGACAAATACGACAGCGACTACAAGTCGTCGCCCAAGGGTATCAAGATTGACGGGGCTATCACGATTAGCGACAATGCTGCCATCTTTGTCACCACGAAGGGTGCAGGCGGCGAGGGTATCGAGAGCAAGACCAGCATCGATATTACAGGCGGATGGGTAACCGTGAACGCCTCGGACGATGCCATCAACGCCTCGTATAACGACGACACGAAGAGTCTGAGCAATGCCGGCGACATGACCATCAGTGGCGGTTACGTCTATGCGCACTCCACCGGCAACGACGGTATCGACGCCAACGGCAACGTATATATTAAAGGTGGCGTGGTCTATGCCATCGGTACTTCGACGCCCGAGGTGGCCATCGACGCCAACAGCGAGGAACAGAAGAAGCTCTACGTCACTGGCGGTACCATCATTGCCATCGGCGGACTGGAGAACGGCGCACAGCTCACGCAGTCGTGCTATCAGGCCTCGTCGTGGAACAAGAACACCTGGTATGCGATGACCGTAGGCAGCGAGACGTTCGTCTTTAAGACCCCATCCAGTGGCGGCAATACAATGGTTGTCAGCGGCGCCTCACAGCCCACATTGAAGAGCGGCGTTACCGTCAGCGGCGGCACCAGCATCTTCGACGGCGTAGCCTATACCGGTGCCTCTTTCACTGGCGGTTCTAACGTCACCCTCTCGTCCTATACAGGCGGTGGCGGATTCCCCGGTGGCGGTCCTGGCGGTGGCTGGCATTGATGAACAAAGAAAATCATAAATCCCAAGGCATTTCCATCATGCTTTGGGATTTTTAACGTTAAAACACGCCAAATATTCGTTTTTGTGCATGAAAGTGTGTACCTTTGTAGCCAATTTGAGTAAGGACCGACATGAAGAAATTAGTAGAACTATATAAGGAATGGAGTGGGGCGGAACCTCAGCAGGTGGAGAGACTGACCGCTGGTGGCAGCAACCGTGAGTACTACCGGATGACGTCGCAGACGGGCGAGACGGTGGTGGGGTGCATAGGTACCAGTCGCGACGAGAATCATGCTTTCGTGTATCTGGCACAGCACTTTACGAAGCGGAAACTGCCCGTGCCGGAGATTTTGGCCGTGAGTCAGGACGAGTTGCGCTACATCCAGACGGACTTGGGTTCGGTGTCGCTGTTTGATGCCATTCGTGGCGGTCGCGAGGCAGGCGGACGTTACACGCTGAAGGAGCAGGAGCTGTTGCGGAGGACCATTCGCGAACTGCCGAACATCCAGTTGCGCGGCTTTCGTGAGCTGGACTTTTCGAACTGCTATCCCCAGCCTGCCTTCGACACCGATTCGGTGTTGTTTGACCTGAACTATTTCAAGTATTGTTTCCTGAAGGCTACTGAGCTGGACTTCCATGAGCTGAAGCTGGAGGCCGACTTCCGATTGTTGGCGAAGGACCTGACAACGGCCGACGACGAGCCGTGTTTCCTGTATCGCGACTTCCAAGCCCGCAACGTGATGCTCGACGCAGAGGGTAATCCCTATTTCATTGATTTCCAAGGCGGTAGGAAGGGTCCGTACTATTACGACCTGGCATCGTTCCTGTGGCAGGCGTCAGCGAAATATCCGTATAAGGTGCGTCGCGAAATGGTGTACGAATACTACAATGCGCTGAAGCAATATACGGAGGTGCCGTCGCCCCACCATTTTGTGGACCGGCTGTCGCTGTTTGTGCTGTTCCGCCAGTTGCAGGTGTTGGGAGCCTACGGATTTCGTGGCTATTTCGAGCGCAAGCGCCACTTCATAGAGTCGATACCGCCCGCCATCCAGAACATGAAAGAACTGCTGGGCGAGAGGAATTTCCCGTATCCGTATTTGATTGATATCCTGCAGCAACTGACAGAAATGCCGAAATTCCAGCAGGTACAGGCGATGGCAGCGCGTGCCGACGGCTATAAGACGACGGACAAGAACCCCTACAAGCCCCATCCGCAGGATGGTCCGGCAACATTCTCGAAATACGACGCACAGGGTCCGCTGGTGGTTCGCGTGTTCAGTTTCTCGTATGGCAACGGCATTCCCGAGGACGAGAGTGGCAATGGTGGCGGTTATGTGTTCGACTGCCGTTCGACGCACAATCCGGGCCGTTATGAGCCGTATAAGCAACTGACGGGACTGGACGAGCCCGTCATCCGATTCCTGGAGGACGACGGAGAGATTCTGACGTTCCTGGACAGCGTCTATAAACTGGCTGACGCCCACGTGAGGCGCTATATCCAGCGTGGATTTACGTCGCTGATGTTCTCGTTTGGCTGTACGGGCGGTCAGCATCGTTCGGTATATAGCGCGCAGCATCTGGCCGAGCATATCCACGAGAAGTTCGGCATTGAGGTGCGCATCTGTCACCGCGAACAGAATATTACGCAGGTGTTGAAGTGACTTGGGAATTGTCATAGATTAAATTTTTGCAGGGTTGGCAGAAAAAACTGGGCATTCGTTTTGCGGTTTGCCATAGTTTTTGTAATTTTGCAGGCCTAAAAGAGCATTTTTGTAATATAAAAAGGTAAAAAGAACGTATGGGTGGCTTTTTTGGCACTATCGCAAAACAGGATTGCGTAAACGATTTGTTTTACGGAACAGACTATAACTCGCACTTAGGTACAAAACGCGCCGGACTGGTGACATTCGACGAGAAGAGCGGTTTCCACCGTTCTATCCACTCGTTGGAACGTGACTATTTCCGTTCGCGCTTCGAGGACGAACTGGACTCGTTTAAGGGCCATCAGGGCATAGGCGTCATCAGCGACACCGACCCTCAGCCCATCATCGTCAATTCCCATCTGGGACGCTACGCAGTGGTGACGGTGGCCAAGATCAACAACCAGCGCGAGATAGCCGAAGAACTGCTGAAACAACGTATGCACTTGAGCGAGATGTCGGCCAACAACATCAACCAGACGGAACTGGTGGCGCTGCTCATCAATATGGGTGACACGTTTGAAGAGGGTATCAACAAAGTGTACCAGAAGATTGAGGGTTCATGTTCGATGCTCATTCTGACGGAGGACGGCATCATTGCTGCACGCGACTTCCTGGGACGCACGCCCATCGTGATAGGACAGAAGCAGGTGCATCGTCTGACACCCATCGGAACGGACGAATTTCTGCAGGCCTACGCCGTTTCGAGCGAGACGACGAGTTTTCCGAACCTGGATTATAAGGTTGTTCGTGACTTGGGTCCTGGCGAGATTGTCCGTCTGAGAGCTGACGGTATCCAAGTGTTGCAGAAGCCCTTTACGCGTTGTCAGATTTGCTCGTTCCTGTGGGTTTACTACGGTTTCCCCGCCAGCGACTACGAGGGTATCAATACGGAGTATGTGCGCGAGAAGAACGGCAGGCTGATGGGTGAGAAAGACCACGACTGCGAGCCGGACTTGGTGTGTGGCATCCCCGATTCGGGTGTGGGTATGGCCTTGGGCTATTCGCACGGCAGGCAGGTGCCCTACAAGCGTGCTGTGCTGAAATACACGCCTACATGGCCGCGTTCGTTTACTCCTGGCAACCAGAACCGTCGCGACTTGGTGGCGAAGATGAAACTGATTCCCAATCCGGCCATTCTGAAAGATCAGCGTATCGTGTTCTGCGACGACTCTATTGTGCGTGGCACGCAGTTGAGGGACAATGTCCGTACGTTCTTCGACAATGGTGCCAAGGAGGTGCATGTGCGCATTTCGTGTCCACCGTTGGTCTATGGCTGTCCGTTCATCGGATTCACGTCGTCGAAGAGCGATATGGAGCTCATCACGCGCCGTATCATCAAGGATTTCGAGGGCGACGACAAGAAGAACCTCGACAAGTATGCCAAGACGGGTACGCCTGAATACCAGCGAATGGTCAACGAGATTGCGCGTCGTTTGGGACTGACGAGTGTGAAGTTTGCCACCATCGAAGACCTGATAGCATCGATTGGACTGCCGAAAGAGCGCGTCTGCACACACTGTTTCGACGGTAGTTCGTACTGTCACGAGCGTCGCGGCGAGGAGTGGTTTACTTGATAGATAAGAGTTAAGAGAGCATAGATAAGAGTTAAGAAAGGTGAAAAAGGGGCTGAGGAAGCTGCTTTTTCACTTTTTTCTTCGTACCTTTGCAGTCTAATTTTATATAGAAGCGTGAAAATAAAGCAAGTGCTGAGCGCCCTTGAAAAGTTCGCGCCTCTGCCCTTGCAGGAAAGCTGGGACAATGCTGGCCTGCAACTGGGACTGACGGAGGCGGAGGTTTCAGGGGCATTATTGTGTTTGGACGTCAACGAAAAGATTGTCGACGAGGCGATAGCGAAGGGGTGTAACCTCATCGTGAGTCACCATCCGTTGCTGTTTCGTGGCCTGAAGCAGATCAGCGGTGCCGACTACGTGCAGCGCTGTGTCATCAAGGCCATCAAGCACGACGTGGTCATCGTATCGATGCATACCAATATGGATAATGCGTTGGACGGGGTGAACTGGAAGATAGCCGAACGGCTGGGGCTGAAAGGCTGTAAGTTCTTCGCTCAGAAGTCGGTAGACGGTTTGGAAGCAGGCAGTGGTGTAGTAGGGGACTTGCCCTCTGAAATGGGTGCACGGGCGTTTGTGGAACTTGTCAAAAACCAGTTCCACGTCGAGTGTGCCATGTGTAACGAACTGCTGGAGCGTCCCATTCGTAAGGTGGCCATCTGTGGTGGTGCTGGCGACTTCCTGTTGCCTGAGGCGATGGGCGAGAGTGCTGACGCCTTCATCACGGGTGAGATGCACTATCACCAGTATTTCGGCCACGAGCAGCAGATTCAGATTTGCGTCATTGGCCATTATCAGAGTGAGCAGTTTACGGCAGAAATCTTCCGTGACATCATTAAGCGCGAGTGCCCGGGCGTTCGTACGGAAATAGCAGAAACAAATTCAAATCCTATTAATTATATTTAGATTATGGCAAAGAAAGACCCAATGGACATGCCGGTTGAAGAGCGTCTGAAGACCCTCTTTCAGCTGCAGACCACGCTCTCTGGAATCGACGAGAAGCGTGCATTGAGAGGCGAACTGCCTCTGGAAGTACAGGACCTTGAAGATGAAATCGAGGGACTCACTACGCGTATGGACAAGATCAATGCCGATATTGCTGAATTTGAGCAGGCAGTGACCCTGAAGAAGGGCGAGATTGAGACCGCTAAGGCCAGCGTGGAGCGTTACAAGGCTCAGTTGAACGATGTGAAGAACAATCGTGAGTACGACACGCTGTCGAAGGAGATTGAGTATCAGACGCTGGAGATTGAGCTCTGCAACAAGAAGATCAAGGAGGCCGCTGCCCGCATAGAGGAGAAGAAGCAGGAACTGGCTCAGAATCAGGAGATTATCGACGACCGTCGTCAGGACCTGGATATCAAGAAGGGCGAGCTTGACGAGATTATGGAAGAGACCCGTGCCGAGGAGGAGAAGCTGAAGGCGAAGGTGAAGGATCTGGAGGCGAAGATAGAGCCGCGTCTGCTCACGTCGTTCAAGCGTATCCGTAAGAATGCCCGTAATGGTCTGGGAATCGTATATGTGCAGCGTGATGCCTGTGGTGGTTGCTTCAATAAGATTCCGCCCCAGCGCCAGCTTGATATCAAGATGCACAAGAAGGTCATTGTGTGTGAGTACTGTGGCCGTATTCTTATCGATCCGGAACTGGCTGGTGTCAAGATTGACAAGGTTACAGGTCAGGAGGAGAAGAAGACCCGCAAGCGCTCAATCCGCCGTACGGTGAAGAAGGCAGACCCTGAGATTGATGCTCCTGAAGTTCCAGAGGCAGAGGATTAATGGTTGTTGGTTAACGGTTAATGGTTAAAGGTTAGCGCTTCGTAGTCTGGGATATCGTCCAGAAAGCGGTACGTCTGACTTTCGTAGTCCATCTTGCAGCAATAGTGCTGTATGCCGTTTGACACGACCAAATAGTCCACGTGGAGTAGCAGATTATAGACTGAGATCTGATTGAACACCCGCTGTGTCACTGACACGGTGGGTGCTTTGTATTCTATAATCATCTGAGGCTTGGCCTCCTTATTATATAATATAGAGTCGCAACGCAATGTTTTTTCGCCGCATTTCAGGGCTATTTCGTTGCCCAGGAGGCCTTTTGGGAAGCCCTTGTGCTCTACCAGCCAGTGGGTGAAATGCTGACGCACCCACTCCTCGGGAGTCAGCGCCACATAACGCTTGCGCAGAAAGTCGAATATTTCGGGCTTTTCGCGCGTGCCACGCACTTTGACGTCGTATGTTGGCAGGTTTAGTTCGTTCATTTCGACTGCAAATATACAAATAAGTGGGCAAAAAAGCAAAATTTCGTGCGTATAATTCGTGTAATTCGCGCTTTTTTAGTACTTTTGCAGCATGGCTCAAGCAGCAGTGACATACGACAGCGTGATGAGCGAGTTGAAGGCTCGCCAATTTAAGCCTGTCTATTATCTGATGGGTGACGAGCCGTATTATATTGATAAAATAAGCGACTGGATAGCCGAAAACGTGCTACAGCCTGAGGAAAGGGACTTCAATCAGACTGTTTTATTCGGTTCTGACGTCAATGCTTCGCAGGTGGCTGACGCTGCACGGCGCTATCCGATGATGGCCCAATATCAGGTGGTTATCGTCAAAGAGGCGCAGAATATCAAGAATACGGAGGCGCTGGAGAAGTACCTGAAACAGCCTATGACATCGACAATCTTGGTGATGTGCCATAAAAACGGCAAGATTGACGGGCGAAAACAGGCGTATGTGAAGGCTATTCGCGATGCTGGTGTGCTGTTTGAGAGTGCAAAACTCAAGGAACGTGACCTTCCACCCTTTATCGAAGGCTATCTGAAGGCCAAAGGAGCGTCTATTGATGCGAAATCTACCCAACTTATTGCTGATTCCATAGGTTCTGACCTTACACGTCTGACCAGTGAGCTCGACAAAGTGCTGCTCAGCCTGCCTGAGGATAACAAACGCGTCACTCCGCAGGTTGTTGAGGACCAGATAGGGGTGAGTAAGGACTTTAATGGTTTTGAGTTGCGCGACGCCATTGTCAACCGCAATGTGTACAAAGCAAACCTGATTATCAAATATTTTGACGAAAATCCGAAGGCTGGAAGCATCTATGCTTTTCTCCCGTTGCTCTTTTCTTACTTCCAAAATCTGATGATTGCCCATTATTGCCCCCAAAAGAACAGTCAGGAGGCATTGGCAGAGTGGTTGGAATTGCGAAATCCTTGGGCTGCACGTGAGTATGTCACTGGTATGAAAAACTACTCTGCCATGAAGGTGTTACAGATTATTGGTAAACTACGCGAAATGGATGCCAAAAGTAAGGGTCTGGACAACCCAAATACGGGTCCTGGAGACCTCATGAAAGAGTTAATTTTCTTTATACTTCACTAAAAATGGCCCTGTTTTGGGGCCATTTTTTCTAGAATATCTTTTTCTCCAGACATGAATTTTTGGCCTCAAATGCCGATTCCCACTAGCGTTTTCCCACAAAATAAGCCCTCATATTTCGCGAATTTTCTGCTTTTCGCCCGTTGGTTCAGAATTCGCTCGAAATGAAAAATTTCGCCCATTCTTGACAATTGAAATTTGTGTTTAATAAATTTTAGTATTTTGATTTGTTGATTCAGGAAATCAAATGGTTGCAAAAATCTGATGGCATTTACAAATCAAGTCCTAAATATAGCATTTTGTAAACCTAAATCAAAATATAAAATGCAAATATACAAACATGAATTTTACGATTCAGAATCCAATATTTATTTTTATACACTGCATATATTGCGCTTATAACTTGATATAAATCAAAGAATTAACCAAAAAGTTATAAGTAAAGCGCGCAATTCGTACCACTTTATGACTTCGAACATCTGCATATAAACCTATTTATGATATTTATGCTGTAATTATCTATTTTATAATCAGTTATTTATGATTTAATCCCTAAATAAAAGATTTGTAACGATTTATGCCTGTAAATTTTACTTTGTAATTCTAAAGATTTTTCAGCATTATTTATACTTTAGAATTTAGAATTTAAAACTAAAAATCCAAAGTTAAGAAATACAAATTCTCTTTAGATTTCTTGCACAATTCAAAAAAATGTTTTACCTTTGTAAACTGAAAGAAAAACAGGCTTTTTTGCCCCTATTTTAGACTCAAATGGAAACAAAAGACAGAATTCGCCTCATTATGGAGGACCAACACATGACCCAACAAGTGTTCGCAGATTTCCTCCAACAGTCCCCTGCTACCCTTAGCAGTATTTTCAATGGACGTACACGTCCTACCCTAAACATCATTGATTCCATCAAAACGAAAATTCCTGACATTAGTATTGAGTGGTTACTTTATGGTGTTGGAGAGATGTACCTCACCCACCCTGAAGGTCCTGATCAGGGTATGTTGGAGGGGCAAAATCAGGGTCAGGAACAGATGATCAATTTCGACTCCCCTGCTCCTGGTGTTTCCCAAATGACGCAAAATTCGGTTTCAACGATGCCTTATTCGCAGAGTGTAAAAAGTACACACCCTGAAATTATTCGCGAGGAAATCAAAATAGTTGACAAAACGCCTCGAAAAGTTACTGAAATCCGCGTTTATTACGACGATCAGACTTACGAGACGTTTGTTCCGGCCAAAAAATAACTTTGTCCTAATATATTTGGGCTTTCGATTATTTTTTTGTACCTTTGGCCCCCGTTATGAAGAAATATATCCTTGACTTAACGGTAAACAGCGTAGAACGGCTGAGTGAAAAACACGTCTTGATGAGAGTGTCGGACGTTGAACCACTGCCTGAAATGCTGCCAGGACAGTTTGTAGAGCTACGCGTGGACGGTTCGCCTGCAACGTTTCTGCGTCGCCCTATCTCCATTAACTTTGTAGACAGAATGAAAAACGAGCTTTGGCTGATGGTTGCCATGATTGGAGAAGGTACCCGTCAGTTAGGACGCCTTCAGGCTGGCGATAAGTTGAACTGTGTATTGCCTCTAGGTAATGGTTTTTCGATCCAAAGCGGCAAAACCGCTTTGCACAAGACGTTGCTCGTTGGTGGCGGCGTAGGCGTGGCCCCATTGCTTTATTTGGGTGCTGAGCTCAAGCAGCAGGGGTGTGAGGTAACCTTTTTGTTGGGTGGTCGCAGTGCGAAAGACGTACTGGAGTTAGACTTTTTTAATAAGTACGGGCGCGTGTGCGTAACGACAGAGGACGGCACGATGGGTGAACAGGGTTTTGTGACCAACCATAGTGTGCTTGCCGAGTTGTTCGACAAGATATTCACCTGCGGTCCAACGCCGATGATGAAGGCTGTGGCGCGTTATGCAAAGGAAAAGGACATCGAGTGTGAGGCCTCGCTGGAGAACATGATGGCCTGTGGACTGGGTGCCTGTTTGTGTTGCGTTGAGAAGACGACAGAGGGTAACCTGTGTGTGTGCAAGGAAGGACCGGTATTTAACACAAAACGTTTGTTATGGCAGATTTAAGAGTCAATATAAGTGCGCTGGCACTGAAGAATCCAGTGATGACGGCCAGTGGTACATTTGGCTATGGTCTTGAGTTTGAGGACTTTATAGACCTTGGTGGTTTGGGTGGCATCATCGTGAAAGGTACTACGCTGAAACCTCGTGAGGGTAATGACTATCCGCGTATGGCAGAGACTGCCAGTGGTATGCTGAACTGCGTGGGACTGCAGAACAAGGGCGTGGAATACTTTTGTGAGCATATCTATCCGCAGATTAAGGATATCGATACGAATATGATAGTCAACGTCAGCGGTTCGTCGCCTGAGGATTATGCGGAATGTGCCGCACGTATTGATGCATTGGAAAATATCCCAGCCATCGAATTGAATATCTCGTGTCCAAACGTAAAAGACGGCGGTATGGCCTTTGGCGTGACGTGTCAGGGGGCTTCGAGCGTGGTGAAGGCCGTACGTCAGGCCTATCATAAGACGCTGATAGTCAAGCTGTCACCCAATGTGACGGATATTGCTGAGATTGCCCGTGCCGTAGAGGCTGAGGGTGCTGACAGCGTGTCGCTTATCAATACGCTGATGGGTATGGCTATCGACATAGAACGACGCAAAAAGGTGCTGTCAATAGGCACTGGCGGCCTGTCTGGCCCTGCAGTGAAGCCCGTTGCCCTGCGTATGGTGTATCAGGTGGCTAAGGCCGTGAAAATCCCTGTGGTAGGCTTGGGAGGCATCTCAACAGCGAAGGATGCCATTGAATTTCTGATGGCTGGTGCTACGGCCATTGAGATTGGTACTGCCAACTTCTTGGATCCTGCGGTAACCATCAAGGTGAGGAATGGCATCAACGATTGGCTTGACGAACATGGATGTAAGGATGTTCATGAGATTATCGGATGCTTGGAGTGACGACATAACAATCAGTAATTCTATCAAAAAAACATAATTTAAGGGCGGCCAAATTTGGTCGCCCTTAACCAACACAAAAACTAAACTAGACTTAACTAATGCTTGTCGCGATTTTCACAAACCACTGATAGCTGTGTGCAAAGATAGTATAAAAGTTTTAAATCACAATAACTTTTGCGATTTTTTTTGCATTTTTATCCTAAAAAATTATATTTTCGTCGTTTTTTGCAACAAAAATTGGTCTAATATGACCATTGCAGCCATTGTTTCGACTACAGGAACGGCTCTTGGAAGCACGCAAGGGTCATGGCGTCCGCGAGCCTTCAAAATGGTCTCGTTGCCATTGATGTCGACCGTCGATTGTTCACGAAGTAGGGTGGCGACAGGTTTGAAAGCAACGCGAAAATAGATGTCCTGACCATTTGAGATACCTCCCTGGATGCCTCCGCTATGATTGGTCTTGGTGGTCACGACGGAATCATGACCCATTGTGAATATGTCGTTTTGTTCGGAACCGCGCTGAGTGACACCAGCAAATCCCTCGCCATATTCGAAACCTTTGACGGCATTGATGCTGAGCATAGCAGCGCCCAATTGGGCGTGGAGCTTACCAAACTCTGGTGAACCCAATCCGGGAGGACAGCCCTGAATGACACCTGTAATGACGCCACCGATGGTGTCGCCGTCAGCCTTTACTTCCTCAATGAGACGAATCATCTGTTCGGCCTTTGTGGCATCCGGACAGCGTACGATGTTACTTTCAATCTGATTGAGGTCGTATTGCGTGTAATTGCCCTCGAGAGCGATGTTTCCCACCTGTGAGGTGTAGGCATAAATGCGTATGCCCAATTGGCGTAGAGCCAGTTTTGCCAATGCCCCAGCCACACAGCGGCTGATGGTGATGCGCGCTGACGAACGTCCTCCGCCACGATGATCGCGCGTACCATATTTAATAGAGTAAGTATAGTCAGCATGCGAGGGACGGTAGAGGTCGCGCATGTTGTCGTAATCGTCAGAATGCTGATTGGTGTTCCTGACAATGAAGCCAATAGGACATCCTGTCGACTTACCTTCAAACACACCGCTGAGCAGTTCCACCTGGTCCTGTTCCTGACGGCTGGTGGTGATATGGCTCTGTCCAGGGCGGCGACGCGCCAGTTCCTGCTGGATGAAGTCAACATCGATGGGAATCCCTGCTGGCATCCCGTCAACAACACCCCCAATGGCTTCACCATGACTCTCGCCAAAGGTCGTCAGTCTGAATATTTGTCCGAAGGTATTCATAATCTCTTACCTCTTTCTTCTTACCTATCACTTCTTAATGGCAATGACCGCATCCGCAGCCATCGTGGTGCTTGTGATGTTCGTGATCGCAACCACCGTTGCAGTCGTCACAGCTGCAACCACAGCCACCAGCCATGTGAGCTACAAGATGTTCAATCTCTTTTGCTGTGGCCTCACGATTCTCGACAATTGTACCCTTGAAGGTCAGATCCTCGCCTGCCAGCGGATGGTTCAGGTCTACCTTCACCTTTTCTTCACCCACCTCGACAATACGGCCGTAGAAACGGTTTCCTTCCTCGTTCTGAAGCGGAACGATAGCATCCTCGTAGATATGTTCGTGGTCGAAATGACCATTAATGCTGAACACCTCGCGTTCCAAATCGAGTACCAGATCGTCCCTGTAGTCGCCATAAGCCTGATCGTGGGTAATGGTGAAGTCGAAACTATCACCTTTCTGCAAACCTGCAACCTGCTGTTCGAAGGCGTCGAGGGCTACTCCAAAACCTGTAATAAACTGGAAGGGACGTTCCTTGGTGGCCTCTTCCGTCATCTCCTGGCCATTCTCTCCGTCAACAAACAGCTGGTAGGCCACTTCCATGTATTGATTCTTTTTCTCCATATTTTCTTTACGATTTTCTTATTTCGCATGCAAAAGTAATAAAAAGCCCGTAAACTACCAAAAAAACGAGTGAAAAACACGCAGAATTGACCTTTGTCAACGTTTTTGGTGATATGTTGACGTCCGTCAAGAAAAGGGTTGTTTGCGCACACAATTCTACAAAAATACTTGTCGGATAGAAAAAATCGCCGTATCTTTGCACCGTCAATCAGCGAGAGAGCTGTTGATTAAACAGGATAACTTTAGTATTAATTAAATTTAAGAAAGGGTAACGAAAATGAAAAAGATTGTTTTGACAATGGTCGCTCTGATGAGCATGACTATGACATTTGCAGAGAATGAGACAGCAGCCAACCTCAACAAGGCTGAGGCATACAACATGAAAACTGTCAATGTGACGAAGCTTTGCCAGGCCTTGAATCTTTCTAAAGATCAGGTTGAGGGCTTCATGGAGATTCACAAGACCTTCACATCGGAGTTGCTGTTTGCTGCACAGATGAATGACGAGGAGCGTCAGCTGATGGTAGAAAAGGCCATCAAGAAGGACTTGGCTTGGATGGACTACATCCTGAACAAGGATCAGTATCGTAAGTATGTGATGCTGCTCAATGTCACGCTCCACAATCGTGGTTTGAAATAATTTTGATAGTTTTAAGTAAAAGAATTGTTTGGCCATCGTCCCAAGTCGGGCGATGGCTCTTTTTTATAAAAAAAGAAGAAAAAGTTTGTGTATCTCGTCAATTTGTCGTACCTTTGTACCCATAAAAATAAAATAAGGTAAGATAAAATAGCTATTTATGAAGAAATTTCTTTTATTTTCAGCCTTTTTTCTGGCTTCTACTTTTGTGTCCTTAGCACAAATGAGTGACCAGCAGGTAATGAATTTTATTCAGCAGGAAGTGCAAGCAGGCACCTCTCAAGCACAGATTGTCACCAAGCTGATGCAAAAGGGAGTGAAGATAGAGCAAATTCGTCGTTTGCGCCAGCAGTATGACAAGCAACTCAAACAGCGTGGCGTTTCAAGCCAGGCAGATGCTGCAGTAAGTAATGTTGAATCCCGTATGCGCACCAATGGCACTGGCAAGAATACCCAGCAGACCAGCGTTGGCCGCCAGGAAAGTGGGGATGCTGGCCTTTATCAGGAAGCTGATGTTCAATATGCTGAGATTCAGCAGGATATTAATGACCGCGATGAAGGTAAGGCTGGTCCAGACTCACTGAAGGTCTTTGGACGTGACATCTTTAATACCAAGCTCCTTTCTTTCGAACCCAACATGAATATTGCTACCCCTCAGAACTACGTGCTGGGTCCTGGCGATGAGGTCATCGTTGATATCTATGGCGCTTCACAGAAAAGCGAGCAGTTGACGGTGTCGCCCGATGGTGAGATTATTGTACCAGGTTTTGGACCTATTCATGTGGCAGGTCTTTCCGTTGCCAGTGCGCAGAGTAAGATTCGCAGCACGTTGGGTTCCCGTTATGCCAGCAGCAGTTTGAAACTTACAGTTGGTCAGACTCGTTCTATCATGGTTAACGTGATGGGTGAGGTGAAGGTTCCTGGTACCTATACACTTAGTGCCTTTGCTACAGTATTCCATGCCCTCTACATGGCTGGTGGTATTAACGATTTGGGAACACTGCGTGACATCAAGGTCTATCGTGGCGGCAAACTCATTACTGTGGTTGACGTTTATGAATACATTCTCAACGGTCGTCTGGCAGGCAATATCCGTCTGCATGAGAACGACGTCATTGTTGTCGGACCTTACGAGTGTCTGGTGGGCATTCAGGGTAACGTGAAACGCCCCATGTTCTATGAGATGCGCCCAACGGAATCGGTAGCCCAGGTTATCAAGTATGCTGGAGGCTTTACCGGTGATGCCTATAAGAAGGCTGTTCGTTTGGTGCGTAAGTCGGGTGAGCGCTATAGTGTTCATACGGTGGAGGAGTTTGACATGAGTAGCTTCAAATTGACAGATGGAGATAATATTACCGTCGATGGCATGATAGAGCGTTATGAAAACATGGTTGAGGTGAGAGGTGCGGTGTTCCGTCCAGGTCAGTTTGAGCTAGGTAAACAGATTACCACTGTCCGCTCGTTGATCGAGAATGCTGGTGGTCTCACCGAGGATGCTTTCACAGCTCGTGGCGTCTTGTATCGTATGAAAGAGGATCGTACTTTAGAAACACAATCTGTTGATATTGCCGGTATTATGGATGGTACAGAAGCAGATGTTCCCCTGAGAAACGAGGATGTGCTGTTTGTTGCAACCCAGTCGGATCGTATGGCTGAGCGCACTTTAGAAATTACAGGTGAGGTGATGTCTCCAGGAATCTTTGAGTATGCAGAGAATACTACTATCGAGGATCTCATTATCATGGCAGGGGGATTGACCGATCAGGCATCGTTAGCTAAAGTTGATGTTTCACGTCGCATTATGGATGCTCAAGCAACCTCTAAGGTCCGTGAGATAGCCAAGACCTTCACCTTCTCCCTGAAAGATGGTTTGGTGATGGATGGTGGTGCAGGTTTTCGGTTGGAACCCTATGATGTAGTACATGTACGTCGTAGCCCAGCCTATAGTAAGGCTCGTAATATCACCATTATTGGTGAGGTCAATTATGAAGGTTCCTTTACCCTTCCCAGCAAAAACATGCGTCTCTCTGATGCTATCAAGATGGCTGGTGGTATAACAGAAGATGCCTATATCCGTGGTGCTCGTTTGGTTCGTCAGATGAACGATGAGGAGCGCGTGCGTAGTGAGGAGGTTCAAAAGGCTATTCGGAACGTCTTGACCGATCGTGGTGATTCTATTGACTGGAAAAAGATTTCTGATGGTAATACTTATATTGTTGGTATTCAGCTCGACGAGGCCTTGAAGAACCCTGGTGGTGATAAGGATATTTTCTTGCGTGAGAATGATTCCATTTTTGTGCCAGAGTACATGGGGACGGTGAAGGTTTCTGGTGACGTGTTCTACCCCAATACAGTGTCTTATACGTCAGGCAAGGATTATAAATATTATGTCAATCAGGCTGGTGGCTTCGGCAATCGTGCCAAGAAGTCGAAAGCATTCATTGTCTATCAGAATGGTACGGTCGCTGTCGTTTCTAAGGGTGCTAAGCCCGAGCCTGGCTGTGAGATTGTCATCCCTTCCAAGAAGCGTAAGGAACCCTTTAATTGGGCAGCTGTTGCCAGCGTGGCTTCTAGTTTGACTGGTATTGCTGCCCTTGTCCTTGCAATTTCCCGACTTTAATTGATTGTAAACATATGAACGAAGAACAAAATAAAACAATGAATCCAATAGTCGAGGAAGAATCCTCCATTGATTATGGCAAAATATATAAGGATATCCTAAGGCACAAGCGTCTCTATTTTATCGTGCTTCCGATAGCCTTTGTGCTGGCTGCTATCTATGCGCTGAGCTTGCCCAACTTCTACAATTGTACGGTGAAACTGTCTCCGGAAATGTCGGGTTCAAAAGCCAGTGCTGGTTCGCTGGCTTCGTTGGCCAGCAGTTTTGGTGTCAATCTGGGTTCTAGCGGTGCAGGTACTGAGGCATTGTTCCCCACGTTATATCCTGACCTGATGAACTCAGTAGACTTCAAGACCTCACTTTTCCCTGTCAAGGTAAAGCGCGAGGAGGATAATAAGGTATTCACCTATTACGACTATCTGATGAACGAGCAAAAAGTGCCTTGGTGGTCATCGGCCATGAAAGGACTTTTCAGCTTGTTTGGATCCAAGAAAAAGACTGGTGATGCAAAGGTTGATCCCTTCCGTCTGACCAAGGAACAGACTAAAATAGTCAAAGCCCTCAATAAGAATGTCGTGTGTGATGTTGATAAGAAGACGATGGTCATTACGATCAATGTAACCGATCAGGATCCTGTCATCTGTGCAACAATGGCAGACACGGTAAAGACCCGTCTTCAGAATTTCATTACTGACTATCGTACCTCAAAGGCTCGTGTTGACTTGGAGTATAATCAGAAGATTTTCACAGAGGCTAAGGCACGTTACGAGAAGGCCCGTCGTCGCTATGCCGAGTTTGCTGATGCCAACCAGGATATCATCTTGGAGAGTGTCCGTCAGAAACAGACCGATTTGGAAAACGAGATGCAGTTGCAGTATAATGCTTACCAGCAGGTAGCTGCTCAGTTGTTGGCTGCCGAGGCGAAGGTGCAGCAGGAAACCCCTGCCTTTACCACTCTGCAGAGTGCTACCGTGCCAGTGTTGAAGGCCGGCCCCAAGCGTGCTCAGATGTGTCTCATCTTTGTGTTCCTCGCCTTCTTGGGCGTTACAGCTTATATATTATATAAGGAAGACGATCTGAAGCCATTGTTAGGGCTGAGCTGATTATTGATAATGTATAAGCGCCGGCTCTTTGTGAGTTGGCGCTTTTGCCCAATAAAGAAAAAGACCTAAAGTATGAAACAATTATTTTTTGAACTGATACAGGTGGCCACCGGCCGGCGTGAATGTCTGGAGCGTGGTCCTGAACCCGAGGAGTGGCAGGCGTTACACGAACTGGCACAGCGTCAAGCTGTGAGGGGTGTTGAACGACTGTTTGAATTCGGTCTGCGTGCTCCTCAGGATGTGAGTATCGACTGGATGGCTGAGGCTGAGGAGATGAAAGAGCAGAACGAACAGGCTAAGGCTCCGTCCTATGTAGCCCGTTATTACGACGAGGAGTTGCGTAACCTGCGCCAGTCTTCAGACGATTATTATGTTTTGAACAGGCCTATGACGATAGAAGACGTCTATCGCCTCTTCCTGGCGCAGCGTCTGAATATGCGTGTCGTCATTGATTATTATTTTCTGTTGCTCAAGACGGAGCGCCATTATGAGACGCTCAAGACCAGTGGTTTCCCTTATGTGCTGCTGAGGAGCTTTGGCGTTCGTCGCTTTGCACGGGGAATGATGTGGGTCCTGCAGGAAGTCATGGGCATGGAACGCTCGCAGATGTTATGCAAGCCCTCAGGTCATGAAGGTCGTTTCATCCTTCAGGAAATGCTCGACGGCCATCAGAAGTTGGAAATGTTGAAAAGATATCAGAGAATATAATAAATAGGTATTATGAAGCAGATAAAATTTTTATTGATGTCAGTGGTGGTCTCCGTATTGGTGGGCTGCGGAACCACTAAGACTGTGCCCATTACGGGCAGACAGCAGAGTCTGATGGTAAGTGACGGTGAGGTATTGAGCCTCTCCACGCAGCAGTATCAGGAGTTTATGAAGACTGCCAAACTGTCAACCAACGCTACGAATACAGCCATGGTGAAAAGGGTAGGTGAGAAGTTGGCTACGGCCGTTACCAACTATCTGAGGTCGGCTGGTATGTCGGAAGACCTGCAGTACTATAATTGGCAGTTCAATCTGGTTCAGAACAATCAGGTCAATGCCTGGTGTATGCCTGGAGGACTGATCTGCGTTTATGAAGGTCTGTTGCCTGTCACCCAGAACGAGGCCTCACTGGCCATCGTTTTAGGACATGAGATTGCCCATGCTGTCGCTCGTCATTCTGCTGAACAGATGAGTACGCAGATGAAGCAGCAGTACGGTCTTCAGATTGGTACAGCCATTGCCGGAGCCGTTGGCGTGGGTGCTACCGCCCAGTCTATCGGTCAGTGGGCATTGTCACAGCAGTTCAATTTCAAGAACCTGAAATATTCGCGCAGTCACGAGAGCGAAGCCGACCATCTGGGTCTGATTTTTGCCGCTATGGCAGGTTACGATCCTCAGGTAGCTGTATCTTTCTGGCAGCGTATGGCCGCACAGAATGGCAACAGCCAGCAAAACGACCTCTATAGTGACCACCCGTCGGATGCCACCCGTATCAAGCAGATTCAGGAGTGGATGCCTGAGGCCCTGAGGTATTACACTCCTCCGAAGACGACCACTAATACGACTACTGCTAAGAAAACGACGACCACTAAGAAGACGACTACAAAGAAAACAACAACGAAGAAGAAGTAATGAGAAAACAACTGATATTTGCTGTTGCACTGACTGCATGTCTTTCTGCCAGTGCCCAGACGAAGGATGGGGGCATCTCCGCCCAAATGTTGCAACAGATAGAAAAACAGAATGCGCCTACTGCCTCGGATCGAGCCTTGCGTAATGCACTGGCAGCCAATGCGATAGACTTGTTGGCCAAGAACCAGGCCAATGCTGGTGCGTTGGATACCTATTTCAGTGTGGAAACGAAGAAACAGTCTATCACCGACCAGAAATCTTCGGGCCGTTGCTGGATGTTTAGTGGCTTAAATGTGCTTCGTTCCAATTTCGCAAAGCGCACCGACTCGTTGAGTGTTGAGTTGTCGCAGGACTATTTGTTCTTTTGGGACCAGTTGGAGAAAGCCAACTTGATGTTGCAAGGTGTCATTGACACAGGCAAGAAACCCATTGACGACCAGCGCGTCCAGTTCTTCTTCCACTATCCCATCAGCGATGGCGGCACCTTCTGCGGTGTTGCCGATTTGGCAGAGAAATATGGCTTGGTACCTGCCGACATCCAGCCGGAGACCTATTCGGCAGAGAATACGTCAAAGATGGCGTCTATCATCAAATCGAAGTTGCGCGAGATGGGACTGGAATTGCGCAAGATGGTGGCTGAGGGCAAGAAGCCCAATGCCATTAACCAGCGCAAAACCGAGATGCTTTCCGAGGTGTACCACATGTTGGTTATCACGCTGGGCGAGCCTGTCAAGGAGTTTACCTTCGCTTTCAAAGACAAGAATGGCAAGGCCATCACTGCTCAGAAGAAATATACTCCGAAGGAGTTCTATCAGGAAATTGTAGGTGGTCCGCTCAACGGTACCTTCATCATGGTCATGAACGACCCTCGTCGCGAATACTACAAGACCTACGAGGTGGAATACGACCGCCATGTGTATGATGGCCATAACTGGAAGTACCTGAATCTGCCGATGGAGGATATTGAGACGCTGGCCATTGCCTCGTTGAAAGATGGCCGTAAACTCTACAGCAGCTATGACGTGGGTAAACAACTCGATCGTAAGCGCGGCTACTGCGATTTGGAGAACTTCGACTATGCTTCGTTGTTCAATACCTCTTTTAATATGACGAAGGCTGAGCGTATCTCCACCTTTGACAGCGGTTCTACCCACGCTATGACGCTGACAGCTGTCGACCTCGACATGCAGGGCCAGCCCCTGAAATGGAAGGTCGAGAACTCGTGGGGCGCCTCGTGGGGACAGCAGGGATGTCTGATTATGACGGCCAGTTGGTTCCGCGAATACATGTTCCGCCTGGTGGTTGACAAACAGTACGTCTCTGAAAAGCTCCTGAAGGACTACGAGCAGAAGCCCATCATGGTGATGCCTGAGGATCCGTTGTTCCAAATGGATGAATAAAGTGACAAATTATTGCCACAATTGCAATTTTTCTTTCAAAATGTTTGGTAGATTCGCGAAAAAGTTATACTTTTGCAGGCGATAAACAAAAAAACGAGACAATGAATAAGTTGAATCAGTATTTCTACGGCTATTATTTTTACTTTGCAAGCAATTGTGAAGCGGGTCGTTGCGTATAAGATTTAATAAAGGAAATAAGAAAAATTACAACCCCGCTTCACACCAGTGAAAGTGGGGTTGTTTAGTTAAGAGACAAAAGATTAGAGTTAAGATGAAACGGATTGCAATACAAGGACTGGAAGGGTCGTTCCACGATATAGCAGCTCACCTCTATTACGAGGGAGAGCAGATACAGTTGATATGCTGCAGTACCTTCGAACAGGTTTTCTCTCAGATGAAGCAGGATCCTACGGCCATTGGTATGCTGGCTATCGAGAATACCATTGCGGGCTCGCTGTTGCATAACTACGAATTGCTGCGCGACTCAGGTACAACGATTGTTGGTGAGCATAAGCTGCACATCACCCACTGTATCTGTTGTCTGCCTGAGGACGACTGGGATACCATTACCGAGGTGCATTCCCATCCCGTTGCCCTCATGCAGTGTCGTCGCTTTCTGGCCCAGCATCCGCAGTTGAAGAATGTGGAGGCTGAGGATACTGCTGGTTCTGCCAAGATGATTGCTGAAGGTCAGCACAAGGGTTGGGCAGCTATTTGTCACGCTGAGGCTGCACGGCTCTATGGACTGAAAGTGTTGGATGACCATATTGAGGACAACAAACACAATTTTACGCGTTTCCTCGTGGTGAGTAATCCCAACAAGGCCGATTTGTTGCGTCCGCTGACGGAGGCCAACAAGGCCAGCATCGTCTTTTCACTGCCTCATGAGGAGGGTAGCCTCTCGCACGTGCTCGCGATTCTATCTTTTTATAAGATGAACCTGACGAAGATTCAGTCGTTGCCCATCATCGGACGCGAATGGGAATACCTGTTCTATGTCGATGTGATGTACGATGACCTGACGCGTTACCGTCAAAGTATTGACGCAATTATCCCGTTAACCAAGGACTTTAAGATTTTAGGAGAATATAAAGACGGGAAACAAACAAATTGAACCCACGAATTAAACGATTATTACGAATATGATACAACCCGCAGATAGATTAAGTTTAGTACAGGAGTACTACTTCAGTCGCAAACTGAAGGAAGTGGCACAGATGAATGCCGAGGGTAAGGACATTATCAGTCTTGCTATCGGTAGTCCCGATATGCCCCCATCGGAGCAAACCATCAATAAGCTGTGTGAGGTTGCTCGTCAGCCTAATGCCCACGGCTATCAGCCTACACAGGGTACACCCGAGTTGCGCGAGGCAATGGCAGGTTTCTACAAGCGTTGGTATAATGTCGACCTCGACGCCAAAAGCGAGGTGCTGCCTTTGATTGGTTCGAAGGAGGGTATCCTTCACGTCACACTGGCCTTTGTCAATCCGGGTGACGAGGTGTTGGTGCCTAATCCTGGCTATCCCACGTACACCTCTTTATCAAAGATATTAGGTGCCAAGATTGTCAACTACGATTTGCGTGAGGACAATGGCTGGCAGCCCGACTTTGATGAACTGGAGAAGATGGACCTTTCGCGAGTAAAACTGATGTGGACGAATTACCCCAATATGCCGACTGGTGGTCGTGCTCAGCGTGAGACCTACGAACGCGTCGTGCGGTTTGCCCGCACGAACAACATCGTTGTGGTCAACGATAATCCTTATTCGTTCATCCTCAGCGAGGAGCATCTGAGCATCCTTCAGGTTCCTGGTGCCAAGGACTGCTGCATTGAGTTCAATTCTATGTCGAAGTCGCACAATATGCCTGGTTGGCGTGTGGGTCTCTGTGCTTCGAATGCACAGTTTATCCAGTGGATTCTAAAGGTGCAGTCGAACATTGAGAGCGGTACCTTCCGCGGTATCCAACTTGCTGCTGCTGAGGCATATAAGAACGACGAGGCCTGGCATCGTGAGTTCAATATCGAGACCTACGCCCGTCGTCGTCAGTGGGCTGAGAAGATTATGGATGTCTTAGGCTGTACATACGACAAGAATCAGGTGGGTATGTTCCTCTGGGGAAAAATTCCCGATAGCATTCAGAACGTAGAAGACCTGACAGAGCGTGTACTCCATGAAGCTCGCGTCTTCATTACCCCAGGCTTTATCTTTGGAAGCAACGGAGAGCGTTATATCCGCATCTCCCTGTGCGCCAAGGAAGATAAAATACAGCAAGCATTAGAACGCATTAAAAAAACGATATAATTATGGAACTGGAATTAGAGAAACTGAATCTTCCGAGTGACAACGAACGCCCCTTCGTCATTGCAGGTCCCTGTAGTGCTGAGACTGAGGAGCAGGTGATGGAAACGGCCCGCCAACTGGCTTTGAAGGGCTGTCATAACTTCCGAGCAGGTGTATGGAAACCTCGTACCAAACCAGGCGGTTTCGAGGGTAACGGAGAAAAGGCCCTGCCTTGGATGAAGCAGGTGAAGGACGAAACCCACATGCTGATAGCTACTGAGGTGGCAACTCCGGAGCATGTAGAGTTAGCTCTGAAGTACGATTTGGATATCCTGTGGATTGGTGCCCGCACCACCGCTAACCCCTTTGCTATGCAGGCTTTGGCTGATGCACTGAAGGGTGTGGATAAACCCGTATTCGTGAAGAATCCCGTCAATCCCGATTTGGAACTTTGGATTGGTGCTTTGCAGCGTCTGAATCAGGCCGGTGTCAAACGTCTGGGAGCCATCCATCGTGGTTTTTCTTCTTACGAGCAGAAAATCTACCGCAATGCGCCTATGTGGCAGATTCCCATTGAGTTACATCGTCGTATCCCTGAGTTGCCCATCATCAGCGATCCCTCGCATATCGGTGGACGTCGTGAACTGATTGCTCCCCTGTGTCAGCAGGCTATGGACTTGGGCTTCGATGGCCTCATTGTTGAGAGCCATTGCGATCCTGACAAGGCTTGGAGTGATGCCAAGCAGCAGGTAACGCCTGATGTGCTCGACTACATCCTCTCGTTGCTGATTATCCGTGATGAGCACGTCACCACAGAAGGCATCCAGCAGTTGCGTAAACAGATTGACGACCTCGACAACCAGTTGATGGACCTCCTGGCCAAGCGTATGCAGGTTTGTCGTCAGATTGGTGAATACAAGAAGGAGCACAATATGACCGTTCTGCAGGCTTCGCGCTACAACGAAATACTGGAGAAGCGTGGCGTGCAGGGTACACTCACCGGTATGGCTGCTGAGTTTGTCGCCAAAGTCTTCGAGAGCATCCACGAAGAGAGTGTTCGTCAACAGATTGAAATAGTCAATAAGTGATACATAAAACAGTTTTATGAAGATCTTAGTCATGGGTGCAGGCAAGATGGGAAGTTTCTTCATCGACCTGCTGAGTTTCGAACATGAAGTAGCCGTCTTTGAGCGCGATGCCAAGCGCATGCGTTTCACCTACAACTGTCAGCGTTTCACCACCTTCGAGGAGATACAGGAGTTTAAGCCCGAACTGCTCATCAATGCGGTGACGCTGAAATATACCATTCCTGTCTTCAAGGAGGTTATTCCCTATCTGCCCAAGGAGTGTATCATCAGTGATATCGCTTCTGTCAAGACGGATATGAAGGAATTTTACGAATCTACTGGGATGCGCTACGTTAGTACCCACCCGATGTTCGGACCTACGTTTGCCAATCTGCAACAGCTTTCCGAAGAGAACGCCATCATCATCAGCGAGGGTGACTATATGGGGCGTATCTTCTTCAAGGACCTCTATCAGAAGCTGGGGTTGAACATTTACGAGTACACCTTTGAGGAGCACGATAAGACGGTGGCTTACTCGCTGTCCATTCCGTTCGTGAGTACCTTCGTCTTTGCCGCAGTTATGAAACATCAGGATGCCCCAGGTACCACTTTCAAGCGTCACATGCGCATTGCTAAAGGCGTGCTCAACGAGGACGATTATCTGTTGCAGGAAATTCTGTTCAACCCCTATACCCACGATCAGGTGGCGCAGATCCGTACGGAGCTGAAAGAGCTCCTGGAAATCATCGACAACAAGGATGCCGAAGGTATGAAGGGTTACCTTACGAAAATCCGAAACAACGTCAAGCGCGACATCGAAATCAAGCAATAATCGCGGTTTTTATCGAAAGATACGAAGAATATCTGAAAAAAAGTTCACTATTTCAAATATTCTTCGTATCTTTTACCCTCGGTAAAGGTAGAATGCATCTCGGAAATAAAAGAAAAATTGATTTTTTCTTTGTATTTCGCTCGATTTTTACTACCTTTGCAAACATGGAACGAAAAGACTATGAGGCATACATGGAAAAGTATGCCGACGAGATTGAGAAGATTCGCCAAAGTGCATACGATTTGCACAAGAGTGTGAACCAGACCTATGGCGACGATTTGCCCTATGGCTACCATCTGGATATGGTGGTACAGGGCATTCGTGACTATGGCCATTTGGTGTGTGTCAGAGAAGATGATGTGTTGCCGCTATTCTTTGGCGGCTACTATCACGACAGCATGGAGGACGCCCGAATGACCTATAACGATGTGAAGAAGGTGGCAGGCTCTATGTTGACAGAAGAGCAGGCGTTGATGGCTACGGAGATTGTCTATGCCCTGACCAACGATAAGGGGCGTTCACGTGCCGAGCGTGCTGGTGAGAAATATTATCAGGGCATTCGCGAGACACCTTATGCCCCGTTTGTCAAGTTGTGTGACCGTCTGGCTAACATCACCTATTCGTGTGCAGGGGAAGGTGCTCATAGTCTGCATATGAAAGAAGTCTATAAGCATGAGATGCCCCATTTCCTGCCTTGTATCAATCCTCGCAGTAAAGACCAGCGTTTCCTGGTGCCTCAGGAGGTTGTGCTGAAGTTGGCAGAGTGTCTCATCGACGATTTGGAGCGCGAGGAACAGAACCAGTCTGTCTGGTGGCACGAGTATTAAATGATGTAAGATGTCTGAAGTAAGAAGTAAGACGTTATGGGCTTAGGTAGGTGGATAGGAGGATTCCTTGGTTTTATGAGTGCTGGACCTTTGGGGGCTTTGGCAGGTATTGTGTTGGGCGGTGTGTTCGACAAGATGCTTGATGCAGTGAATACTCCAGGGACACAGGGAACCTTCGATGGACAGAGTGGTTTTGAATCGCAGACCTTTACGCGGCAACGCACCAATCAGGGACAGCGCAATAGTTTCCTGTTCTCCATGTTGGTACTGGCCTCCTATATCATCAAGGCCGACGGCAAGGTGATGCACTCCGAGATGGAACTGGTACGTAACGTGCTACGCCAGAACTTCGGTGATGTGGCTCGTTCTCAGGGTGACGAAATTCTTCGCAAACTATTCGACGAACAGAAGCGGGTAGGGGCCTCGTCGTTCCGTAATACGGTGATGCAGTGTTGTCAGCAGATTGCTGGAAACATGGACTATTCCCATCGTTTGCAGTTGCTGAACTTCCTGGTATTGATAGCCCAGGCTGACGGACGCGTGGATCCTGTTGAGGTGACTGCCTTGAAGGAGTGTGCCCAGTGGATGCAGATGTCTGTCGATGAGGTCGATTCGATGCTGGGTTTAGGCAAGGATGATTTGGAGTCTGCCTATAAGGTGTTGGGTGTTTCGCCCAATGCTATGGATGACGAGGTGCGTAAGGCCTATCGTAAATTGGCTTTGGAACATCACCCAGACAAGGTTGCTGCCCTGGGCGAAGATATTCGCAAGGCAGCGGAAAAGAAATTCCAGGAAATCAACGCCGCGAAAGACAAGATTTGGAAAGCCCGA
>ONMN01000037.1 GCA_900318885.1 uncultured Prevotellaceae bacterium | reverse complement strand
CGGAAGTCAGATTCGGGCATTGCTTGAATGCATTGCCGCAAATACTCGTGACACCATCCCCAATGACGACGCTCGTAATGGACGAATAGTTGGCTTCTGACGTCCAAGGATGGGTAACCATGTTACTATTTCCGTTATTTACGTCAATATACAAGATGGTGTTATTAGTTCCCCCATAGTGATATGTAATTGAGGTGTCGCCTGCCGTTATGGTTACTGCACCTGCATCAAAGGCTTGATCATCTTTACTGATCGTAAAGCTATTTCCACTAATTTCGTTACCATCTATCATATAAAAAAGCGTGGACTTAGAGGGGGTATAGGACAGCGAAACAGTACCCAAGTGGTAAGTTTTGCCATCGAAAGTACACGAGCTGCCCGTCGCAATGATATTATCACCCAAGCTCAATTCGCAAACCTTTGTGCCGTCTGTGAAAAATCTATTGGGGCCATCCGGAGTCGTTGGATTCTTCGTATAGTAGCAGTTCGTACATGAGAGCGAGGAAAATGCTCCGGCTCATTTTTTAACGCCTATCGGATGGAACTGGCCATTTCCAGTATAGTTTCCCTTGAACAGGCAGTTATACATGGTGAGATTCAAGTCGGTCCTATTGTACCATCCGAATATTCCACCGGAATAATTATCATAACCATTTGGCTGAATCGCTATGGTGCCGCCATAGATACAATTGGAGATGGTCAGCGAAGTAGCACCATCGCAGTAGGCCAAAACACCTCCGACAAAACCGAATCCGGTGTTATTGGTATTGACGACACAATTATCAATCAGACAAACACCGCCAGTCGCTCTGGCCACCAGTCCGCTGCAATAATTAGTGGTAGATGTCACTGTTCCTGCTACTGTCAAATTCATAATAGTACCTCCATCGAGATATTTGAAAGGAGCCACATTTCCTCCGCCTGAAAGGTTGACAGTCAGCGTATGTCCGTTACCATCAAAGATTCCTTGGAATGTGCCGCTTGTCATCGCGGTAATGTTGCTTATATCGGCATTCAGTTGCACATACTTATTTTCGTAGTTTCCGGCATGTGATGAGAAATTATCCCATTCGGTCTTATTGTTAATCACCAGATTCACCATGACAGGAATGGCATTGCCGCGATGAACACACCAGTTCTTGTCGCCGTTGTTCAACGCTGCCACTAAAGCTTCCGCAGTCATGCTGTTGGCATTGGTGCCCTGAACAGTAGAGGCAGTCCAATTGGGGGTAATGTAGTAGCAGGTACTAGCTTCAAGATGGAGTGTACTACTATTATGACGGCAGAAAGTGGGGGCTTTAACAGTAATATTTGCCGGTGCAAAGAGCGAATTGGAGATGTAAGTGTGGTAGCTTGAACTATTTGCAACCCAGCCCACAAATCCACCGCAACCGGAGGTGCTTGCTCCCAACAACTCGCCATCGAACAAGCAATTATTGATGGTGAGGGTGCCACTCCCCTGATAGGCTACCAATCCGCCGTGCGTGCCATCTCTGTCTTTGCCTGTGTCGTTGGTGGAGTTAATCGTTACACTGACTTGGCAGTTTGTAATATTGGTGGTACCATCGGTTTGGGCAGCAATACCGGCGGCAAACTTATATCCGGTATTTATG
The DNA here is from genome assembly GCA_900318885.1 of uncultured Prevotellaceae bacterium. Lineage (GTDB taxonomy): Bacteria > Bacteroidota > Bacteroidia > Bacteroidales > Bacteroidaceae > Prevotella. Next base: position 38,832 of record ONMN01000037.1, on the reverse strand, counting down.
GTACCTGCCACCCTGAGATTCTTGATAGTTGCACCGGTAATGTATGCAAATGGCGCAGCATTATCGCCTGTCGCGGTGTAATTGAAGGTCAGCGTGTTTCCGCCTCCGTCGAACGTGCCCGAGAAGGTTTTGGTTCTCATCGTGGTCACAGTGATATCGGCAGTCAACTTGAAAAACGTGTCGCTATATTCGTCAGTACTCGGCACTTGCACCCTGCACCATCAAGAGCATGGTTGTTACTAAAAATAGTAGTCTTCTCATCTTCATATAGTTATTAGTAATTAAATATTTTATCTTTGAGTCCTGTTTGAACTAAGTCTGGAAAGTTCATTTTGAAGAATCTGTTCTGAAGAGCACAAGTCTAATTTTGGTGCAAATATAATAAAAAAAAATATTAGCTTTGTACTGTTTTCGTCTAAAATCACTCTACGTTTTGTAGAATTTTATCTCAAAATACGCATTTTTATCGAATTTGGAAGCAAAATACACGCATATAACTCTAAATATGAGATATGATTGCCGTCCAAAAGAAAAGAGAAGCCAATTATTCAGTTTGATAGCGCAACCCTTTGGTTTAGTTTATACCCATATTATATATCCATAATCCAAACTAAACCTTTTTTTCGACAACGAAGCCTTCTATAAATTCCCTACCACAAAAAATGATATTCCTCAATGATTTCTTCACTATACATCGGTATAATGTCGAAATTCAACATAGCACTCCATACCTTTGCGGTTGAAGAATCCTGATTCTTGGTGATAAACGCCGACACCAATACGTTTGTGTCGATTACAGCATATATCATACGCCAGCCTTTTCTCTTGCTGCCCTTTCTTCACGGGCCAACCTTATTTCTTCGTTGATTTCATCTAAAGTCATTTCCGGACGGGAATCATCGGCAACTACACTCTCGCGAAATTCTAAGAATCTTTTTAGTGCAGGATTCTCGACCTTTGGTTCGTTGAGGTCAATCTTGAATGGAATGCTACGCGTTCTAACCACCGCATTGGCAAAAATGTTCATTGCGGCGTTCGCACTCATACCCATACGCGAGCAGAGCGCATCGAAATTCTGTTTTAGTTGTGAGTCCATCCTCACTGTCATGGATACCTGTGCCATAATCTTTAATGTTTTAACGCTGCAAATATAAGCATTTTATTTCATTCTACAATCATTTTGGCGTAAATTTTAATCATTTAGCATCACTTTTTAGTCTTTTGACATATCAAAAGGGAATCACAGGAACAGTCCCTGTGATTCCATGGGGTAAGAGAAAAACTTACTAAATATAAGATAAAAAACTTCCTATTCTACACTGTCAGTCTATCGGCTCGTAGCCCCGTGTTATGGTGGAGCGTGAGGCGGAGGTGTTGTCCCGGGCCTGCTTGGGCGTCAGGTTCTTGGAGGCCTTCTTGTCGTATTCTATTTTTCCGTTCTTCCAACTCTTCAGAATTTGCCATTCCATGGGCACCATCATGTCGCCCTTGCTTTCGATGATGACGATGTGATGTTCGGAGTCTGTCGTGCTGCCGGGTATCGGGCTACGGTGAACATAGATGTAGAAAGAAGAAGGCACTCTCTTGGAGTCGAAGGTATGGAACATGTTTTCCAATGCCCTTGAATGGTATCCGGAATTGGAATTGAAGGAGAAGTCCATGCCGGGATGCTCGTTCAGGAAAGCCCATGTGGCCTGCTTGATCTGGCTCAGCACCGAGTCGGCCTGTGCACTGGAGCCCAGCGTGTAGACGGTTCCCCACGTCTCGCTCTTCAGCTGGCGGGGCGAAATCGTGTTCGAGCGGATGACAAACTCCTCGTTGTTCCAATCTTTCTTCTCAATGACATAGGTGCTGTCGTGATAGACGTAGAACTGGCGGGTGGTGATGCCTTTTTGTTTCAGGATGGACTGAAGCAGCCGTGTGTATGCATCCTTGTCAAACGGTGTACGCTCTTTCGGCATTTTGCTCACGCTGTCAGGGGTGTACTCATATCTGAACGTGGCGTATCCCTTTTGTCGCCACGGACTCACGTCACTTCCTGGTACAGGGTTGTAGTCGAAGGTGATGATTTCGGGGGCGTTATAATAAAACACATCCCTGTTTCGCCGATAGGTCTGCAAGGTGTCCCCGTTAACGTATTCTCCCAAGGCGATGGTATAGCGGACGCTGTCCACCCCGCCACGGTGGTACTCCCAGCTGTAGCTTTCCTTGGCCTCGTCGGTGAGCTGCTGACAGGTGCGGCGCATGGCGTCATACGCCCGTTTCAACCGTAGAGTCTCCATCTGTCGCACGCTGTCCTGCTTGTGCATCAGCGAGTCCCGTTTAGGGTCGCCTGCCGGAGGCGTAGGCTGGAAATCTTTCATCAAGCCACAGCCCATCAGGATGGTCTTATGGAGCCGACCATCGTAGTAGTAGGAAACGCGAACGTTTCTTCCCAACGCCTCCATTTCGCTCACGAGACTGTCAATCTTCGGATTGCCTTTCAGGCGCTGCTGTATCGTGCCCTGAGCCGTGGTGCTGAGGGCGATGATGGTGGCACAAAGTGCAAATACTGTTCTTTTCATATCTTGTTCCTCTTTAGTTGCTGATTAATATTCGTTGTCATTGATAGCCATCTCCACCTTTTGGTTCATGCGTTCACCGCGTTGGCGGATTTCCTTTGTCATCTCTTGGAAGTCGGCTTGTAGGCTGCCGTTCATTGCTGCCATCATTTCCATTGCAAAGCGTTGGTTTTCCTCAGCCATGGCTCTTTCTGCAAAGTCGCTTGCATCTATAACTTCGGTTTCTACGTGACTTTCAGCCTTTGTTTCCTGTCTAGCCATGTAGTGCCTGGGCGGTTTGGACATTTGAAGAATCTCCTTCACCCTTTTCACCGTGTCAACCACCTCCTTGCTTCCTTTCTTTTCCTGCGGGCGAGTCTCTATTTCCTTAGCCCCTGTTTGTGGACTGACAATCGTGGTGTCTGTTTGTGCCACAAGGTTGTTTCCTTCATCATTTTGATTATTGGAAACGATGCCTAAGGAGATAAGCAGCAGTACACTGGCGGCTGCGGCTATGGCCGAAACGATGTAAAGCCTGATACGTAGTGCGGGCTTAGGCTGCTCGGTGGGCAAGTCTGGCAGACTGTCTACATAGAGATTGCTCTTTATCTGTCGGGCATCCATGCCGGTTATATGTTCTGCTTCTTCAGATGAGAGACCTTCCAGTTGGCAGAGGGTGAACACCAGTCGCTGCTTTTCGCTCAGTCCTTCGGCCAACAGCCTCACAATGGCTACCCATTCGCTGTTCTCTAACTGGCGCCCGGGACTGTTGCTTTCGGCTGCAAAGTTGTGCAGCACTCTTTCGTCCTCAGGCATAGGAACCAACACCTTGTTGCGTTTCAATCGGTCGAGACAAAGGCGTGTGGCTATCGTGTAGAGCCAAGTTTTGAAGGAACGTTGTGGGTCGTAGTTTCTCATGCCCTGCCATATACGGATGAAAGTCTCCTGCACTACATCTTTTGCCTCTTCTTCGTCGACCAGCATCTTCAGTGCAAGCGAGAACAGCATCCCCTGACAGGTCTGTACCACCCATCTGAACGCGGTCTTATCGCCGCTCATGGCTCGTGAGATAATCTCACCGTCTATTTGCACCGTTTTGTTCATTGCTCTAATAAGTATACGATAGAGGAAGGCAATTTTTGCAAAGATACGGATAAAAGACTAATAAACCTTGAATTTAACAAATGAAAAGTGGATTTTCATAATTATTCCTGTCGCACCTTGTCGCACTTGTCCCTGATCTGAGCATTTTTACGTACAGAGTTGCGGATTTTTTCCGAAAAATGTTTGTTATCTCACAAATTATTTGTATTTTTGCTGACGATAAACAAATCTACAAAAGACAATGAATCATCATCTTTTTCGCAACACGTTGCTGGCGGTCATGAGCATCATATGTCTGATGATGCAGGCAGCAAACTATGAAGTGAGTTCCCCGAATGGTAAGTTGACGGTCACCGTCAAAACCGATGAGACGGTAACTTGGTCGGTCAGTTATAACGGCACAGTAATATTGTTGCCTTCAGCCATTGACATCCAGATGCAGCAGGGTGGCAAAGTGTTGGGAATGGGCAAGATAGGCAAGGTGGCCAAGCGTCAGATTACCAACAGCTTCGCCACATCCTTTTATAAAAAGGAGAAGGTCGACGACAACTATGGCCAACTGCTGATGTACAGCAACCAGAAGATGCAGATAGAGGTGCGTGCCTACGACGACGGTGCCGCCTACCGCCTCATCAGTTCCAATGCAAAGCCTCTGGTGGTAAACAGCGAAACGGTAGAGTTTCGTTTTGCTGATGACTATCAGACTTTTGTGCCTTACGTCAATGACAATCGCGGTGGCGAGCGCTACTGTTACAGCTTTGAGTCGTATTACGACGAACAGTCCTTGTCGCAGATGTTTCCCGACTCGCTGGCTATCACCCCGTTGGCTGTCAGTCTGCCTGATGGTATGAAAGCCATTGTGATGGATGCTGGCGTAGAGAACTATCCGGGCATGTTTCTTAGAGGTGAGAGGTCAGAGGTGAGAGGTAAGGGACATGTGCTGAAGGGTGAGTTTGCGCCCTATCCGTTGGAACAGGAGGTTGGTGGCTTCGACCGCCTGAATCTCGTGCCTACCAGGCGTGCTGACTATATCGCCCGTTTGGACGGCAAGCAATCGCTGCCCTGGCGCGCCATCGTCATCACTGAGCGGGATGCTGACATCCTGAACTGCGACATGGCCCAACGGCTGGCTCCCGAGTGCCGCATCAGTGACACCTCGTGGATTCGTCCCGGCAAGGTGGCGTGGGACTGGTGGAACAATACCAACATCACAGGCGTCAGTTTCCCGTCAGGCATGAACACCGATACCTATTTATATTATATAGACTTTGCTGCCCGTAACCATATAGAATACATCATCATCGACGAGGGTTGGAGTGGCAAGGAGTCGCTGATGGATCATCTCAGCCCAGATATCGACCTCACGCGGCTGATAGCCCACGGCCAGCAAAAGGGTGTGGGCATCATCCTGTGGAGCAGTTGGCGAAATCTGATAGGCAACAATCCTACTGGTGGTACTGCCGTTACGGATGCCGTCATGAAACACTATGCTGCAATGGGTATCAAGGGATTCAAGGTCGACTTCTTCGACCGCGACGACCAGCAGGTCATCGCCTCAGCTTACGAGATAGCCGCCTGTGCCGCCAAGCATCATCTCTATCTCGACTACCACGGCCTGAAGCCTTTCGGCATCCAGCGTGCCTATCCCAACATCTTTAACTTCGAAGGCGTGAAAGGTCTGGAGAATTCCAAGTGGGAACCCCGTGCCGGTGACGGACCGTTGCACAATCAACCCCGCTACGATGTCACAGCGCCCTATCTGCGCATGCTCGCTGGCCCCATGGACTATACGCCTGGTGCTATGACCAATGCCATGAAAGACTGCTTCTTCGGTAATAACGACCATCCCATGAGTCAGGGTACACGTGTCCACCAGATGGCTATGTACACCACTTTCGAAGCTCCACTGCAGATGCTGGCCGACAGTCCTACGCAATACATTCGGAATCAGGAGTGTACCGACTTTATCGCACAAGTGCCCACCACCTTCGACGAGACCATTGCCCTCGACGGCAAACTAGGCGAATATACCGTCATAGCCCGTCGTAAAGGCACTACGTGGTATCTAGCTGCTCTCACCGACTGGACACCACGCGACTTGACCCTCAATCTCAGTTTCCTGTCCGCAGGCCAGTATCATGCCGACATCTTCGCCGATGGTGTCAATGCCCTGAAGGATGCTACCGATTATCAGCACCGCCTTCAGACCGTCATCGCCACCGACCGTCTGAACATCCATCTCAGCAGTGGTGGAGGATGGACGGCAATATTGAAAAAATAGCCCCTATTCACTATGAAATAATGAAGAGCTTATGAAAAGACTTTTGTTAACGGTCGTGATGGCTATAGGAATTGTAGCCACACGGGCGCAGTACGACATCATTCCGATGCCCCAGCGCATCAGTTTGGATGCGAAGGGGGCGGTGCTGAACATAGAAGGCCGGCCGCAGGTGACGGAGCGGCTGAACAAGGACATCGCGTCGCCAGAAGGTTGGCGTATGACGGTCGGCAAACGCGGCATCGTGCTGGAGGGACGCACGGAGGTGGGGCTGTTCTACGGCTGTCAGGCGTTGCGTCAGGTGCTGGCGACGAATCCCACTTCGTTGCCGTATGCCGTCATTGAGAGTGCGCCGAGGTTTAGTTACAGGGCTATGCATTTGGACGTGTCGCGTCACTTCTTCGATAAGGACATGGTGAAGCAGTATCTGGACATGATGGCGCTGCACGCTATGAATACGCTGCACTGGCATCTGACCGACGACCAGGGCTGGCGCATAGAGATGAAGCGATGGCCGAAGCTGACGACGGTGGGGTCGGTGCGCAAACGGACGGTCATTGGCCGCAATGCCGGCATCTATGAATATACCCCTCACGGTGGCTATTTCACGCAGGACGACATCCGCGAAATAGTGGCCTATGCCCAAGAGCGCCACATCACCATCATTCCCGAGATTGATATGCCCGGCCACATGCTGGCGGCCTTGGCGGCATATCCGGAACTGGGCTGTACGGGTGGTCCCTACGAGGTATGTCCCGACTGGGGCGTGTTCGACGATATTCTCTGTGCGGGCAACGACAAGGTGTATCGTTTTCTGGAAGACATCATTGACGAACTGACGGAACTCTTCCCAGCACCCTATATCCATCTGGGTGGCGACGAGGCTCCCCGTGTGCGGTGGCAGCAGTGCAACCGCTGTCAGCAACGGATGCGTGAGGAGGGGTTGAAGACCGAGGCGCAGTTGCAGGGCTATATGGTGCGTCGCATGGAGCAGTACTTGACGAAAAAGGGGCGTCGGTTGATTGGTTGGGACGAGATAGCCGAGTGCGACATCGACACTAGTGCCGTCATGTATTTCGACTACTACCAGTTGCCCGAGGACCTGTGGGAGAAGCCGTTCCTCATCGGTGGCTACGTGTCGCTGAGCAAGGTCTATGCCTTCGACCCCGCACCCGACTCTCTGTCTGCCGACGTTCGCCGTCATATCATCGGTACGCAGGCGAACCTGTGGACGGAATACATTCCTTATAAGGAACTGCTGGAGTATCAAGTGTTGCCCCGTATGGCGGCACTCTGTGAGGTACAGTGGACCGACCCCGAACGGAAGGACTACGACGGCTTCCTACGGCGTCTGCCCCGACTGCTGAGCATCTATGATGCACAGGGCTGGAAATACTGTAGGAAACGTGACAATGGGGAGACGTTGAACGTTGAACATTGAACGTTCTCTCCTTGAGAGTGTGGCGTTGCAATGAACATTGAACATTATGAAGAAACGACTGCTTTCTCTTGACGTGCTGCGCGGCATCACCGTCGCTGGCATGATTCTGGTCAACAACGGTTTCGAGGAAGGCTTTGCCGCCTTGCAACATTCCGCATGGAACGGGCTGACACCCTGCGACCTGGTATTTCCCTCGTTCCTCTTCATCGTGGGCTTCTCAACGTGGCTGTCGCTGTCGAAGGTGCAGTTTCAGCCTACGCCGGCGGTACTGCGGAAGGTTGTCAGGCGCACGGTGCTCATCTTTGCCATCGGACTATTTATCAACTGGTTTGCGCTGGCGATGGACGGCCGGCCGCTGGATTTCGCCCATCTGCGCTATTGGGCCGTGCTGCAACGCATTGCCGTATGCTATCTGCTGACGTCGCTCTTTGCGTTGTACGTGGACCACCGCCATACACTGAAGGTCATCGTGGGCTTGTTGGTGGCTTACGCCGTCGTGCTGCTGGCATTCGACGGATATAGTACAGATGCCACGCGCAACATAGCCGGTCGCATAGACCTGTGGCTGTTTGGTGCCGACCACCTGTATCGCCATTCACCCATCGACCCCGAGGGCTTGCTGGGCACGATGGGCGCCACGGCCCACATGCTGACGGGGTTCCTCTGTATGAGTTTCATCTCGCAAACGGACGATATTCGCCGTAAGGTTTACAGACTGCTGATGGCAGGGGGCTTCATGATGCTTTTGGGGTTCCTGCTGCACCATTGCGGACTGCCCGTCAACAAGACCGTATGGTCGCCCAGCTTTGTAATGGCTACCTGCGGCATCTGTTCCACCGGGCTGGCGCTGCTGATATACCTGATTGATATCCGCGGGGAAGGCCGTAAGACGTGGTGGATGACCGTATTTCTGATCTTTGGCGTCAACCCGCTGTTCCTCTATGTGTTCAGCGAGTGTCTGGCCGTTGTGGGCTGGAGTACGGGCATCAACGAAGAGCTGTATGCGTCGGTGCGTTCCGCCATCGCGGTGCCCAGCCTGGCGTCGCTGTGCTATGCGCTGACGTTTGTGGCGATAGTAGGGCTCGTTGGATGGTTGCTCTACTGGCGCAGGATATTCATCAAGATTTAATCATAACAACAAGGGCGTGTCAATTTTGACACGCCCTTGTTGTTAATATAGGAGAGATTCTTACATGTCCTCATAAGTATCGAGGTAGGTGACGTGGGTGACGAGGTATTCATCGACGCCGTGCTTGCCGTCGGCACCGCCGATACCTGATTTCTTCACGCCGGCATGGAAGCCCTGGATGGCTTCGAAGTGCTCGCGGTTGATGTAGGTCTCGCCGAACTCCAGTTCGCGGCAGGCCTTCACGGCAATGTTCAGGTCCTTGGTGAAGATGCTTGAAGCCAGACCGTACTCGCAGTCGTTGGCGTACTTGATGGCCTCGTCGATGTCGGAGAACTCTATCAGCGGGATGACTGGGCCGAAGGTCTCCTCATGGATGATGTCCATGTCCTGCGTGCAGTTGTCGAGCACGGTAGCGGCATAGAAGTAGCCCTTCGTGCCGACGCGGTGACCACCGCAGAGCAGCTTGGCTCCCTGTTTGATAGCGCGCTCCACCTTTTCGGTGACGCTTTCCAAGGCACGGGCCTCTACCAACGGACCCATATCGACGCTCTCGTCGGCGCAGACGTCGCCCACCTTTACCTTCGACATCTTGTCGACCAGGATCTTCGTGAACGCCTCCTTCACCTCCTTTTGAACATACACACGCTCGGCATTGTTACAGATCTGACCGTTGTTGCCGATACGGCTGTCGACGATCCACTGTGCGGCGCGCTCCAGGTCGGCGTCCTTCATGACGATGGCAGGAGCCTTACCACCCAGTTCGAGGCTGACCTTGGTGATGTTCTTCGAGGCGGCAGCCATGATGCTCTCGCCGGCACCCACGGAACCTGTGACGCTGACGATGTCGATCTTCGGCGAGCCGGCCATCTCGTTGCCGATGACGGAGCCCTTGCCCGTGACGATGTTGATGACACCAGCGGGCAGACCAGTCTCAGCCACGACCTTAGCAAACTCCGTACAGTTCTCTGGCGTGAGTTGTGAGGGCTTGATGACGATGGTACAGCCGGCAATCAGGGCGGCACCAGCCTTACGGGCAATGAGGAAGAAGGGGAAGTTCCAAGGCAGGATGCCGGCCACGACGCCAATGGGCTTCTTGGTGAGCAGGATGGTCTCGTTGGGACGGTCGCTGGGGATGATCTCGCCCTCGATGTGGCGGGCGAAGGTGGCCATGTACTCAAAGTAGGCAATGGTGGCGCCTACCTCAATGGATGCCCAAGTGCGAGTCTTACCCTGCTCGCGCATGATGATCTCGGTGAACTCCTTCTCGCGTTTCTTGATACCGTCGGCCATCTTCAGCAGATAGCCGGCGCGTTCGATGGCGGGTGTCTTGCCCCAGGCTTTCTGGGCAGCACGTGCAGCGTCGAGTGCGCGGTTTACATCCTCAATAGTTCCTTCCGGCTGACGTGAGATGACCTCCTCGGTCGATGGGTTCAATACGTCAATCCACTTGCCGTTCGAGCTCTCGCAGAACTGGCCGTTAATGTACATCTGTAAGTCTTTCATACGTGTAGTTTTGTTTTAAAAATGTAAGTAGATTAGTTTATCGTCAGCAAAAATACAAATAATTTGTGAGATAACAAATTTTTTCGGGAAAAAATCCGTAACTTTGTGCGCAAATAACAAATTACTTAACTGATATATGATAAGAAAGTTTATTTTACTGCTATTGTCGGTTGTTGTCTTGACTGGATCGGCTAAGACGAAGAAACGGCCTGCGGTAGAGACGTGGCCTGACGGGACGGTGATGGACGCCTGGTTCAGGGACACGACAAAGGTGGATGTTGCGTCGTTGGGCCGACAGTATGTCATCACTGACTACGGCGTGAAGTGTGACTCCGCGGTCGTCCAGACGGCGGCGATACAGGCCGTGATCGACCGCGCTGCCCGCGAGGGTGGGGGTGTGGTCGTCATTCCTGAGGGGACATTCCTGGCGGGTGCCTTATTTTTTAAACAAGGTACGCACCTGCACGTGAAGGGCCGACTGAAGGGCTCAGAGCGCATCGCGGACTTCCCGGTGGTGATGACTCGCATAGAGGGCGAGACCTGCAAGTACTTCGCGGCACTGGTAAATGCTGACGGCCTCGACGGGTTCACCATCAGCGGTCAAGGTACCATCGACGGCAATGGCCTACATTACTGGCAGGAGTTCTGGATCCGCAGGAGCTGGAATCCGCAATGCACGAACAAGGATGCGCAGAGGCCCAGATTGACGTATGTCTCGAATTCCAGGAACGTGACCATTCAGGATGTGCGGCTGGTGAATTCGCCGTTCTGGACCAACCATGTGTATAAGAGTGATCATGTGCGCTACTTGGACTGTTACATCTATGCCCCTACGGAGAATGTCTGGTCACCGGATCCACGGCGAGGAGCTCCGTCGAGCGATGCCATCGACATCGATGCTTGTACGGATGTGATGGTGAACGGTTGCTTTATGCACGTGAACGATGATGCCGTCGTGTTGAAGGGTGGCAAGGGCGCCTGGGCAGACAAGGACGAGACCAACGGCGACTGCGAGCGCATCCTGATACAGAACTGTCGCTACGGCAGGGTACACGGCTGCCTGACGCTGGGCTCCGAATCGCTGCATGACAGGAATATAATCCTCCGCAATTGTTATACGGAACGGGCCGACCGTGTGCTGTGGTTCAAGATGAGGCCCGACACGCCTCAACACTATGAGTACGTGACGGTGGAGAACATCACGGGCCATTGCAAGCGGTTCCTCTTTATCCATCCCTGGACGCAGTTCTTCAAGCCGGGAGACCGGGAGGATATGCCGTTGTCACGTTGTAACAACATCGTGATGCGGAATATCCAGGTGGACGCTGAAACGCAGTATGACGTGAAGACGTCGGATAAATATGAACTGACAGACTTCACGATCGATGGGAAGGAGTTGAGTTTTTAGTATTTATAGAAACTCCACGTGCGGCCGTCTTTGCTGAGTACGAGGTCGTCGTCGTTGAGCTTTTCTATCTTCAGGCGGATATTGGTGAAGGGACGCATGCCGAAGTCGCGTTCCACGGTGATGGTGTCGATGGGTGAACCCTCGATGGACGAACATTGGATGAACAGGCTGTCGCCCTGATGCTGGAAATTGCCGAAAATCTCGGCACCATTGGCCTTAAACCATGCTATGCTACCAGAGAAACTAAGGTAACGTTGTCCGTCCGTGCGCCATTGTCCCCAGAGGTCGCCGGCATCTCTGCCTTCCTGACAGGAAGCGGCCAATAGCCAACAGCTAATAGCTAACAGCTTATAGAATTTTGCCATGATATCCGATTTTGAAGTTAAACGTGTTGCAGTCACCGTAGATGTTACCCTTGTCGAAGGCATATGCCGCTGAGAACTGCCAGGCGCCCAGCGTGTAGATGCCTTGGAACATCGCATCGAAAGAATGGTGCTTTTCGTCGAGCGGGCGATGATAGGTGCCCCAGCCTTCGCGGTAGGAACCCCTGACGAGGTATGACAGCCGGTCGGTAATCTCGCCGTTCACTCCCACGTGCCACGCTTTTACGCGGTTGTCAAGGTAGTGGCTGTCACCGTTCTTATTATATATAGGTGAGGTGATGAGCGGATTGCCTGGAGTCATACCGTAGTGGGCATATCCGCAGTAGAATTCGTGGTTATAGTAGTCGTCGTTGCCCGTCACCTTATCCGTAATCTGACTGCGGATGGGTTCAGGATAGTCGCCGCCGTCATAATGCAGCGGACCCGATTGGTTGGTGGACTGAAAATATTCCACCACAGCACCGCGGACATACTGGCGTCCTTCGCTCTTGTTATGATATTCCAAACCCCACAGACCGTCCCAGCCATTGCTCTTGCGGATGCCTGAACCGTCTTCAAAAATGTTATCGAGATAGGCCTGCAACAGATGCTCTTTGTCGATGTTCCAACCTAACTGTACGGTCATCGAACCGAGGTGGTTGCCGTAAACCCAATCCTCTATTGCGTCGTTCTCGTAATAGTTGCTGTCGCCAAGCGGAAGAATGACCTTCCAAAAGGCTTTCAAATTGGTATCTTTGCTCGTGACCTTTTCCGTGCCCTTTGTAAAGTCGTGGTTGGTACCACCAAACTGGGCAACATGCTCTATGCCTGCGGTGACAAAGAACATTTTCTCGGGGTTGGTACGGAAGTACAGGTGTTTTTGGTGATAGAGAATCCCTGTGGTGTATTTGATATTTGCACCAGGATGCTGGAGGAAATTGTCCTCGCGGTAGTTGCTGTCGAGGAACTTACCATAGCCGAAGTCGAAGCTGGCCTGTAGCCAACCCTTGGTATACGGTATCGTCCAAAAGTCCTTCGTGCCCACATGAATCTGTGGTATGGGCTTGGCATTGGTACCCTTGCCGAATGTACCGCTCGACAGGAGCTCGTTGCGCAATACGGGTTTCTGTTCACGGGCACCGACTTCGAAGAAGAAGTCCTTCCAGCCCAGATTGGCATAACACTGTTGCAGATAGACCTTGTGGTCGGCATGTACGGAACCGATGAGGTCAACGGCACCGGACAGCGTCCAATCCTTACCCAGCTGATGTTCCGCATTGACAGCTCCGCGCAGATAGGCCGTGTTGGGACGTGTCGACAACACGTGGTGGCGGTTGGCCGTCAGTTGGTAGGCCGTAAAGTCGCCTGTACCCACAGCAGTCTCCGCCGTCAGGTCGTACGTTATGGTTTGTGCCTCAGCATGGCATAGCAGCCAAGGACAGATGAGCAAAAAGAAATACCGAAGTCGTTTCATTTCCTTTAGAATTTTTTGCCGAAAGCGATGTTGAGGAAGGTCAGTACCAGCAGTTTGAAGTCAAACCATAGCGAACGGTGCTCCAGATAGTAAAGGTCCAGTTCCAAGCGGCGCAACATTTTCTCCATCGTGTCCGTATAGCCATTGTATAGCGTAGCATAGCTGGTGACACCTGGTCGTACCTGATAGAGATAGGAGTATCGGGGGTCGCGCTCCATAATCTTGTCAATGAAATATTTCCGTTCGGGTCGGGGACCGATAAATGCCATCTCACCTTTGACCACGTTCCACAGTTGCGGCAGTTCGTCCAGATGGTGGGCACGCAGAAATTTGCCGACTTTCGTCATTCGCGTTTCATTCTCGTGATTGTACAGTGCCGGACCGTCTTTTTCGGCATCCATTCGCATACTGCGAAACTTATAAATATTGAAAGGCCTTCCAAAGCGGCCGATGCGTTCCTGTTTAAAGATGGCGGGACCTCCGTCCTCGCGTTTCACCGCAATATAGCAAGCCAGCATCAACGGTGAAAATATGACAAGGCAAATGAGCGCAGTAAACAGGTCTATCAACCTCTTGATATTGCGTTCCACCTCATTCATACCGTCTACAACATATCCGTTTTTAAGGGTAGTCATGTATCAATAAGCTTATTTTTTTTATTCAACGTTCTAATAATAGAACGACTGAATACATGATTTATTGCATCCGATGGCAATATTTTTTTATTTATGTATCATTTTTCTCAAGTTGTAGGTGGAAATACTTTCGGAGTAAGGCTTGACAAATGATGTCTTTTTGCCTTTTTTTATTAAAAGTGTGAAGACTATTTGGTTTTTCCATCTTTTCTTTGTACCTTCGCAGCCGAAATGAAGATTCTTCAGTTGGGAAAGTTCTACCCTGTAGGTGGTGGTGTGGAGAAAACCATGTTAGATCTGACTACTGGACTGTCTGCCAAGGGCATACAGTGTGACATGCTATGTGCCTATGGAAAAGAGGGTAGGGCAACGTTTGAGGTTTCTGAGCATGGCAGGATAATCTGCACGAAAACGCTGTGGAAGAAATATGCCACAATGATTTCTCCCGAACTGATTACCACGCTGAGACGGATAGCTCCTGAGTATGACATCATCCACGTACACCATCCTGATCCTATGGCTGCACTGGCATTGAGAATGTCGGGTTATAAGGGTAAGGTGGTGCTTCACTGGCATAGTGACATCGTGAAGCAGAAAAAGCTGCTCTCACTCTACAAACCCTTGCAGAGCTGGTTGATACGCCGTGCTGACCTGATAGCAGGAACGACGCCAGTCTATGTCACTCATTCGCCCTACTTGGCCAAGGTGCAAGACAAATGTACCTATGTGCCCTCGTGTATAGACCCAATAGTGCCTGATGCAGAGCGCGTCAGAAAATTGCGAGAACAATATGGCAACAAGAAGATCGTATTCTCGTTAGGACGACTTGTACATTATAAAGGCTTTAAATATCTGGTAGATGCTGCGAGGTATTTGGATGACAGCTATTTGGTGATTATCGGCGGGTCGGGCAGGTTGAAAGATGAACTTCAGCAGCAAATCCATGATTACGGGCTGGAACAGCGCGTAAAAATGGTGGGAAGGATATCTGATGAAGATCTGCCGTCGTACTATGGGGCATGCGACATCTACTGTCTGAGCAGTATTATGAAGACTGAAGCTTTTGCCTTGGTACAGTTAGAGGCTATGTCGTGTGGCAAGCCCGTTGTCAGCTGTAACATCGAAGGCTCAGGTGTGCCCTGGGTGAACAAGGACGATTATTCTGGTCTGGTGGTGGAACCGGAGAACGGCAAAGCGCTGGCCGATGCCATCCGTCGTATTATGGAGGACAAGGCTCTCTATTACACCTATTCGGCAGGAGCACGTAGTCGTTACATAGAGTTGTTTAAGAAACAGCGGATGATTGATCGCTGTCTTGAACTGTATTCCCAGTTGTTACACTCGTAACCACACAGAGTAAGGCGTTATCGGCATTACATGTAATCCGTATGCTCTCTTTGCAACCAGCATGCTGTCCTGCCTCCACATCGCGTTCGCTGTCGCCAATCATATAGGATTTAGAAAGGTCGATATTCCAGTCTTTGGCAGCTTGCAACAGCAGGCCGGGCTTGGGCTTGCGGCAGTCGCAGTCGAACTTATAAGCAGGACGCTCACCCTCAAAGCCCCTGTCAGGGTGATGAGGACAATAGTAGATGGCATCGATGAAGGCTCCCTCATGGCCCAACAGTGTCTCCATTTTGTCGTGGATGGCTTGTAACTCCTCGAATGTACATTCGCCACGGGCTATGACGGGTTGATTGCTCACTACGATGCAAAGATAATTGGAGTGATTTATTATGCGAATAGCTTCGGCAACTCCAGGTAGTAATTCAAAATCGTCAGGACGGGATAGGAACCCTGCATATTTATTGATAGTACCATCTCTGTCGAGGAAGATTGCTTTCTGCTTTTGTGAAAGGTTTCGTGCCTTCACCTTTCCGTTGGAAATGTCCTTTTCAACTTCATAATAGCGGTCGGGGGTTCCCATATCCTTGATATATTCTGATGTGTCGTAGGCGAATATCTTTCCGTTGGCAATATTCGGTTTTAACACATCGCGGTCCAAATCTATCTTGTCTGGCTGTTCTGGATGACGGGGTGTATAGTTCCTCATAGTCTCAGCCAACAATTGCGGTGAGATAATCTCTATTCCAGCATTGACACGATTCTTGTAATAGAGCCGTTCATCCTCCTTGTTCATCCATTTGACAACGCGATGCGTGTCGAAAGGCAGTCCTCCTTCCTCTTGTGGTGGCAATATCTCGGTTACCAATAGCGAACTATCGTAGGGGTGGCCGTTTGGGTGAGCCATAAGGCTAGCCCATGCACGATTCTTCTGATGGAATGCGATGAAACGATGGAAATCGACATCTATCATCACATCGCCACACAACAGAAGGAAGTCATCTGTCAATTCTGGCATCTTAAACAAAGCCCCTGCTGTACCCAACGGACTTTCCTCAACAAAATAAGATATGTTGACACCAAATTTCTCGCCGTTGCCAAAATACTCCTTTATAACATGCCCCAGATATCCTATGACAAGGGTGATGTCCGTCAGTCCGTTTGCTTTCAGGTTTTCAATCTGCCATTCGAGGATGGGTTTACCACATATTTCTATCATAGGTTTGGGAACATCGCTCTTGATGGATGCGATACGCGTCCCCTTGCCTCCAGCCATGATTACTACTTTCATAGAAATGTCGCTTTATTCCCTACCGAAGAAGTGCTCCTCCAACATCATGCAAAGGCAATGATAGACGGGAAGATGCAACTCCTGAATCTTATAGGTTTCAGTTTCAGTTACTTGTATGCATACATCAGCAAGTTGGGCCAGTCGATTCGGCTTTTGTCCTGTAAGGCCAATGACTTTCAGTCCCTTCGACTTGGCAGTAACGGCAGCAAAAAGTATGTTACGGCTATTGCCTGAGGTGGAGATGCCTAAGAATACATCGCCAGCCTTGCCGTATCCGTTCACCTGTTGGGCAAAAATCAACTCAGGATTACTGTCGTTCATGTAAGCGGTGGTTAGCGATGAGTGGCCAGTGAGGGCAATAGCGGGTAGGGCACCCTGAAGATGCTTAGCCAGAATGGTTCCCAGCTCAGGATCGATGCGCTGCATGGCTTCGGCTTGGTCATGATAGACCTCGCGTTTTAGTTTAAACTCCTTCATCAGCTCACCAACAATGTGTTCACTGTCGCTGGCTGAACCGCCATTGCCGCAAACCAATAATTTGCGGTCTTTCGCGTATGCCTCCTTAAGAATGTCGTATGCTGCCTGTATGGATTCACGGCACTCTGTCAGTTGCGGATAACGTTCTATCAGTACTTCAATGTGATTATTTATCATGCTAAAAGGCTTTTATGCGTGATGCAAAGGTACTACTTTTATTTGATATACAAGTATGATGAGTCATTTTTTTTGTATATTCATGGAAAAACATACCTACTCAGTAAGTGCTTGCATAATCTTTCTGGCCGTTTTCTCGTAAGTATAGGTGGAGGCTATCAGCTCGTCCACGTCAATGGGTGATGCTGGGAGAGTTTTCAGTATTTTGTATAATTCGTCGGCATTACCTGCTTCAAAGAAGGTGACAGGGTATTTGCCGTAAATCTCTTGATATACTGGAATGTCAGAAAGGATGACAGGAGTCCCTAAGCTCATCGCTTCTAGAGGAGGAA
Source organism: uncultured Prevotellaceae bacterium (assembly GCA_900318885.1). Lineage (GTDB taxonomy): Bacteria > Bacteroidota > Bacteroidia > Bacteroidales > Bacteroidaceae > Prevotella. Next base: position 21,337 of record ONMN01000037.1, on the reverse strand, counting down.
TGCCAAAGCCTTCATACAATGATGGCGACACCAGACACGCGGCATGGGCCAGAATGTTGTACACCTGTTGATTTGTTGCATCGGTCACCAGCCGTACCTTGTCTTTGTTGGCAAGAATAATCTGCAGTATCTCGTCGTCCTTGGTTCGGAAGTCGAAATGTCCGATAATCGTCAACGGGGGTACGCTGCCTCCTTCATTCAGCAGCTTTTGGTAAGCCTGCCAAAGAGTATGGATGCCTTTAGGACGTTTGATGTTGCCTAAATAGACAATGCCTGAACGTTGCTGAACGACAGGGTGGGAGGCTTTGTATTTGAGCAGTTCCTGACTTAGCCCGTTGCACACTACCTGTATGCCGCGCTGGCTGTGGAAATAGTCCAGGATGCGCTGACGGGAGAACTGACTGACCGTAAACACGCCTTTGGCTATGCGTAATGCCCGCTGGACGTACCATTTCAATGCCGCCAGATGGAGGGCAGAACCGAAATGCTCGGTATCGAAGAACACGATGTCATGGATGGTACAATAGATAGGAATACGTATGCCCATGGGAATGTTGAAGTTGGGCGTATAGAACACATCGCACTTGTTGACCTCCTTGACAGGAAACAGCAACAGCTCTTTAGGCGAGAAACTGCCGTAGGTACACTCCAGGACAGTGCAGTTTTTGCGCCTGGCATAGTCCGCCAGCCGCCTTTTGTCACCTACGAGTACGAAATCCGCATCAGGCGTTGCCACCATGTGCGGAACGACATTCTCAATGAACGTGCCAATACCACTCTGGCCTATCAGTCGGCAATCGATAGCGATTCTCATAACTTGTTCTCCAAGAATTTCTTTAATATGATGTCCCAGTCATAGGATGCCAGTTGAGACGTATTGACTGTGGGGCGTTCGTTGGCAGTGCGGATGATGGTATCAATCCATGTCTGCGGGTCGTAGCCTTCGACGGTGACCGCACCGTCCTTGTCTGCTGCTACTTCTATCATCGCGGAGTTATGGGCCGTCACGATGGGACATCCGCAGAGCAACGCTTCGAGTTGTGGCATGCCGAACCCTTCGTTTAATGAGGCTGAGACAAAACAGCGGGCAAGGTTATAGAGCTTGACCAAATCAGCGTTGGGAACGAAGCCGCAGAAGATGACACGCTCACGAGGAAATCCTTCTGCTTCAACGATATCGCGCATCTTGCTGTTTTTCCAGCCTCTTCCGCCAATGACTACCAGCTGGAGGTCGCTGCGCTTGCTGAGCTCAGGCATTAGTGAGAGCAGAAACGACAGATTCTTTCTGGGTTCCAAAGAACCTACAAACAGGATGAAGGGATGGGTAATGCCGTATTGTTGGAGAATGGCAGCCCTTTCACTCTCTGTGAGAGCAATGGGACGATAGATTGTCCTGTCAATGGATGCTCCCGTGAAGATGTCCTGACACAGGCGACGGGGGAAGTAATACTTCACCTTATTTTGCGTATAGAGCGAATTGGTCCAGATGATGTCTGCCTTCTGGATGGAACGGTTGAAGAACAGCTTGTTTGCCAGTACATTGGTCCATTGCATCGTATCTTGGAATTCAATGTTGACAACATCGTGAACGACGATGATTTTCTTCATGTTACGAGGTAGCAGGAAAGGCAGACAGGGAACGGGGGTATAGTAGATGCCAGCCTTCAAGCGGCGAGCCAGTAGCGGCATCATTATTAGAAGCCACACGAGGTTAGGTAGGTGGTGGAACAAACCATTGGAGTACTCCTTCAGTACCACGTTGTCAGGCAGGCCGTCTCTGGCAAATGTCTTGTGTAAAGGCCTTGGCAGTGCAATATGGAAGATATCGCTGGGATGCAGGTTTGCCCATGCCATCACACTATCCTTTAGGAATGTGGAGATACCAGCGCTAAATGCCGTGAATGTTCGTCCGTCAATGAGTATATTCATGCCTTGATAATGTCCTTGAAGCATTTTAGTGATGCCTCGTAAGAATACTTTTCTATGAATAGTTCCCGTGAAGCCGGATTATATTTGTATGGAATATGGAACCGGCTGATGGCTTGGATAAATTCCTGTGCGTTGCCACATTGTGTCGCAATTGTGGCATTGACGTCGTAGCCTTCCAATGCCTCACGCGTACCTATAATATATTTGCCATATTTCAGAGCTTCGGCAGTCTTTACTTTCATTCCGCCTCCTGTTATAATGGGAAGAATAACAAAATCTGCAGCTTCGTAATATGGTACCAGATCGGGTACGTTACTGAAAATAGAAATTTGTTCGGAAGGCTTTATCTCACGTGCGAAAGCATCCATTCCTGCACCGACTATCGTCAAATGGATATCGGTATGAGGCAAGATGTCATTGCAAAGCCATGTAAGCCCTTTGGTGTTCCCAAAGAAATAACTGCCCACAAACAAGGCTTGTTTATTGCTGTTTGTTATTTGCTGTATTTTGGTATGATTCCCGTAGTCGTCCTTCATGGAAATGGGAATGACAACATCAGCTAGTCTGCCATACAAATGTTCCAAGCGAGTGGAGTCGTTATTGTTCAGGGCGATAGTCGTGTCGGAATATTGGCAGGCACAGCGTTCGTTTTGCTTGGCCATAGGAATCCAGAAGAAGTGGCTGTAGTTTTTGCAGTCGATAACGTTCGACCTGAAGAAATCGTACTCTATATTATGAAAGAACGTATGGATACGGATGGATGGTTTCTGACGTTTGGCATATTTGGCCAGCAGGCCAAGCTGGGAACTGTCGATGAAGAAGTCAGTGACGCTCTCTTCGGCTATCAAGTTCAGGATGTTTTCGCAGTGCTTGTCAGTAAGTCCGCCCAGATAGCCTTTTAAAATACCCAAGGCTCTTTGTAGGTGCCCTTTTACGTTTCGTTCCCCCTTGTCTGGCTTTAAGAAATAGGTAATGACTTGCTCTTCACCAAATAGATCTTTCAGGGATTGCAGATTACGTTTGGCGCATTGTGTGCCACCCGAATACTCTTGGCTGTTTTCGAAAGTCACATATAGTAGTTTTCCCATGGCGAAATTAATATTCTGGTTCTTCAAATGTTTTCTGGAAGATGTATTTGCGCTCCTGATACGATTTGATGCCGAATAGCAGGTTGTCGTATTCGTGGATGGGCGCATTCAGTGTCGTCGCAGTCTTGACAATACAATACAGCCCGACGAACGTAGAGAAGAGTAGCTTATTCCTTTCGTAATAGAAACATTTTATTAAATCACACCACAGTATCCAGTACGCATAGATAAATAGAATGTAGATACGTTTACTGATTTCGGCAAACTCGCTGAAAAGGAAAATAGAGATGAAGAATGCAACTAGCGAGTTGATGAATATGCGATTCTCAACCCTTGCGTCATACAACTTTTCATAATAGCAAAAAACGAGAATACCTGTGATAAGTCGCTCGATAAATCCCATTCCGAATCCTCGGGCTGTACTGAGTTCAGTGTAGGCATCAATCTTCTTATCGATAAATACACCTCCAATACCCGTTAGATTGATAAGCTTAAGGAAGATGGGTATGTGAAGCACGAAGATAATGATACAAACGACGAAAATAGTCAAATAAACCCATTTGTTGAGTTTACGATGTATGAAGAAATAGAAGGGGAAATAGACAATGGCCGAGAAATGAAATGACAATGCCAGCAGACATAGTCCGAAATAGGGTAGTGGACGTCGTTGCTGCAGATAGGTGATGGCATTGAGGAATATAAAGATACTGGTGGAGTTGCGCATCAAGTTGGCATTAATCATAAAGCCCTCAAACACCAGATAAACCACTAGTGCTATCAGTATGTTGGTAGAATATTTTCGGAAGAATGACAGCAGTAGCCATGTGTTCAATAGAGTACTGGTGAAGACGAAGAAATGGAAATTGGGGACCAGACTTTTATTCAACAGCATGAAAAACAGGAATCCTGGCTCTCGGCTCTTACCCATCTCATAGTTGAGGAGTAAGTCCCAAGTGCATTTGTCAAACTCTACGTAGTAGGTCATCCAGTCAGTATTGATGAAACCGCGAAAAGCAAAGAAGACGAAATATACCAGCACCCCCCAGAAAGTCAGTTTCTGGACAAATGCTTCGTCTTCTTTCTTTTGTTCTATCAATATGGCTAAAAAGCCTAACAGGATGACGAGTAGAACGTAGGGTATGGTGTAAATCATCTACAGTTCTTTATTCGTTATTGCTTTTTTTCTTTCTCTTCCTGTTCCAGTCGCGTCCATAAAGGATCCATAGTGCATCGCATACTATCCCGAGGAAGATAAAGATCAATACGGTGACAGCACGAGGCATGCTGGCAGCCTTATAGGGCATGATAGGTTGTTCGATGATAGTGAATGCTGGCGTTTTCTCCTGAACTTTAGCTTTTGCTGCTTCAAGTTGTGTGTTCAGCGAAGTATAAGTATTGAACTTCAGTTGCATGTCGTTCTCCATGTCCTCCAACTTCAACTCTATGCTCTTCAGCGCCACATTAGTGACACCGTCCGACGAACTACCATATTTCTGACGGGCCTTCTCGTAATCGGCTTTTGCCTTCATGGCCAGTTCTTTGTAGTAGTTGTAGTCGTTTCGGGCTTTGCTCGTACGATAGTTCGTGATATAGGTCTGAAGACGTTTCTGTAGTGTGTCGGCTACAATGGCAGCAACTAGCGGGTCTTGGTCGGTTACGCTAATGCTAATGACACTGGTTTTCTTGTCGATAGTACACATAATAGCATCGCGGATGGCCTTGCAAATCTCTTCGTCTTTTCTCGAAATTTTGTACACATCCTTCTTTCCTTTGCCACTAGCTAGTGGGTCTTTGGGCTTAAGCAGGTTATGAAGCCATAGCTTTGGATAATCCCAAAATGGCGACTTCTGTTCCTCAGTGATATGCTTGTAATAGGTACGTTCTGCATCATCGTCCTTCAGACGTACAGGGACGTTGAATAGATTCATGACAAACTCCGTAGAACTGAAGATGTCGGGATAGAGTTCTGGATAGATAGCGTCCATGGATGATTTTCCCGCAAGGTCGATACCGAAATTTGCAGCCATATCTGCTAGATTGTCCGTTAGCCCTAAGCCTCCTGACGATAGCTCTGGTGCCAGAATAACCTCTGCTTTGAAGTATTTGGGAGTGCTGAGTGCAACGATGACGCCTATCACTGCTGCCACTGCGATGAATTTGAGTAGCAGCCGCCATTCATGAAGCACCTTTTCGACCAATGCTAAGAGGTCAATCTCTTTTGTTTTCTTTTTTTCTTCCATAATTCCAATATGTTTAAGCAAATGGAGTGAATCCTTTACAATGATAATCTAATTCTTTGACTCGTTCTTTAATCTTACGTGCTGGAACTCCTGCAACTACGCTGTAAGGCTCGACGTCTTTTGTGACGACAGCACCTGCACATACGACAGCTCCTTTGCCGATAGTAATGTTCTGCTGGATAACGGCATTATTGCCTATCCATACATAGTCATCAATTTTGACTGGTAGAAAACGCCCGCGAAAATGATTTGAGTTATAGTCGTGACTGCCAGACATGATACTCACATTGTGAGAAACGGAGACATTGTTACCTATTGTAATACCGCCTCGTGCATCCAATAGACACCCTCTGTTGATATGGGAATAGTCGCCAATTGTCAACTGCTGAGGTGTCATAATATAGACTCGCTTCATGACAAATGTACCCTTGCCGATTCTCATTTTCAAGCATCGCATCCAAAAACGGCGTAATGTCCAAAAGGGGATATGGGGCAGGATGTCGTTCAGCGTGTATTCTGTCAAGAAGGCAATGAACCAGCGGTAAAATGCCGATTGCTTGAAAACCTCTTTCCAAATAGTTTCCTTGATGGAAAGTTTATCTGCAAGTGTCAACGGCCTACCTGTTATCACCATCCGGTTGTACTTCAGGTTCTGTTCGTAGCCATAGGAAGCACCATCCAACTGATATACTTCAATGGTAGCTTCGGTTTTCTGGAAACGGAAACCACTTTTGTATAATTCGTAGATGAGTAGCCAGTCCAAAGCATAGCCGTAGGTAGACTGTTGGCTGACATCGTATAGATGGCTTTTCTGAATCTCTGCCCTCACCAGGGAGGAACCATGCCGATAGATGGGGCCATAGCTCATCATGCTAATATCTGACGTCCGTTTGAAGACGTCGCCGTTTTCTTCGCTACGCTCAATGCTGTTGCCGTAAAGGATATCAGCATGATTAATATCTGGTGCTCTGTTGATGGCTTGCTCCAGCGATTGAGGGCTGGCATAGAGATCGCCACAATTCAGTATGTTGATCCAGTCTCCTGTAGCGTGTCCGATACCTTTGTTCATGGCATCGTAAATGCCGTTGTCGGTTTCCGAACACCAATAAGCCAGACGGTTGGCATAGCTGCGAACGATATCAGCAGTGCCGTCAGTGCTACCCCCGTCAATGACGATATATTCCTTGTCTTCCCATGTCTGTGAGAAGAAACTCTCCATGGTCTCCCTAATATGGGTGACGTCATTGAAGACGACGGTGATAACACTGATTTTGTTTCGCATAGATGTAAACTACTGATTCCAGATTCCTTTGGCTTTTTTATTGATGAGTAGTCTGCACTGATACAAGTGTATGGCTGCCATGATAGCGTAGCTTGCTGCCATGCAGATAACCACACCTTCAATACCGCCTTGTCGTCCAGTCAGTGAGACGGCAGCAATATACAGTAGCGTGAAGACAACGGACGTAATAATTTGAACTCTTATTTTGTTGAGTCCATTGATGAGCATGGTGGCGCAGTTATTGAGATTGTAGAAGCTGATGTAGGCAAAAACGCAAACCGATACGCTGAGGGGAACGGAGATGCTGCTGCCCACCCATAGCTGGTAGAAAATCCCCGATATGGCAAGCATGGCGAGTCCTCCAACAATAGTAATTCCCCATACGGTGAGTGCGCGTTTGTGGGTTATCCTAATCCATGCATAGTCCCCCTTTACGTATGCATCGGTATAAGCATTCCACATGGGGGATATAACGATAGTGTAGGCAATGGCTAGCAGATTGAAGTACTTATAGGCAATATTATAGGTGGTCACTGCCTCGGGACCAACAAATTGCGTGATGAAGAGATTCGAACTGCCGAAAATCACCAGACAGCTGGTTATCTGGATGAAGAAGAAACCAATACCTTTGGTGAGTATTTGTCTGCCGTAGTTCCAGTCGAAACAGTCTAGCCTAGGTGTCAATTCCGGGTGGTGACGAAACAGCGGGATACTAGCCACTACGAACCCTAATACGGGTATGGTGGTGAGGATAAGTACGATAATGGTCAGGTTACCTTTTGGAACCACTAGCGTACAGATGAATATCAGCAATAGTGCCACGACATTCGACAAGACAATGATAAGATCGTTGACACCATATTTTTGCAAGGCGATGTAGACAACGCCGACATTCTTGACGATAAACACGGCCAGCGTCATGATGATGGCAATGAGGAAAGGCAGACGCAGTTGTTCGTCAGTGAGTGTCGTTGTATTGAATACTTTGCTGAGGTTCATCACTACACCGGCTCCTAAAAAGACGATGCCCAGTAGCAACGCGATAGCTGTCAGCATCACGAGCGTTGTTGTCAGGTGTGAGCGGCCTTTCTCGAAGTTGTTTTCTGCAATAGCCTGTGCCAGGTAATTTCTCATGCCGTTGCCCAACCCCACGTCAAAAAAAGAAAACCACAAAAGAACCGAAGAAAGCGTCATCCATATTCCATACTGCTCCTTGTCTAAATAATCAAGCGTAATGGGGACAATTAGGAACGATGTCACCAGCCCCACTGCTTTCATGGTGCCAGACAGGAGGATGTTGTTGCGGAGTATGACGTTCCTTTCGTTCATGCTTCTCTTACTTCGTCAAATTAGCAATAGTGGCAATCATGGTGCCGAGTGAGGCGGCGGTAGTACCGATGCTCAGCCATTGCTGGAGACCGAGACCTTGTCGCTGGCGCTTGGTGGGAACCACAATCTGGCAACCTGGCTTGGGTTTGTGCTTACGGTCGGCTTTAGCCACCATGCCATTCATATAGATGATGATAGTCTGGCTCTTTTTGGCGGTCGATGTGGTGCCACCGGCTCTCTCAATATAATAGTCGGCGTTTTCTCCCTCCCTGAACTGTACAGTGTTGGGGTAGAGTACCTCACCGTTGATGCTAACGGTATTGGTATAGCGGGGTACTACGATGCGGTCACCATCACGCAGAATGGGGTCGTCGTCGCTGTTGGGATTGGCCATAGCTTTGTCAAGCTCAATACCTACGGGGTAGGTGGCGTTGGTCAACAGTTTCCTGACGTCGATAGAGTCCTTGCCGGAGTTACGCTGGGCCGTACGTAATACGGTTTCCATCATGTCGCGCTCTTCGGGGGTCATCAGTCGCAGCAGTTTGGTGCCTTCAGGATAGGCGCGCTTTGTCAGACCGCCAGCCTGTTGGATGACATCGCTCAGTCGCTGACCTTTGTTCGAGAGCGCGTATGTGCCTTCAAACTGCACCTCACCTTCGATGGTGACGTTCTGTTGTTCAGTATAGTTAGGCGAACGGCGTACATACACCTCGTCGAAGGGCTGTAGTGTGAAGTCAGGTTGACCTTGTATCTCAAAGTTAGGCGTCAGTTTGAAGCTGAACGTCTGGGCTATCTGGTCATCAGCCTCAGTGGCATTGGGGTTGGTGATACGGCGGGCAACGTCGACCTTCACCAGTGAGGCGGCTTCCGTCGTGCCACCAGCCTGGATAATCAGGTCCTCAACGGTCTCGTTGGCGGCATAGCGGTATGTTCCGGGATAGTGCACCTCGCCATTGATGCTGACAGTCTTCAACTCTTCGTTCTCCTCGCGACTAGCTATGTAGATGACATCCTCGTTTCTCAGGGGTACGTCGGGCGTGGTACCTTCCAGGATGCCGACGATGTCCAGACTCTGCACCTCCAATGTGCGGTCTGGCTTCATGCGGTGCATCACGGCATGCTGTCCGATGGCTCCCTCTGTCAGTCCTGCAGCGGCTTCCACCAGTGTCTTTACAGTACTGATGTCACCACCAACCTGATACATGCCCGGACGGAAAACGGCACCTTTGATTTCCACCATATTCTGATAGCGTACGATGGTGGAATCCACGCTTACCGAGTCTTCGTCCATCAGTTTGAAGCTGTTCATATCGAACTCGCCCACGCTGAATACCGAATAGCCTGCACCGGCCTTGCGGTTGATGCGGATGGCCTTGGTATAGGCGTCACCCGTGAAACCACCGGCATAGCGGAGTAGGGTGGCGGCGCTCTCCGTCTTCTTCATTTCATAGAACATCGGGCGTTTCACCTTACCTGTAATATTCACCAATGCCTCGTAAGGGCTTACTGTCACCACGTCGTTGTCCTGCAGTCGTACCTCGCCCGTCAGTTTGCCGTTCAGCAGGAAGTCGTAGACGTCGACATTCGACAACAGTTTGCCGTTACGGTAGACTTTCACGTTACGCAATGTACCGATTTCGTTCGGACCGCCAGCCATATAGAGGGCGTTATACACGGTGGCAAAGGCTGACATGGTATATGTGCCTGGTACCTTCACCTCACCAATCACGCTGATGGTGATGGTACGGGTCTGACCTACCGTCAGATCAATTTTCGAACCTTGATAGCGGGGCCCCAGTTCGCGCTTCAGACGGGCTTTCGCCTGACTGACACTGAGACCGCCTAACTGGATGACACCGATGCCTTCGATGGTGATAGTACCATCAGGCGAGATGGTCTCACTGACACTCTCCTGCGAGGCGCCCCATACATCTACGTTCACCACGTCGCCAGGTCCCAGACGGTAGTTCTGTGGTGTTGCGAGGTTCATTGAGCTCTCAAATGTCAGGTTCTTGTTGTTGAACACGTCATGACCGAAAATCTTACGCTTGTCCTCGTCCTTGTCCTTCATGAGCTTCTCGTCATAGTATTTCAGCGAGTCGGGCATCATGAAGTCCATGGCCTCGTCCATCTCCACGAAATCGGCGTCATCGTCGTCGTATGTATGCTTCTGAATCTGGTTTTTCTTCTTGGTATCCTTGATGCGGAACTGCGAAGCCTTCTTCTTGTCCTGTGCCTTCTGCTCCTGGCGTTTCTCGCCATTCTGCTCTCTCATGCGGGTCTTGACCTCCTTTGAACCAGCCGTGATGTCGTCATTCTGGATACGGCGTATCTGTTCGATAGTCACACCACGCTGCATCAGTTGTGTCACTATCTGCTGGCGCGACACACCATTCGCGTTCTGTTCTATCACGTAATCCATTACCTGGTTGTCGGTCATACCCGACTGAGCCCAGCTCATTGTGGCACATACCACAACGCTGGCTATGAGAGTAGCAAGTCGTTTCATAGACATCTATTAATGCATTAATATATTATATTAACCCATTTTCGGGCGAAATATTGTGCAAAGGTACGAAAAATTAATGAAATTAGTATATAGTTTCAAAAAAAATATGTATCTTTGCATCCGAAATGCGAAAAATCGCTCCTGGGGTTGACTGGATTTGACAGCAGGATGAGATGGTACGTAAGCATGCGGAGTGATGACTGTGGACTCCATAATCACGTCGGTCGAAAAATTAATTGGCAACAATGAGTATGCTCTCGCTGCCTAATCGAAGTATAGTAGATTACTGGCTTTATTCTTTTACAAGGTAGAAGAACGAGACGTCGCTCCGAGGATGTTGTTCCGAATCCGGAGATTCAGCGGCGCAGGTTAAATCGGAAATAGTCTTGTCAGGCCTCGATGGCAGGATGAAATTTTAGAGGATAAGGGTGCGATTGGTGGTCCGGGTCTTGTCGCATCACGAAAATGAAGGCCGGAATAAGCATGTAGAAAGCGTATGGTTTCCCTGTTTGGACGAGGGTTCGACTCCCTCCAGCTCCACAAAACATTATTACAAAAGACCGACGATATGAAGAAAGTATTTCTACAATTAATCGTGTGCATGGTTGCCATGTGCATGAGTGCGCAGAACATCAAGGTTACCAAGTTTGAAAGGTTGGAGACAGACTTGACGGCCAACACACATGGAACGGAGAAACTGGACCAGAACGGTGAGAAGGCAGCCCTGATTAAGATTCAAGCACCGGAGCGCGGATTTACCTTTGATGGTGGTTCGTTGGGTATTGTTGCCCGCGAGGAACATGAGGGTGAGATATGGCTTTATGTGCCCCGTCGCGCAAAAAAACTTACCATCCAGCATAAGGACTATGGTGTGCTGCGTGACTATTACTATCCAGTACCAGTCGAAGGAGCCCGTACTTATGAGATGTATCTCGACATTGGTATCGGCCGTTACGTGACGATTGCTTCGGAGATGGCTAGTTCTACCATCTATATTGATGGCGAGAATGTTGGTCAGTCCCCCATCAGCCACAAATATCTTACTTATGGCCATCATACGGTACGTGCCCTGAAGGACCGCTTTGAAGGTGAGCAGACATTTACGCTTTCTACGAATGATCCTGATGGCTTGAGGCTGATTAACGTTCCACAGCGTGACATGTCCGACCACTTTGGCGACGTCGTTATCAACGTTGACAACCGCGCGGAGATCTGGTTTGAAGACAAGTACGTGGCTACGGGTTCGTGGAGAACTCAGTTGCGCGAAGGTTCATACGTTGTAGAGACCCGCAAGACGGACTGCGACCCGCAGCAGACTTCGTTTACCGTCGTGGCCCAGCAGACCAACAACGTACAGGCCGGCCAGCCCACACCCCATACTGGTCGTCTGAGTCTCTATACTCGTCCGCGTGACGCCAAGGCCACCTACAATGGTTCGAACCCCATTGACTTGACGGAGGTACATACGCTACCTGTAGGTACTTATCAGTTTGATATCAGCCGCAAGGGCTATGTATCCAAGAATGGTCTGGAATATAAGGTGAAGCATAACGAGTTGACGCGTGACACCATCACATTGGACCGCGTGAAGTATATCAAGTCAAAGGCCTTCTACTTCGGAGCAGCTTATACCTTCCGTCAGCTGGGCGGTATCACGGCATTGGCTGGTGTGACCTATAATGATTTCGATTTGCAGGCATCCTATACGTTTGGAATGAATAAATCCGACGAGGTGCCCTGGTACTCTGTCGATGGTAACGACACCTATCTGAGTAGTATGACCTACAAGCGCTCGACAATAGCAGTGAAACTGGGCTATCAGTTTGTGCTGACCGAGCGCCTGGCTATTATTCCGCAGTTAGGCTACGAAATAGAGCAACTCTCTGCGACGGTGGCAGACGGTACGAATTCCTATGGTGACAAGGCTAAGGCGAACTGTGTGTCGGTAGGTGCCAAATTGATGTATGCTCCTCTGAACAGAGTCAACCTGTTCTATAACCCTGCATTCTCTGTGGCTGTCAGCAAAGACGACAATTTTACACGCATCAGTGACAACAGCGATATCACCGGCGGTGGCTTCATGATGTCGGTTGGCGCCATTTTCAATTTCTAATATACACCTTATTATATTATATATAAAGACGACGCAATATGAAGACAAGAAATATCATAGCCCTACTGGCTGCATTACCCATCATAGCAGGTTTCACAGGCTGTAAGTCGGACGATGAGAGCGAGGCAAAACCCGCCAAGGAGATACTGAGAGTTCAGGGTGGAGACATTGAGTTCCGCGCTGACGAAGAAGGCACAGTAGTCAATGTTACGGCTGACTGCCATTGGAAGGTACAAGACTTGGATGCCGGTGACTTCGGCGGTGAACTGACCATCCAGCCACGTGAGGGTAGCGGTAACGGAACACTGGTCATCGGTACAGACCAGAATACGACAACAGCAGGCCGTCATGCCTCGTTCATACTGATTTCCGATGGTGGTCTGAAACAGAAAGTCAATATCACTCAGACAGGCTCTGGTGACGGTCTGAATTTGTCGAGGGCGACGTTCAAGTTTGAGGCTCAGCCAACTGCTGCTAAGGCTTTGACCATTACCAGTAATACCAATTGGACCATCCAGATTCCTTCGGGTGTTGACTGGCTTCACATTGACAAGACATCGGGCAGTGCTGGTGCTGAGGTTGTACAGTTGACTGTTGACGATGCTGTGAACGATGTGGAACGTACAACTCAGATGATAGTGCTCTATGGCTCAGGCAAGAGTGCTGAGGTAAGCGTTACTCAGGAAGGTATGAATAGTGAAGACATCATCCTCTTTGCCGAACCCGAACAGCTGACTTTCGAAGCCCATCCTGGTGAGAATATGATGTTTATTGAGAGCAATGCCCAGTGGCAGGCTCGCATACCGTCATCCGTTACTTGGGCTCGCATCGAGGGAGGTCAGAGCGGTCGAGACGGTGCCACCATAGGTGTCGGCAACAGTGAATTGCGCATCTTCTGCGAAGAGAATCCTAACCAACAGGACCGTACAACTGCTATTGTCATCATGGCTGGCACAAAGAATCCTAAGCAGTGTGTTGTCGTTATCGAACAGCGGGGTACAGGCGTTCCTGAGCCTCAGACAACCGTCGGTGAGCTGTATTCGCTTTATGTGAGCAACAAGACTGCTGAATTCCACTATAGCTTTGTTTCCGACGATCAGGTGGAGGATTACGGACTGGTATATAGTAGGGACAACGACAGACCTTCTCGCGACAATAGTGAATCGGTGGTTTCGGGCCATGGTGGGCTGTCGAAGAGCGTTCTTGCTGAACTGGAAGGACTTGAACCATCTACTACTTATTATGTCCGTGCATGGGTTCAGAGTCGTACGAAAGGTGTCCTCTATAGTCCTAACATGGTGACTATCAAGACTTCTGCCTCTGACCGTGAGCCTGGAGAAAGCGATAATCCTAATCCGACGCTATCACCAAAACGCTGATACACAATCTGAGTTTTCTCGCTATATAAAAAGTCGAGGCTGCAAAGGAATCCCTTCGCAGCCTCGACTTTTTATGTACTAATGTTTGGTTAACTATTTTCCAGCAGGATAACCGTCGTGTCGGTTCCTTTCATGCTGGGCATGGTCTCGCCCACATTTGATCCGATATAAGTTGGGTCACATACGACGAACTTTAATCCATCTTTCATGATGTAGTCGCCTGGCACATCATCGTGGAAGTTGACAGCCATAGCCAGATGTCCTGGATAGTAGATCAGGATGACTTTCAGTCCCAGCAGGTCGCGCACAAGATGAGAAAGCAATATGGAACGGTCTTCACAGTCGCAGTAGGGATAGAATACGGATTCCTCGCCGAAGAACGCACGGTCACGTCCCCATACTTTTTCGTCATATTCATATTTGAATCCAGTCTGTACCCACCAGAGTAATTGCTGTACTGCATCCTTTTCCGTCAGTCCCTCCAGTTTCTTCTTCATGGCAGGATACAACTGCTGTGTCAGACCTTTCTCCAATGGGGTATTGGCATACATGGCCCAACGTGTCATGAAGTTGTCGTTGATGCACGACGATGGGTAGGTGTCGAAGAAGTCCATGTAGTTTTTGTTGGAGGTGACGGTAAAGGAGAAATCCGGATTCTTCACCGATGTAATAGTCCTTTCCGGAGCTGCTGCCATGTCTAAGTCCTGAGCGGCAGTTATTCGTAACGACATCGGTCCCTCCTTGGGGAACTTGGCCTGACAGATATTCATCATCTTCCTGTCTCCATTCTTAAACATATAGTAGTTATAGCCATCGATGTGGATAAACGAGGTGTTATAGATGATGTGTTCCGATGCTACCAGCATCTGCAGACCATTGTCGTAGCAGGCAAGACGCATCTTGTAACCCGACTGCGAATAGAGAAATGCCAAAACCAATGCAGCTTCGTTCGTATCCTGCCCGTAGAACATATCGGTCAGCGCTAACAGCATCTGATAGTAAGCCCAGTCAGACATGTGGTGCTCGTCTCGCATTTTCAGACAGTCGTGTAGCAGATTATCGAACTGTGGCTTTTCAAATATCTCCATAGCGTCTGCAATATCATTGTTCGACGTGCTTTTCAGCTTGAAACGGCAGTCGTCACCAATGCGGACCTTGAATTCAGTGCCGAAAATCTTAAAGCTCTTAAAGGTATTGGCATTTTGCGGAACCTCCTGTACTTCAGACAGCGGCTTTGGCTGTGGTTTGGGAGCAACAGCAACAATGGTTTCTTTGTAGCTCAGAGCTTCGCCCTTGGGGTTACGGTCACGTTTGGCCTCAGCCTGTTTTTTCTCCTCTTTCTGCTTCTTCTCTTCTTTATCTTTCGATTTGTCCTTCTTTCGGAACAGCTTGCTGAACCATGATGCAGTTTCTTGATCGGCATCAGGAACCAACATCGGCTCTATCTCTTCTTCCTCAGGCTGTGCTATCGGCTCTTCTACGCCATATTCCTTCCAAGCCTGACGTACAAACTCGCGGTATTCCTTGAACGCCTTCTTACGGAAGTCGTCATACTCTTTTCTGGCGTTCTTCTTAAAGTCGTCAAAACTTGACCGGAAGTTATTGGTCTGCTTCTTCTGACCAGGAACTTCTTCTAACTTTGCGTCAGCATCATAGTATTCGCGGGTAACAGTACATGGATCGCTGATATATTGTACTTGGGCTGGTTTCTGGCCTCGGAATTGTGCCAGCACAGCCTTCACGTAGTCCTTAGACCTTGAAAGAACCGTATTATTGGTGTCTTTCATCTTGTCTTCTATAGATGACCATCCGAGACTCTTCAGCGTATATTTGTTCTCCGTTTCATCTACCAAGGTCACCTCCCCGTTATACGGAATGTACAACAACGACTCGTCCGTCAGTTGTACTCCCTTCTTCAAGGGGTGCTTGTGTCCGTCACGGGCAACATATTCAGCTTTACCCTTAAAATCTGCCACTGTCAGCCTGATGACCTGTGCACGAACCGATGCAACAGCGAAGGCGAACAGCAGACACCATAGTGTGATTAATCTTTTATTCATAATTATTTCTTTTTTGTAAAAGCACTCTTGAAAGTATCATATAAATTGGTGGCGGAGTATATAAATGCCGTTGCCACGATGCCATATCCTACATTCAGACTATAGTTGAACTTACAGAAAAGGATGAAGGAGATCCATACGATGAACGCCACGAGAACAAATACCACCAGACCCAGAAACAGTGCTGTTGACAAGAGGGGCTTTAATATAGGTCCTCTGCTCTTGGCAAAATCCAGATAGCAGATGCGGACAAAGACGACAAACAGCGTTATCACGAACGATACAATGATGACGACCCATAATGGAGCCGTTTTCACTTCGTTGTGTTTCAGCATTGTCTCTATGGCATATCCCAGCACTTCCGTACCGGGCATTTTTCCCAATGGGGTGTAGTGCATGTCAGTCTCTTCTTTCACCGCACCCACCAGCACGATACGATCTTCTATCAGTTCGGGGTGCTGGCTGACTTCCTTATAGGAAATTTTCTGGAATGACATGGGTGAGAAATTGATTCTTATCGTTTTGTCTTCCAATGGAATAATTTCCTGGCCGGCATATTTTTCTGCCACCACCTTTGCAAACGAAGGATATAGCTTTCCCTGATGCGTTCGTCCGATGTTCATACTACGCTTCAGTCCGCCATACAACTGACGGGGCATGTTGATGAAGGCTTCCTGAAGTGAGTCGCTCATAAAGAACGAATGGACGGCATCGTCGGTCTTGTCAATTAGCATATAGCCGAAAACGGCCGATGGGCAATCCTTGGCCGCTTGTATGACCATTTGGTCGCCTATTGTGTCCTCTTTCAGACCTTGAAACACGACATCGACGCCCATCACCTTCGGATGCAGACTCTCTATCTCCGTCAGCAGATTGGCCAAGTCACGCCGGCTAAACAATTCCGTCATGTCCACAAGGGTTACAATATTGCTTGTATCCTTGTCTTCTGTATTCCCCAGAATTTGGTAATAGAAGTCCTCGTACGAATAGTCGCCGAGGGCTTTGGAGATGGGACTGAACACCTTCATGTTAAGGGCCAGCGTGGCATAGATGCCCATCACGCAGAAAGCTAACAGCGTGATTGCAGCATATCTCAGAAATTTCTGAGACTTGGTCATTTTCTGTTCGTCACTCATTTGTCTAACTTCAGAAGTTTATCCAGCTGTTCGCTCATCTTGGCACCCTTCTTCTCCATTTCTTCGCGGAGGTATGCTTTCACTACTTCACGGACAGAACTTTCCTTGGTAGACAGACGTACAAGTACTTCTTTGTTCTTAGTTTTTTTGTTCACCCGATAGCACTCCAAAACAGGCTGCATACGTCCCAGCTTCTGCGAGATAATAGTTTTGCCTTCGGCCAGCAGGGTGGTGACTGATGCTGCTTCTTCGTTGGGCAGTTGCTTGTTGCCCACCAGATTGTCAATCAGCATGGTGGTCTCCGACTCAATCTTTCCGGCAATATCTACGCGGGCCAGTTCCGTAGCCTGCATTTTGGCAGCATCATAGCTTTCGCCAACGCTCATTCCGTTACCGAGGATATTCACGGGATCGCCATTGTCATCGCGGTCGAGCTCATAAGTATATGCTCTGTCCAGTTGTACTTCCAAGGGAAGGGCTCCAGGAGAGATAGTCCAGCCTTCCTTCTTCAGCCGCTTGGCTTCATCACGTGCAGCTTTGGAGGCTTTCTCTTTCAGTTCGGCTTTAGCCTGTTTCTTCTTGGCTGCATAATCATTTTGTGCCATCATATTCAGTGACAGCGACACCATCATCAATACAAGGATAACTTTAATCTTATTCATAATCATTTCGGTTTTATTTGTTAATAAATATATATATGTAATAGCCTTAGTGAGGGCAAAGATAGGGAATAATTCTTGAACTGCCAAATATTCTGTGAAAAAAAAATCATTTCTCTTTGGTTTTTTACTCATTTATTCGTATCTTTGCAGCTACAAACGTTATGAACTAAAAGCAAAAGAACTAAAATATGATGAAACAGAACAGACTTTTCAAGACATTATTCGTGTTGCTGCTCGTTGTTTTGGGCAGCGTGAGAATGCTGGCTCAAGAGCCGTACGCTGTATTAAGTGACAATAACACTGTGCTGACGTTCTATTACGATGACCAGAAGGCGGCAAGGAATGGTATGGACGTCGGGCCGTTCCAATCTTATTACCAACCTTGGGGTACCTATAGAAAGGATATTACTGCCGTTGTGTTTGATGACAGTTTTTCCGGTTGTACTACTCTGACAAGCACGGCTTATTGGTTCTATGATTTCCGTAGTCTGACAGAGATAATAGGTATCCAAAACTTGAAGACCGATAACGTTATAGACATGAGCGACATGTTTGACACCTGCTCCAGCTTGACGAGCCTAGACGTGAGCGGTTTCAACACTGAGAATGTAACGAACATGTACCGTTTGTTCTATCAATGTTCCAACTTGACGAGTATCGATGTTAGTAATTTCAATACTGCCAAGGTAACGAATATGGCTCATCTGTTCTGTGGCTGCAAAAGTCTGACGAGCATTGACGTTAGTAACTTCAATACTGCCAACTTGGAGAGTATGAGCGGTATGTTCGAAAGTTGCTCTGGTCTAACGAACCTAGACGTAAGCAACCTCAATACAGCCAAAGTTGAATATATGACTTGGCTTTTCAAGGACTGTAATAGTTTGACGAACATAAACTTTGGCAATTTCGACACTTCCAATGTAAAAAGTATGAGCGAGATGTTCAGCGGCTGTTCCAAGCTGACAAACATTGATATGAGTAGTTTCAGTACTGCTAAGGTGACGGATATAGGCCACATGTTTGAGGACTGTCGCAAGCTGACGAGCATCGATCTCAGCAATTTCAACACGTTGAATGTCGATAATATGTCTTGTACATTTAGGAACTGTTCAGGTCTGACGAGCCTTGACTTGAGTAACTTCAGTACCCCTAATTTGACGGGCATGTACGAAACTTTCTATGGCTGTTCAGGTCTGACGAGCCTTGACCTTAGTAACTTCAATACTACCCATGTCACATATATGGGTGGTACGTTTGCAAACTGTTCAAAGCTGGAAAATCTTGATATCAGCAATTTCAATACAATAAGTGTAGAAAGAATGCATGATATGTTCAATGGATGTTCTTCACTTACAACACTTGACTTGAGTAGTTTTAACACTGATAAAGTGTGGAACATGCATAACATGTTTTCTAAATGCTCTTCGCTTACCACTATCTATGTAAGCAGTAATTGGAGTACAGCGATAGTGACAGAAAGTGCTGATATGTTTAAAAATTGTTCCTCCATTATTGGTGGAGCAGGTACTGCCTATGATGCTAATCATGTTGATCACACTTATGCCCGAATAGATGGTGGCCCGAATAGCCAGATGCCGGGGTATTTTACGTTCAAGGATGCACCAGTGGTTGATCCTAACGGCCTTGTGTTGACGGGAAAGATAGATAACTATTGGTACGATGAGGCCGGTAATCCGGATGGTTTCGAGGCTATTATAATAAATGTACCGCTGCCGCCCGGCGAAGTGTCTATATGGGAGAATAATGTACTGAATACTTTCGTTGAGAATAAGTTGGCCTTTACTACGCAGAACGGTGAGCCGGTTGATAATGTAGAGGGACGTGTTCTGTTTACGGAGAAAGGCCATTGGAAGACAATCGACGGTGGCAGGATACTGATATATGAGGATGCTAACATGCAGGGCGAAGTGGCTGAGATAGATCCAGAATGGGGTATGATACGTATTCTCAATACAGATGTTACGTGGAGCTTACTTAGTGCAACAGACCGGTATGTATCGTTGCCACTTTGCGTGAAGGCTTATATTGGTGACGATGAGATGCCGCTGACAAACGGATCATTCACGGTAATGCTCACGAAACCTCTTAGCATTGAAAGTATCAGCCTTGTTGAGATTAGTTTTGAAAATAGCCAGGAGGTTTCTGTACCTTTGGATGAACTCATCCATTTGCAGGACTGGCGCAATAAGCAACTTGTTCGTAATGATTCCCCCGATTTGTATGAGTACTATCGTGTCGATAGTCCCATGATTACGGGAACGGAAAACGGTGAAGAGCTTAATACAGTCATTATGACCGATCTGGGCAGTCCGGACGGCTCTCTGCACTCATTGAGTGAGGTGGCTACAACTTTTACAGTTAGTTATAACCCTGACTTGAATCATGGTACGCTGACCTTCGTGAATTATGGTAATATACCAGGCTCGTTCACTATGTATGTACCCGTAACCATTAACCATGAGTGGGGTTATTTAAGTGGTCAGGTAATCATCAAGGTGCACGAAGGTGATATGCCAGCCGATGCTGAGCCCTACGCAGTGCTGAGCAACAACAATACTGTGCTGACGTTCTACTATGATGAACATAAAGTGGAGCGGAATGGTATGGATGTTGAGAGTTTTCATCTTGAGCCCGGTAATATAGTTAATTCCGGATGGTTTGGACAGAGGGAAAACATCACCAATGTTGTATTTGATGACTCGTTCGCTAATTGTACGGATTTGGAAGGGTCGGCCTATTGGTTCTGGGAATGCAGCAATCTGACTTCTGTAACAGGCATTACCAATCTGAAGACTGACAATATGACTCAAATGTTAGGAATGTTTGGTTGGTGTTCTAATTTGACAACACTCGACGTGAGCCATTTCAATACAGAGAAGAATACAAGATTGGATGGCATGTTTATAGGTTGCTCAAAGCTGACAAGTATTGACGTCAGTGGCTTCAATACGTCGAATGTGACTGATATGGGTGAGATGTTTATGGGTTGTTCGTCCCTCACGTCTATAGATGTAAGTAATTTTAATACGTCTAATGTAACACGTTTGACGGAAATGTTCCAAGGATGTTCTTCTCTGACAACGCTTGACTTGAGCAATTTCCTTACGACACAAAATCCGGTTATGGAGCTTATGTTCGAGGGCTGTACGTCGCTGGCTGCCATTCAGGCGGGTTCTGCGGAGATTCCTGCTGAGGAGTATGCTAAGATTGGCAATCCGAACCTGTTGGTGTATGTCAATGAGGCGCGACTGGCACCTGAGGGCGTTCAGAACGTCGTGGTGAACGGTGTGGCGAAGGAGATTGTGTTGACGGATAATCCTGACGGAAAGATTGTCAACAACAACTGGTACTGTCCGGAGCCGTTCCGTGCCGAGAAGATCAGCTACACCCGTGATTTCCGACAGCAGACGCAGATTGGCATCAGCCGCGGCTGGGAGTCGCTGGCGCTGCCGTTTGCCGTGCAGACCATCACCCATCAGGACAAGGGCGCGATAGCTCCGTTCGGCAGTGACGCCAGCGGTCTTCACTTCTGGCTGCGCCGTCTGGGCCATGAAGGTCTCATCAGCGTACAGATGATTGAGCCCAACAC
>ONMN01000034.1 GCA_900318885.1 uncultured Prevotellaceae bacterium | reverse complement strand
GAAGTGAGTAACGAAGCTGAGCTTGTCGTTGAGGTTAACAGCAACACCGGGCTTTACACCTACACCGAAAGAATTGCTCTTCAGACCATCAGCATCAGCGTGTGCATAGTCAACAGTACCGTCAACGAACACGTTAATCTTGTCGAGCTTAACGAAGGTGTAACGAGCATAGGGAGCAACCTCGAAAACCTTGTTCTTAACCTTTACACCGTTAATCTTGGTCTGGTTCTCACCGTAACCGACAGCGATACCTACTGCCCAGTTCTCGTCGAGATTGTAACCAATCTCAGGAAGAATCTTGATGGTAGTCTCGCTATTACCATCGTTAGAGCTGGTCTGGAAACCAATACCGCCACCAACGTAAACCTGAGCGTTTGCAGTCATAGTCATCATTGCAACAAGTGCAACAGCAAAAATCTTTTTCATAATCTTTTTACCTATTTTTTAAATTATACTTTGGTGCACTTTCGAGCACCGTTATCTTGAAATCGGTGCAAAGGTAAGAAGTATTTTGACATTGTGTGCGCAAACAGCGTACTTTTTACCATTTTTCTGACAATTCCTTGATTTATGTCAGTTTTTCTTTGTAACTTTGAAGCCCAATACGCAAAAATGATAAGAATTATGAAACGAACCGTACTATTTACGCTGCTGATGGTGGCCGTGACGAGCCTCCATGCACAGACGCCGGCCATTCCCCGCGACGCAAAGCTGGAGGCCAAGGTAGAGAAAACCCTTGCGAAGATGACGCTGGACGAGAAAATCGGTCAGATGTTGGAACTGAACCTCGACATCATCGGAAAAATGACCGTTGAGAATGCCAAGGTAGACCGCGAGAAAGTACGTTCTGTACTGCAGCAGTATGGCAGGTCGGAAGCAGAAATCAAGAAGGTTCTGAGTGAGACTGACCAGCAGATTATCGACCGGTTGGGCGCTTTCCCTGTGGATATCTATCAGGGCGATACCAAGCGCGTGTGGAAACTCAACGAGACGATGCTCGACACCCTCATCTCGAAGTGGAAGGTGGGTTCGATTCTGAATGCCCCTGGTTCGCGTGCTGCCAGCAAGGACGACTGGCAGAAGTGGATTCGGCTGATTCAGGAGAAGTCGATGAAGTATCTCGGCATCCCCGATATCTACGGACTGGACCACAACCACGGCGTGACTTATACTGTAGGCGGCACGCTGTTCCCCCAGCCTATCAATCTCGGTGCGACATTTAATACAGAGCTGGCGCGTGTTGGTGCAGAGATTACTGCTTACGAGAGTCGTGCAGCCAACTGTCCGTGGGTGTATAATCCCGTGGTGGACTTGAGCCGTGATCCGCGTTGGCCGCGTGTCTGGGAGAGCTTCGGCGAGGATGCCATCGTCAATGCGAAGATGGTGGTGGCTGAAATCAAGGGCTATCAGGGCGACGACCCCAACCATATTGACCAATTCCACGTAGGAACAAGCACGAAGCACTATTTTGCCTACGGCGCGCCGTGGACCGGTAAAGACCGTACGCCGGCCTATCTCAGTCCGCTGATGATTCGCGAGAAGTATTTCGAGCCCTTCAAGCAGGCCGCCCTCGCCGGCACGTTGACGATGATGGTGAACTCGGCGTCGGTAAATGGTGTTCCCGTTCACGCCTCGTACGAATATCTGACGAAATGGCTGAAGGAGGATTTGCAGTGGGACGGATTCCTCGTGACCGACTGGGCTGATATTAATAATCTGTACTCGCGCGAGAAGGTGGCCAAGGACAAGAAGGACGCTATCCGCATTGCCATCAATGCCGGTATCGACATGTCGATGGACCCGTACAGCGTGGAGTTCTGCGTATTGCTGAAGGAACTGGTCAACGAGGGTAAGGTGAAGATGAGCCGCATTGACGATGCCGTGCGCCGTATCCTCCGTGCGAAATACCGTCTCGGTCTGTTTGACGAGCCGAATACTGGCGGCAAGGGCTACGAGAAGTTCGGCAGCGATGAGTTCGCCGCAGCCTCCCTTCACGCTGCCGAAGAGAGTATGGTGCTGCTGAAGAACGAGGGCAACGTGCTGCCGATAGCGCAGGGCAAGAAGATTCTGCTCGTGGGTCCCAACGCCAACCAGATGCGCTGCCTGCACGGTGGATGGAGCTACACGTGGCAGGGTTCGCGGGCTGAAGACATGTCTGAGAAATACAATACCATCTACGAGGCCCTGTGTAACAAGTTCGGCAAGGAGAACGTCACGATGGAACAAGCCATCACGTATAATGAAAACGGAGCCTACTACGAGGAGAACAAGCCCATGTTTGAGAAAGCCGTGTTTGCTTCAGCGAAGGCCGACGTCATCGTGGCCTGCATCGGTGAGAACAGCTATACGGAAACGCCCGGCAACCTGAGCGACCTGTGGCTGAGTGAGACCCAGCGCAACCTCGTGAAGGCACTGGCGAAGAGCGGCAAGCCCGTCGTACTGGTATTGAACGAGGGCCGTCCGCGCCTCATTGCCGACATCGAACCGCTGGCTAAGGCGGTGGTGGATATCTTCATCCCTGGCAACTACGGTGGTGACGCGCTGGCTAATCTGCTGGCAGGCGACGCCAATTTCTCGGGAAAGATGCCTTACACCTATCCACGTGAGATCAATTCCCTCAACACCTACGACTACAAGGTCTCTGAGGAGGTGGGAACGATGGAAGGAGCCTATAACTACGATGCCAAGGTTTCGCTGCAGTGGCCCTTCGGCTATGGTCTGAGCTATACCACCTTCGAATACAGCAATCTGAAGGTTGACAAGGCGACGTTTACTGCCGACGACGTGCTGACGGTGAGCGTGGACGTGAAGAATACGGGTTCGCGTGCGGGCAAAGAGGCCGTGTTGCTGTATTCGAGTGACCTCGTGGCCAGCATCGTCCCGGACAACAAGCGTCTGCGCGACTTTACGAAGATTGCGCTGGAGCCCGGCGAGACGAAGACGGTGACCTTCCAGTTGCCCGCAAAGGATTTGGCATTTGTCGGTGCCGACTGCCGTTGGACGTTGGAGGAAGGCGATTTCGTGTTGCGCGTTGACCGTCTGACCGTGACCACGACATGTACGAAGACGAAGGTGTGGGAAACGCCGAATATTTAAGAGGTGAGAGGTAAGAAGTAAGAGGTAAGATATAAAAATGGCTGAGATTCCAGAACTAATCAACGACCTGGCGTACATCCTGATGTCGGCAGGTATCGTGACCCTGATTTTCAAGAGGCTGAAGCAACCCCTGGTGTTGGGATATATCGTGGCAGGATTCCTCGTGAGTCCGCACATGCCCTACACCGCATCGGTAGTAGATACAAAGAACGTGCACCTGTGGGCGGACATCGGCGTGATGTTCCTGCTGTTTTCGCTGGGATTGGACTTCTCGTTCAAGAAAATCCTGAAGATGGGTGCGTCGCCTATCATCTCGACCATCACCATCATTTTCTCCATGGCATTGCTGGGAGTGGCGGTAGGACATCTGTTCAGTTGGCCGAAAATGGACTGCATCTTCCTCGGAGGAATGCTCGCCATGAGTTCGACGACGATTATCTACAAAGCCTTCGACGACTTGGGGCTGCGCCAGCAGCAGTTTGCCGGACTGGTGATGTCAGTGCTCATTCTGGAAGACATTCTGGCCATCGTCATGATGGTGATGCTGAGTGCCATTGCCGCCGGCGACAATCCCGACGGCGGGCAAATGCTGGGGTCCATCGTCAAGATAGGCTTCTTCCTGGTGTTGTGGCTGGTGGTAGGAATCTTTGCCGTTCCGGCCTTCTTGCGTAAGATTCGCAGACTGGTGAATGACGAAGTGTTGCTCATCGTGGCGTTAGGACTATGCTGTGCGATGGCTGTCTTCTCGACGAAGGTAGGTTTCTCGTCGGCTTTCGGAGCATTCATCATGGGAAGCATCCTGGCAGAGACGATTGAGGCCGAGCATATTGAGAAGCTGGTGGAACCCGTCAAGAACCTCTTCGGCGCCATCTTCTTCGTGTCGGTAGGTATGTTGGTAGACCCCCAGATACTCATCGACTATGCATTTCCCATCGTAGCACTGGTGCTGACCATCATCATTGGACAAAGCACGCTGGGATCGCTTTCGTTTATGTTGGGCGGCGAGAGTCTGAAGTCGGCCATGCGCTGCGGTTTCTCGATGGCGCAGATCGGTGAATTCTCGTTTATCATTGCCTCGCTGGGATTGTCGCTGGGCGTCATCAGCGAATTCCTCTATCCCGTCGTCGTGGCCGTATCGGTCATCACGACCTTCCTGACGCCTTACATGATTCGTCTGGCCACACCGGCATACAGCAGTCTGGAGCATCACCTGCCGTCGAGAATCATCCAGCTGCTGAACAAGCAGAGCATGAGTCGTCCTGAATCGACGGAGAAGAGCCTGTGGAAGCAACTGATTGCGCAGATGGCTGTCAACACGCTGGTTTACGCCATCCTGACATCAGCCACCATTGCCGTGATGTTCACCTTCTTCCTGCCCTTCATCCACGAAGTGCTGCCGGGCGAGCATCTGGCAATATACGGCAACATCATTACGGGCGTGCTGACCGTCATCATCATCGCACCATTCCTGCGCGCTATGGTGATGAAGAAAAACCGTTCGGAAGAGTGGCGGCAGCTATGGGAGGAGAGCAACAAGAACCGTCTGCCCCTGCTGTTTACTATCCTGGTGCGTGTCATCATTGCCGTGGCATATATCTTCTACATCTGCCACTATCTGAGCCATCTCACTAACGCTATCGTGATTACCATCGGAGTGATGGTCGTAGCGCTGATGGTGGTCTCGCGAACGGTCAAGCAGCGCAGTATCAAGCTAGAGCGACTCTTTATGCTGAACCTGCGTTCGCGCGACATCGAGGCACAGGTGCACGGCAAGAAACGTCCGCTGTACGAAGGACGACTGCTGGACCGCGATATCCATATTGCCGATTTCGACGTGCCCATGAACTCGCAATGGATGGGCAGCACGCTGAAACAGCTGAACTTAGGACGTAAATACGGTGTCCACGTGAGCAGCATCCTACGAGCCAATTTCCGATTGAACATTCCCGATGGCGACTATGTCATCTTCCCTGGCGACAGGCTGCAGGTCATCGGCAGCGACGAACAGGTGTCGAAATTTGCCCACGCTATCAAGACGGAGGTTATCGGTGAGGACTTCGACTTGGAGAACCGCGAGATGAAGCTGCGCCAGCTCATCATTGGCGAAGGCAGTCCGTTTATCGGCAAGAACCTGAAAGATAGCGGCATCCGCAATCTCTACAGCTGTATGGTGATTGGTCTGGAGGAAGGAAAGGAAAACCTGTCGCGCATCGACCCGAACCGTCGTTTCGAGGAAGGCGACATCCTTTGGATTGTGGGCGAGCAGGAATCGCTCGACGCGCTATTCGGCAATAACGATTAACGGTTATCGGTTAACGGTTAATGGTTGTTGTTTAATACCACTGAACAGCGTTTGTATATCCGCTGCGCTTATCGTACTTCAAGGCGTCGGTAAGCGTGGCGGCATTGCATCGGAAGGAGAAGTTATAGCTGGTTATCGGCGCCAGCTGCACGCTACACGACATGCTGAAGCAATGCAGGTCGCGCGACAGTTGTGCGGTGGTCACAGAAATCTTATTGTTTTCAAAGTCGTAGCCTGACGAGAACGAGATATCCCAGCCTTCTGACAGACGGATATTGCCGCTGATGTTCAGGTTCTGCGTGAACTTATAAGGATAGCGCATGGTATCGTAGTTGAAGGAGCCAGCGGTATTTTCGCGCATGGTGATACCATAGCCGAAGCGGATGGACCAAGGCAAGGAGAACGCCATGTAACCGTCTTCGTCGGTTTCGGCCATCTCGTTTTCGCCACGACCGGCACTATGCTTGCTGGCCTCCATCTTGTCGTCGATATTGGTATCCAAGCCTGTGTCGTACTCGTCGTCATTCTGATTCTTATTCTTATCCTTCTTCTTTTTGGGTTTCTCGCCACGCAGCCACTTGAAGAAATTGGCGACTTTCTCGTTGGTGAGGTTGTAGTCGATGTTCTGAGACATGCCCTGGAAACGTCCGAAACGGCCTTTGCTATACTCTGTACGTGTGCCGATATAAGGCGTGGCACCCACGGAGTCAGCCTCGTAGGCGTAGGTGGCAAACTGGGCATTGAGGTTGAAGGTGTAACTCTTCGAAAGTTTCAGTCGCAGCGTGGTACTGAGGTCGCTCCAAGGACGCTCCTTGGCAGCAAAGTTATACGACATCTGTGCGCCCAACTCATCGATGAGGCTGACCTTCACCAGCGAGTCTTCCTTATTACGATACTTCATCTCGACATTGTTCGAGATAGACATGGACATAGAGCCTCGCATATCCTTGCTGGGAGGTGAATAAAGGGTTCCCGAGTAGGGTGAATATTCTACCAGGGTAGAGTTTCCGTCCTTGTCAATCTTCAGGTAATGGTCGTAATAGCCATAGCGCTCTGCACCGAAACCGGGGGCGTAGCTGAAACTGATGTTGGGCGTGAAGACGTGACGGATGCGGTCAATCTTATTACCGAAAATCTTGCGATTGGGGATATAGAATCCGTAGAGCTTGGTAGAGAGCGACATGCTCATATCCCAGTCGTACATATTGAAGAATCCCTGAACAGTGTCGACACGCTCGACCTGATTCTCTTCGTCCCACGAACGCTTGTACTTCTGCGTCAACATCTTGTCGTTGAAATTGAACGAGGGGTTGACGTTCAGGTATTTGAGGATGTTGAAGCTGGCGTTGGCGCGAATGTTATGATCCATACCGTTGCGCCAGTCCTTCGTCAGACTCGACTTCATGAGTTTCTCCTCTTTTGTATGGATGGTGTTTTGAAGATTACCCGTATACTGCAGGGCGATTTTCTCATACCAGCGCTCCTCGCCTACCCCGTTCTTGCGCTTGAAGGGATAGAAACGCGACACACTGATGTTCAACTGCGGCAATGTCAGGTCGACAGTAGAGTCGCGCATGTTCTGGTTGGCGCTCACGGTAAGGTCCAGCGTCATGCCGAGACTCGAGAATCCTGTACCGAGTCTTACGTTCGAAGTACGGGTCGATTGTGACAGAGCCTGCGGGTTGTAAAGCGAATTCAGATTGTTTGACTCGTAACTCTGTGAGGCATAGTTCACACTGGCCGAGAGTGTACGAACGGGATTCGCCTTTTGGTCCTGACGGTGAGACCACTTGATAGAGAAACTGGTTTCACGTACGTAGTCAGGCATGTTCTTGTCGCCCGTTACCGTATTCTGGTAGCTGGCATAGAACGAACCGCTGTAACGGTAGCGCTTCTTATAATTGGATGCTGCCGAGAGTCCCCACGTGCCCTTGGTATAGATTTCACCCAAGAGTTTAAGGTCGACCTTGTCGTTGATGGCAAAATAGTAGCCGCCATCACGCAGATAGAAGCCACGCGTCGACTCGTCACCATAAGTCGGCATGATGATACCCGAAGAGTAGCTCTTGGTGAAGGGGAAAAAGCCATAGGGAATAGCCAGCGGCAGCGGCACATCGGCCACCACGAGATAGGCGGGACCGAAGACGACATCCTTGCCCGGACGGACTTTGGCTCGCGACAGGGCGAAATAGAAGTCGGGGTGTGGCTGGTCGCAGGTGGTGTAGCGTCCGTGATAGAGATACATATTGCCGTCGGCATCACGCTTCGATATCTCCGAGGTCATGTAACCTTCATCCTGCTGGGTATAGACATTCTGGATGAGACCCTTTTTCGTCTTGAAGTTGAAAGCCATCGTGTCGGTTTCGTAAGTGTCGCTACCCATCTTAAATACAGGAGTGCCGTACTTTTTACCCGTTGTGTCGCGCGAACCGGTGGCATGAACCAAACTGGAATCCATCGACATGTAAATCTGGTCGCTCTCCAAGTCCATATTCTCATATTGCACGTGAGACTTGCCATAAAGGAAGGCGAGTTTTGTGTCGCCCATATATACCAATGAGTCTTCTGCCGAATACTCTACAGGCGCATCGATACCGTTTTTGCGCTGACGGTTCAAGGAGTCGGCACGCAACGAGTCATCAATGACTTTGTTATGCATCCAAATGGCCTTTTGCAAGGAGTCCATGCCTGCCGTGTCGGATTTCAAGGAGTCCTTCTTCGCAGTATCCTTATTCAGGCTATCCGCAAGATGCTTCAAGGTTTCAGCAAACTGCTTCATAGTATCTGCTGGAACGGAATCGGTAAGCACACTATCACGGCTCCCTCCTAAATGGGGGAAGCGCATAACAGGTACTTCTGCCATCAAGAATACGATGACAAAGAGCAGCATGAATATGAGCGTTTTTCTTCTCACGGCTGCAAATTTACAAATAATTTGTCGAATACGGCCCGCATTGACACCATTTAACGTAAATTATTACGTTTTCTTGAGTATGGTCAGTCTTGGAAATAAACTTTCTTCACTCGCGAGCTGATACTGGTGAGTACTTCGTAGGGGATAGTCTGAAGCACATCGGAGAGCACCGTCACGGGCAGATGCTCACCAAAAATTTCCACCATATTGCCTTCCTGACAGTCAATATCGGTCACGTCAATCATGGCCACATCCATGCAGATATTACCTACGTAAGGAGCCTTTTGTCCGTTCACCAGACAATAGCAAGCCCCGCGTCCTAGATGACGGTTCAGTCCATCAGCATAACCAATAGGAATGGCAGCAATGACGGAGTCGCGCGTCAGAACGCCTTTACGGCTATAGCCCACCGTCTCGTCCTTCGGCACATGACGAAGCTGGAGGATAGTGGTTTTCAGGGTGCTGACAGTATGAAGGATACGATTGTCGCGTGGGTCGACGCCATAGAGTCCGAGGCCGAGACGGCACATATCCATCTGTCGCTCCGGGAAATGCTCGATAGCGGCAGAATTATCCATGTGGCGCAGAATCTTATGACTGAAAGCGGCTTGGAGTTTCTTGCTGCCTTCATCGAACTTACGGAACTGCTCGGCAGAGAAACGGTCGAAGTCGTCACTGTCGGAACCTACGAAATGCGAGAATACAGAGCGCGGAATGATGGCATTCTGCGACTTCAGGCGACGAATCAACTCGTCGATATCCTTCTCCGGGTCAAAGCCCAAACGGTGCATTCCCGTATCCAGTTTGATGTGGACGGGCCATCCGTTAATACCTTGTTGCTCGGCAGCACGGATGAGGGCATCCATCAATCGGAACGAATACACCTCCGGTTCGAGGTCGTAGTCGAACATCGTCTTGAAGGCCGTCATCTCAGGATTCATAATCATGATGTTCTGCGTGATACCGCACCTCTACGGCACCGGCTCCGTAAGCATCGGCCTTGACCATGCAAACGAGCTTGGTCTCGGGCTTGAGGAACGAGCGGTAGTAATTGAGGTTATCGACCACGGCATTGAGGTTGACCTCAAGGATGGTCTCGTGTACTTTTTGCTCCAGTTGTTCGGTAATACGGTCGAAACCGAAGTCGCGGGCTCCCTTAATCAGAATCACCGCATCGTGCAACTGACGGAAGACGTCGCTACGCAGGAATTTCCCCGTGCGCTCGAAGAAATGCTGTTCCTTCAGCGTAAACAAGTTTCGCTGTGCGTTGATGCGCGGACCGATGGCGATGAGATGCTGTACGCCACGCTCGACGCAAAGGCTATTGACCTTGCTGTAAAGGTCGTAGTCGCTCATGCCGCTCTGGTAGATGTCGCTGAGAATCAACGTGCGCTGGGTCTCTTCGCGACGAGCCATGAAGTCGAGGGCGATATTGAGCGAATTGATGTCGGAATTATACGAGTCGTTGATGAGGGTACAGCCGTGCTGGCCTTCCTTCACCTCCAGTCGCATGGCAACAGGTTCGAGCCGCGCCATACGCTCGCTGAGCTGTTCGGGAGTGACACCCAAGTAAAGTGCCGTGGCAGCAACCGCCAGCGAACACTCCACCGAAGCCTCATCAATGAACGGCAGCTGGTACATCGACAACAACTCGTCGCGTCGCCAACCGATACGCTTACCCTTGAAGTTGGAACGGCGGATACAACGGCTCACGAGATCGTCGTCGGCATTGTATATGACAGCCTGCGCATCGTGGAACAGCTGCAGTTTTTCCATACATTTCTCCTCCAACGAGCGGAAATTTTCCTGATGCGGTGCACCGATAGATGTCAGCACGCCAATAGTCGGCTGGATGATGTCTGCCAGAGCCGGCATCTCGCCCGGTTGACTGATGCCTGCCTCAAACAATCCTATCTCAGTCTGTTCGTTCAGCAACCAAACGGACAACGGAACACCAATCTGCGAATTGAAACTCTTGGGCGAACGCGTCACGCGGTGATCGGGCGACAACACCTGATAGAGCCACTCCTTAACCATCGTCTTTCCGTTCGAACCCGTAATACCCACTACGGGAATGTCGAACTCATCACGATGGCGCTCAGCCAGTCGCTGCAGGGCTTCAAGGGGGGAAGGAACCACCAGGAAATTGGCGTCAGACGGTATGTCGGCAGGCAAATCGCTGACAACGAAGTTGCGCACGCCGCGACGATAGAGGTCTGCAATATAATGATGTCCGTCGTTGCGTTGGGTTTTCAACGCAAAAAACAGCGTCTCTTCAGGAAAACACAGCGAGCGACTGTCAGTCAGCAGCCACCCTACGAATGCATCGGCTGTGCCTATGCGACGTGCTCCAATGAGCGTAGTAATCTTTTCTATTGTGTAATTCATAGTGCAAAAGTACTGTATTTTTTTCGTAATTCCGCTACTTTTAACATAGTTTTATCCATTAAAGCGCGATATTCCTCAGAATCGGGGTTGAAGGGCTTGTGTCCTAACGCTTGTTTCAGCGGTCGCCACTCGTCGAGAAACGCCTTGGCCTCAGGTGAGAAATAGCTCTCCACCAGTCGTTCCCAGATATATTCTACCGCCTGGGCAGAAGGGTGCAGCATATCCGCAGCATAGAATCGGTAGTCGCGCAATTCATCCATCACGATTTCATAGGCAGGGAAGTAAGTACAGTGCCCAGCGATTTCATCGCTGGGTAATACCTTTTCTATCGCCAACAGCAACGTCGCTTTCGACACCTGACTTTCGTGGTAACCATACTTCCGATAGCGGATGGGACTTACCGTCATCACCACACGGACATCGGGACGACGCTTACGAAGCACCGCAATAGCCTGTCGCAGATAGTCGGCACAGGCATCGACGGAGAGTTCCTCTTCCTGAAAGAGCGCTTGCGGACGTTTCTCGCAGTTGTCCACAATCTCACCCGTTTCCTTCAGTCTGTAAACGTGGTTGGTGCCTAAGGTAATAAACGCGGTACGAGGTTTCCCCTCGTACTTCTCAATAGTATGCAGCACGGAAGCAGGATTATACATCGTCCCGTAGGGATTCACCGTCACGGGAAAGCCCTCCTCGCGGAACCTTTGTCCAATGGAGTCAGCAAAGCACGACCCCACGAAAAGCAATTCTTCGCAAGGTTCAATGCGGAACTCCGGCTTCGCAATATCAACAATCGTCCTAAATTCCATCTTAACTCCTCGAAACCTGCAGGCCCTTCTTCGACAATGTCATCTCCACAAAACGTGCATTGGCATTCGGCTGTGCGGCTGTCAGCGTCTGTTTGATGCGTCCTGCAGCCTCAGGATCTTTCGCCACCATATAGAGATAGCCGCCGCCACCGGCACCAGGCAATTTATAACCCAGACACAGGTCGTCGATGAGGTTGGTAATCTGGCGCACACTATCCGGATTCGTACCGCTGTCTATCAGTTGGTTTTGCTCCCACGTCTTGCGGATGAGCAGTCCCATACGCTGGAAGTCCTGACGCTGCAAGGCTTCGTACATATCCTGTGCGTGGGCCTTCATAGCCCGCAACTGACGCAGTTCGCCACCATGATTCAGGAACATCCGTCGCACAATCTCGGCCAATATCTTCTTTGCCGTTCGCGTCACGCCTGTATAATATAATAGGTGGCACTGCTGATACTCGGGTTGTGTATAGATGTCGTCCGGCAACCACCGAACCAGCGGGTTCTGGTCAAAACCTCGTTGTGTCTCCAGCAGTTTCACACCGCCTAAGACGCCACCGAACTGGTCCTGCCAACCACCGCCCGTTGTCAACAGCTGCTCAAGAACCAGCGTGCGCTTGCCAATCTCGTTCTTGTCCCATCCCAGTCCGCAGAAATCGCTGACAGCTCCCAGCACCGTCGAAGCGAGAATGCTCGACGTGCCCAGTCCGCTACCTGCCGGAATGGCCGACAGCAGCGTCAGTTCGATACCACTGCCGAAGGCCTCCAACTGTTCACGCAGCGAGGCATACGTCTGTTGCGAGAATCCCGGTTGGAAACCTGCCAACACCAGCGACGCCTTGGGAATGGAGAAGGGCGAGCCCACCTTATTATATGCTGCCAGCTGTTCGTACGTCTCTACCACCTCCATCGCACCGAGGTCGATGCTTCGCAATACGATATGCGGCGTCTGGCAGGGCTTTACGTAGGCCTGCAACGGAGGCTGTCCGTTCAGTTCTATGGCGATGTTGACCACCGAACCACCCTCCATCAGACAGTAGGGCGGCGTGTCGGTCCATCCGCCTGCCAAATCGATACGTACCGGCGAACGGCCCCACACGATTTGGTCGTGATATACCGACAACTGCGGTTGCTGCTTCACGGCCAGTGCACTCGCCGTAAGTCCTTCCCGTAACAACGAGAAGGCGCCGTTGCTGTCACCACGGAACATCGCATCATGAATACGTGTCATCAAGGGTGCATCAGCCGAAACAGGCTCCGGCAGTGGAATCTGCATCTTCTCAAACTCCCGTGCCGCATCGTCCAAATCCAACTGGTAGAACACGCTATGTTGCCAGTTCTTCGCCAATGCAGGCCAGTTCTCACTACGGAACTTCCGACGCTGCGCAAACAACCTCCGAAGATTAGCCCTCTCCGCCAGTTCATTGCTGTTTACCGCCTCGTCAATCCGATAGCGGCGCACTTCGTAATCCGTCTCGCCTACTGGTACCACATCGATACATTCGCCAGGTTCCAGCGTAATTTTCCAATCGTTCTCAGGCACGCCCGTCACCACATTGTCGTGCGTCAGCGTCCAGCGCGGACCCACAAAACTGTTCTCAATCCAGATATTATAGTTCTCCTCCGTAAACCGATAATGCGTAATGGTGTTTTGCGTGAAAATGCTCGGATGCGGTTTGCGGTCGTTGTGCATGATGTCGCGCTGGTCGTTCACGATATTCTGAATGGCCACCGTCGAACTGATCATCTCGCGCGACGTGCCGAAATGATAGAACTCACCGCCTGGCAACGGCACCACAGCCACCTTCAGCGACTTCAATTCCGGGTCGTCAATCGTAGGATTGGTCCCC
This sequence comes from uncultured Prevotellaceae bacterium, assembly GCA_900318885.1. Lineage (GTDB taxonomy): Bacteria > Bacteroidota > Bacteroidia > Bacteroidales > Bacteroidaceae > Prevotella. Next base: position 20,258 of record ONMN01000034.1, on the reverse strand, counting down.
AGTGCACAACCGAATTCCGAATACAAATCATATTCGCGGAGATTCATGCCATCGGTTTCTCCGTTGCCCGCAGTGCTGCGCTTCTTCAACAGCCGCACCGCCTTGTCGCTCAACATCCAGATGCCGATATCCGTCAGATAGAAGTGGTCCTTCAGCAACTCCGTCAGCGTCTCCGTCGACGGCTTCTGCAACATCTGCTTCAACACGTTCGGCGTACGGCGGTCGCTCACGAATACCCCGTGGTTCTTGGCGATAGAGGCGTCCAGCCACAAGCCGTAACACACCACATCGGCCTCGGGAATCTCTCCGATGCGCTCGGCAGCACGGATATACACGTCGCCGCTGACAATCATCGTCGTCAGACTGCGCGGCGCCTGTTCCATCATCCGCTCATACAACGGCAACTGCAGGTCCATCAGCGTCTGCGATAACCGCTGTCCGCGCTCCCAGCGGAATACGGGGATGGGCGTCAACACCTTGCCACTGACGGCATACGACGGCAACCGCTTGCTCTGTCCTCCGGCATGCAGAATAATACAACGATCGCCCTGCAACCATTTTTCGGCCTGCTGCAACACCCACGTAGTACCTCCACCCGACCCCAACCGATGGCCGATAGGGTCACACGTGCAGAAGTATTCGTCATGCGACAAACCAGTCACTTCATGGAAGCTTTCCACCACATTTGGGGGCAACGATAATAGTTTCTTCATCATATTTCTCACATTTTCTTTGCAAAGTTAGCAATTTTTCATCAAAAAATTACTATCTTTGCCGAAAAATAAACATACTAAGCGATGAAACTACTCCAAAACAAGACATTCTCCCTCGACGAAACCAGCGGTTTTCTGCCCGCTTTCGTGCTCATCACGGCATGCTTCGCACTATGGGGTTTTGCCAACAACGTCACCACACCCATGGTCGGCACGTTCTCAAAAATATTCCGTATCAGCACCTTCGAAAGCACGCTGGTGCCTGTGACATTCAATCTGGGATACTTCCTCATGGCATTTCCCGCAGCGCTCTTCATCCAGCGCTACTCATTCAAATGGGGCGTCATCGTCGGACTCGGCCTCTATGCCGCGGGGTCACTGCTCTTCCTCCCTGCCAGAGCCATCGGCTCCTTCTACCCCTTCCTCATGTCCTATTTCATTATGACCTGCGGACTGTCGTTCCTCGAGACGTCGTGTAACCCTTATATTTACTGTATGGGAGGCGAACAGTCGGGCATCCAGCGCCTCAATGCCGCTCAGGCCTTCAATGCGCTAGGGAGCGTTGCCGGCATGTTCCTGGCAACAGTCGTCCACTCACAAATCAGCACGACAGACACTCAGGACCGTCTCAACATGTCACTCCAGCAGTTCAACATCCTGAAGGATCACGACCTCGGCGTGCTCATCCAACCCTACATCCTCATCGGGGCCGTTGTCGTCATCATCCTTGTCGTCATCTGGCTCACGCGCATGCCTGACTTCAAGACAGACGATACCCAGAAACCCCTCAAGACCGTCCTCAGCGAACTGTTCCAATACGAGAACTACCGCGAGGGCGTGCTGGCCGAGTTCTGCTACGTCGGCGCACAGGTGGCCTGTTGGACCTTTATCATTCAGTATGGTACACGTATCTTCATGGCCGAGGGCATGGCCGAACAGAATGCCGGCCTCACAGCCCAGAAGTTCAATGTCATTGCCCTGTGTTTCTTTGCCGCCAGCCGTTTCATCTGCACATGGCTCATGCAGTGGTTCACACCGGCACGTCTGCTGTCGTCAGCAGCCATCATCGGCATCGTCGCTGTCTTTGGCGCCATCACCTTCACCGACCGCAACGGCCTCTACTGCCTCGTCGCCGTCAGCATCTGCCTGTCGCTCATGTTCCCAACCATCTACGGCTTGGCCCTGCATGGTATAGGCGAAAACATCAAGATAGCCGGTGCCGGACTTATCATGGCCATCTTGGGCGGGTCATTCTTCCCACCCATTCAGGCAGCCATCATCGAAAGCAATATCAGCATCCTCGGACTGCCCAGCACCAACATCTCGTTCGTTATTCCGATGCTTTGTCTGGCTGTGGTTGCGTGGTACGGTCACCGCGCCTACGTACGGCTCTCCATCCGAGGAACGCGATAAGCAGCAACAGTACGACATACGCCGAATAGGCTGCCGTCTCCGTACGGTCGATACTCTTCGGGAAGAAGCTCAGCACCACCTCGTGCTTGCCGGGCTTCACCTTCAGTGCGCGCAGCACGTAGTCCACGCGGCCCAGCTCCGTCTCTTCGCCGTCTACCGTTGCCGTCCATCCGGGATAGTATATCTCTGAGAACACCACGACACCGCCCTTGTCCGAATTCACCTCGTAGGTCAGCTGGTTGGGCTCGTAGGCCTTGATGTTCACCACGCTCAGCGTATCCTGCACAACAGCGTCCCCCAGCTGTTCGCGGAACTTCTTGTCGGCAACGGCCTCATGGCGCAGCGCCACTTTTCCCGTCATCGCCAGCTCCTCATTGGCATTGTCCACGTAGTTCACCTTGTCCACAAACCACGCATTGCCGTACGTATAAGGATTCTCCAGCGGCACGGTCTGTCCACCCTGCAACGGCAGGATGAAGTATTTCGTGTTCAGCATGTTCAGAACGGGATAGATGCTGTCGCCGTTCACCTGCGTCATATCACCCGCAGCACCGGCCACAGCGCGATACACGCCGTTAATCTCATTGTTGATATAGGCCTCCACCAGTTCCTGATAGCGGCGCAGCTTCGCAGCATGGTAACCGCCGATGCTCTTCACGTAGAACGAGGTCTCGTTCTCGTTGAACGTCGACGTCGCCAGGTTCAGCACGCGGTAGTCCAGCGACTTGTCCTGCAGGATGTGGTCAATGGCGTCCGACTTCTCGATGGGTGCCTCACGCATCGACTTCGACACAAACATCTCGTCGTTCAGGTAGCGCTTGTTCACCTGCCACATGTCCACCAGACACAACACCGTCAGCACACCCACCATCAGTTCCTTGCGTACCTTATTATATTGATACAGCAACAGCATGGCCGTGCCCACGACGATGATCCAAAACGAACGCCAGCAGTCGGCGGTAAACATGGCGACACGCATGTCCGTCAGGTTCTTCGTCAGCGGCTGCAGGTGCTCTGCCGGCAACTGGCTCAGTTGCTGAGCCTCGGTGCTACTGATAAAGTCGCTGAAGAACATTTTCGGCATCAGCGCAAACAGCAGCACCATGCCTGCCGTCAGGGCAAACGACGTGTACAGCCACGGGGCCTGCTTTTTCAGCAGCTGCGGCTCGTCCACGATTTTCTTCAGTGCCAGCAGTGCCAGCAGGGGTATGGTGAATTCCGCAATGACCAGTATCGACGACACCGTTCGGAACTTCGCATACATCGGTATGTAGTCTATGAAGAAGTCGGTGAACGGCATGAAGTGCTTTCCCCACGACAACATGATCGACAGGATGGTCACCGCCAGCAACGCCCACTTCATCGGGCCTTTCACGATAAACAGACCGAGAATAAACAGCATCATCACGAAGGCTCCGACATACACCGGACCCATCGTCATCGGCTGCTCGCCCCAATATTGCCCTATCTGCTGGTAGATGCTCTCATACTCCGGAGCGGCTTTCTCCATGGCCGTCTTGTTGCGCGACATCGGCACCGACGCTCCACCCTTTGTGTTTGGCACCAGCAGCGTCCATGTCTCGTCTATGCCGTAACTCCACTGCGTGATGTAGTCACGCTCCAGTCCGCTCGACGTCTGGTTGCCGGAGTTCTCCTTCACCAGCTCGCTCTTGCCGCGCATCGACTCCTGGCCGTACGACCACGTATGATACAGGTTCGACAGGTTCAATGCTATGGCTATCGCGCCTGCCACCACACATGCGCCGGTGGCTTTCAGCAGGTGCGCATATTCCTTTTTCCGCAGTCCGTCAATGATGAACGCAATGACCATCGCCAGCACGATAAACAGGTAGTAATACGTCATCTGCACGTGGTTGGCCGATATTTCCAGCGCTGCAAACAGTGCCGTCACCACCAGTCCCCACAGGTATTTCCCGCGATAGGCCAGCACGAGGCCCGCAATCATCGGGGGCAGATAGGCCAGTGCTATCACCTTCCAGATATGCCCTGCGGCAATGATGATGAAGAAATAGCTCGAGAACGCCCAGACGATACCGCCCAGCATGGCCAGATACCAGCGGAAGTCGAAGGCACGCAGCAGGATATAGAATCCCAGCAGGTAGGCAAACACATACCACACGTTCTCCGGCAGCCACAGGTGGTAGGCCTTCTCCGCCTGCTGCAACAGCTCCGTACTCTTGTACGACGGAGCTATCTGGTACGTCGGCATACCACCGAACAGTGCGTTCGTCCATCGCGACCGCTCACCGGTGCGCTGGTAGTATTCCGATGCCTCCTGTCCTGCGCCCCTGCTGGCCGACGAGTCGTGCCTGTAGAGGATGCGTCCCTCGATGTCGGCAGGGAAGAAATAGGCGAACGATATTACTGCAAAAAGAACCACTGCCACGATGTCTGGCAGCCACTGTTTGAAATTTTTCATAACGCTTTCTCTATATTTTGCGTGCAAAGTTACGAAAAGTTGAGCGCAAAACAAAAGAACCTGTTCTTTTTTTTGCCGAAACGGAGTAACTTCGCGACTTTTTGTCGCAAAGTTACGAAAAAATTTGTAACTTTGCACGCAAAAAGCAAAAAGATATGAAGAAAATAGGTATTATTGTCGCTATGGACAAGGAGTTACGCCAACTTCAGCAGCTTTTCCCCGCCTCTGAAGTCCTCGTCCAGAAGTGTGGCATCGGCAAGGTCAATGCCGCACTCGGCGCCCAGCGTATGATCAACGAGTTCCACCCCGACTGCATCATCTCCAGCGGATGTGCCGGAGGCAATGGCGACGACATCAACGTCCAGGATGTCGTCATCAGCACCGAGCTCTGCTACCACGACGTCTACTGCGGACGAGCCATCGACGACACCACCGTCTACGGTCAGGTGCAGGGTCTCCCCGCGCGCTATGCCGCCGACCCCACCCTCCTCGACAAGGCCCTCAGCCTTCAGCCCTCAGACATCAGCCTTCATCCTGGCTTGATTGTCACCGGCGACTGGTTTGTCGATTCCAAGGACAAGATGCGCGACATCCTCGGCCACTTCCCCGAAGCCAAGGCCGTCGATATGGAGTCGTGTGCCATTGCCCAGACGTGCTACCTCAATCACGTCCCCTTCATCTCCTTCCGCGTCATCAGCGACATTCCCCTGCGCGACACCGATGCTTCTCAATACCACAATTTCTGGGAAACCATCGCCGACCACTCCTTCCAAGTCACCCGCACCTTCGTCGAGAGTCTATAATTATCAATTGTCAATTGTCAATTATCAATTAATAACATGGAAGTCATTCAAAGTTTCACTATCGACCACACCCACCTCAAGCCCGGCATCTACGTCTCGCGCGAGGACAAGGGTTTCACCACGTTCGACCTGCGCATCACCGAGCCCAACCACGAGCCCGCCGTAGCGCCTGCTGCCATGCATAGTCTCGAACACCTCATGGCCACGTGGTTCCGCAACAGCCGCGCCAAGGACGACGTCGTCTATGTCGGTCCCATGGGTTGTCTCACAGGCATGTACATCGTCATGACCGGCACCTACACCGTCCACGACATGCGCCAACTCACCATCGAGTGCCTCCAGTGGATCCTCACCCAGGACCACGTCCCCGCCACCGAGCCCGAGTCCTGCGGCAACTACCTGCTCCACGACCTCCCCATGTGTCATTGGGAGAGCCGCCGCTACCTCGACCGTCTGCAAAACGATTTCCACTCCGAGTACACCAAGCTCCAGGTCACCCTCGCCGACGGCAAAGTCTTCGCCGACGCATAATCCCTACCCCACCACATGATGAGTGACGACACGGTGGGCGTTACCAAGTTTAAAGGCTTGGAAGGCTGCGGCATGTTGGGACTGAAATTCTTCACGATGCCAGTCGTTTTCGATTTTGACGAAAACAAACTGTATTTATGTAAGTGAGCGCAGCGCACACGCCCAGAAAGCGAATCATTGTTTGTTCGCTTTCTTTCTCTGGTCGTGGTCGAGGATGGTCTTGCGGATGCGCATGGACTGGGGAGTGACTTCGACGAGCTCGTCCTCCTTGATATACTCCAGGCATTCCTCGAGACTCATGACGACCTTGGGGATAATGCGGGCCTTCTCGTCGGTGCCGGAGGCACGGACGTTGGTGAGCTGCTTGGCCTTGCAGACATTGATGACGAGGTCGTTGTCGTGGACGTGTTCGCCGACGACCTGACCCATATAGACGTCCTCACCGGGGTCGATGAAGAACTTGCCGCGGTCCTGCAGCTTGTCGATGGCGTAGGCGAAGGCATTGCCGGTTTCGAGGGCAATCATAGAGCCGTTGACGCGGCGCTCGATGTCGCCCTTGTAGGGCTGGTACTCCTTGAAGCGGTGGGCCATGATGGCTTCGCCCTGTGAGGCTGTGAGGACATTGGTGCGCAGTCCGATGATGCCACGCGAGGGGATGTCGAACTCGATATTGGTGCGTTCGCCCTGCGACTCCATGGAGGTCATCTCGCCCTTGCGGCGGGTGACCATGTCAATCATCTTCGAGGCAAACTCCTCGGGGACGTTGATGGTGAGTTCCTCGATGGGCTCGCACCGCTGTCCGTTAATCTCCTTATAGATGACCTGGGGCTGTCCGACCTGGAGCTCGTAGCCCTCGCGACGCATGGTCTCGATGAGCACGGAGAGGTGGAGGACGCCACGGCCTGAGACAATCCACTTATCGGTAGAATCCTCGAAGGGCTCGACGTGGAGGGCGAGGTTCTTTTCGAGTTCCTTCTCCAAGCGGTCGTTGATGTGGCGTGAGGTGACGAACTTACCCTCCTTGCCGAAGAACGGGGAGTCGTTGATGCAGAAGAGCATCGACATGGTGGGTTCGTCGATGGCGATAGGCGGCAGGGGCTCGGGATTTTCGAGGTCGCAGATGGTGTCGCCAATCTCGAACTTCTCGAGTCCGATGACGGCACAGATGTCGCCGCAGTCGACGCTGTCGGTGCGCACGTGGCCCATGCCCTCGAAGGTGTGGAGTTCCTTGATCTTCGTCTTCTCCATGGTGCCGTCGCGATGGGCAATGGTGACCTGCTGACCGTCGCGGAGTGTGCCACGATGGACGCGGCCCACGGCGATACGACCGGTGTAGGAGCTATAGTCGAGCGAGGTGATGAGCATCTGCGGTGTGCCCTCCAACTGCTGAGGAGCAGGGATGACCTCGACGATTTTATCCAAGAGATAGGTGATGTCGGTAGTGGGCTTGTTGAAGTCCTCGCTCATCCAGCCGTTCTTGGCAGAGCCATAGACGACGGGGAAGTCGAGCTGGTCCTCGGTGGCATTGAGCGAGAACATGAGGTCGAACACCATTTCGTAAACCTCCTCAGGGCGGCAGTTGGGCTTATCGACCTTGTTGACCACCACGATGGGCTTGAGACCGATTTGGAGGGCCTTCTGGAGCACGAAGCGCGTCTGGGGCATAGGTCCCTCGAAGGCATCGACGAGGAGCAGACATCCGTCGGCCATGTTGAGCACGCGCTCTACCTCGCCTCCGAAGTCGGAGTGTCCCGGGGTGTCGATGATGTTGATTTTCGTTCCTTTCCAATTGATACTGACATTTTTTGAAAGAATGGTGATGCCTCGTTCGCGCTCAAGGTCGTTAGCATCCAACACCTGAGAGGACAGGTTCTGTCCCTCACGGAACAGATTTCCGGCCAGCATCATCTTGTCCACGAGCGTTGTCTTGCCGTGGTCTACGTGTGCAATAATTGCAATGTTTCTGATATCCTGCATAACTAAATTACGTAATTTCGGGTGCAAAGGTACACATTTTTTCTGAAATATTTGTGGGAATGGGAAAAAAGTTGTACCTTTGAACTTCGTTCGAGATTACTTTCACTCGAAAAAACAAAAAAATCGTTATTTTTTTTGGTTTTTTGCTCGTTTATTCGTAATTTTGCAGCCGCATTTCGGAAAATCCGGAGCATTTGACGACGTAAACCGCCCGTGATTAGGCAGGAGAGCGTCCGAAAGATGTCATTGCAAAACAGTTATAATCACAATTAAACATTATGTATTTAGATCAAGCTAAGAAGACCGAGATCTTCAGCCAGTATGGCAAGAACGCTCAGGACACCGGTTCTGTAGAAAGCCAGGTAGCCCTGTTCAGCTATCGCATCAAGCACCTGACGGAGCACCTGAAGGAGAACCACAAGGACTTCGGTACCGCTCGTGCCCTGACGAAGATGGTAGGTCGTCGTCGTAAGCTCCTGAAGTACCTTTACAACAAGGACATCAACCGCTATCGTGAACTGATCAAGGCTCTCGGCCTGCGTAAGTAAGCGAACGGTAAAAGGAAAGAATAAGGACTCACTGAATGGTGAGTCCTTTCTTTTTTTTGTTATGTCAGGTCGCGGGGAATCCAGAACCAGAAGGTGGAGCCGACGCCTACGTCGCCCGTGACGCCGATTTCGCCACCGCAACGGTCGACAATGGTCTTACAGATGGAGAGTCCGAGACCGGTGCCCTGAACGAAGTCGTTGAGCTTGACGAAGCGCTGGAACACGGCGGCCTGCTTGTCCTTGGGGATGCCGGCACCTGTATCCTCGCAATAGAAGTAGAGTCCGTCGATGCCCTTGCGCTGCTCCTTGCGATAGCCGACGCGAATGTGGCCTTTGCGGGTGTACTTGACGGCATTGGTGACGAAATTGGTGAGGAGCTGCATGATACGGCTTTTGTCGAGGGTGGCAGGACACGTGGGATAGGGATTGTCCTTCTGGAACTCGACGCCGGGTTCCTGGACACGCTGCGCCAGCGAGAGGCAGGTATCGTCGAAGACCTGCGAGAGGTCGACGTCCTCGGGCTGGAGAGCCATAGACTGTCCCATGTTGGAGGCTTCGAGGATGTCGTTGATGAGTCGGAGCAGCATGTCGCAATTGTTGCGGATGATGCGTATGAACTCATGGCGCTCTTCGTCGGTATCGACAGCCTGGAGGAGACTGCTGAAGCCTACGATGGCATTGAGCGGGGTGCGGATCTCGTGGGTCATATTGGCAAGGAAGGCTGCCTTCAGACGTCCGGAATTCTCGGCGCGCTCCGTCTCGACACGCAGTTGCAGTTGAGCCTCCATGAGGTCTGTGATGTTACGTGCCAGACCGAAATACTCCTTCAGTTGCCCGTCCTTGCCAAAGATGGGCATGCCGCTGACGGAATACCAGCTGTGGTTGGGGTCGAGCGGTGTACTGGCGAAAGGCATAATGGTGACATAAGCCTTGCCTGCCGCCATTGCCTGAGTAATCTGCTCAGCAGCCTGCTGACGAAACTCTTCGTCGATGGTGCCCAGATAATCCTCGACGGTCTCACTAAATTCGGTAATGCCCGGCGAGCGCGTCATACGCACTACATTCTCAGAGGGTCGATAGGTCCAGATGTACATGTGGCTCTCCTCCAACAGATAGTGGAGCTGGCGCTCGTAACGGCTGATGGCGTCGTTGGTGGCCTGCAGTTGGCGGTCGTGAGCACGTTGTTCGAGGAACGCGTTACGCTCGGCGGTGATATCGCGGCTGGTGACGATATAATACACCAGTTTGTTGTCGTCGGTAATGACGGGATGGATGCGGAACTCAATGTACTTATCAAGTTCGAGCGAGGGTTCGCGGAGATGCTGACAGACATGCATCGGCTCGCGAGAACCCGGCATATAGACACCCTTGATATTGGGGAAATCGAAGAGCGGCATCGTGCTGAAGAAATGTCCATCCTTACCCTCCATATTACATATTTCGTACATCTTCTTGTTAACGTCGAGCAGATGGCCTGTGGTATCGTAGAACGACATGGCAATGAGGTTCGTGTCGAACATCTTCTTGTATTTGCTGGCGAGGTCCTGAACGTGGCGCGCCTCGTTCATCTCGTCGGTAATGTCCTTGGTGGTGTAGTAGATGTAGCGCGTCTTGCCGTTCTCCTTCTCTGCAATGGCATTACCGTAGTATTCCTTCCAATCGGGTTCCTCGGGCGTACCGTGATTCACACTCAAATACGTTTCGGAATGAGTAATAGCCCCCGACGCCATCTGCATATTGAGATTGTGGAGCATCTTGGCCTCATCAGGATGCATACATTTCAGGAAGTCCTCGGGATTCATCTCGTCGAGGGGCAACATGTGACCATAGGTATTTCTGACTTTATTGGCAGCTAAGTCCCACTCCACCATCGCGTAATTGCCCATGCTCAGCACCTGGTCCATCATCTGCCCCAGATCGGAACGCTGCTGGACAGTCTTGCGCACACGACGGTTGACAAGGCGGATAAGAAGGAGCGAGAAGGCGATGGCTGCCGCAAGACCGCCGAGCACAAAGAGTGCAACGGGCGACGTATCGTCGTGTTCACGCTCAGGATGGAACCATCGGTCGTAAATGCGCTGCAAGTCGCCTGCCTGTTCGAGGCGGGTGTACTGGTCGTCGATGATGTCGATGAGGTCGCGGTTGTAACCAATGATGCGCAGTTCGCCAGGAGGAATTTCTGTATCGTCGAGCACGAGGCTGTCGATGCCCAGTTCCTGTATTTTACTGGTGAGCGGCGTCTCGCCCCAGAGGAAGTATTTGTACCGTCCTGCACGTATGCCTGTGAGTGCGTCTTTAGGTGAATGGTACTCAGTGACGAACTGGACGTTGGACATGATGTCGATGGTCAATGCGGCATAGTCGTCCTTCTTGAGCAGCACCGTATCGGTAGGCCCCAAACTATGGAACGGCCTCATCGGGGGAGTATCAGCCCTACGTACCACCTTCAGATTGTAGTAGTTGAGGTACTTATGAGTGGAGACGTAGGGATGGTTCTTATAGAAATAGAAGAGTGCATGGATGAGGTCGGCCTCGCGGTGCTGGAACATGTTGGTGGCCACATGCCACTCCTGCATGACGAACTTATGGGGAATATCGAGACGGTCGAAAATCATGTCGAGGACGTCAATGTTATAGCCTGCGGGCTGCCCCTCGCTGTCGAGGAACTCGAAAGGACGGAAATCCCAGTCGCAGACGACGACCAACGGGTGTTCGTCGGTATATTCCGGGAACTCGTTGGCAGCAGGGAGTCCCAGAGGCAGACAAAGCAAGAGGGCTAGGAGGAAATATATTGTTGTATGCTTCATATCCTTACTTTCTGATGATTTCACTACATTGACACGGAACGGAAACCCACACGATGGTTCCTTTTCCGGGCTCGGATTTGACACGAATCTTACCACCCAGATGCTGAATGATTTCATGACTGATGGCGAGGCCGAGACCGGAACCGACGTTATCGGTGGTATAGAATCGGTCGAAGAGATGCTCTATCTTCTCATCGGGGATGCCACTGCCGGTGTCCTGAACGGCCACCATCAAATCTTCACCATTATAATCATAGCGCGCGCGCACGTGACCCGAGGTGGTGTGCTGGGCGGCATTGATCAATATCTGGTCGATGGCAATGCCCAGGTTCTGCAAGTCGATGGTAAGCATCAGGCGTTCGTAGGGGTTGTCGACCGAGAAACTGACATCGGGTTGCAGGTAGTTGGTCACTGCCGACTGGCAATGGCCCTCGAATACAGCGGCAAAATCGATGGGTGCCTTGTTGAACTCAATCATCTGGGCATCAAGTCGCGAGAGATAGAGGATGTCGTTGATGAGTTTCAGCAACTTCTCGGAATTCTCCCTGATTTCCTGAATGAAGAATCCCTCGTCGTCCTTCGAGTGTTCCCTGTCGAAGAGTTCGGCAAAGCCCACGACGGAATTCAACGGTGTGCGGATCTCGTAACTCATGTTCGCAAGGAAGGCCTGCTTCAGCATCTCGACCTCACGGGCTTTCTCCGTCTCGCGAGCCAGTTGTTCCTCGGTGGCCTTGATTTCGCTGATGTCACGAATGAGTCCGAAATACTCGGTGACGCCCTCGTCGGCAATGACTGGCACGAACGAGAAATACAGATGGAGGCGACGGCCCTCCTTGGTGGTGACCAGCGACTTGATGGTATCCTTCACGGGGGTACGCATGCGGTTGTCCATACTGTTCATCAGTCGCTGGGCGGCCTTCTTCGACTCGTCGGCAGCCAATGCCAACAAGCGTGCCTGCGTCAGACGAAGCTGCACATGGTCAATCTCGCTATAGACGGTCAGCGTATGGTTGTCAGGGGAATAAGTGGCAACACGCACACCGCCGTTCTGCATGACGTAATCGATGTTACGGACATACTCCTGCAACTCGGCATTAGCCTGCTCCATCTGGGCGATATTCTTCTGCAGACGGGAGTACGACTTTGCCAGTTCGGTGACGTCGCGCCCTGTGCCATAGATGGCTAACAGGCGTCCGTTGTCGTCGCGAACGGGTACCAGCTGCAGTTCGTAGTATAACTCGTCGCGCTTGAGGAACCTGTTCAGAGGACGTTCGTCGTCGGGCGAGCGGTAAATCTGTGTCAGATAGGTGTACTCCAGATTGTCGGTAGTGACGGTGGGGTCGCCAAGCACATCCTGAACGGGAATCTTTGCGTCGACGACAGCCTGTACGCCACCGGGAATGGCACGAGCGGCTTTCTCGTTCATATTGTCGATGATTCCGTGTTCGTCGTACGAAATGGTATCGACCATCGCAGAATTGAAGATGGACTGATAGCGCAACATGGCATCCTTTTGCTTCTGACGGCGCTGACGCTCCTCGGTGACATTGGTGGTAGCACCGATGATGACGGTAGGACGCCCGGAACGGGTCCGACGCAGGATGGAGAAATCGACGGAGAAGATGAACTCTTCGCCATTGTGTCCTTTCATGCAACGTACTTCCAGCGTGTCCTTTTCTTTCTCCTGCAGGGCCAGTTGGCGGAGGACGTCACAGAGTTTCTCGTAGTCCTCGGGATTCATGTAGTATTGGAAGAAATTGGGCGACAGGGGTATGACGACCCTGTTGCCGTCGTTGTCGAGACTGCTGATGGTGCGTTTGGCAATGTCGAACAGCCAGATGTGCACCTTACTGGTAGTGAGGATAAGTGCCAGACGGTTGTTTGAGCGTCTGACATTCTGCGACATGCGGCGTTCGTAGATGCGGTAACCGACGTAATATGCCAGGAATACGGCAATAATCACCGCCATAACAATGATTACGCGCCATATCCACGAGGGGATACCCGTCTCGGTGCGCTCGGGGTAGAACCACTTGTTTTGGATGGGTTGCAGTCGTCCCGTCGAATTGAGATTGGTGAATACGCTGTCTAACCGATGGAGCAATTGGAGATTGTTGGACATGAACTTATACTCGCCATGAGGAATATTGACGGGTGTCAGTTCAAGGTCGTCGAAATGAAACTTACGCAGCAACCACTTGAGTGACAGGGTGTTCCACACAATCTGAGTACCTTCCACACCATGGGCATGTTGGACGGCTTCCTGCATATCGTCGTAGGGAATGGCATTGGCACCCCACCCGTTCTGAATCATCAGATGGTGACTGAAACTGCCGTCGTGAACGATGACACGATGGTGCGCTAAGTCGTCGATGGTCTTGATGAGCACGGGCTCGTTCTTTTTATGAACAACACTATGGGTGAAGATATGAATGACACTATTGCCGTAGGTGGCATACTCGTTATGGAAATGGGCATCCATACCGCACATCAGGTCGGCACGTCCCGTCTTCAAATCCTCAAGGGCTTCCTTGGTGGGTTTCAACTTGACGCGATAGGGTATGTCGAGCTCATTGCAAAGCAGTCTCAGCAAGTCGATATTGAATCCGACGGGTTCACCGGCTTCGTTCAGGAAGGCATAAGGCCACAAGTCCCAGGCGTCTTCGTAAACCAACGGATGATCCTCGGTAAACACCCTGACGCTGTCGTTTGCCGATGTCTGCTTTTGCGCTACGACAGGCATAGCACACAAAGCGAGCAGCATCGCGCAGAAGAGCTGTCGGAAACCGGCTATGCTCATGTTTCTATATATCATGATGGTATTTGTTTTTCTTTCACTTCAAATATTTCTGCAGGAATCCAGAACCAGAACGTCGAGCCCTGACCTTCCTCACTGTCAACGCCTATCTGACCACCACACTTCTCGATGATGCTCTTACAGATGGAGAGTCCGAGACCGGTGCCCTGAATATAGTCGTTGAGTTTGACGAAACGCTCGAACACTGCAGCCTGCTTGTCCTTGGGAATACCCGTTCCCGTGTCCTCGCAATAAGCATAGAAGCCCTGCTGGCCCTTGCGTTCCTCGATGCGGAAGCCCAATCGGATGTGACCCTGATGGGTGTACTTCACGGCATTGGTGACGAAATTGGTGAGCACCTGACTGATGCGGTCGCTGTCCAGTCGCGTCAGCAACTTCTCGTATGGGTTGTCCGTGATAAATTCAACGGTAGGCTCTTGTACGCGCTGGGCCAGCGTCTTTGCCATCTCCTCGAAGTCGTGGGCAGCATCGATGTCGCGCGGTTCTATCTGCATGGCATTGGCATCCATCGTACTAAGCACCAGGATATCGTTGATGAGTCGGAGCAACATGTCGCAGTTGTTATGGATGACACGAATCATCTCGCGCTTGTCGTCAGGCGACTCGATGGCCTGCAACAGGTCCGTGAAGCCGACGATGGCATTCAGCGGGGTACGGATCTCGTGCGTCATATTTGCCAGGAACACCGACTTCAGACGTCCGGAGTCGTTGGCACGTTCCGTCTCGCGCTTCAGCTGCTCCTGTTTCTCCATCATGCCCGATATGTTTCGTATCAGTCCGAAGCACTCCTTCACCTCTCCGTTTTCATCATAGACAGGGATGTTGTTGATTTGGTTCCATTGTATCTCATGACCCTCATGGAACACAGGACGCATCTCAGCCATATAACCCATAGGTTGCGAGAAGTAGGTGTATGGATCCTTAAAGCCCTTACGCAGCGTTTCCGGCTCGTTGATAAAATGCGATTCAATCTCGTCGAACGACATTTCGAGTTCCATGGTTCCCAGACCCTTGTAGAAACGTACCACCCGTTCGTCGAAGAACAGTCGGAAGGCACGCATGTCGCAAGCCTCCATCATGTATCGCAACTCCTCCTCGTAACGCATGATTTCGCTGTTCACCTTCTGGATTTCCAAATCGTTTTTCTTGGCCTGCAGATACATTTCGCGCTCTCCTGTCACATTACGTACTGCAAGGGCGATGGTCAGGAGTTTCCCCTCGTCGCTATACAATGGGTAGACATGTAATTCCAGATACTCGTGCATGCCACGCTCAGGGACGATACTCTGAACACAGGCCCACACTTCCTCGACATTGTTCTTGTCCAGAATCTCGTTGAACGGCATAGCGTCGAAAAGATTCGTGTTCGAGAAATGCTCGTCGTAGGTGTCGCTGTCGAAATGACAGATTTCACGCATAATCTTATTGGCATCCAACAGCCATCCGTCAGGACTGTAGAAGGACAGGCCTACGATGGAGTGTTCGAAGATTGTCTGGTACTTCGCTGACAGTTCTTCCTCCCTTATTTCCTGCTCATGGAGCTCTGTCTCGTCGCGCAATGTACTGATGATACTCTGGGGAATCGACGTCCCTGCCTGAAACTCCACAACACTGTGATTGTGCATATATCCCCACTGGGGATCACCATTGTCGAAATTGAAGTTCCAACGATAGAAGAACTCATCCTGCGTCTTCTTGCCAAACATCATATGGCGGAAACGGGCAATCGTAGCCTCCTTGTCATCAGGATGCAGGTGCTCCTTCCATTCGTCGACGGTAAGGCCATTCTCTGGAAACAGATGGCCATAGAGCTGTTCGATGTATTTTTCGCGGATGATGAAGCGTACCACATTATTATCACTGATCTTCACGGCCTCCTCCATCATGTTTCCTGCGAAGTGGGTGTCAGCCAGATATTTCTTCACGCGCCGCGCTACGACACGGTTTCGGACAAGTATGGCCAGGAACAAAATGAAAATAATCAGCAACACCATAGTAGGCAGAAACTGGAATGGCCAAATAAACGATATCATATAGATGAACATAGTCATAAGGAATTACATGCAGGGTTATACAATTTCACGACGCTTCTCTATCACTGAGGCTTCACAAGGAATGAACACCCAGACGGTGGTTCCTTTACCGTATTCGGACTGCAGTTCAATGGTACCACCCATCTGCTGAACCAGAGCCTGGACAATAGGCAGGTCAAGACCTGTTCCACATACACCGTCTTGCTCGTCGCGCACAAAGCGTTCGAAGACGTGAGGCAGCATTTTTTCGTCAATACCGCGTCCTGTATCCTCAATGCTGATAGCCAGCTCACCATGACGGTATTCATACTTCGTGCGGATGGTACCCTTTTCGGTATTGCTTACCGCTACGGAACACAAGCGCTCGAGAATCTTGCCGACATGTTCCAGGTCGATGGAGACAAGCAGACGTTCGTAGGGATTCTCGATGATGACCTTCACCTCGGGATTCACGTTGACCAATCCCATCTGGCACCAACTCTCAAAGAGCATTGCAAAGTCGGCCTCTTCCTTCTTGAACTCAATCATATTGGCATCCAGTCGTGACAGGAAGAGGATGTCGTTCACCAGCTGTAACAGTGAATTCGAGTTCTGGCGTATCTCGTTGACAAACAACGGTTCGTCGGCCTCGTCGTGCTCGCTCTCGAAGAGTTCTGCAAAACCAATCACCGTGTTCAGCGGCGTACGGATCTCGTAACTCATGTTCGTCAGGAAAGCCTGCTTCAGCAGTTCTGTCTCTTGGGCCTTCTGCGACTCAATGGCCAACTGACGCTCGGTCTCCACCATTTGCGTCATGTTACGACACATGCCGAAATAGCGTTCCACCTGCCCCTCCGCGTTCAGTAGCGGAATCATGTTAAACTGCAACCACACCGGACGACGCTGCTCGTCGTGTATCTCCGTTTCTATCAGGAGATTTACGGGCCGTGTCGTGCCGTGGTCCATACGATTCAGCGCACTGGAGATGGCACGACGGAAACGAGGAGTCCCCAGACGGATACAGCGCAACTGCGAGAGATACAACTGCGTCTCGTTCAGGTTGTCCGACAGTTCCAGCGTATACTTCGACGGGACATAGTTCACCAGGCGTACTTCCGATACGCGCAGGGCATAGTTCACATTCGAGATGTACCTCTTGATTTCCTTCGTTATCTCGCTGAGCCGTTTGAATCCCTCTTGCTGATGATGGAACGACTCCACCATCTCCGTCACGTTACGACCTGCCATATAGACGCCTTCCAGTTCACCTCGTTCATTACGGATGGGATTGATGGTCGACTCATAATAAATCTTTCCGTGCAGTCCCAGTTCCTCCGTTTTGTAAACGGGATCTGTGAACTGGTCGAAATCGACTATCGACGACGTTCTGGTATTGTCCATCTGATGAAGATCGACACCGCTGTAGAAAGGATTGTTCTTCAGCAGGAAACCTTCGCGGACTGCGGCTTCAGGGTCTTTGATACCAAACTGCTGACAGGCCTTCTCGTTGATGCCTGTCAAGACACCGTACTTGTCGTAATACACCATGTCCACCAGCGACGATTCAAACACCGTCTGGTAACGCAGCATCAGCTTGTTCACCTTCTCGCGGCGCGTCTCTATGTCGCTCACGTCATGAAGGATGAAGAGCAGGTCCTCAACTTCCTTGTGGTTCCTACGACGGGCAACAGATATCGAAAAATCATAGATCTTCCGCGAGCCGTCCTCCTTGGGAAGCTTTCTCACCCTGACCTTACCGGAAGGCAGACGCCCGGCACCGATGGCATAAACCGACTTACGCACTGCTTCAATGTCTTCATGTTCGAAAAGACTGGCAAATTCTATCGGGTCATATTCCTTTGAGAATTCACCGCCTTCCTCGATAAAGATGCAATGGCGGCGACGCATATTGTAAAAGCACAACTGCAAACCACTTGTCTGCAATACCAGCGACAGACGTCCGTACTGGCTTAGGCCTTTCATCTTCGCATCCTGTTCACGGTAGTGATACACAAAGTTATAGAACAGCAGCACAAAGAATCCTATGAGGAATGCAGCCGAGAAATAGGCTGTCATGTGCACAAAGTCAAAAAGACGTTCTATATTCTTCAAATCAGCCTGGGCCATAAGTGGCAATGAAACTGTTAGCATCAGCGTGGAAAGTGATGCTCGACAGACGGTATTTTTACTGCGTTTTAGGTTCATCTTTTCGTTAAGGGAACAGTAATAAACATGAATATTGCCCACAAAGATAGGCAAAAATAACACAATAACCAAATTTTTTACCAAAATATTTTGTATTTTGCTCACTTATTCGTAACTTTGAGCCCAAGAAACTCAAAACAATACATTTATGATAGACGTAAAAGCAACATTAGCCGCTGCTGAAGAGCGCATGGAAATGGCAGCAATGTTCCTCGAGGAAGAACTGAACCGCGTACGCGCCGGACGTGCCAACGTGGCCATCCTCAGCGGTGTCAGAGTAGAGTCCTACGGACAAAAGGTTCCCCTCAACCAAGTAGCCAACGTGTCCACACCCGATGCCCGCACCATCGCCATCAAGCCCTGGGACAAGAAACAGATTCGCGACATCGAGAAAGCCATCATGGACAGCGATGTGGGTATCACCCCCGAAAACAATGGCGAAATCATCCGTCTGGGCATCCCCCAGCCCACCGAAGAGCGTCGTCGCGACTTGGTGAAGCAGTGCAACAAGATTGCCGAAAAGGCCAAGGTCGAAGTTCGCAACGTTCGTGGCGACATCAAGGAAAAGCTGAAGAAAGCTATCAAGGACGGTCTTTCCGAGGATAATGAGAAGGATGCCGAGCTCGATCTTCAGAAGCTCCACGACAAGTACATCAAGAAACTTGACGAGCTGATGGAGGCCAAGAACAAGGAAATCATGACCGTATAATTGACAATTGACAATTGATAATTGACAGTTGAAGGGACTCGTCATTAAAAATACAGGAAGCTGGTACACCGTCCTCACGGACGATGGCCAGCTACTTGATTGTAAGGTGAAGGGCAATTTCCGCATCAAGGGAATACGCTCTACCAATCCTGTGGCAGTAGGCGACCGCGTCAGTGTGGGCGACGGTTGCTGGATAACGGAAATCGAGGACCGCCGCAACTACATCATCCGCAAGAGCATCAACCTCTCCAAGCAAAGTCATATCCTTGCTGCCAATGTCGATCAGGCTTTGCTCGTCATCACCGTCAGCCGCCCTGAGACCTCCACAACCTTCATCGACCGTTTCCTGGCGTCGGCAGAGGCCTATCGCGTGCCCGTGATACTTATATTCAATAAGACCGACCTGCTCTCCGACGACGAGCTGCACTATCAGCAGATGATGATTCAGCTCTACGAGACCATTGGCTACGAGTGTCACGCCATCTCTGCACAGACGGGCGAAGGCGTCGAAGCCCTGCGGCCCCTGCTCGAAGGCCAAATTACCCTCCTCAGCGGCAACTCGGGTGTCGGCAAATCGACGCTCATCAATCGCCTCGTTCCCCACGCCAACCAGCGCGTGGCCGACATCAGCGAAGCCCATCAGACAGGCACCCACACCACCACCTTCTCCGAAATGATTCCCCTCGGTCCTGCGCCCGCCGCTTCTCCCGCCAATGCGGTCACCCTTGGTCCGGTGGTCGGCGGTTCCGCCGCCGACACACCCTCCGCCAACAGCACCTGGCTCATCGACACCCCGGGCATCAAAGGCTTCGGCACCTTCGACATGGAACGTGAGGAGCTCACCAGCTATTTCCGCGAAATCTTCGAATTCTCCAAGCAGTGCCGCTTCTCCGACTGCACCCACACACACGAACCCGGTTGTGCCGTCCTCAAGGCTGTCGAGGACCATTTCATCGCCCAAAGCCGTTACCAGAGCTATCTCTCGATGCTCGACGACAAGGACGAAAACAAATACCGTGAGGCCTACTAAACTCCGCGCTTAGCGCGCACGCCCAGAAAACAGCGCAAACGACTTCCTTACTGCAAGCGGCGGGAGGCATTGTAGTATGCCTGATAGGAACTGAAACCCGACTCCTGAGCGGCAAGGTCCTTCGTGGCGGTTTTGTTCTGCTGCATATACCGCTCGTAATGGTCCAGACGCAGGCGGTTGACGTAGTTGAAGAACCCTCCGAAGCGTTCCTTGAAGGTTCGCGATACGTAGGTGCGGTTGGTGGCGCAGTAT
>ONMN01000043.1 GCA_900318885.1 uncultured Prevotellaceae bacterium | reverse complement strand
ATCGACTACAGCTTCCAGACATCACAGACCATTACTGGGCAGATTCGTGGTACTATCTTCAAAAAAATCAAGAATCCCAAGCTGATGTTGGTACGGCCAGATACAGGATTCCGTCAGACCTTCGAACTTGGCGACAGTTGCCGCTTTACCATCAACGGCCTCGACTTCGCCGACGGTACGACCTACGTACTGGAAGGTATGCGACGTACAGGCAGTACCAGTCTCGTACAACTGAATATCGACCCACAGACATTCCCTACCTTACATTCGCCTTTCTCCTCTGCCACATCAACTCTTTCCGTCCCAGACAACTTCGCAAAGCAGGCTCAAGAGCAGGTGATGTATGGTAGCATAGATCGCGAGATAGAACTGCCCGAAGTAGTCAAGGAAAAGAAACGACGACATAAGCCCACCAATCTGTTGGGTGTCATGCCCTTCCGTGCTTTTTATGATGACGACCCCTTGCTCAACAATTTCTACTCGATGGAGATTCTGCTCAGTACCTTAGGCATTCCCGTCTATCGCGATGCCAATGGCGAGTTACAAATCAGATACCGCTCAGGCGTCCATCGAATGGTTCGACCATGTCGGTGCCGCCAACATGACCATCTATGGCTGGAACGTGTCAACCTCGGGACTATTGCTTGTCCGGCAGAAACCTGGTCTGAAGGGCAGAGCCTTCCGCCCGCTCTCCATGGCTACCGTCCACCAGCAAGGTTGGAAACCTTCCGCAGAGTTCTATTCTCCACAATATCCTGATCCCTCTGCCAAGACGCGTCTAGACCATCGCACGACGCTCTACTGGAATCCGAAGGTGGAAACAGACGAAAAAGGGCACGCCAACGTTAGGTTCTATGCCAGCGACATCTCCAAACGCTACCTCATCACATTGGAAGGTGTGAGCAACGACGGAACAATCGTTCACCATCAGCAAATCATAGAATAACCCAAAGAGACTGACGACAATTATACGATTCGTCAGTCTTTATTCTATATATGACAAACATGACTGAACAATGAAACGACTGACACTGACCGTATTTCTCATTTCTTATTTCTCATTCCTCATTTGTGCTGTTGCACAACAGCACAGACTATGGTACAACCAGCCTGCACAGACATGGACGCAGGCACTGCCCATTGGCAATGGAGTGATGGGTGGCATGGTATTTGGAACACCTGCTGTGGAGCACATCCAGATTAACGAGGAAACCATTTGGGCAGGACAGCCCAACAACGTGGTGAACCCCAACGCGAAGAAGGCGCTGCCAGAGGTTCGCCAACTCATCTTCGAAGGGAAATACAAGGAGGCACAGGACTTGGCTAACGCACAGGTGATGCCCCAGGCGGCTGGCAAGAACATGGGTATGCCCTTCCAACCCTTTGGCGACCTGTATATCGCGATGCCTGGACATGCTGACTACCGGAACTATGAACGCTGGCTGGACTTGGACAATGCCAAGAGCGTGGTGAAATACGAGCGTCCGACTGACAGCCAGTGAGAAAGGCAAGATTACATTTACCGCCAACATGACCAGCCCTCATGAGAATGTACTTGTTAATATGGATGGAAACGAAGCTACCCTGTTGGGCGTGTCCTCAAAGCATGAAGGCCTAAAAGGCAAGGTGCGCTTCATGGGTCGTATGGCTGTACAGACGAAGGGTGGCAAGGTGAGCGGCTCGAATGGAAACATCAGCGTGGTGGGTGCCGACGAGGCTACCTTATATATCACCGTAGGCACCAATGTCAAGAGCTATAAGGACATCACAGGCGACGAGGAGGCACAATCACGGGAGCGGCTGCAAGGGGCTATGGCGATGGGCTATGGGGCGCTGAAAGACCTGCACGAGAAGACCTACCACAAATACTACGACCGCGTAAAACTGGACTTGGGCGAGGATGCCTTTGCCAACGTGCCTATGAACAAACGCATCGAACAGTTTGGCCGTGTTACAGACAACCACCTCGTAGCCACCTATTTCCAATTTGGGCGCTACCTGCTGATTTCGTCGTCGCAACCCGATAATATGAACCCAGCCAACCTACAGGGCATTTGGAACGAAAAGATGTTCCCGTCGTGGGACTCGAAATACACGACGAACATCAATCTTGAGATGAACTACTGGCCTTCGGAGGTGACGAATCTGACGGAGATGAACGAACCGCTGTTCAAGCTGATTCGCGAAATATACGAGCAGGGCAAGCAGACGGCTCGCGACATGTATGGCGTTGAGGGCTGGGTACTGCATCATAACACAGACCAATGGCGCATCACGGGACCTGTGGATAGAGCGCAAACGGGTTTATGGCCTGTAGGAGCTGCGTGGCTTTGTCGTCACTTGTGGGAACATTATTTATATACGAACGACAAAGATTTCCTGCGCCAATATTATCCCATCATGCTTGATGCTGCCCGCTTCTTCACACAAACGCTTGTCAAACATCCCACCAAAGGGTGGCTTGTGGTTTGTCCTGGTGAATCGCCAGAGCATGGTGGCAAAGGCCGCCCAACACCATTGGATGCAGGCGTAACGATGGATAACCAAATTGTGACGGAGCTCTATAACAATGTCCTTGAGGCCAGCAAGATTCTAGATAATCTAGAAGTTCTAGATAATCTAGAGATTCTAGACACTATCAAGGCACAATTGGCCCAGCTTCCTCCTATGCAGATAGGTCGTTGGGGACAATTGCAGGAATGGCTCGACGACCTCGATGATCCCAAGGATGACCATCGCCACTTCTCACATCTCTATGGTCTCTATCCCTCCTATCTGATTTCACCATCACGCACACCTGGTTTATGGAATGCTGCTCGCAAATCGTTGGAGGCTCGCGGCGACATCTCGACAGGCTGGAGCATGGGGTGGAAGGTTTGTTCGTGGGCACGATTGCTGGATGGCGAACATGCCTACAAACTCATCCAGGATCAGTTGACGCTGACTGCCGATACATTCTTGATTTTTGGCACCGTCAAGCAACGAGGAGGTACTTATCCTAACATGTTTGATGCCCATCCACCTTTCCAAATCGATGGTAATTTCGGTTGTACGGCAGGTATTGCCGAGATGTTGATGCAGAGCTACGACGGATTCATTTACCTGTTGCCCGCCCTGCCATCAGTATGGAAAAGCGGAAGCGTAAAAGGTCTTGTGGCTCGTGGTGGTTTTGAAATCGACATCGATTGGGAGAGCGGTCAGCTCACTAAGGCCGTCATCCGTTCTCGCAACGGAGGCACTTGCAAACTGCGTTCGAACACTCCACTCAAGGGAAAAGGTATGAAAACTGACAAAGCCGGACTGTACACCATAAAGACAAAAGCCGGAGGCGTGTATGAACTGGCGACCGTCAAACAGAAGAAAGCAAATATCAATTACTAAACAATATACAGATATGAAGAACGGAAAGACATGTTTTGGCGTGATTATCGGAACGCGCGCCTATTTTAACTCAGAATTGGCAAAGGATGTTCGCAAGCAGTTGCTGAAGGCCCTCGACGAGGGTGGTTACGAGTACATCATCCTGCCTGAGGACGCTACGCCTACAGGCAGTTCGAGCATTGAGACCCGTGAGGACGGACTGAAGGTTTCGAAACAGTTCCGCCAGCATCGCGATGAGATTGACGGAATTATTGTTTCGTTGCCCAACTTCGGCTTCGAGATTGGTATCATCAATGCCATCAGCGATGCCGATCTGAATGTACCCGTAATGGTGCAGGCTTGCGATGATGAGAACGACAAGGTTGACCTCGACTCGCGTCGTGATGCCTTTTGTGGCAAGATTAGCGTGTGCAACAACCTCTATCAGTATGGCATTCCTTTTACGGACACCACTCTGCACACCTATTCTATCTACGACCCCATGCTGAAGAAGGATATCGACCGCTTTGCAGCTATTTGTCGTGTAGTCAATGGCTTACGCCATTGTCGTTTGGGACAGATTGGCACACGTCCCTTGGGTTTCAACACCTGTCGTGCCAGCGAAAAGCTGTTGCAACGTTCAGGCATCACCGTTGTTCCTGCCGACCTCTCTGAGATTCTCTATGCCGCTCAGAAGATCAAGGACGACGACCCTAAGTTCATCGAGATGTGTAACCGTACTTGCAACTACGCTAAGGTGCCCGATTCCTACAAGGAGAAGCTGGGCTTGCAGGCGAAGTTCAGTGTGGCTGTCGAGAACTGGATCGAAGCCAATGATGTGCAGGCTGTTGCCATCCAATGCTGGGATTCTCTGGAGCAGAACTATGGTTGCGCTCCTTGCGTCACCATGTCGATGTTGAGCGAGAAACTGATTCCAGCTGCTTGCGAGACCGACCTTGCTGGAGCCATCTCTATGTACGCTCTCTCGCTGGCTTCTCAGAACGCTCCTGCCCTGCTCGACTGGAACAACAACTTCGCTGAGGATCGCAACAAGTGCGTTTGCACCCATTGCGGTAACTTCCCCAAGCAGTTCGTGGGCAATGGAGATTTGAAGTTAGGTCCATTAGGTGTATTAGGTCGCACGTTGGGCAAAATCAATACCTTCGGTGCCGTTTACGCCAAGGTCAGCGAAGGTCCCTTCACTTTCTTCCGCATATCTACTGATGACCCCAAGGGCATCATCAAGGCTTATCTAGGTAAGGGTGAAATCACCAACGATCCCTACGGCATGGATGGATGTATCGCTGTTACCAAGGTTGATAACCTGCAAAAACTGATGAAGTATATCTGCAAGAACGGCTTTGAACATCATGTTGCTATGTGCCGCACCGACGTTGTCGACATCGTTCAGGAGGCCATTGAGACTTACCTCGGGTGGAATTTATATGTACACGAGTAAATAAATAACCGAAAAATTTGCAGGAACGGAAAAAAGTTCGTACCTTTGCAGCCGTTCAGAGGAATGAGAGACTCCAACGCGAGTCTCTCATTCTTGCATTTAAACACTTAAATATCGTATATGATAGACAAGAACGTAATAACAAAAGCTGTTGAGGAGTGGTTGCAAAAGGGCGACTACTACCTAGTAGATGTTGAAATGACCGCAGACGACCGTATCGTGATTGAGATAGACCACGCCGACGGTGTATGGATAGAAGATTGTGCAGACCTGAGTCGTCATCTGCAGGATACGCTAGGTGAGGAACTGGGCGATTATGAATTGGAAGTTGGTTCGGCTGGCATCGGTCAGCCTTTCAAGGTGATGCAGCAGTACGTAAACCACATCGGCAAAGAGGTGGAAGTGTTGCAGAACAACGGCCAGAAGTTGCAGGGCATCCTCAAGGAGGTCAACACAGAAGCAGAACAATTCATCGTGACGGTGAAGGAAAAGCAGCAGATTGAGGGCAAGAAGCGTCCTCAACTGGTAGAGGTTGACAAGTCGTTCAACGTTAGCGACGTAAAATACTGCAAATACCTGCTGGCTTTTAAGTAAAGAGAAAGATTAAAACAAAAATAATAAATCAATGGCAACACTAAAGAAAGCGAAAGGCCCCTCAATGATTGAGACCTTTCAGGAATTTAAAGAGACAAAGAACATCGACCGCACAACTCTGGTAAGCGTGCTGGAAGAGAGTTTCCGCAACGTCATCGCCAAGATGTTCGGTTCGGACGAGAACTTCGACGTGATTGTAAACCCCGACAAGGGTGACTTCGAGATTCACCGCAACCGTATCGTGGTAGCTGACGGTGAAGTACAGGACGAGAACAAGGAGATTGCCCTGAGCGAGGCCCAGAAGATTGAGCCTGACTACGAGGTTGGCGAAGAGGTATCAGAGGAAGTTGATTTCCAGAAGTTTGGCCGTCGTGCCATTCTGAATCTGCGCCAAACACTGGCTTCGAAGATTCTGGAACTGGAACATGACTCGCTATACAACAAGTACAAGGACCGCGTCGGACAGATTGTCAGCGCTGAGGTTTACCAGATTTGGAAGCGTGAAGTACTGCTCATCGACGACGAGGGCAACGAGCTCCACCTGCCTAAGCAGGAACAGATTCCTGCAGACAACTACCACAAGGGCGAGACCATCCGTGCTATCGTCAAGGAGGTTCAGAACGAAAACAACAATCCACGCATCATCTTGAGCCGTACCTCGAACCTATTCCTGGAGCGTCTGCTCGAGGCTGAGGTGCCCGAGATCAACGACGGTCTCATCACCATCCGCCGCATTGCCCGTATGCCGGGTGAGCGCGCCAAGGTGGCTGTTGAGAGCTACGACGACCGTATCGATCCCGTAGGCGCTTGCGTCGGTGTGAAGGGTAGCCGAGTACATGGTATCGTTCGCGAGATGTGCAACGAGAACATCGATGTCATCAACTTCTCCAACAACACCCAACTCTTCATCCAGCGTGCCCTGAGTCCCGCTAAGGTCACCAGTATCACGCTGAATCCCGAGGAGCACAAGGCAGAGGTTTACCTGCAGCCCGAAGAGGTTTCGCTGGCCATTGGCAAGGGTGGTCTGAACATCAAACTCGCCTCCATGCTGACAGAATACACCATTGACGTCTTCCGTGTTGTGAACGAGAACGAAGCCGATGAGGATATCTACCTCGACGAGTTTGCTGACGAGATTGACCAGTGGATTATCGACTCCATCAAGGCCATCGGTCTTGATACTGCCAAGGCTGTGTTGAATGCTCCTCGCGAGATGCTTATCGAGAAAGCCGACCTTGAGGAAGAGACCGTCGATCACGTTATCGAAGTACTGAAGGCAGAGTTCGAGTAATTATCAATTTTCAATTATCAATTATCAATTCGAATAGATGGGAGTACGTTTAAATAAAGTATTATCAGAACTGAATATAGGACTTCAAACGGCAGTTGATTTCCTAAAAAAGAAGAGTTCGCTTGGAGAAATCAAGGATGACGCAACGACGAACACCAAGATTTCTGACGAGCAGTACGAAGCATTGGTCAACGAGTTCAGCACCGACAAGGCTGTCAAGACCAAGGCTGAGATGCTGTTTGCCAAAAAGCCCAAGCCTGAGAAGAAGGTGGAGAAGCCTGTAGAGAAAAAGGCTACTGCCTCCGCTGATGAGCTATTGGACAGTCACCCGCAGTTCAAACCTGTGGGTAAGATTGACCTTGAAAGTATCGGCAAGCCCAAGGCTGCACCGAAGGCCGAGCCGGAACCCGTGGTTGCTGCCGAACCACAAGTAGAAGATGAACCTGAGGTCGAAATAGAAGAGTCCGTTGCAGAGACGCCTGTTCAGTCCGTGACTCCAGAACCTGAGATTGAGGATTCTGAAGAAGAAGAGGAGGAAATGGACAATGAGGAGGAAGATGATGAAGAAGATATCGTCGACCAGACTTCCACTCCCTCGTTGGCCAAGACACCTGGTGATGCAAAGATTGCCCAGAATGCTCCTCAGTTGAATGTTGTGGGTAAAATTGACCTCTCCGCTCTGAACCAGAGTACCCGTCCCAAGAAGAAATCGAAGGAGGAACGTCGCAAGGAGCGTGAAGAAAAAGCTGCTGGTGAGCGCAAGAAGCGTGAACGTATCCGTCAGGGTAAGGTGGATATTGAAGCCGCTGCCAAACAGGTCAACCAACAGCAGAATCAGAACAAGAAGAACCAGAACAAGAATGGTCAACAGCAACAACAACAGCAACAGGGCGGTAAGAAAAACAAGAAGAACCGTCCCGTGAAGCCGTTGGAGGTTGACGACGAGGCAGTAGCACGCCAGGTCAAGGAGACGCTGGCCCGCCTCACCTCGAAGAACCAGAACAAGAAGGGTGCCAAATATCGTCGTGAGAAGCGTGACGCTGTTGCCGAGCGCATGAACGAAGAGATGGCAGCAGAGGCAGCACAGAGCAAGGTACTGAAGCTCACCGAGTTCGTGACTGTTTCTGAGTTGGCCACCATGATGAACGTGGGTGTCAACCAGGTTATCGGTACCTGTATGAGCATCGGTATCATGGTGTCGATCAACCAGCGTCTGGATGCAGAGACCATCAATATCGTTGCTGACGAGTTTGGTTTTACGACTGAATATGTCTCAGCTGAAGTGCAGAATGCCATTACTGAGGAGGAGGACGATGAGAACGATCTGATTAGTCGCGCTCCAATCGTAACAGTGATGGGACACGTTGACCACGGTAAGACATCGTTGCTCGACCATATCCGCAACACCAACGTCATTGCTGGTGAGGCCGGTGGTATCACCCAGCACATTGGTGCTTACAATGTGAAGCTGAAGGATGGTCATAGCATCACGTTCCTGGATACTCCTGGTCACGAAGCCTTCACGGCTATGCGTGCTCGTGGTGCTCAGGTAACGGATATCGCCATCATCATTGTTGCTGCCGACGACAGCGTTATGCCTACCACGAAGGAGGCCATCGCTCATGCTCAGGCTGCCAACGTTCCTATGGTGTTCGCTATCAATAAGATTGATAAGCCCGGTGCCAACCCCGATAAGATTCGCGAGGACTTGGCTAATATGAACCTCTTGGTCGAAGACTGGGGTGGTAAGTACCAGTGTCAAGAAATCAGCGCCAAGAAAGGACAGGGCGTCTATGAATTGCTGGAGAAGGTACTGCTAGAGGCCGAGATGCTCGATCTGAAAGCTAACCCCAATCGTAAGGCTACAGGTTCTATCATCGAGTCTTCACTCGACAAGGGCCGTGGCTATGTTTCTACCGTCCTCGTGTCAAATGGTACGTTGAAGATTGGTGATGTAGTGATCGCAGGTACTGCCTGGGGACGCGTCAAGGCTATGTTCAATGAACGTAACCAGCGTATCGAAAAGGCTGGTCCTGCTGAGCCCGCTATCATCTTAGGTTTGAACGGTGCGCCTACCGCTGGTGACTCCTTCCACGTGATGGAGACTGAGCAGGAAGCTCGCGAAATTGCCAACAAGCGTATCCAATTACAGCGTGAGCAGAGCCTGCGTACAACGACAAAACTCGGTCTTGACGAACTGTCACATCGTATTGCTCTGGGTGAGTTCCATGAGTTGAACATCATCGTGAAGGGTGACACCGACGGTTCTATCGAGGCACTCTCTGACTCGTTCATCAAACTCTCTACCGAGAAGGTGCAGGTGAATGTCATCTCGAAGGCCGTAGGTCAGATTTCAGAGAACGATGTCATGCTGGCTTCAGCTTCTGAGGCTATCATCATCGGTTTCCAGGTACGTCCTTCTGCCGATGCTCGCAAAGCTGCCGATCGTGAGGGTGTTGAAATCAATACCTACTCTATCATTTACGATGCCATCGATGATGTGAAGCAGACCATGCAGGGTATGCTCGACAAGGTGAAGAAGGAGATTGTTTCTGGTGAGATTGAGGTGAAGCAGGTCTTCAAGATTTCCAAGGTGGGTACTGTTGCCGGTGGTCTTGTTACCGATGGTAAGGTTCACAACAAGGATAAAGCCCGCGTCATCCGTGACGGTATTGTCATCCACACAGCTCCTATCGATGCCCTGAAGCGTTACAAGGATGATGCCAAGGAAGTCGCTACAGGTCTGGAGTGCGGTATCTCACTGGTGAACTTCAACGACATCCAGGTAGGCGATATCATTGAGACCTTCACAGAGATTGAGGTAGAACAGAAACTTTAATGGAAGAAAAAAAGAATGAGTTTGTCCGTCAAGTGGCCGAACAGAAATACGAGTTCGGCTTTACCACAGACGTACATACTGAAATCATCGAGAAAGGGCTGAACGAGGACATCGTTCGGCTCATCTCTGCTAAGAAGGGGGAGCCCGAGTGGATGCTCGAGTTCCGCCTCAAGGCATTCCGCTACTGGAAAGAGCAGACGGAGCCTAAATGGGGCCACGTTCACGTGCCTCCCATCGACTACCAGGCTATCAGTTACTATGCCGACCCGACAGCTAAGAAAAAGAGTCAGGAGTCGGGAGACAGGAGTCAGGAGATTGACCCTGAATTGGAAAAGACCTTCGACAAACTGGGCATTCCTTTGGAGGAGCGCCTCGCCCTAAGCGGCAATACGGCTGTCGATGCCATTATGGACTCTGTCAGCGTAAAGACAACTTTTAAGGAGAAACTGCGTGAGAAAGGGGTCATCTTCTGTTCGATAGGCGATGCCATCAAGGAGCATCCCGATCTGGTGCGCGAATACCTTGGTAGTGTGGTGCCTTATCGTGATAATTTCTTTGCAGCCTTGAACAGTGCCGTATTCAGCGACGGTTCCTTTGTCTATATCCCCAAGGGCGTGCGTTGTCCGATGGAGCTCAGTTCCTACTTCCGCATCAATGCCCGCAACACAGGACAGTTCGAACGCACGCTCATCATTGCCGACGACGATGCCTACGTTTCTTATCTTGAAGGCTGTACGGCTCCGATGCGAGATGAGAACCAATTGCATGCTGCTATTGTGGAGATCATCGTGAAGGACAGGGCAGAGGTGAAGTACTCCACCGTCCAGAACTGGTATCCTGGCGATGAGAACGGTAAGGGTGGCGTGTTAAACCTCGTGACGAAGCGTGGAGACCTGCGTGGTGTAGACTCCAAACTCTCCTGGACACAGGTGGAGACAGGTTCGGCCATCACGTGGAAATATCCCTCCTGTATATTAAGAGGTGACAACTCTCAGGCTGAGTTCTATTCTGTCGCTGTGACGAACAACTATCAGGAGGCTGATACTGGTACGAAGATGATTCACATCGGCAAGAACACGAAGTCGACCATCATCTCAAAGGGTATCTCGGCAGGCCACTCCCAAAACTCATATCGCGGTCTGGTGCGTGCTGCTGCTACGGCTGACAATGCCCGCAACTACTCCAGCTGCGACTCATTGCTCTTGGGCTCTGACTGTGGTGCCCATACCTTCCCCTATATGGATGTCCACAACGATACCGCCATCTTCGAACATGAGGCAACCACCTCGAAGATCAGTGAGGACCAGCTCATTTACTGCAATCAGCGTGGCATCCCCACCGAGCAGGCTGTCGGCCTCATCGTCAACGGCTATGCCAAGGAGGTGCTCCAGAAACTCCCGATGGAATTCGCCGTCGAAGCCCAGAAACTATTAAGTGTATCATTAGAAGGAACAGTAGGATAAAAGATAAAGACTATGTTAGAGAAGCTATTTGGATTTGATCCCTCCAAAATGACCTTGCGCAAGGAGGTGATAGGTGGCATTACCACCTTTTTGACGATGGCCTACATCTTAGCCGTCAACCCCAGTATTCTTTCAGCCACAGGTATGGATGCAGGAGCAGTGTTTACCACCACATGTATCTCGGCAGTAGTAGCCACCCTGGTGATGGCGCTCTATGCCAAGTTGCCTTTTGCCTTGGCTCCCGGCATGGGACTGAATGCCTTCTTTGCATTCACCGTCGTACTGACCATGGGCTATTCGTGGCAGTTTGCGCTTACCGCCGTCCTGATAGAAGGACTGATTTTTATCCTGCTGACCGTAACAGGTTTGCGCCAGCATATTGTCAATGCGATCCCTCTGGTGATGCGACGTGCCATCAGTCCTGGCATCGGACTCTTTATCGCTTTCGTAGGACTGAAGGGTGCGGGTATCGTCACCTCTTCGGAATCTACATTTATCACACTGGGCAATCTGCACGACCCTGCTGTGCTACTTAGTATCTTTGGCATTATACTGACGGCAGCCCTCTTGGTAAGGGGAATTACTGGCGCATTGCTTATTGGCATCCTGACGACAACCATCGTAGGTATTCCCTTAGGTATTACCAATTTTACCGGCATCATGTCGATTCCCCCATCCATCAGCCCCATCTTCTGGCAGTTTGAGTGGCACAATATTCTCACGGTAGATATGGTTGTGGTGGTACTCACATTCCTGTTTATCGATATGTTCGACACCATCGGCACCTTGATTGGCGTATCCAACCGTGCAGGTATGGTGGATGACAACGGCAACGTGAAGAACCTGAATCAGGCCTTTATGGCTGATGCCATCGGTACTACTTTAGGTGCTATGCTGGGTACATCGACGGTAACGACATACGTTGAGAGTGCCTCTGGTGTGAATGTAGGTGGACGTTCTGGACTGACCAGCTTTACTGCCGCCATCTGCTTTGCTGTGGCATTGCTCTTCGCACCTCTGTTCCTGGCTATTCCTGAACAGGCCACAGCTGCGGCATTGATATTGGTGGGTGTGATGATGATGTACGACATCCGCAAGGTTGATTTTTCCAATTATGTTACGGCAATACCTTGTTTTATCTGTATCGTGCTCATGCCGCTTACCTATAGCATCTCTGATGGTATTCTGATGGGTGTGATTTCGTATGTGCTGATCCATCTGCTGTCAGGCACGTTTAAAGATAGGGACGAACGTAACAACATGAATTGGGGCACTATCCTTTTAGCCGTATTGTTCATCTGCCGCTACGCATTCCTATAGTTCTCGAAGCTAAATGAAAAAAATATGTTAGAGGTAAAGAATCTACACGCCAAGATTGGCGACAAAGAGATATTAAAAGGCATCGACCTCGTGATTAACGACGGCGAGACGCATGCCATCATGGGGCCCAACGGTTCTGGTAAGAGTACGCTGAGTGCCGTGCTTGTGGGCAATCCGCTCTATGAAGTGACGGAAGGCGAGGCTTATTTCAACGGTAAAAACCTGTTGGAGATGAAACCTGAGGACAGGGCGCATGAGGGATTGTTCCTCTCGTTCCAGTATCCGGTGGAGATTCCTGGGGTCTCGATGACGAACTTCATGAAGGCTGCCATCAATGAGAAGCGCAAGTATCAGGGCTTGGATCCGATGAATGCGGCAGAGTTTCTGAAGTTGCAGCGCGAGAAGCGGAAGATCGTGGAACTCGACTCAAAGCTGGCAAACCGTAGTGTGAACGAGGGCTTCAGCGGTGGTGAGAAGAAGCGCAACGAGATTTTCCAGATGGCGATGCTGGAACCAAAGCTGAGTATCCTCGATGAGACAGACTCCGGCCTCGATGTCGATGCAATGCGTATTGTGGCCGATGGCGTGAACAAGCTCCAGACGCCTGAGACATCGTGTATCGTCATCACTCACTACGACCGCTTACTCGAGATGATTAAGCCGCAGTTCGTGCATGTGCTCTATAAGGGGCGTATCGTGAAAACTGGCGGTCCAGAACTCGCCAAGGAGATTCAAGAGCATGGCTATGATTGGATTAAAGAGGAGATAGGAGAGGAATAATGGGTAGCGAACAACAATATATTGACCTGTACAAGCAGTGTCGCGAGATTATCTGCGAGCATAGCAGCGACGTGATGAATGCCGTGCGCGACGCGGCCTTCGAGCGGTTCGCGTCGGGCGGTTTCCCCACGCGGAAAGTCGAGCGTTACAAGTATACCGACATGCAGGCGCTCTTCGCCCCCGATTACGGCTTGAACCTGAATCGGCTCCAGATTCCTGTCGACCCTTACAACGCCTTCCGTTGCGACGTGCCCAACCTTTCCACCAGCCTGTACTTTGTGGTAAACGATATTTTCTATCACGACGAGAAACCCAAGGGACATCTGCCTGAGGGTGTTATCATCGGTTCGCTGAAGGACTTTGCCACCAGCGAGTACTACAACCGTTTGGCAGGTCAAGCCAATGATGCCGTTACCGATCTCAACACGATGCTGGCACAGGATGGCCTCTACGTCTATGTGCCCAAGAACGTGAAGGTAGATCGTGCCATTCAAGTGATAAACATCCTGCGTAGTGATGTTGACCTAATGGTCAACCGTCGCGTGCTCATCGTGCTCGAAGAAGGTGCCGAGATAAAAATGCTGTTCTGCGACCATGCCGCTGACGACCGTAACTTCCTGGCCACTCAGGTCATCGAGGCTTACGTCGGCGAGAATGCATCACTCGACCTGTATTGCATGGAGGAGACACACCACAAGAACGTCCGCGTGAGCAACGTCTATATCGACCAGCAGACCAACAGCCGCGTCAACCACAACGTCATAACCCTTCACAATGGCTTCACCCGCAACAAGCTGGACCTGACATTCTCCGGCGAGGGTGCCGAGTGCCAATGCTACGGCTGTGTCATTGCCGACAAGCAGCAGCACGTCGACAACAACACGCTGATAACCCACAACGCATCCCATTGCACCTCACACGAGCTCTATAAATACGTCCTCGACGACAAGGCCGTGGGAGCCTTTGCCGGACGCGTCCTGGTGGAACACGGCGCCCAGAAGACCACCTCGCAGATGACCAACCAGAACCTGACGGCCACCAAGGAGGCTCGCATGTACACCCAGCCCATGCTCGAAATCTATGCCGACGACGTGAAGTGCGCCCACGGTTCCACCGTCGGACAGCTCAACGATGCAGCACTGTTCTACATGCGCCAGCGGGGCATCACGCTGCCCGAGGCAAAGCTCCTGCTGCAGAATGCCTTCATCAACGAGGTCATCGACCACATGCAGCTCGAACCCCTCCGCGACCGCCTGCACTACCTCGTAGAAAAGCGCTTCCGCGGCGAACTCAACAAATGCTCCGGTTGCAAACTCTGCAAATAAAGAAAAACTCGGGCAGTTGAAGGGGAATTGGAATAAAATTCGTATCTTTGCAGCATGAATAACTATAAACATTATATCCTGCTGATTGTTTTGGCGTTGATTCCAGTGTTGTCTGTCTATGCAGATGACTTGGAACAGCAGAGACAGCAGTTAATTAAACGGTTCCACCAATATTATGCACAGATGAACCTCGACAGCGCGTTGGTGATTCTGGATGAGCAGATTGCGTTGGAGACCAATGGGGGCAACATCGAAAACGAGGGTAAGGCCCGATGGAACAAGGTGGCCGTGCTGAACAACGGTGCTCGTTATGAAGAACTGGTCGTAGAGGCCGAGAAGCAGCGTGAGTGGTTTGGCAAACACGAAAACTGGAGCCGTTTCTATCAGTGCTGGCAGCGCATGTGTTCAGGTAATCATGACCTGGGACGTATGCAGACTGCTTTGCGCGAGGCAGAGGCTATGGGTAATGATGCCAAGTCGCGGAACAACAATACTGGCCGTGCAATGGCCTATAAGCAGATGGGAGTCATCTATACGGACATCCGTCAATTGCCACAGGCTGAGGAGTCTTTCCGAAAGGCTGTAGAATTGTTGAAGGAGGACAACGATATGACTGGCATCCTAAGCGGTGTGTACGAAGGTCTGAGCCAGACATTGGATAAGCAGAAAAAACACAAAGAGCAGTTGGTTGTGGCTGATGAGTGGCTGAAACATCTTGACGAACTGGCCAAGCAAACTTCTCTTGAAGTGGTCAGCCAAACCTATGTGGCTTGCTATCTGGCCTATGCCAATGCCTATATCGGATTGCAGCGTTATGCTGATGCGGAGAAAGCCCTGGAAAAGGCTGAAGAGTACTATGCCATTACCAAGACGGCTCTGACACGCTACGATATCTTCGAGGTGCGTACATTGCTTGCCTTGAAACAGGGCCATTATCAACAGGCCATTGCCTATAGTGACAGCGCCTTGTCGCCTGGCATGAATTACGGTGTGTTGTTGCAGGAATACCGTGCAGAGGCCTTTCTGAATGCTAATCAAGGTATTACCTCTGCCGAAATCTACCGTAAGTTGTACAACGACAAGGATTCCGTGTTTACACGTGAGATGAGAACCCAGTTGGATGAACTTAACACCTTCTTCCAGCTTGACGAATTGCAACGCTCGCAACGTGAGGCGAAGGTTCGCTATGCCATGATTATCGTCGGACTGATTCTGATAGCCCTTATCATCTTTATTATTGTGACACGTCGCTCTGCTCGTAAACTGGCAGAGAAGAATCGCGAACTGGCCGAGAACGTAAGTGCTTTGGCATTGGCTAACGACAAGGCTGAGGCTTCGTCGAGGATGAAGACTGAATTCATTCAGAACATGTCGCACGAAATCCGTACCCCGCTGAATATTCTGAATGGTTTTACGCAGGTGCTGACCTCTAATGATGCCGACCAACTCCTGCCTGCGGAGAAGGCCGATATGCGCCAGCGTGTGGCAGAAAACACGGAGCGTATTACTGGTCTGATTAACAAGATGCTGGTATTGGCGGAGTCGAATAGTCAACATGTGCTTGAATGTAATGATCAGACTACGCCCGAAGAAATTGTGATGCAGGCTGTGATGACAGCTCATGTGGCGTCGACAGCCGATGTGACTTTCAGCGCGGCAATTGACGACGCAGTCAGAAACGTCATACTAAAAACTAATCGCGACTACGCAGTAAGGGCTCTGGCGCAGTTGCTTGACAATGCGTTTAAGTTTACCAAACTGGGCAGGGTGACACTTTCTGCAGAGCAAGGTGACAATTGTGTACGTTTCGTAGTCGAAGATACAGGCATCGGCATTCCTAAGGAGGAGATGTCGCACGTCTTTGAGGAGTTCGTCCAGCTCGACAACTACAACGAAGGTATGGGCATTGGCCTGACAATGGCACGTAGCATCGCTAACCGCCTTGGTGGCAGTCTGGACATTGATAGCGAATATACGGATGGAGCCCGTTTCGTGTTCATCATATACGGTGACAAAATCGGGTGACAAACGTCTTTTTGTTAAAGAGATAATAGTTAACAGATAAGACGTTATGAGAGCAATAACCCTTTTGCAGCCGCAGAAGATTGTGTTTGGCACGGGCTGCATCCAGACATTGGTGGAGGACTATAAAAAGATGGGCTATCAGCGCCTGTTTGTATTGACAGCGCCTCCCATTCTGCCGTTGATTGAAGAACCGCTGGCAGAGTTAAAGGCTGCTGGCATCAGCATTGAGACCTATCAGGACATTGTGGCAGAGCCGACAGTGAACGACTTCAAGAAGATTCTCGAGGTGGCACGCAGTTTCAAGGCCGACAGCGTCATCGGTATCGGAGGCGGTTCGGTGTTGGACGTCACGAAACTCGTGGCAGCATTCATCAATAGTGACCAACAGGTGGAAGACTGCTTTGGCACTAGTTTCATCAAACAGAAGGGACTATGGTTTGCCTGTCTGCCCACAACGGCGGGTACGGGTTCTGAGGTAAGCACGAACGCTATCCTATTGGACGAGCGCGACCATCTGAAGAAAGGAATCGTATCGCCTTTCCTCATTGCAGATGCGGCCTATGTGGATCCCAAGTTGACGTGGACGGTACCAGCCAAGGTAACGGCCGATACGGGTATGGATGCACTGACGCATTGTATCGAAGCGTATACCAATAAGTTTGCACACCCCTCGGTGGACATCTATGCCCTTCAGGGTATCCGCCTGATTGCAGCCAACTTAGAGCGTGCTGTCAAAGATGGGAAGGACGTCGAGGCCCGCGAGGCACTGGCCTTTGGTTCGCTATATGGCGGACTGTGTTTGGGCCCAGTGAATACGGCAGCTGTTCATGCGCTCTCATACCCTCTTGGTGGTGAATTCCACATCCCTCATGGTCTGTCGAACGCCATCCTGTTGCCCAGCGTGATGAAGTTTAATATGCCTGCCAACATCAAGCGCCATGCTGAGGTAGCTATAGCCTTAGGATGTGAACCTGGCCATACACCAGAAGAGACCGCCCAAAAGGGCGTGGACTTCATCTACCGCTTAGCAGCAGCTGTGGGTATTCCCGACAAACTGACGGCACTGAATATTCCGCAGACCGCTGTCGACGGTATGGCTAAAGCCGCCATGCAGGTGCAGCGCCTGCTGAAGAACAATCCAAGAGAAGTCACCGAGCAAGACGCCCGCAATATTTATAATTGTTTATACTAGAGGAACTAGAGTCTCTAGATTATCTAGATTAAGAAAAATATGAAACCGATATTAGCTATCACCATGGGCGACCCCGCAGGCATTGGTCCTGAGATTACCGTTCGCGCCCTGAATAGAAAAGAGACTTACGAGAAGTGCCGTCCTATTGTCACGGGCGACGCTTCCATCATGCAACAGGCCATAAATTTTCTTGGTTTTGACTTACAGGTCAATGCTGTACAAAATGTCAAGGATGCGCGCTTTGAGTTTGGCACCATCGACGTGCTTGACCTGCAATGCGTTGACCTCGCAACCTTTGAGTTCGGCAAGGTACAGTCGCAATGTGGTAATGCCGCCTTCCAGTATATCAAGAAAGCCATTGAACTGGCAATGGCCAACAAAGTAGATGGCACCGTAACGGCACCGCTGAACAAGGAAGCACTGAACCTTGCGGGCCATCACTATGACGGACATACGGAGATTTACGCCACATTTACTGGTACGAAAAAGTATGCAATGATGCTGGCAGATGAAAACATCCGCGTGATTCACGTATCGACGCATGTGCCTTTGAGGAAGGCTTGCGATCTGGTAAAAAAGGCACGAATAATAGAATGCGTGGAGCTCATAGACGATGCGTGCAAGCAATTCGGTATCGAACATCCGCATATTGGTGTGGCGGGCCTCAACCCCCACTCCAGCGAGAACGGAATGTTCGGCTGGGAGGAAGCGCAGGAAATCATTCCTGCCATTGAGGAACTGAACGCTCGCGGTTTCGACGTTGAGGGACCCGTACCGCCCGACAGTATCTTTGCCAAAGCCAAATGCGGCAAGTTCGACGGTTGTGTGGCTATGTATCATGACCAGGGACATATTCCCTTGAAAGTATGCGCTTTTAACTGGAACAAGGAGACGGGCAAGATGGAGAGTGCCTCAGGCGTCAACATCACCCTCGGCCTGCCCATCATCCGCGTCAGCGTCGATCACGGCACCGCCTTCGACGTAGCAGGTAAGGGTATTGCCAACGACAGCGCCATGACACTCTCGATAGACTATGCCACACGTATGGCAATCTATCGAAGAAATAAGCTAAAAGCTAATTGCTAACGGCCATTAGCCATGATAGTCATTGCCGACGATATTACAGGTGCTGCAGAGATAGCAGGCATTGCTTTTGCTCGTGGTGCGGAGGTCCGTTTGGTTTGTGGTTCCGTATGTGGCGTTGGCAACACCACATATCAAACAGACGTTACCACCGTCATTGCTACCGACACCCGCTCGATGAACGAGGCAGAAGCCACTGCCGAAACGAAACGTATCAGCACGGCCTTCGGTTCTCTCAAAGGCAAGGAAATCATCTTCAAGAAAACCGACTCCGCCCTGCGTGGTCACGTCGTAGCTGAACTTACTGCACTGATGGAAGTAACAGGATACGAACGGGCGGTCTATCTGCCTGCCAACCCATCGAAAGGACGCATCATCCGCAATGGCGTCTATTATATTAACAATGTACCCATACACGAGACCGACTTCTCGTTTGACCCAGAGTTTCCTGCGAGGACGTCGGTATTGAGGGAACGCTTTCCTGATACGGAGAGCAAAGGTATCATTATGCCTGATGCTGAAAGTGAGGAAGATATCCACAACGTCATTTCGACATACAATGATGGCAAGACCATCTTTGCCGGAGCGGCAGATTTGTTTAGCGCGATGATAGGCATGGGGTGTGGGCGATTAGAAGAATCTATCGCCAAACACCCCATACCTATCATCCAAACCAAAAATAGTTCTCTCTTCGAGAGTGTGGCGTT
The DNA here is from genome assembly GCA_900318885.1 of uncultured Prevotellaceae bacterium. GTDB lineage: Bacteria > Bacteroidota > Bacteroidia > Bacteroidales > Bacteroidaceae > Prevotella. The sequence continues at coordinate 520 of ONMN01000043.1, read as the reverse complement.
GCAATCACTTATCCTCTGCGGAAGTACACAGAGTAAAACACTTGATTTGCAAATACCCGTCGCACCAATGCCGCAAGAGATTTATGATGGCGGTAACGATTTGAACCTCTGGGACACGACGGCGTATGAGCAGGAACAGCACAGTCTTATCCTTACAATTCCCCACACCCATCGAACAGGTAAAGAGGTTGCCGTCCACCTGCGCACCGTGATGGCGGAAATGACTAAGCAATTAGTGACAAGATATTGTCCTAAACATCTGATAATCGAAGGCGGTGCCACCGCTTGGGCTACGTTACAAACTTTGGGTTGGACGGAATTCACTATCACTGCTCAGTTAGGCCCTGGCGTCGTACAAATGAGGACTACAAATGCGTGCCACACTCAGACCTTTAGGTCAGAGAATGGCGTATTCGTAACCCTCAAACCCGGTAGTTACCCGTGGGGTACTATTCTATCGTCTTATAAAGCGTAAAGGCATTATAGCGATGCTCCATCGTAGCAAGAATCTCCTCTTCCG
>ONMN01000015.1 GCA_900318885.1 uncultured Prevotellaceae bacterium | reverse complement strand
GCTACGCCTTGTGACGTGCCCATGGTCTGAGTGAAGTAGCATTCCTTGAACGAACTCACCACACCTGGTGCCATGCGGACATAGGTGGCAGGTGTTCCTCCTACTGACGTTGTTGACTTCGGATCGAAGATGCAGTGCTCAAAAGTGATGCCTTGCCTGCTGGTGAAGGCCACCATGCCGCTGCTGCTGGTTACCCATCGATGGTAGTTGGGTTAGCACCGGTTATCAAAGAGGCAATACCGGCAGCATGCATGTGTTTGCTGTAGATGGTACCCGTCACCCTAAGGTGGCGGATTGTAGCGCCATTGAGCAAAACGAATGGGGCGCAGTAGTCGTCAACAGCCTGTACGCCCTGCGCATTGTTCTCACCCCGGTTGTAGGTCAGCGTGTGACCGCCTCCGTCGAAGGTTCCTCTGAAGGCAAACGTGCTAGAACCGGCACTGACGCCCTCGGCATCGATGTCGTCTGTCATCTTAAAGAAAATGCCTTGGAAGGTGAAATCGTCTGACACCTGACGGGCAAATTCTCGCCAGTCGGCACTGTTCTGAATCTTGTAGGGATCGGTCTGCGTTCCGCTGCCGTCCCATGCCCACATGTACTGAACTGTTATCAGTAGAAGGGCCAACAATGTAATTGTTTTTTGCTTCATTATAGTGATTTATAAACCTTATTCATTATATTTTTGGCTGCAAAGTAACAAACAATATTTGTAATATGTTTATTATGAGACAGAAAAGTGAAAAAAATGGTGTAACAGCCAACCGAGAAGGTTGCCGAGGAGGACACCGAGGGAATTGGCGGCGAAGTCGAGCCAGTCGCCATTGCGGTGACCGCCGGTGCAATACTCTTGCAGGAGTTCGAGGAGTCCGCTCATGAGGATGGGCAGCAGGAAGGCGTAGAAGAACAGCTTCTCGTAGTCGAGGCGACTGTGGTGGCGGAGGTATTCGAACCAGATGACGGAGCAGGTGCCTCCATACATGACGAGGTGTGTCCATTTGTCGATGAATGCCACGTCGTCGAACGGTGTCTCCGGGAAGATGGGAGTGAGCGACAGTATCCAGATGAGTGCGATGCAGCACCAAGAAAGTGGATATCTTTTTAATGAAGGAATCAGTTTCTGCATATTTATTTGCTGTTTTGGTTGCAAAAGTACAAAATATTTCGTACTTTTGCAAGCGAATATGGAGAAACATGAGATGGCAAAGCTGAAAAGGGCTAACTTCGGGAGCCATTTAGGTGTTATCTTGGCTACGGCAGGTTCTGCCGTGGGACTGGGTAACGTGTGGCGGTTCCCTTATATGACCGGCGAGAACGGTGGTGCGGTGTTTATCATCATCTATGTAATTTGTGTGCTGCTGTTGGGTATTCCCTGTATGGTCAGTGAGTTTATCGTGGGTCGTCACGGACGGGCCAATACAGCGGGGGCTTACCGGAAATTGGCCGGAGGCGGACCGTGGTCGCTCATCGGCTATATGGGTGTGCTGACGGGATTCCTTATTACGGGCTACTATGCTGTGGTGGCGGGCTGGTGCGGACAGTATATCTGGGCGTCGCTGGTAGGACATATGTCGGGGTCGCCGGAGTATTTCAAGCAGTATTTTGCGTCGTTGAGTACCGACCCCGTGAAACCCGTACTGTGGACGGTCATCATGTTGGGACTGACGTATCTGATCATCGAAAAGGGTGTGCGCGACGGTATCGAACGTGCCTCGAAGGTGATGATGCCCACCTTATTTATATTATTATTGGTCATCGTGGTGGCGTCGTGTATGTTGCCGGGTGCCGAGAAGGGTATCGACTTCCTGTTTAAGCCCGACTTTACGAAAATCAATAGCGACGTCTTCCTGAGTGCCTTGGGACAGGCGTTCTATTCGCTGAGTATTGCCATGGGGTGTCTTTGCACGTATGCCAGCTATTTCTCGAAAGAGACCAACCTGACGGGTTCTGCCACGCAGATAGCAGTGATAGACTGTATCGTGGCCATTCTGGCAGGACTGATGATATTCCCTGCGGCCTTTGCCGTGGGCGTGAGTCCGGACTCGGGTGCCTCGTTGGTGTTTATCACCCTGCCGAACGTGTTCCAGCAGGCCTTTGCGGGCATTCCCGTACTGGGCTACGTTATCTCGCTGGTGTTTTTTGCACTGTTGACGCTGGCAGCACTGACGTCGCTGATATCGCTGCATGAGGTGTCGACGGCTTTCCTTCATGAGGAGCTCGTCATTACCCGTAAGAAGGCGGCGCTCATCGTGACCGTTACGACGATAATCATTGGTTGTCTTTGTTCGCTCTCGCTGGGTGCGGTAGATTTTATGACGGTATGGGAGAAGACGCTGTTTGACATCTTTGACTTCGTGACGGGACAGATATTCCTACCTGTCGTCGGATTCCTGACATGTATCTTTATCGGATGGTTCGTGCCTCATAAGTTGGTGCGCGACGAATTTACCAACTGGGGAACGCTGCGCGGACGATTCTTCCACCTGTATTTATTCTTGGTGAAGTACGTTTGTCCGTTGGCGATACTGTTTATTTTCCTGCACCAATTTGGTCTGATATGAACCGGAATGACCGAAGGGTAGCGATTGCCGCGGTATGTGTCGGGGTATTGGCGCTGGTGGGGATATGGATTGGCGGGGAGAACCCGCCGACGTCGACGCAAGGAGATGAAGAAACTATAGATTCTAGTTATTCTAGAGAATCTAGATTTTCTAGAAATTCTAGAGAGACTAAAGATTCTAGTAACAGCTATTATGCGGTGGAGGGCCGTGCGGTGGAGCGGTTTCCGTTTGACCCGAATACGGCAGATAGTACGCAGTTGCTGCGACTGGGACTGCAGCCGTGGCAAGTAAGGAACATTTATAAATACCGAGCGAAAGGGGGCATCTACCGGCAGAAAGAAGATTTTGCAAAGCTCTATGGACTGACTGTCAAGCAGTATCGGGAGTTGGAACCGTATATCCGGATTTCCAGCGATTATCAGCCGGCGGCGATGCTGGTAGGGGGTGCTAGAGAATCTAGAGATACTAGAGAGTCTAGAGATTCTAGTTTGCGGTATCCCGTTAAGATTAAGGAAAACGAGCATGTTGTGCTGAATACTGCTGATACCACGCAGTTGCGGACGGTGCCAGGTATTGGCACCTATTATGCCAAGGAGATAGTACGTCACGGACAATGGTTGGGAGGTTATGTCAGTGTCGACCAATTGGACGAGATAGAGGGTTTTCCACAGGAGTCGAAGAAATATTTTGTGATTCAGGGTGCTTCGCCTAAGAAGCTGAATGTCAATAAGTTGGGCTTACAACAGTTACGCAAGCATCCATATATAAATTATTATCAGGCCAAGACCATTCTGGACTATCGTCGGTTGCATGGGAAGATTACCAGTTTGGATGATTTGCGCCTATCGAAGGACTTCCCACCGGAGGCTATTCGCCGGTTGGAGCCGTATGTGGAGTTTTAAGGAGTTAAGAAGTTAGAGGAGTTAAAGAAGTTATAAATGATATGATGGACTGGAAACAATTGATATCTAACAAGCGGTTGGGGCAGGAGCACCGCCATGTGGAACGGCACGACGACCGTACGGAGTTTAAGCGTGATTATGACAGGTTGATTTTCTCGGCCCCGTTCCGACGCCTGCAGAACAAGACTCAGGTATTCCCGTTGCCGGGCAGTGTGTTTGTGCATAACCGACTGACACACTCATTAGAGGTGGCCAGTGTGGGTATGTCATTGGGTAATGATGTCACCCGGTTGTTGACGAAAGACCGTCATCCGGAATTGCGTGGCACCCTGTTTGAGGAGATTGGACAGATTGTGGCCACCGCTTGTCTGGCACACGACTTGGGTAATCCCCCTTTCGGTCATTCCGGTGAGAAAGCCATCCAGACATTCTTTACGGAAGGTGCAGGACGGTTTTTGAAAGAGAAGGTATCGCCGGCATTCTGGTCGGACATCACTCATTTTGAAGGTAATGCCAATGCTTTCCGCCTGTTGACGCATCAGTTCAGGGGGCGCCGTCCGGGCGGTTTTGTGATGACCTATTCCACCATTGCCAGTATCGTGAAGTATCCCTATTCCTCGATGGCCCCCAGCAAGAAGGGGAAGTTCGGATTCTTCGATAGCGAGAAAGAGATTTATCAGCGATTAGCCGATGAAATGGGTATTTTTTGTACGTCGAAGCCCGGTGAACCCCTCCGTTATGTGCGTCATCCGTTGGTGTACTTGGTGGAGGCAGCTGATGATATCTGCTATGAGATTATGGACTTGGAGGATGCCCATAAATTGAAGATCCTGTCGTATGAAACGGTGTCGAAGTTGTTCCTTGATTTCTTTGATGAAGAGACGCAAGAACGTATCAAGCAACGTATTGTTGACGAGCAGTTAACCGATGAGAACGAGATGGTGGTCTATCTGCGTGCTTGTGTCATTGGTAAGCTGGAGAATGAGTGCGTCAAGACCTTTGTGGACCATGAGGAGGAGATACTGAATGGCACTTTTGAGGGCAGTCTGATAGACCATATCAGTCCTAAACAGTGTGAGGCCTATAAACGGTGTGCCAAGCTCTCCGTGCAGAAAATCTATAAGAGCCGTCCTGTACTGGATGTGGAGTTGTCGGGTTACCAGATTATGGCTACGCTGATGGACAAGATGACCGAGGCGGTGATGAATCCGGAACGTTATTATTCACAGCAGTTGATAGGGCGTGTTTCGTCGCAGTATGACATCAATGCCGATGATTTGGAAACGCGCCTGATGGCTATCATCGACTATATCTCAGGCATGACGGATGTCTATGCCTTGGATGTCTATCAGAAGATTAACGGTATTTCGTTGCCGATTATCTGACAATTAGTCTTTGTCCTTGTAAATCAGCTTGTTGGCGCCAGAGGTCAGTTCGAGTTCGTCGCGGTGAGCCTCAATGAATGAGTCGATATGGCGCTTGCGCTTGAATTCAAAAATCTCGTCGATGGCAATGAGGATACCCGTTTCCTCCACATCGCCGAAACCATAGTTGATGGCGGTGCCAAAGAGTTTCATCGTTGGTGAAAGTCCCATATAGGCATTGACCAATGGCGGGATGTTATAGCCCAGTTTACGGATTTCACGATTCAGAATCATGTAATCCTCCTTGAAGTTTGTGCCGCAGAAGAGCGCTTCCAATTCCGTCGGATTTGTCTCAATTTCCAGTGGTTTCATCGGAATGATGAGCCGTTCCTTGTCGTCAAAGTGCTTTTTGAGGAAGAAGAGTATCATGTCGCGTCCCTTGCGGATATAAGAGGGATACATGGTCATCTTGCCAAAATAGTATTTGATGGAAGGACGGATGACGGTCAGTGCTCCCAGACCATCCCACAGGTTGTCAAGGGCGAACATGCTCTTCGCACCCATCTTGGATGACTGGTAGGGTAGTGAGACGAAGGAGCGTCCCAGCTCTACCGTCCAAGGGGCATATTCCTTCAAGAATTTCTCAGAGAAATGGAACATATGACTGGTAGCAAGGATGGGTTGTCCCTTCTCGTCGTACTCCCAATCGGAACCTAACAGGTAGCGGTAACCTCCTATAATCTCCTCCTCCTCCGGATTCCAGACGATGAGTTGTTTGTAGCAGTTGTCGCAGATATCGAACTCGTCGATATCGACCTCTTTGCCCGTTCCACCGCCAGCCTCGCGGAATACGATTTCGCGCAGACGACCAATCTCCTGCATCACATTCGGAGCATTATGCGCCGTAATGATGTAGATTTCGTTGTTGCTCTTGTTGGTCATTCGCAACTGCTTGTCGGGCGTCAACTCACTCTTGAGGACTTCCTTGCTGATGGGAGAGATGATAGGTTGTTCCATTGTCTGAAGTTATTATAGTTGTTAACGAGATGTTCTAGATAATCTAGATATCCTAGAGATTATAGACCAGATCTTGCACATATTGTGCCCATTCCGATGGACTTTTGCTTTTGTCGAAGGTCTGCCAGGGGATAGGTTTTCCAATTCTCACCTCGAATGTCTTGCCGACGTTTTTGTACATCTCGTCAACGAGGAAAAGCATGGCGAGGTTGAAGGGTAGGAAACGGTCGGAGAAATTTGCCAAACGGTAGAAGAAATTGGAGTTCTGGCCGCTGAAATGGATGGGTACGACGTCGCGCTGGTATTCCACGCTCTTTGATATAAACGTCTTCGACCAAGGGATATCTCTGATGACCTTGTTCTTGCGGCGTGAGCAGATGCCTGCCGGGTACATCAGCATGTGGTTGTCGCTTTCGAATCCCGCCTTGACCATAGCCGGGAAGTTACGACTTTGGTGACCGGTTTTGTTGATGGGGATACAGAGTGGTGCCAGTCCGGGCAGGTACATCAGGAGGTCGTTGACCAGATAGCGGAACCGGGAATCATAATGCTTTCCGATGATGGCTCCGAGTGCTACACCATCAGCGCCCCCCAGAGGATGGTTTGACACGAAGGTATATAGCCGTCCGTCATCTTTGGCCGGTAGGTTTTCTGTTCCTTCTATCTTAAGAGTCATCTGCAGATATTCTACGCAGGCTTCGAGCCACGGAGTCCCCACCTTATCGCGTGACTCCCAAAGGAATGCATTCACCTGATCCTGATGGGCAATACGTTTGAGCCACGATACTAAGAAACCTGGAATCCATTTTGCCTTGGACCCCATTTTGTTTTTTAGTATCTGATCAATGTCAATGGTTTTCTCCGTTATCTGTCCCATTTCTCTATATTGTCCCTAACAGGATGCAAAGATAGTGATTTTATTTAGAAAATGATTGCACTTTTTTAGAAAAATGTGCAATAAAGTAACTTTTTATAGTTTATTCACTAAAAAAAGTGGAGAAAAGTGGGGGAATGTGGGGGAAAATGATTACCTTTGCAGCCAAACTCGTATAAAAAAATATATAAAAGAGGTACGCATGCGTTTTTTAGGTAATATAGAAGCCAAGATTGACGTGAAGGGACGTGCATTCCTTCCCGCCACCTTCCGCAAGGTTTTGCAGGCTGGTGGTGAGGAACGCCTTGTGTTGCGCAAGGATGTGTTCCAAGCCTGTCTGGTATTGTATCCTGAAAGCGTGTGGAATGAGCAGATGGATTTGTTGAGGGCCCGTCTCAACAGATGGAACCGTCAGGAACAGCAGGTATTCCGTCAGTTTGTGTCGGAAGTAGAACTGGTGACCCTTGACGGTAACGGACGTTTCCTGATACCGAAACGCTATCTGCGTATGGCCGAGATAGACCAGGACATTAAGTTTGTCGGCATGGATGACACCATTGAGATATGGAGCAGTCGTAAGGCCGAAGAACAGCAAATGAAGCCAGAGGACTTCGGCAATGCCCTTGAACAGTTGATGATGGTAGAGCAAGAATGACCCTGAAAGCGATAGAAAATAATGATAACGACCGCAGAGACATATCACGTTCCTGTTCTATTAAAAGAGAGCGTCGACGGGCTGGATATCCAGCCCGACGGCATTTACGTGGATGTAACTTTCGGTGGTGGTGGTCATTCGAAAGAGATTCTGTCCCGTTTGGGTAAGAAAGGCCATCTGTATAGCTTCGACCAGGATGCTGATGCGGAGAAAAATATTGTCGATGATGATAGATTTACCTTCGTTCGCAGCAACTTTAGATATATCAGTCAGTGGATGCGCTACTATGAAGTAGAGAAGATTGATGGTCTGTTAGGAGATTTGGGTGTGTCAAGTCACCATTTCGACGACGAGACGCGAGGTTTCTCTTTCCGCTTTGACGCTCCGTTGGACATGAGGATGAACAAACGTGCCGGACAGACGGCCGCTGACATCTTGAACAACTATAGTGAGGAGCAGTTGGCCGATGTGTTCTATCTCTACGGAGAGTTGAAGAATGCCCGTCGCATCGCCAAAGCGATATGCGATTGTCGTCGGCAGCATGAGATAACGACTACGGGTCAGTTGGCTGAGGCTGTTGAGCCCCTGATGCGTTCTGAGCGTGAGAAGAAAGATATGGCCAAGTTGTATCAGGCGCTGCGTATAGAGGTGAACCACGAGATGGATGCCTTACGTGATATGCTTAAAGGTGCTACGGACCTGCTCCGTGAGGGTGGAAGACTGAGTATCATTACCTATCATTCGCTGGAAGACCGTATCGTCAAGAATGTCATGAAGGCCGGCAATGCGGAAGGTAAGGTTGAGCAGGACTTTTATGGCCGTATCTCGTCACCTTATCGGTTGGTTGAGAAGATGATTACTCCCACGGAGGATGAGCAGCAGCGTAATCCGCGTAGTAGAAGTGCAAAATTGAGAATAGCAGAGAAAATATAATAATGGCAGAAGACAAAAAACAAGACGAGGTACCCTTGGTGATAGAGGAGCCCCAGAGCGAGGAAAAGGTTTCCGAAGCCGAGGAAGAGGGCAAAGCCAAGGAGTCAACACTGAAGGAGACGATTCAGATGATTAAGGAGTCGGCTAGCGAGGAAGATCCGAAACCTTCCGGCCAGCTGAACCTGCGTACCATACTGGGTGGTGACCTGCTGACGACGGAAGTAGTCCGTTCGCAGATATGGCTGTTTGTGTTGATTGTAGCCTTCTCTATTGTCTATGTAGCCTTCCGTTACCAGTGTCAGCAGGACATGATTGCCATTGACAAGCTCGAGCAGAAACTGACAGACGCCAAATACAAGGCCCTCTCCTCGTCGAGTACATTGACGGAGAAATGCCGTGAGAGTCACGTCTTAGATATATTGAAACAAAACCAGGACTCGCTGTTGCATCAAGCCGACCAGCCGCCCTACATCATAGAAGTGCCAGAATAAGAAGAGATGAGTAAGTTTGATAACGATAAGGTCATGCCCCGATACATGATGATTGCCGTATTGCTGACAGTCATCGGGCTTGCTGTCATAGGCAAGGCCCTCTATATCATGACTGCCAAGAAGCAGTATTGGACGGAGGTTGCCGACCGCTTGAAGCGTGACAGTGTCAGCGTGAAGCCCAACCGAGGCAATATCCTCAGCTGTGACGGACAGTTGATGGCTACTTCTATCCCGGAATACAAGATCTTTATGGACTTCCAGGCAGCAGCCTTTGAGAAAGGCGACTCGCTGTGGCTTGACAAGTTGGATTCTGTTTGTAATGGTCTGAACAAGATTTTCCCGTCGAAATCTGCGGCAGAGTTCAAGCACGATTTGGAGGAGGGACGCCATAAGGTCAACAAGAACGGTACCGTTGGTGCCCGTCACTGGCCCATTTGGAAACGCCGCATCGACTATAACACCTTTGTCGAGGTCAGTCAGTTGCCATTCTTTAATATGCCCCGTTATAAGAGCGGTTTCCATGATGAGGCTTTCAATTCCCGCCGTCGTCCGTTTGGTTCTCTAGCCATGCGTACTATTGGTGGTCTGTATGGTGCCAAAGACTCCGCCTATTATGGTTTGGAACTCTCCAACGATTCCGTCCTTCGCGGTGTTCCTGGTATTACAGGTCGTCGCAAGGTGCTGAATAAGTATATGAATATCCCTGTGACACTGCCTGAAGACGGTTGTGATATCGTGACGACCATTGATGTCAATATGCAGGACTTGGCAGAGCGTTCGTTGTTGGATATGCTGAAGCGCCCGGAGGTCAATGGTGAGTTAGGCGTGGCTATCCTCATGGAAGTAGAGACCGGCGACGTGAAGGCTATCGTTAATCTGATGAGGAACGAAAACGGTAACTACATCGAAGCTGTCAACTCGGCCATGAGTTACCGTTGTGAACCAGGTTCTGTGTTTAAGACCGCCTCTATACTCGTTGCGTTGGACGATAAGGTGTTGGGAGAGAATCCCCGAGATACCAGTTATATCATCCATACTGGAGGTGGTGTCATGCCGATGTATGGCCGTGAGATGAAAGACCACAACTGGCGTCGTGGCGGCTATGGTGATATCAATGTTGCCAGAACACTGGAGGTCAGTTCGAATATCGGTGTGAGTCATGTGATAGACAAGTTCTACCATAACGAGGCCGAGCGCTATGTCAAAGGCCTTTACAGAGTCGGTATCGGTCAGGATCTGAAGTTGCAGAATATCCTTCCCGGTTACCGTCCTCCCCTTATCCGTATGCCGCAGCGCAAGAAGAATGGGCGTTATGATGACAACTGGTATGCCACGACATTGCCTTGGATGTCGATAGGCTATGAGACGCAGATAGCCCCCATCAATACAGTGACGTTCTATAATGCCATTGCCAATAACGGTAAGATGATGAGGCCGCGTTTCGTCAAGAAGATCGTCAAGAATGGCGAGACCATCAAGGAGTTCGAGCCAGAGGTCATCAAGGAGCGCATTGCAAGACCTGAGGCGCTGAAGACTATTCAGACCATTCTGGAACATGTTGTCAGTCAGGGACTGGGTCGAAAGGCTGGTTCACCGTTGTTCAAAGTGGCCGGTAAGACTGGTACAGCCCAAGTTTCACAGGGTAAGTCAGGTTATAAGAGTGGTATAGTACAATACTGGCTCTCGTTTGCGGGCTATTTCCCTGCCGACAACCCCCGCTACTCCTGTATCGTTTGTATCAAGAAGTCCGGACTGCCCGCCTCAGGTGGTGGTATGAGTGGTGTTGTGTTCCATCATATCGCGGAGGGAGTGATGGCACGTCATCTGAAGATGAGTGTGGACGATGCCCATGATGAGCATTCGGTAGTCATTCCAGACGTGAAGAATGGTGATGCCGCATCGGCCAATTTCATTTTGGGTGAGTTAGGTGTCAACAAGCGTGTCAGTCAGCCCGCCAAGGTCTATGGTGAGACAGTGACCCCAGACGTGACAGGCATGGGTGCCAAGGATGCCGTCTATGTGTTGGAGAGCCGAGGTCTGAAGGTGAAGATACAAGGTCGTGGCAAGGTGAAGTCGCAGAGTTATCCTGCCGGCAAGGAAATTGTCAAGGGTGGGGAATGTGTTTTGACGTTACATTAATAATATAATAAGGTATATATGAAGCTGACAGAACTATTGAAGCATGTAACCCCTCTGGCTATCGTGGGTGATGCAGAGGTGGACATCACGGGGGTGAATATTGACTCCCGCAAGGTAGAGAATGGTCATCTTTTCGTGGCAATGAAAGGTACGCAGACAGACGGTCACCGCTTTATTCCCAAGGCTATCGAGTTGGGAGCGAAGGCTGTGCTGTGTGAGGATTTGCCCGAGAATCTCAGCGGGAGAACCGCTGAGCACGCGGGCGGTGTGACCTATGTGCAGGTTGCTTCGACGGAAGATGCTGTTGGAAAGGTTGCCACCGTCTTCTATGGTGAGCCTTCGCAGAAGCTGAAGCTGGTCGGTGTGACAGGAACCAATGGCAAGACCACTATTGCCACCTTATTATATAATATGTTCCGTAAGTTTGGTCACAAGTGCGGTCTGCTTTCTACTGTCAGCAACTATATTGAGGACGAGGTAATTCCTGCCGACCATACCACTCCTGATCCCATCGAACTCAACCGACTGTTGGCCAAGATGGTGGAGGCAGGCTGTGAGTATGCCTTTATGGAGTGTTCCAGTCATGCAATTGCTCAGAAGCGTATTGGCGGACTGAAATTTGCCGGTGGTCTCTTTACCAACCTCACCCGTGATCATCTGGATTACCACAAGACCTTCGAGAACTACCGTGATGCCAAGAAAGCCTTCTTCGACGGACTGTCAAAGGATGCTTTCGCCATTACCAATGCCGACGACAAGAATGGTCGTGTGATGGTTCAGAATACGAAGGCGCAGGTGAAGACCTATAGCACCCGTTCGATGGCCGATTTCCGTGCCCGTATCATCGAGTGTCATTTCGAAGGTATGTATCTGGAGATTGACGGTCGCGAAGTAGGTGTTCAGTTTATTGGAAAGTTCAATGTTTCCAACCTGTTGGCAGTCTATGGTGCTGCTGTGATGTTAGGAAAGAAACCAGAGGATATCCTCTTGGTGCTCAGCACGTTAAAGAGTGTGGCAGGTCGACTGGAACCTATCCGTTCACAGGAAGGCGTGACCGCTATTGTAGACTATGCCCATACGCCCGATGCCTTGGAGAATGTGCTCAATGCCATTCATGAGGTGCTGGACGGTAAGGGCGGACAAGTCATTACCGTTTGTGGTGCCGGTGGCAATCGCGACAAGGGCAAGCGTCCGCTGATGGCTCAGGAGGCCGTCAAGCAGAGTGACAAGGTCATTATCACTTCTGATAATCCACGTTTTGAAGAACCTCAGGATATCATCAATGATATGTTGGCAGGTCTCGACGCTAAACAGATGAAAAAGGTAGTGAGTATTGTAGACCGCAAGGAAGCTATCCGTACGGCCAGTATGCTGGCCCAAAAGGGTGATGTCATCCTCATTGCCGGCAAGGGTCATGAGGACTATCAGGAAGTCAAGGGTGTGAAGCATCATTTTGATGACAGGGAGATTGTGAGAGAAATTTTTGGTCTCTCGTAATAACGGAATAACGAAAAAAGAAAGAGTTATGCTATACTATATTTTCAGATTCTTAGAGCAGTATGACATCCCGGGTGCGCACCTCTGGTCGTATATCTCGTTCCGTTCGCTGTTGGCACTCATTCTGTCGCTTGTTATCTCAGCGTGGTTTGGTGAGTATTTCATCAAGTGGATGAAGCGTCGCAATATTTCGGAAACCGCCCGCGATCCCAGTATCGACCCGTTCGGTGTAGAGAAGAAAGGCGTTCCCACGATGGGTGGTATCATCATCATTGTCAGTATTCTGATTCCTGTACTGCTGTTGGGACGTATGCGTAACATCTATCTGTTGCTGATGATAGGCACTACCGTATGGCTTGGATTCCTTGGTTTTATGGATGACTACATCAAGATTTTCCGCAAGAACAAGGAGGGTCTTAAAGGTATCTATAAGATTGTGGGACAGGTGTCAATCGGTTTCATCGTCGGTCTGACACTCTGGCTCAGTCCTGACGCTGTAGTCCGTGAGAATGTGTCTGAGGTCAAGCAGAATCAAGAAATAGTGGTAAAGCACAAGACAGAGGCCGTGAAGTCGCTGCAAACAACTATTCCTTTTATCAAGAATCATAATCTGAACTACTCCAGTATTATGTCGTTCTTGGGTGAGTATAAGGTAGCAGCAGGTTGGATATTGTTTGTCATCATGACGATTATCGTTGTGACGGCTGTATCGAACGGAGCAAACCTGAATGATGGCATGGACGGTATGTGTGCAGGAAATTCGGCCATTATCGGTGCGGCATTGCTGATATTCTCCTATATCTCGTCCCACATCATCTATGCCGCCTATTTCGATATTATGTATATCCCTGGTTCACAGGAACTGGTGGTGTTCCTTTCTGCCTTCATCGGTGCGATGGTGGGTTTCCTTTGGTACAATGCCTTCCCCGCCCAGATATTTATGGGCGATACGGGCTCGTTGACCATTGGTGGTATCATCGGTGTCTGTGCTGTCATTATCCATAAGGAACTGATGCTTCCCATCCTTTGCGGCATTTTCTTTATTGAAAGTCTCAGTGTCATCATCCAGACCCAGTGGTTTAAACTGCAGAAGCGTAAGGGAAAGCGTGTGAGAGTATTCCGTGCTACCCCTATCCACGATACCTTCCGTAAACTTGACTCCCAGTTGGACCAGACTAGTACGTATATTTTGAAGAGCTGGCCCCACCGTCCGTTCCATGAGTCGAAGATTACCATTCGTTTCTGGATTACCACGATTATATTAGCAGCATTAACGATTATTACTTTGAAGATTAGATAAAGATGAGTAAGATAGTCATATTAGGAGCCGGAGAGAGCGGAGCAGGAGCTGCCGTTCTGGCCAAGAAACAAGGTTTCGACGTGTTTGTCAGCGACATGTCGAAGATCAATGATAAGTATAAGAAGTTGATGGATGACCACCAGATATGTTGGGAAGAAGGTCACCATACAGACGAAAAGATTCTGGATGCCGACGAAATCATCAAGAGTCCGGGTATTCCCGATACGGCCCCGATGATTGTAAAGATCAAGGAGAAAGGCATTCATATCATCAGTGAGATTGAGTTTGCCGGTCGTTATACCCATTCGAAGATGATCTGTATTACAGGTTCGAATGGTAAGACGACGACGACGAGTCTTATCTATCATATCTTCAAGGAGGCAGGCTACGATGCCGGTCTGGCTGGTAATATTGGTAATTCGCTGGCCCTGCAGGTTGCTGAGGATCCACATGAGTATTACATCATTGAGTTGTCCTCTTTCCAACTCGATAATATGTACGATTTCCGTGCCAATGTTGCCATTCTGCTCAATATCACGCCTGACCATCTGGACCGCTATGATTTCAAGATGCAGAACTATGTGGACGCTAAGATGCGTATCATCCAAAACCAGACGCCACAGGATGCCTTCATCTATTGGAATGATGACCCTATCATCAAGAGGGAGTTGGAGAAGTATGACATCAAGGCTATCCAATACCCTTTCTCCGAACTGAAGGAGAACGGCAGTATTGGTTATATCGAGGAGGGCCAGTATAAGATAGAGAAGCCCGAGCCGTTCAATATGGAACAGGAATCGCTGAGTCTGACAGGTAAGCATAATATCTACAACTCGCTGGCTGCAGGTATTGCCTCAGATGTTGCAGGTATTAAGAAAGAGAATATTCGTAAGTCGTTGAGTGATTTCCCCGGTGTGGAGCACCGTTTGGAGAAGGTGTGCACCGTTCGTGGCGTCCAGTATATCAACGATTCGAAGGCTACCAATGTCGACGCCTGCTGGTATGCGCTGGAGTCGATGAAGACCAAGACTATCCTCATCATCGGTGGTAAGGATAAAGGCAACGACTACGAGCCGATCATACCGCTGGTGAAGGAGAAGTGTGCCGGACTGGTCTATCTGGGTGCTGACAATCAGAAGCTGCACGATAACTTCGACTCACTGGGTATTCCCGTTCGTGACACCCACTCCATGAAAGACTGTGTGGCAGCTTGTTACGAGATGGCCGAGCCCGGCATGACGGTGTTGCTGTCACCCTGTTGCGCATCGTTCGACCTCTTCAAGAATATGGAAGACCGTGGTGAACAGTTTAAGGAATTAGCAAGAAGTCTCTAGACGATCTAGAATCTCTAGAAATACAAGAATAATATGAACAATCGAATAGGTAATCTCTTCAAAGGCGACAAGGTCATCTGGATGGTGTTCTTCTTCCTCTGTATGATCAGTGTTGTGGAAGTATTCTCAGCTTCCAGCGGACTGACGTATAAGAGCCAGAACTACGTAGGGCCTATAGCCTATCATGCCTTCACTATTATGGCAGGTGTTGTGGTGGCTATCCTCACGCTGAATATACCATGTCGGTATTTTAAGTTGATGACACCCTTCCTGATGCTGATTTCAGTAATTACCCTGCTCTGGGTATTGCTGGCAGGAACGAAGGTCGGTGATGCCGGACGTTGGATTAACCTGTTTGGTTTCACGTTCCAGCCTTCAGAGATTGCCAAGGGAACGATTGTATTGGCTGTAGCGCAGATTCTTGCCGCCATGCAGCGTGAGAACGGGGCAGACAAAAAAGCCTTTAAATGGATTCTTTCGATTACCCTTCCAGCCTGTTTGCTGATAGGCTTGGAGAACCTCTCTACGGCAGCGATGCTCTTTGCGGTTGTCTTCCTGATGATGTTTATCGGTCTGGTTTCCTTGAAGCAGTTGGGTAAACTGGCGGGTGTCATCATAATTTTTGTCGTTGTGGTTGTTTCGATGGTCATGTTGGTCGGTCACGATATCAGTGATGAAGAAAAGACGCTGACCAAGACGGAGCAGGTTGATCAGGCCAATCAGCCCAAGAAAGAAAAGAACTTCGTGGAAAAGATGTTCCACCGTGCAGACACGTGGAAAAGTCGTATCATGAAGTTTGGCAAACCCAAACCGACCCCTCAGGAGTACGATCTTGACAAAGATGCCCAGGTGGCTCATGCAAATATTGCCATTGTGTCGAGCGGTATTATCGGTAAGGGACCCGGTAAGAGCACAGAGCGTGATTTCCTGTCGCAAGCCTTCTCGGATTTCATCTATGCCATCGTCATTGAGGAATTGGGAATCGTGGGGGCTTTCGCGGTTATGTTCCTCTATGTTGTCCTGCTTTACCGTTGTGCCCGTATTGCCAGTCGGTGTGAGAATAATTTTCCGGCATTTCTGGCGATGGGTCTCGGACTGTTGTTGGTCATACAGGCCACTTTCAACATGATGGTTGCCGTCGGATTGGCTCCAGTCACGGGACAGCCGTTGCCACTCATTTCCAAAGGTGGTACGTCGACAATTATCAACTGTGCCTATATTGGAGCCATTTTGAGTGTCAGTAGGTCAGCAAAAATGAAGAAAGTGAAAGAAAATGAGCCAAATAGGGCTTGAATTGATAGAAAATTTGTACTTTTGTAGCGTATTAGAGATAGAACACTTATGAATGACGAATTAAGAGTAATAATCAGCGGTGGTGGTACGGGTGGACATATCTTCCCGGCTGTATCTATTGCCAATGCTATCAAGGCGATGCATCCTGAAGTCAAGATATTGTTTGTGGGTGCTTTAGGACGCATGGAAATGCAACGTGTGCCTGCTGCCGGCTACGAGATAAAAGGTTTGCCTATCCAGGGTTTCGACCGTAAGAACCTGCTGAAGAATGTCAAGGTGCTCTATAAGATTTGGAAGAGTCAGCGTATGGCCAAGCAAATCATCAAGGAGTTTCGTCCGCAGGTGGCCGTCGGTGTAGGCGGCTATGCCAGTGGTCCGACGCTGAACAAGGCAGCAGCCATGGGTATTCCTTGTCTGATTCAGGAACAGAATTCCTATGCTGGCGTTACCAACAAGCTGCTTGCCAAGAAGGCGGCAAAGATTTGTGTGGCCTATGAAGGTATGGAGCGTTTCTTCCCTGCAGAGAAGATCATGTTAACGGGTAATCCCGTGCGTCAGCAACTGTTGGAGAATACGCAGAGCAAAGCCGAGGCCCTTCGTTCCTTTGGTCTTGATGCGTCGAAGAAGACGGTGCTCATCGTAGGTGGAAGCCTGGGTGCCCGTACCGTTAACGAGAGTGTGCTGAAACACCTTGACGTCATCCGTCAGAGTGGTGTACAGTTTATCTGGCAGACAGGTAAATATTATTATGAGCAGATTAAAGAGCAGCTCGCCAAGGAAGAAAAGTTGGAGAATCTGGTCGTGACAGACTTTATCAGTGATATGGGTGCCGCTTATAAAGCAGCAGATTTGGTTGTCAGCCGTGCGGGTGCTGGTTCTATCAGTGAATTCTGTCTGCTCGGCAAACCAGTCATCCTTGTTCCTTCGCCCAATGTGGCAGAAGACCACCAGACAAAGAATGCGCTGGCATTGGTCAATAAGGATGCTGCACTCTACGTCAAGGATGTTGAGGCTCCGGCATTATTGATGCCGTTGGCTATTGATACGGTGAAGGACGATGCAAAGTTGCAGACTCTCAGTGAGAACATTTTGAAGATGGCGCTGCCCGCTTCGGCAGAAATCATTGCCAAGGAGGTTGTATCACTTGCAAATCAAAATAGATAATCCTCTCAATAAAGAGAAATAATATATGGAAATAAAAGATATTAAAGCAGTATATTTCATTGGGGTAGGCGGTATTGGCATGAGTGCCATTGCACGCTACTTTATCCATTGTGGCGTTGTGGTGGGCGGTTATGACAAGACGCCAAGCACCCTGACACGTCAGTTGGAGAAAGAAGGTGCATTGATTCATTATGAAGAGAATGTGGAGGATATTCCCCATGCTTGTCGCAGACCGGAGTCCAGTCTGATTATCTATACTCCAGCCATTCCCGAAAGCCATCAGGAATTGAAATATTTCCGTGAGCATGGTTTTGAGATTCAGAAGCGTGCCCAGGTGTTAGGAACCTTGACCCGTAAGCATAAAGGATTATGTGTGGCAGGCACTCATGGTAAGACGACCACGTCGACGATGTGTGCACATATCATGCACCAGAGTCATCTGGACTGTAACGCTTTCCTCGGGGGTATCTCCAAGAATTATGGCACGAACTACATCCTTTCCGACTCAGATTATGTTGTGATAGAAGCTGACGAGTTCGACCGCTCATTCCATTGGCTGTCGCCTTATATGACAGTGATAACATCGACAGACCCAGACCATTTGGATATCTATGGTACCAAGGAGGCTTATCTGGATAGTTTCCGTCATTATACGGAATTGATTCAGCCTCAGGGTGCGCTGATTATCCACCGTGGTTTGGAGATGCAAGAGAATTTACCTTCAGGTGTACATCGCTATGACTATGCTCTGAATGAGGGCGATTTCCATGCAGAGAACATTCGTATTGCCAATGGTGAAATCACTTTTGACTTCATCTCGCCTATTGAGTCGATAAAAAATATCCAGTTAGGTCAGCCTGTTCCCATCAATATTGAGAACGGCATTGCGGCAATGGCAATGGCTCAGCTTGCCGGTTGTACGGCAGAGGAGTTACGTATTGGTATGAAGACCTATGCCGGTGTTGAGCGTCGTTTCGATTTCAAGATCAAGAACGACCGTCACGTCTTCCTTTCAGACTATGCTCACCACCCGAAGGAAATCTATCAGAGTGCGCGTAGCATCCGTGAATTGTATCAAGATCGTAAGATTACGGCCATTTTCCAGCCTCACCTCTATACCCGTACCCGTGATTTCTATAAAGATTTTGCGGATGCGCTGAGTCTGTTGGATGAGGTTATCCTCACGGAGATTTATCCGGCTCGCGAACTCCCTATTGAGGGTGTTACCTCGCAGTTGATCTACGACAACCTGCGTCCTGGCATTGAGAAGCAAATCATTCAGAAAGATCAGGTGTTGCCGCTCGTCAAGTCCCGTGATTTCGATGTCCTTATCGTGTTGGGAGCCGGTGACCTTGACAATATGGTTCCTGATATTACCAGGATTTTAAACAATAAGAAGTAAACAATAATATATGAGCATCAACTGGAAGAAATCGTTCATCATCCTGATAGATATGGCTCTGGCAGTCTATCTGGTTCTCGCCATCACGGCTTTCAACCGTCCTGACGAGCTTTCCGATGTGTGTACCGAGGTAAAAATCGACATTGAAGAAGGGGTGGTGAAAGGATTTCTGACTCCAGACGAGATCAAGCATGAATTGCAGCACGCACGTCTTTATCCGTTGGGTGACCCGATGAGTCAAGTGTCGGCCCGACGTATTGAGGAGTCGCTGCTTAAAAATCCCTTTGTAGAAAGTGCCCAGTGTTATAAGACGCAGTCAGGACGTGTATTTATTCATTTGAAGCAACGTCTTCCTGTGGCTCGTGTCAAGGCCGACAATGGTGAAGACTACTATGTCGACACGCATGGTAATATCATGCCAAATACCCAGTTTACCAGTGATTTAGTCATTGTGACAGGCCATGTAACCAAGCAGTATGCCAAGAAGGTGTTAGCTAATGTTGGCAACTATCTTATTAAAAACAAGATGTGGCGTTCGCAGGCTGAGCAGCTCAACGTGTTGGCTGATGGTTCTATTGAAATGATTCCCCGTGTTGGTGAACATATCATTTATCTGGGTCAGCCAACAGATATTGCCAGAAAACTGGACCGTTTGGAGAAGTTTTATAAGTATGGGCTAAGCAAAGCTGGTTGGAACAAGTATTCGTATATCAGTCTGGAATTTGACAATCAGATTATTTGTAAGAAGAGAAGAAGTTAAAGAAGTAAGAGAAGTTTAAGAAGTTAAGTATATGGCAAAGGACTTTATCGTAGCTATTGAACTGGGATCATCCAAGATTACCGGTATTGCGGGAAAGAAAAACCTTGACGGCAGCATTCAGGTGCTGGCTTGTGTCAAGGAGGATTCCTCGTCGTGCATCCGCAAAGGTGTGGTTTACAACATCGACAAGACAGCCCAGTGCCTGACCAACATCATCAATCGTCTGGAGAAACAGCTCAAGACGGGTATCACTCAGGTGTATGTTGGTGTGGGTGGACAGTCTATTCGCTCTATTCGCAATCTAATTGCCAAGGACCTGCCCAATGGTATGCAGGTCACGCAGGACATGGTGATTGAACTGATGGATGAGAACCGTAACATGAAATACCCTGACCAGCAGATTATTGATGCTGCAGCTCAGGAGTATAAGGTGGATTCGCAGTTCCAGCTCGATCCTGTGGGTATTCAGTGTAATCGTATTGAGGGTAACTTCCTGAATATCTTGCAGCGCAAGTCTTTCTACGCCAACCTCAACAAGTGTTTCGAGACCGCGGGCATTAATATTGCCGAGCTTTATCTCGCCCCGTTGGCTTTGGCCGATAGCGTGCTCACCGAGGCTGAGCGCCGTTCGGGCTGTGCATTGGTAGACTTGGGCGCTGACACGACGACGGTGAGCGTGTATTCGAAGAATATCCTGCGCCATCTGGCCGTCATTCCTCTCGGTGCCAACAATATCACGAAGGATATTGCCTCGTTGCAGATGGAGGAGAGTGACGCTGAGAAGATGAAGCTCAAGTATGCTTCGGCCTTTACGGAAAACAACGACATTGACAACAATATGAAATACTCCATCGACCAGGATCGTCAGGTGGAAACGCGTAAATTTATAGAGATTGTCGAGGGTCGTCTGGAGGAAATCATTGCTAACGTGTGGTGTCAGGTTCCCGAGGAGTTCTGCGACAAGTTGCTGGGCGGTATTATCCTCACTGGTGGCGGCTCTAATCTGAGAGATATCGAGAAAGCCTTCCAGAACTATACGCATATTGACAAGATTCGCATCGCCAAATTTGTGACGCAGACCATCACATCGACTATTGCAGAGATTAATGCTCACGATGCCATGATGAATACTGTGTTGGGACTGTTGGCTAAGGGCGATATCAACTGTGCAGGCAGTGAGCTGCCTTTGAGTAATGATCTCTTTGCCAGTCAGCAGCGTACCGTTATAACGCCTGAGACTCTCGAACAGCGTCGAGCCCGTCAGGCTTCGGAGACTCCTGCCGGCGTGATACGTACGGCTGAGGAGGTTCGTCGTGCTGAAGAAGAGGCTTTGCGCAAGAAGGAAGAAGAGGAGCGTCAGGCTCGAGAGAAGGCTGAGGAGGAAGCTCGTGAGGAAGAACGTATCCGCAAGGAGAACAGTTTCTGGAACAAGGGCTGGAAGAAACTCAAGAACCTTGGTGAGACCATTCTTGGTCCTGAAGAAGAATAACCCCTAATTTCCCCTAACATCCCTATTAACCCTAAAAAGAATAGAATTATGGATAATAACATACTGCTCGATTTTGGCGAGCCCGAGAAAGAGAATAGCATCATCAAGGTGATTGGTGTTGGTGGAGGTGGTGGTAATGCCGTCAACCACATGTATCGCGAGGGTATCCACGATGTGACCTTCGTATTGTGTAATACGGATAATCAGGCGCTGAACGATTCGCCAGTCCCCGTCCATCTGCAGTTGGGCAAGGAAGGTCTTGGAGCCGGTAACCGTCCTGAGAAGGCCCGTGCTGCTGCGGAGGAGAGTCTGGATGATATCAAGAACCTGTTTAACGACGGCACCCGTATGGCTTTCATCACTGCCGGAATGGGTGGTGGTACGGGTACTGGTGCTGCTCCTGTCATTGCCCGTGTGTCGAAGGAGATGGGTATTCTGACGGTAGGTATCGTCACTATTCCTTTCCGTTTTGAGGGTGACCGTAAGATTGACCAGGCGCTGGATGGTGTTGAAGAAATGTCGAAACATGTCGATGCTTTGCTCGTCATCAATAATGAACGCCTGCGCGAAATATATCCTGAGCTCACCGTGCTTGACGCTTTTGGTAAGGCTGACGATACATTGAGTGTCGCTGCCAAGTCTATTGCTGAGATTATCACTGTTCATGGACTCATCAACCTCGACTTCAATGATGTTAAGACCGTGTTGAAGGATGGTGGTGTTGCTATCATGTCGACGGGTTACGGTGAGGGTGAAGGTCGTGTGAAAAAGGCTATCGATGATGCCCTCAACTCACCGCTCCTCAACGAGAATGACGTCTTCAATTCGAAGAAGATTCTGCTCAGCATCTCGTTTGCTGGCAATAAGGATGGCACTGGTTCTTTGATGATGGAGGAGATGAACGATGTCAATGACTTCATGGGCAAGTTCGGTAACGACTTCGAAATCAAGTGGGGTTTGGCCACTGACCCCGAATTGGGTAAGAAGGTGAAGGTTACCATTTTGGCTACCGGTTTTGGTATCGACCGTGTCGACGGTATGTCCAGTCACCGTCAGCATCGTAACACGCAGGAGGAGGCTACCCGTATTGCTGCCGAGCAGGAGAAGGAAGCCCAGCGTCAGGATCGTCGTAACCGCTACTATGGTGGTGACGGACAGAGTAAGCGCTACAAGCGTCGTCCTCATATCTACCTGTTCCGTCCTGAGGATTTGGATAACGACGATGTTATCTCTGCTGTGGAGCAGACACCGACCTACAAGCGCACCCGTGAGATTCTTGATAGCATCTATAGTCAGGCTAGTGGTGAGGATATCTCCCAGAAGGAGGAATCCACTCACCAGCCACAGTCCGATGCTGTTCAGGGTACAATCAAGTTCGGATAGTTAATTTGTTTTTATACTGCGATATCCTGCTGCCGCCAGAAGCGGTAAGTAATATCTTCGAAATCACCATCCAGCGTGCGACGATAAAGCCGCTGGTTGGTGGTTGCTGATTTCAAGGGCCCAAGATGTTTGATATAGGGTCCCACCTTAATGTAATCGAAATCCTGTTTGTTGACGACAGAGGGAATACGGATACGTCCGCTATACCACGCCACGTGGAACTGCGGATGATATTCGTGGATATACTGTGCCAACATGTTGATGCTACGAGGGTCTGCATCGCCTCCCATGAACGAGATGCAGGTGATATCGGTCCCATACTGGCTGACGAAGTCGTCGATAGCGTCAGTATTCAGCGGCATACCCACATCTTCCCAAAGGTAATGACTATGACACCCAGGACAGTGACACGGGCAATTACTGATATTAATTGCCAGTGTCACTTCGTCGGGTATCTCTTGAAAAACGATTCCTGTGTTAACGTATTTCAGCATGGTTTAAGCCTCCGTATGCGCATAGAAACGGCGGGCAGCCTCTTCCTGACGAGCCTGTGAGAAGTTCGATACGCGCTTCAGATAACCGATGATACGGGTCATATAATCGACATTCTTTGAATGGCAATGCGGGCACTCTTTCAGGTATCGCTTGTCGATATGTCCACAGTCGTTGCAGACGGTGTTGGGTATGTTGAATGTGAAGTAGTTACAACCCTCCTGTGCAGCGACCTTCAGCAGGTGCAGATACTGCTGTTTCGAGAGGTGCTCGTCGAGGTTCATGTGGAGTGCCGAACCACCAGTGAGGTGTTCGATATATGGTGCGCCATGCAGTTTGAATTTGTCAAGTACGGTGAGTGAATCATCCTCTACTACATAGAAATAGCTGTTGTAGCAGTCGCGAGGTACGAAATAGCCGTCTTCGCGATCCCATTTGGCGTGCTTCACACCGACGTTCTCGGCAGGAATCATCTCGCAGTTGAACATCACCTCCTTCGAACGGTATTGCTTGTTGTACTTCTCGATGAGTCCGAGGATGCCCTGTACGAACTTCTTATAGTCGTCGTTAGGTGTAATCTTGAGTCCCATGAACTCGGCAGCCTCCACGAGACCGTTGATACCGATGGTGAGATACTGGCGGTTGATGTTGATGTAGCCGGCATCAAACAGCGGCAGCATGCCATGAGCCTGCAGTTCCTTCAGGTTCTCGTTGTAAGCCAATTGGACTTTATGACACAGGTCAATAATGCCACTGAGATACTCGAGGTAGTCTATCTTGTGGTTGACAGCATACTGGATGCAACGGTTCAGATTGATGGTCAGCACTGACTTCGAACCTGTGGACACACCACCGGCACCAAGGGTGTAGCTGAAGCCGTTGTCGGTAATCTCGTTACGCAGGCGGCAGCAGGAACTCAAAGAGTCCGCATTGTCGCTCATGTAAGTAAAGAACGAGTGTCCCTCAGCATACATCTCAGCGGTGAAGTCGCCCCATTCCTTATCCTTGCACTCGCCATTCTCGTCGACGAGCAGTGCCATAGTCTCTACAGGGAAGGTCAGCAGTGTTTTGGTACGCTCCTGGTTGAACCACTTCATGAAACGCTTCTGCAACCAAGAGAGACCCTCCCAATCTGGCTGTGAGCCATCGGGGAAGTAGAACTCACCGAAGATGCTTTGGAAATAATACTTGTCGTAGTAAGCCACATTCCAGAACACTGCCTGATAGTTGCGGGCACCAGTAGGCTGGTTCAGCGTGTAGACAATCTGCTCGAAGTAGTCGGTGATGACTTTGTCGATGGTACGCTTCTTCAGCGAAAGGTCGGCCTGCTTGTCAGGATGCTGCCAGTAGTCCTTGCCATACTCGTTTCCGATGAAGTAGTTCATGTACATCAGGAACTCGGGGGTAGCACAGGCACCAGAAAGCATCGAACTTACCATGAATACCATGTTGACGAAGCCACCGGCAAATGACTTCAGATTAGTGGGAGCCGTAGAGTTACCGCCAATGGCTGTCGTGCCACCAATCAGCCAAGGATACATGGTGATAGAGGCGCAGTAGTTAGCCAGCGACGTCTCGTCGTTCTTATATATAAAATGATGGGTTAATTTGTCGATATATTCATTGGCCAGATCTTTGCCATACATTTTCTTGATACGGTCCACCAGCAGGCGACGGTTCAGGCGGATGAAATTCGATTTGGGTAACTCGCCAATCAACGTGGCAATGTTCTTGTGTTCCACATTGGCATTGGCATCGTACTTCGAACCAGTAGCAGCGTTGACCGATTCGGTGTACTCAGAGAGGAACATCATCTTCTCCAATGTGTCACGGTCTTCGGTGTGTTCCTGACGATAAAGGATAAACGACTTGGCGACCTTGTAGAATCCTTCGCGCATCAGAGCCTCCTCTACCTGGTTCTGAATGTCTTCTACCTTAATGTCGTCGTGCATGTCCAAATGACTCAGGATCTTTGATACAGTTCCGAGGTCAGCAGGTTCGTCCACACTCTCGAATGCCTTGACGATGGCATTCATGATTTTGTCTAATGAAAAGCGATCTTTTGTTCCGTCACGCTTTGTAATAGTAAAGTTTTTAATCTCCATCATGGGTTTATTATTCTCTATATATATTTAGTTATTTCAAGTCTCTTTATGCTAGCGAAATTTTCCGTTTTGGACAACTTTTCATTTTTCTTTCTGCAAAAAGTTTTCCGTTTTGGTAAACGCTAATCGTCTGCAAAGGTACAAAAATTCGCCCAAATAGTTATCATTAAACGCTACTTTTTTTATAAAAAAATGTTAATACCAAGTGGCTCGTCGAAACTGATTACTAATCAAAAACTCGTACGTCATTAATATATAATAAGATAAATCGAAAAACTTAAAGTGTATGAACAACAGTAAGTATCGTGGTGTGGTGGTGCCGATGGTGACTCCGGTAACGCAAGATGGACAGCTTGACATCAAGGCCGTTGAGCGAATAATTGATTTCTTTGCTGAAAACAAAGTCTCTCCTCTTCTGATGGGAACAACGGGAGAAGGCAATAGTGTGAGTCAGGCTGACGGGCAACTTTTTGTGGAGACGGCAGTAAAGGTAGCCAACGGCAGGATATTGATTTATGCAGGGCTTACTGGTAACTGTTTTAGTGAACAAGTCCGTCAGGCAGAGATTTATAGTGCCTTGGGGGCAGATGTCATTGTAGCCACCCTGCCGACCTATTATGCTTTGACGCCAGAGCAGATGTATGACTATTACAAGACGCTGGCCGATTGCATCACGGGGCCGTTGATGCTTTACAATATTCTGGCTACGACACACATGTCTATTCCGGTCGATGTGATTCGTCGTTTGGCTGATCATCCCAATATTGTGGGATTGAAAGACTCGGAGCGCGATCTGGAACGTATGGCACAGTGTATTGAGATTACCAAGAGTCATCCGGAGTTTGCTTATTTCTGTGGTTGGGCGGCACAGTCGGCTCACGCTTTGGAACTCGGCGGCAATGGCATTGTCCCCTCAACGGGCAACTTTGTGCCAGAGATGTTCCAACAATTATTTGATGCTGCTGTGGCTGGTGATATGGCAACGGCCAACCGGCTGCAGGATGAGACCAACGAGATAGCCAAAATCTATCAGAAGGACCGCACGCTGGGGCAGAGCTTAACAGCTTTAAAGGTAATGATGAGCACGAAAGGACTCTGTGAACCCTGGATGCTCATGCCCCTGACGAGACTTTCTGCTGACGAAGAACAAACGATAATAGATAAGGTAAATGCATTGGATTGACTATATCATCGTCCTGTTATCGATACTGGCTGCCATCGGCGTAGGCGTCTGGTTTGCACATAAGCAGAAAGACACGTCACAGTATTTCGCAGGAGGCGGCAAGGTGCCAGCATGGGCAGTAGGCATCTCGATATTTGCCACGCTGATATCGAGCGTCACCTTCCTGGCTTATCCAGGTGCAGCGTATGCCGACAACTGGATCCTGCTGGTACAAGGACTTATGGTGCCCGTCGTGCTCGTGGCACTCATCGGTATCATCGTACCCCTGTTCCGCAAGGTCATCCGTCTGTCTACCTATGAGTATTTCGAGCGCCGGTTCGGACTCTTTGCACGCCTGTACAGCTCATTTGCCTTTACGCTGGGCCACTTCTCCAAGGCAGGCACAGTCTTCTTCCTGGTATCGATGGCGCTGGCAACCTTCCTCGACATTAATATATATAGTATTGTATTGGTGTTGGGTATTACCATCATCATCCTGACGCTGTTTGGCGGCATGGAAGCCATTATCTGGATGGATGTGGCTCAGGGACTACTGCTCATTGGCGGAGGCATCATCTGCATATTGATTCTGATGTTCGGCATCGAGGGCGGTCCTGCCGAGACCTTCCGCATAGCCTCCGAATACAACAAGATATCGTTCGGCCCTTACGATTGGGACCTGACGCAGCTGACCTTTATCGTGATGGTGCTCAATGGTATCTTCTATGCACTACAAAAATACGGTACCGACCAAACCATCGTGCAACGTTATCTGGCTGCCAAAAACGACCGTGAGGCCAAGAAGGCGGCCTATATCGGTGTGCTGATGTCTGTTCCCATTTGGGCGTTGTTTATGTTTATCGGTACAGCACTCTTTGCATACTACCATGCTCAGGGCGCACCCTTGTTGCCTGAGGGACTGAAGGCCGACGAAGTATTTCCATACTTCATCGCCCACGAGTTGCCAGTGGGCATCCGCGGACTCATCATTGCCGCCTTGGCAGCTGCAGCCATCTCGTCGCTCGACAGCGACCTGAACTGCCTCTCAGCCATTGCCGTACAAGACTACTACAAGCGATTCTGTCCCTCAGCCACCGACAAGCAACAGCTTACCTTCGGCAAGTGGATGGTCGTTGCCGCAGGCTTGGGAGCCATTGGCGTCGCCTGTCTCTACATCTCGTGGGGTGGGGAAGGCGTTCTTGGTGCACTCTTCTCGCTCTATGCCATCTTCTCGGCAGGCATTGTGGGCATCTTTGTACTGGGCTTGTTCAGCCGTCGCGCCAACAAGCAAGGCCTTTACATCGGCATTGCTGCTGCAGTCATGTTTACTGCTTATGCCGTGCTGACTTCTACCAAGATCGACATTCACGGCACAGGTGTCAAGGAAACCCTACTTGACTTAGGCGACTGGAACTTCACCCATCACAAATACATGCTGGGCGTCTATAGCCACCTCATTGTCCTCGTAGTGGGTTATCTGGCCAGCTACCTGTTCAAGACGCCACTTGCCGACAAAGAACTGACTATCTGGGGATATTTCGAAGAGAAAAAAGCATAGATACGATATTTTCCATTTTTTCTAGCATTCACTGCTTAAAAATTTGGCTTTTTGCTCACTTATTCGTACCTTTGCCAACGAAATGCTGATATTGTCGTCATATTTCCCCATCACGAGCCCGACAGTGATCTTCTTTGTCGTGCTGCTGATTATATTGTCAGCACCTATCATCATGGGTAAACTGCGTATTCCCCACATCATTGGTATGGTGTTGGCAGGCGTACTGGTGGGAAGATATGGCTTGAACATCCTGGAACGCGACTCCTCATTTGAACTATTTGGAAAGGTCGGTCTGCTCTATATCATGTTTCTGGCAGGATTGGAGATGGACTTGGAGAGCGTTAAGAGAAACTCACGACGGTTTCTGATATTCGGACTGCTGACGTGTCTGACGCCTTTGCTTATTACCTATTTCATGGCCATTTGGTTGTTGGGGTATTCCGGACAGGCGTCATTTCTGTTGGGATGTATCATGGCTTCGAACACGTTGATAGCCTACCCAATTATTTCGCGCTACGGTCTAGGACGTGACTCGAGTGTCATGCTGAGCGTCGGGTCGTCGATGATTTCGTTGTTCCTCGCTCTGTTGATGCTAGCCGCATTGGCAGCATCGTACGGTGAAGACGTGGGTTTTGTGTTCTGGATTATGTTCCTGCTGAAATTCACAGCTTTCTGTGTCCTGTTGTCATGGGGCATTCCGAAACTGTCGCGTTATTTCCTGCGACGTTACTCTGATGCCATCATGCAGTTCATCTTTGTGCTCTGCGTGATGTTCCTGTCGGCTGCCATTTCCGAATTCATAGGCGTAGAGGGTATCGTCGGAGCTTTCCTGTCAGGACTGATTTTAAATAGGTATATACCTCACGTGTCACCTTTGATGAACCGGATAGAGTTTATCGGTAATGCGATTTTTATTCCTTATTTCCTTATCGGTGTGGGAATGCTAATCAACGTAAGGACACTGTTTGAGGGTGTCCACATGTTGTTTATCGTTGGACTGATAGTCTTCTTTGGAACTTTCGGCAAGGCCGTGGCAGCCTACCTGTCGAGCCTATTGTTCCGGCTACCGAAGTCGGCAGGTAATATGATGTTCGGACTGACCTGTGCCCATGCTGCCGGCGCTATTGCCATGGTGATGGTGGGTATGAAATTGGAAGTGACCCCAGGGGTGTATCTGGTGAACGACGAGATGATGAATGGTGTTGTCATCATGATTCTCATCACATGCATCATTTCGACGATGATGACAGAGCATGCTGCACAACAGATTACACTGGCTAATAGGTTGCAACCCGCTGAACAGGGGTCACAGTCGAAGGACGACGAGAAAATTATGCTCTGCGTGAAGTACCCCGAGATTGCCCCCCAGCTGTTGGAACTGGCTATCATGGTGAGAAACCAGAAGTTGAATCGTGGACTAGTGGCACTGAACGTAGTGTATGACGACGTCCAAGCGAGCAAACATCGTGAGGATGGTTTGCGCCTGTTGGAACGTTTGGAGCAGCGGGCTTCAGCCAGTGATATACAGATGCAGACACAGGTGCGACTGGCCACCAACATTGCCAACGGCATCAAACACGCCTTCCGTGAGTTTGGAGCCTCGGAGATTATCATGGGTATGCACGTCCATACAGATGTCAATCCGAAGTTCTGGGGTGAATTCATCCAGAGTCTTTATAATGGTCTGAACCGTCAGATCGTGCTGACACGATTCGTCCAACCCTTGAACACGTTACGCAGAATACAGGTGGCAGTACCCTCAAGAGCAGAATTCGAGCCGGGCTTCCACCGCTGGTTGGAACGACTGGCACGCATGGCAGGTAATCTGGACTGTCGTATTCAGTTCCACGGGCGTAACGAGTCGTTGGAACTCATCCGCGAATACATCAATAACCGTCATTCCAGCGTGAGGGCAGAATATACCTATATGGCTCATTGGAACGAGTTGCCTAAGCTTGCTGCCAACATCAACGAAGACCACATGTTCGTGGTTATCACGGCCCGTAAGGGTACCATCTCGTATAAGAATGCGCTGGAACGTCTGCCCAACGAACTGATGCAGCACTTCAGTGGCAAGAACCTTATGATACTCTTCCCAGACCAGTACGGAGATGCCAAGGAGGAGAGTATGACCTTTACCGCTGCACAGCATCAGGAGGAGAGCAGTATCTATGACAGTATTTCACGGTGGATTAATAAAAGAAGGAAGCTGTAAGTTATTATGATAGAAATCAAAGGCATTAAAAAGAGCTTTGGCTCACTGGAAGTTTTGAAAGGTATCGACCTCACAATCAATAAGGGTGAGGTGGTAAGTATCGTCGGCCCCAGTGGCGCTGGTAAGACGACGCTCCTGCAGATTATAGGAACGCTGGATCGTCCGGATGCCGGAACGGTGTGTGTCGATTCTGTCGATGTGACCTCCCTGTCGCAAAAGAAGCTCTCGGATTTCCGCAACAAGCATATTGGTTTTGTGTTTCAGTTCCACCAGTTGCTGCCTGAATTCACGGCGTTGGAAAACATTATGATTCCTGCCTATATCGCAGGCACTTCCCAGAAGGCAGCCCGTCAGAGGGCTGAGGAGTTGTTGCAGTTTATGGGACTATCAGACCGTGCCCACCATAAGCCCAATGAACTCAGCGGTGGTGAGAAACAGCGTGTGGCAGTAGCCCGTGCACTCATCAACAATCCTGCCGTCATTCTTGCCGACGAACCCAGTGGTTCACTCGATTCCAAGAATAAGGAAGAACTGCACCAGTTGTTTTTCGACCTGAGGGATAAATACAACCAGACCTTCGTCATTGTTACCCACGACGAAGGTCTAGCGAATATCACCGACCGCACTATTCACATGCGTGACGGATTGTTAGAGATTGCAACGCCACACTCTGACCAACGGTCAGAGATTGCAACGCCACACTCTGACCAACGGTCAGAGAATGCGCCCTGTCAGAGTGAATTTCAAGACGGGATAAACGGTCAACTTGTCGATAATCTTTGATATATCATCATTGCCTTTATCTTTCAGGGCTTTATCTACATCCAGTTGCTGGTCATTCTGGTAGACTTTCATCTTGCCCATAAACTGACATCCCAACTCGACACGGAAACCGACACGCCCTTTGGGAACAAGACGTCCGTAACCTAAGCCAACGTAAGGTCGAACAGCGTTGACGCGGATTTCGCCCTCTGCATTACCCTGTCTGTCAATCTTGACTTCATATTCGTCAACGATAGCTGTAATTTCCTCTGAATACTCTGGGTGCTCTCTATATAATCGAGCTACTTCATCATTATGGCCAGAAAGTTTGGCAATCTCTTTTCCTCCAAACGAGAGTCCGGCGGTGATGAAGAAATCATTTGATACCCCAAATGGATAAGCACTTAACTTAAAATCAAAGGTAGTACGAGCTAGTGACCCTTCAAGTTTCAGTTTGTCAAATCTGTAAGTATCTGGTCCAATAGTTACCGACCCTACGTTAAGACTAACATCTCCTTTAATTTTAAAACCAGGCATGAAATTCACGCCAAAGCTGGCTTCAAGATAGTTTGTAATAGGAGTTGCGACTCCAACGCTGATACCCTCTGTACCGACACCGAGATTAGCGCCAAAGTGCTGAAACACGCCAAAATCATCAATCTTTTGTGCAGAAACATGCTGTAAACCGAGCAACATAATTCCGCATACGAATAGTAATTTTTTCATAAGTAATTTATAGTCTTGAATGTTAATAATTATTTGTCGGCACAAAGATAAATAAAAAAAATATATGTTCCAAATTTTTTATCGAGAAATTTGGAACATATTTTAAGAATTGCCGAAAAATGGCAATTTTAGAACTCTGCAGACTTCGGCGTACGTGGGAACGGGATGACGTCACGGATGTTCTGCATACCGGTGACGAACAGGATAAGACGCTCGAAACCGAGTCCGAAACCAGCGTGAGGACATGAGCCCCACTTGCGGGTGTCGATATACCACCACAGATGGGTCATATCCATATCGCGGCGCTTAATCTCACCCATCAGTTTGTCGTAACTTTCCTCACGGACGGAACCACCAATGATTTCACCAATCTGTGGGAATAGCACGTCGGTACCCTGCATAGTTGGACCAGGAGCAATAGTACCCTTATAGCCGATGCTGGAACCTAACGTTGCACCCGTGGGGGCCTCCTCGTTCTGCTTCATATAAAACGACTTGATAGCCGTAGGATAGTCGGTCATGATAACGGGCTTCTTGAAGTGCTCTTCCACCAGGTAGCGCTCGTGCTCTGAAGCCAGATCGTCGCCCCAGTTGCAGGGGAATTCAAACTTCTTACCATTCTTGATAGCCTCCTGCAGGATATTTATTCCTTCAGTATAAGGCAGGCGCACGAAAGTCTCTTTGAGGACACCCTCCAGACGTTCAATCAGTGTCTTGTCAATCATCTGGTTCAGGAATGCGAGGTCATCCTTGCAATTATCCAGAGCCCACTTTACGCAGTACTTGATGAAGTCCTCTTCGAGGTCCATCAACTCTTCCTGATCGAGGAAAGCCACCTCAGGCTCTACCATCCAGAACTCAGCCAAGTGGCGAGGGGTGTTCGAATTCTCAGCGCGGAACGTAGGACCGAAGGTGTAAATAGCACCCAGGGCCGTAGCACCCAGCTCGCCCTCCAACTGACCAGAGACGGTCAGCGAGGTCTGCTCGCCAAAGAAGTCGTCGTCGTAGATAATCTTACCCTGCTCATCCTTTTTCAGGTCGTAGAGGTTCTTGGTGGTTACCTGGAACATGTTTCCTGCACCTTCACAGTCGCTGGCGGTAATCAGCGGGGTATGGAAATAGAAGAAGCCATGCTCGTGGAAATAGGTGTGGATGGCCATCGCCATGTTGTGACGGATGCGCATCACGGCACCAAAAGTATTGGTACGCAGACGCATGTGGGCGTTCTTGCGCATAGCCTCGAATGACTGACCCTTCTTCTGCATGGGGTAGTCGTTGCCACAGAGACCATAAACCTCCAACTTGGTAGCCTGGATCTCTGAAGACTGACCAGCACCCTGGCTCTCGACCAGCGTACCCTCAGCACAGATGCAGGCACCCGTGGTGATGTCCTTCAGCAACTGCTCGTCAAACTTCGTGGGGTAAACAACCACCTGCACGTTCTTGATGGTAGAACCATCGTTCAGCGCAATGAAGTCAACGGCCTTCGAACTGCGGTGCGTGCGCACCCAGCCCTTCACACAAACCTCCTTACCATATTCTGTGCTTTTCAGCACATCAATTATCTTTGTTCTTTTCATTGTTATTATTGTTATGTAAGCCGAGGCTGAACCTCGGCCCACGGAACTTTATTCGTAAGCACCCATACGCAGGCGGTCAACTTCCTCTTCAGTGAGATAGCGCCAGTCACCACGCTTCACGTTCTTCTTGGTCAGACCGGCAAATTGTACGCGGTCGAGCTTGGTCACCTTGTAACCCAGACTCTCGAAGATACGGCGCACGATGCGGTTCTTACCAGAGTGAATCTCGATGCCTACCTGCTTCTTATCGGTTTCGCTGGCGTACTCAATAGCGTCGGCCTTGATTTCGCCATCCTCCAACTGAATACCTTCGGCAATCTGCTGCATGTCATGTGCGGTCACGTTGTGGTCGAGGTGAACGTGGTAAATCTTCTTCTTCAGGAACTTCGGATGAGTCAGTTTCGATGCCAGGTCACCATCGTTCGTCAGCAACAGCACACCCGTGGTGTTGCGGTCCAGACGACCAACAGGATAGATACGCTCCGGGCAGGCACCCTTCACGAGGTCCATCACCGTCTTGCGCTGCTGAGGATCGTCGCTGGTGGTCACATAGTCCTTGGGCTTGTTCAACAGCACGTAGACCTTCTTCTCCAGGGTTACGGGCTGATCGTGGAACATTACCTCATCCGTGCGCAATACCTTAGAACCCAATTCGGTGATAACCTCCCCGTTTACCTTCACTACACCAGCCTGGATGAACTCGTCGGCCTCACGACGGCTGCATACGCCGGCATTAGCCAAGAACTTGTTCAGACGGATGGGCTCATTGGGATCGATGTTATCTTCCTTATACTCGATACGCTTCTTCATCGAGTATTTTGCATTGGGATCGTATGGCTTCTGCTTCTTCTTTTTGGGACCGAAACCGCCTTGAGGGCGACCTTGGTAACCGCCGGGCTGATAGCCGCCACGTGGCTGATAACCACCACGAGGCTGGTAGCCACCGCGAGGCTGCTGACCATATTCACTACGTGGCTGGTAGCCGCTATGCGGCTGCTGACCATACTCTTCACCTTGTGGCTGATAACCTCCCTCACCATACTGTTGGCGGGGACGAGGCTGGTAATTGCCACGTGGCTGATAACCTCCGCGAGGCTGGTAGCCTCCGCGTGGCTGATAACCACCTTCACTACGTGGCTGGTAGCCGCCCTCACCTTGTGGCTGATAACCACCCTCGCCATACTGCTGACGGGGACGTGGTTGGTAACCGCCGCGTGGCTGATAACCTCCGCGAGGCTGGTAGCCGCCACGGGGCTGCTGACCATATTGACGACGTGGCTGGTAGCCGTGTTCATGCTGAGGAGTGCTACTGGTCAGACCAGCGCCGAATCCCTCAGGACGGAAACCGCCCTCTTCTTGACTGTCATTACGATTGTAGCCGCCCTGATTATAGGGACGTGTCTGCTGGTGAATACGCGGACGTGGTGAACGTCCCTGACGATACTGATAGCCAGTTTGTGGTTGCTCCTGAGCCTGACTTGTAGACTTCTGCTGCTCTTGGGCAGTCTGCTCTTCTTGTTTCTTTTCGTTTTCGAATTCCATAATGTTTTTTCTTTTTGTTTTTAGCCGAGAACCTCCCGGTCCTCCTTTGTGTTGTTATAACTATAATCTATTATCTCTAAACTCTAAACTATTCTTACATTCCTGTGTAATTGCTTGGCGTAATAGCCATCAGTTCTTCCTTGATGTCGTTGCTGACATCCAGACCCTGAATAAACTCATGAATGGTTTCCTCGGTCATCTTCTGATTGGTGCGTGTCAGCGCCTTCAGTGCCTCGTAGGGGTTGGGGTAGGCCTCACGGCGCAGGATGGTCTGAATGGCTTCAGCCACTACGGCCCACGTATTGTCGAGGTCTTCCTGCAGTTTCTCTTCGTTGAGGATGAGTTTGCGCAGTCCCTTCAGCGTGCTCTGGACGGCAATGACGGCATGCCCCATAGGAACACCCACGTTACGTAATACCGTTGAGTCGGTCAGGTCGCGCTGCAAACGGCTTACGGGCAGTTTCTGTGCCAGGAAACCAAGTACGGCATTGGCGATACCCATATTACCTTCAGAATTCTCGAAGTCGATGGGGTTCACTTTGTGAGGCATTGCGCTCGAACCAACCTCGCCCTTCTTAATCTTCTGTTTGAAATACTCCATCGAGATATACATCCAGAAGTCGCGATCCAAATCGATGATGATGGTGTTGATGCGACGCATAGCATCAAAGATAGCACCCAGCCAGTCGTAGTTCGAAATCTGTGTGGTCCACTGTTCACGCTCCAGTCCGAGTTTCTCGCTAACGAATTTATTGCCAAACTCGCGCCAGTCGTACTGGGGATAAGCCACATGATGGGCATTATAGTTACCTGTAGCACCACCGAACTTTGCGGTAATCGGCGTGTCCTTCAGTGCACGCAGTTGTTCTTCCAAGCGATACACGAATACCATAATCTCTTTACCCAGACGGGTGGGGGAGGCAGGCTGACCGTGTGTCTTGGCCAACATAGGGATGTTCTTCCACTGCTCGGCATAGTCGTTCAACTGCTCGATGAGTTCCTCCACCATAGGATAGTACACCTGTTCCAGAGCCTCTTTAATAGAAAGAGGTACACTGGTGTTGTTGATGTCCTGCGAAGTTAGTCCGAAGTGGATAAACTCTTTGGCATTGGCAGGGAAACCGCCAATCACATCAATCTTTTCCTTGATGAAATACTCTACGGCCTTCACGTCGTGATTCGTGGTCTGCTCTATCTCCTTCACGCGGGCAGCATCCTGCTCCGAGAAGTTACGATAGATGTCGCGTAACGGCTCAAACAGTTTGTGGTCGAAGCTCTCCAATTGCGGCAGGGGCAACTCACACAGCGTGATGAAGTATTCTATCTCCACCCTCACGCGATAGCGAATCAGCGCATACTCCGAAAAATATCCTGCCAGTTCCTGTGTTTTGTTTCTGTAACGGCCATCAATAGGCGAGATGGCGGTCAGCACGTCTAATTCCATGACTTTCTCTAATTACCTTAAAATGTTCTTTGTCTTTATAATATAGCTATATTTTCTCAAATAGTTTTCTCAAATAGGCTGCAAAGTTACGAAGATTTCAGCGAAAAACAAAATTTATTTGGGGTTTTCTTGTGAAGTTACGCGAAAAAATGTATCTTTGCAAACAGAAATCCAACTCAAAGTATGAAGCAGACAATTTTTCTGGCATCACTGATGCTATTGGCCATCAATGCAATGGCCTTCTCGCCTTTGAAAAAAGGTGCGTTCGAAACCGGACAGTATCGTAACCTTCTTGTTGACATGGGCTACTCGCAAGCCGATGTCGACGCCAAGTTGAAGGAAGTATTCAACGACGTCTTCCGAGGTCCCAACAAAGTGTATTTCGAAGTTGGCGATACTATGGGTTACGTTTCCGACGTCAAAAACCACGATGCCCGTACAGAGGGTATGTCGTATGGCATGATGATTGCCGTGCAGTTTGGTGAGAAGGACATCTTCGACCGCCTATGGCGTTGGAGCAAGAAATATATGCAACATCAAGATGGCCCGCGCAAAGGTTATTTTGCCTGGAGTTGCAAGACGGACGGCACGCGTAATGCTGAAGGTGCTGCCAGCGATGGCGAGCTGTATTTCATTACTGCCCTCATCTTCGCCTCCAACCGCTGGGGCGACAACACGGGCATTAACTACAAGGCCGAAGCACAGAACATCCTAAACTGCATCCAACCCAAAGAATATACCCCCGAACCTCGTCAGGGAGGATTCCCTGGCTTCGGTCCTCAACAGACGGGTCCTCAGAAGATGTATCTGATTGATCCCGAGACACAGCTCATCACCTTTACGCCTGATGGTTTCGGACAGCGTTTTACCGACCCCAGCTACCACATTCCCGCTTTCTATGAAGTATGGGCTCGTTGGGCTGACGATGGACGCAGCGACTATTGGAACCAGTGTGCACAAAAGAGCCGCGAATTTCTGCATAAGTGCATTAACGAAAAGACGGGCTTGAACGGTGACCAGTGTCAGTACGACGGCAGTGAGATGCAGATGCCACGCTTCCCGGGTATGCCACAGCGTCCTGAGGGTGCAGCACCTCGCAGAAACGGCAACAATAACTTCCGCTACGACTCTTGGCGTGTGCCTATGAATATCACGCTCGACTACGAATGGAGCTGTGCCGACGGTGAGTGGCAGCGCCACTATGCTGAGACCATCCAGAATTTCTTCTATTCGCAGGGCGTCGATACCTTCGTTGACCAGTATCGCACCGATGGCTCTTTACCAGAAGGCAACGAGATACTGCAGGCAGGCGGATTTCGCAAATTACGTCACAGCATAGGCCTTGTCGCCACCGTTGCTGCCGCCTCCATGATGTGCAGCCATCAGAAAAGCAAAGAGTTCGTGGACGCTTTCTGGCGCGCCAAACACGAACCCTTTGACGATGGCTATTTCGATGCTTACTACGACGGACTT
The DNA here is from genome assembly GCA_900318885.1 of uncultured Prevotellaceae bacterium. GTDB lineage: Bacteria > Bacteroidota > Bacteroidia > Bacteroidales > Bacteroidaceae > Prevotella. The sequence continues at coordinate 4,211 of ONMN01000015.1, read as the reverse complement.
CTCCGTCTCTTTGCTTTCATGCACCTCAGCGGCAACTACCGCATCATCACTCCGCAGCAGTAAACTATTTCATTTGTTCTAACAGTCGGGCAAGCTCTTCGAGGTTGCGTGGGTCAACGTTGAGATCCATTAAATCACCATTGCGATTGAAGAGCTTGTACGTAGGCCAGCTGTGGACGTTCAGGTGGCGCTCAATGGCGGCCTGCTGGGCATCTGGCAGGTTGTAGTGAGCCACGTTCGGACCACTGACGTTATACTCCTTGATGACGTTCTGCCAAGAATCCTGCGGACTGCGGTTGGCGAGGTAGAGATACTGGATGTCGTAGTCCTTCAGTCGGGCGTATTCCTCGGTAGAGTGGGTTCGACGAGTTTCTTCAGCAATGCCTCACCCTCAGAGATGTTGGCAAGATTGTCGGACGACTTGAGTACTAACTTGTCAAACTCGCGGTTCTCAATGGCGAGATAGTGGTCGTTCTGCTTTTCAATCATCGCAATGTAAGTGGGATTGCTAATCATCGCCTTTATTGTGTCCATGACGTTAGGCAGTAGCGAGGTGCGCTGATGGTCAATATGGTTGAGGGTCTGTCGACCGAGCCAAATGTCCTTGATAAACGGGTCAGCACCGAGCGAGTCGAGTGTCTGGACGTGTTGTTTCAAGGTGCTTATGAGAAGTCCGCCATTGACGATTTTCGAGGATTTCGGAGAGTTGACGATCTTATCCACCTCTTTCAACAAGTCGGCATTCAGCGAGTCGAGTTCATGTGATTTGCGTATCTTCGCCTCGACGGTAGGTTCTGCCGCGATGAGCAAAGATACTTCATCATACCATTCTTTCCAATGCGTGAGCAATGCCAGTTCCTCGTCGTTGGAGGCAAATTCCTTGTAGTGGTCACGGAGACTGAAAGAGAACACGGCATTGCGTGCCCGTCCGGCATCGTCCAGATAGTCGCGCAGGAATGTGCTGAAGTCGCGGTGCAGCGTATAGGGTTTCTCCATCTTCGTCCAGAACGTGTCGTAGGCATAGCGGCGGGCATGGTCAGAGAGTTGCATACCTTTCCCACGGAAGCGAGCCTGTCCGAAGGCACGTGCCTGCTGCGCCAGCGTGTTACCTTTTCTATAAATGTTGAAGCGAGTGGAGAGCGTAGGATGCTGCTCACAGAGTGCATCGATGTTGGCGTATTGTGCCTTGAGGAGACTATCGACCGAGGTGATGTAGGGTTCAAAGAGTTCCTCACCGCCTTTGCCGGCACTCTCCGCCCCGTCATACAAATCTACGGTTTTCCAGTCGAGCGGATACTTGAAGAGTTCGTTTTGCAGGCGACAGTCCTCACCCATAACGAAACGGCGTCCCTCTTTGAAGTCGTAAAGCATGAAGTAGGTCTTACCCGGCTCGAACATCGTGCGGATGAAGCAACGGCGCCAATCGATGGCAAACTCTGTACTATTCACAACGGGAATTTTTACGCAGAAGCGTCCCTGTTCGTCCAAGTCGGCATAGGCAGACTTTTGTTCGCCCGTATAGAGGTCTTGATAGCCGAACTGGAAGGTCTTCAGTTGCTTGTAATGCTCCGGCATGTCCTTGATCCAGCCAATGACGGTCACGGTATCCGTCTTATAACCATTGTCAACGAACTCCGTGCGTGTATCCTTCGTGGGATAGTCAGGCATGAAACGACTGGTAATCATTGAATACACAGCCTTATCGCTGCCAATCTGTATCGGACGCTGTCCTTTCTTGTCCTTGCCGATGGCGACCTTCAGCTCGTCATTACCATTCGTCATGACGATAGCGGCCTCACCCGTCTTCTGGTTCACATCGCATTGCTTGTAGTTCCAGAACTTACAGTCGTAGATGGCGCAGTCGTCAAAGAAGGCAATTTTCCAGTCACCCTGGTCGTCGCGCCAGTAGGAAGGGAAGATCTGCTTCCAGCGTTCCTCCACCGGCTTGATGCCCTTGATTTGGAAAGCACGTTCGCCGTCACCTTCGATGAAGTCGAACGCCTTGGTATCCTTAGGCAGTGCCGGGAAGTGGAACGCCATATCCCGTTTGTAGTCCTTATCAGTCTGTACAAACTTGTTGAGTTCTATGCCATCGGCAGAAGTGAGGGTATAGCGCTGCTCGCCCACTTTCAGATAGGTATCGCCAACAAACTGAAAGCTAAATTCAGGATAGTCCGACCGCTGATACGCCGTGATATACACCACGGTCTCGTTATCCTTCAGCTCGACCTTCTTCACATCGAGGGCAAGGTTGAAGAATCCGTCACCGTAGATTCCATATTCGGTAGTGGGCTGTTCCCACACCACATCTTTCGCCTGCCCCGTCATTGCGACAAGGACCAGCATCATAGTTGATAATAATAGTTTCTTCATATTTGTGTTTTGTTTTACTCGTTCAGCAGTTGCTCTACCGTTACATCTTTGCGTTGCTTGCCATTTTTGTCGAGGATTACTACGAAGGGAATGGCAGTGAACTGGAACTTCTCTTGCAGATAGCCCCATTCGGAGCGGGTGATGTGGATATGCTCGCCCTTGATATTATTAGGCTCGAGGAATGATTTGCATTGCTCTGGTGTATCATCGGTAATGTAGAGATACTTCACGGGCTTGTCCTTGTTGGCCTCTACCTCGTCGCGCATGTTGAGCATGCCAGCTCGGCAAGGGCCACACGACATTTCCCAGAAATCAATGTAGAGCACGTTGCCTTTGTAGGGTTCGATGATGCGCTGGAAAATGCTATCGCCTTTGGTCAATGGTTTGTCTTCAACTACCTTTATCTCGTTCTCCTTGATGAAGTCGCGATAAGCGAGTACGGCACGGCGTATCAGTTCGGGATGAGTAATGACGGTCATCGTGGCGGCAAAGTCGTCGGCAATAGTATCATGTTCATCCTTGTGCCATTTTATCGTGCTGAAGAAGTCACGCAACTTGCACACCTGGGCGCTGAAATCAGTAGGACTGATGTGTAGCTTGTCGTGCAACTCGTTCATCGCACTCCTATTAAATTCGCGGGAATAAACCTGCTTTTCCTGCGCTATCATCTCAGCTGTCTTAGGATCATAATCGAAGGGCATGAAAACCATCACTCTCCTTTGCAACGGGCGGAACTGCTGGAATTCTATCCTGTTGAAGAAAAATTCGTCGCCAGCAATCATCAGCAGCAGATTGTCTGTCAGGTATTTAGCACGTGGCCCCACAAAACTGAAGAACTGTTGCCAATAGGCCTCAAAGTTGAATGTACTATCCTTACGCAGCAAATCTTCCCCACGCATATAGTAGTCGTTGATTTGCTGCAAGCGTTCAGCAACGATGTGGGTGCGTAGGATGTCGGAAGCCAAAAGGGAACAACCTGCCAATTCGGGCAGTCCGTTGTTCATCTGTCGCACCAGTTCGTCCAATTGCTTCACCTGCTCATCCTTCCACATCATCAGCGAGTCGGGGCCCTTTTCATATACCTTATTCGACCAGTCGAACTTGCAGTACTTCTCATCTATCTGCTTCCACAGTCTGGTGACCTCACCACCAAGGCCAGTGCCATCAAACTTTATACCCTCCTCTTTAGTACGTTTTGTTGGGTCAATGGTGACGTTGATGGTATCGCCAGGACAAGCATACGCCGTTCCCATTGGGTAGATGAGCACCTGCATGGGGTAAGGCACATAGACGTTCATGGAGAACGTGCCGTCATCCTTAAACTCGATGACCGAGGTCTTCTCCTTGCGGACGATATAGTCACGCATGATGATAGTAAAGCGGCCATTCAACTGATTGAGAACTTCCTGAGGCATTTTCTCGCCTTTCGCTTCTTCTGGAAAAACAATGTGCCCTTGTACGACCACATTGCCACCATGCAAACGGTATTCGTCAAGTGCTGCACTGGGATAGTTCTGCAACTGGGGCACCTCGGCCTTCTTTTCTTTCTTTTTTGCTTCCAGGCTAACAGGTGCTAAGAGCACGGCCATTAGGATGATTGATAATAGTTTCTTGTTCATCATTTACTTCGATATTTTGTTAATCATTGAATGCTATTTGTTTTTGAAATAACGAAAAGTAAGGAAGGTCAGGCAGACGATGGCATACCATAGAAGGATAAATCCCAGACAACCTAAGAAGCTGTCCACATACCGCCCTACGAAGATTGCGGGGATAATGCCAATCGAACCTATCAAGTTCAATATACCATGAGGATTCCATTTATATTCCTCTCGTAA
>ONMN01000112.1 GCA_900318885.1 uncultured Prevotellaceae bacterium | reverse complement strand
CTCACTGTACAGAGTGCTCTCAGCCGTAGGCGTGCTGCCGTCGGTGGTGTAGTGGATCTCTGCGCCGTCAGGACCGCTCATGCTTACCTGAGTAGACTCAGCAAACGAGGCGTCACCGTTGATGCTGGGCGAAGTCAGCGTCTGGTTCTCGGAACCACCACCATTCGTGGAATTCGTGTTCGAACTACCGCCACCGTTCTCGTTTTGGTTTTCGTTTTCGTTCGAACCCTCGTTCTCGGTGTCCTCCACCTCGCCGGAGGTCGAGGTCACGCGCTTCACCTCTTCGCCGTTGCGGTCGTAGCAGGTAATCTGGATGGCGGTGTTCTTCAGCTCGTCCTTCAGGTCGACGCTGGGGGTGAAGATGATGCGACGGCTCGAGATCAGGCTCGTCTTCACGTCGTTCACGTCCTCCACGGCCTTGCTGCGCAGTCCGAAGCGCATCGTACCCAGTCCGGGCAGTGCCACCGAGTGGCCCTCCGTTGCCCACGCCTTGATCACCTCACCGGCTGCGTCCCAGCAGGCCTGCATCACGCCTCGGCTCACACCGCTGCGCAGGGCAGCTTCCTTGATGACCTTCGCCTGACTCAGCGGGGTATACAGCTCGGGGCTCATCACGTAGCGCCACACGCCCTCGTCGGTCTTCGAAAACTTAATCTTCTTCTCAATAGCTTTTACTTTCAGTGCCATAATTGTTTGTAAAGTTTTTTAGTTAAACATAGGTTTGTTGTCTCTTGTCGCCGATAGGACTTCGTTTTTGCGGCCTGCCTAGGGAGAATTTTCTGCTTGGCCAGGGCGATAATTTTTCCTGCCTGCCGCGCCATTTCCATCGTTCTCATTGACAATGCAAAGGTACGAATTTTTTCATATGCTCGCAAATAAAAACGCAAAAATCCACCATTTTCTTACCCTAATTTCCATCCGTTTTTTTCAGAAATTCAAAAAGTCCGTGCATTTCTTATTTCTTACTTCTTACTTTCTTACTTTTTGGTGTTTTCAGAAATGCACATACGAATAGAATAGTTATATATAATATATATATTATATATAACTATTAAATAATTTAACATTTAATACTCCTTTCTTACCTTCTTCTTTCTTACCGGTAAAAAATCGGCAAAAAGTAAGAAAGTAAGAAGTAAGAAAGTACGATTTTTCATTCAATAATATTCAGGTTTCGCAGTGTATTTTAATACAGCAGGCCTACCACCCAGAGAGGCAGCTTCTTGCCAATGGGGAATTCCATCGAATCTGCTAGAATGTATGAGTTAGGAATATCTGCTATCTGGTCGAACGATTTATCTTGGCCGCCCACTTCTACCGTGATTTTGCCGTCAATCAAGAAGTCGCCCTGCGTCTTGCCATATTCAACGGTATGACCTACCGACAGCTGGTTGACCACAAAGCACTCACGCTGGGTGCCTACATTCAGATTCGAGCTCAGCGCGCAGAGCATATTGGGATTGTGTACATATATCTTGTCGGGCTTCTGCATCTTGGTCACCGACTTATTGTCGGCATACAGCAGATGCAGCAGTTCGGCCCTCTGCATACTCGACAGATAGCTCAGCACCGTATTTTTGTTCAGTTCCAGATACGAGGCCAGTTTGGCGATATTTACATCGTAAGGCACATTATTGGCCAGAAACAGCATCATCGCCTTGAGCTTGCGCGTGTAGGCAGGATCAACGCCACAGAATTGCGTCATCTCCTGATCGATGATAAAGCTCACCACATTCTCTATGCGGCTGTAGTATTCCTGTTCGTCGCCATCGTAGAAGGGGTAGTAGCCTGCACGCAGATACTCCTCGAACAAGGGTTGGGGATGACACACCTTGCACACCTCATCGCAAACGGCATCAGCATCCTCTAGCACTTCCTTTAGCGTATGTACAGGCAGTTCGATGTTCTTATAGAAACGAAGATACTCTCTGAACGATAGACCAGCCATATCGTAGCTCAGCACCCTGCGCGACAGATCGGCATCGGCATTCAGGATTTGTAGTAGCGACGAGCCTGTAAAGGTAATCTTCATATCGGGCCATAGGTCGATGATCTCTTTCAGTTCCTTGCTCCATGTGGGATATTTATGCACCTCGTCGAGGAATAGGTGCTTGCCCCCCATCAGGTGGAACCGCTCAGCCACCTCCATCAGCGTATGACTGGCAAAGTACATGCTGTCCATCAGGCAATATAACGCCTCGCCAGCATTCACCCCATACTTCTGCTTGATATACTGTCTCATCAGCGTTGTCTTACCCACGCCTCTCGAACCACGTATGGATACCAGTTGCTTCTCCCAGTTCACAGACGTCATTATTTCGCGGACGATGTCAGTGTTTGTCTGCGATATCAATATACGATGTTTCTTTAAAAGGGTCTCCATAATAACTATTTTTGCGTGCAAATATACGCAAACTTATTGTAATAACCAAATTTTTGACCAAAAAGGTTATCACAATAAGCGGTTTTGCTTGTTTTGTGGTTGTTTAAGTAAGCGTTTGTATCGGCTGACCCGATTTCTTTTGCAATAATCTTGTGCAAAATTTTGCAATATAAAAAATATTCCCTATCTTTGCATCCTGAAGGATGCGAAGCTGCTTGCGTTCTCACACCTGAAGGTATGAGTGTGGCGTTGCGAGCGGCAATCGATGCGAGCATCATTGCCCTCGCTTAACCGCAGCTTTGTCAGAAAATAACTTGAAACAATAGACATGTCAAAAACAAGGATAAAGGCGGCAAAAAATGCTGAGGAGATAGGCAGCAGCAAGGAGTTATACAACTTATTAACGAAAACTTATAGGGTATGTACAAACCTCCATTCGATATAACGTCAGAGATGCTTCGTCTGATTTCAGAGATTTCAGAACAAGAACGCTCCTTCTCCTCATTTGCGTAAGAAGAGTCAGATTAAGACTATCCACTCGTCGCTGGCCATTGAGCACAATAGCCTGTCGCTTAAACAAGTAACTGATATCATTGATGGCAAGCGAGTGCTTGGCGCTCCTGATGAGATTCAGGAAGTGAAGAATGCCATTGAGGCCTATCGCTTGATGCCAGAGCTGGATGCCTTCAAAGAGAAGGACCTGTTGCGTACACATGAGTTGATGATGAAAGACCTGGTGCACAATTCAGGACATTACAGACAAGAGGGAGTAGGGGTGTTTGATGGCAATGGTAACTGTCTGCATATGGCTCCTCCTGCTGAGCGCGTGCCACAGTTGATGAGCGACCTCTTTGAATGGGTGAAAAAGACAGATGCTCATCCGCTGGTTAGTTCGTGTGTGTTCCACTACGAGTTTGAATTTATTCATCCGTTTATTGATGGCAATGGTCGCATGGGCCGTTTCTGGCAAACGATGTTGCTTTCTCGCTGGAAGGGTATCTTTGCATGGTTGCCTGTAGAGACCATCGTCAAGGAGCATCAGCAGGAATACTACAATGAAATTGCAAAGTGTGATGCAGCTGGCAATAGTACTGCCTTTGTGGAATTTATACTTAGATGCTTGCTGGATGCCATGGAGAACTATGAAGATACAGAAGAAGAAATAGAAGGACTGCACGATAAACTGCACGATAAACTGCACGATAAGTTCCCTGAATTATCAGAGAAAGCATTTGAGGTGCTTGAGGTGTTAAAGGCTCATCAGGGGCTGAAAGCTGAGAAAATAGGTGTGAAAGTTTCTCTTTCTGAGCGTCAGGTAAAAACGTATATCAATGCGCTGAAACTTGCAGGGCTTATTGTCCGTGTGGGAAGCAACAAAACAGGCTATTGGAAAGTAATTCGTGTATAATTCGTGTATAATTCGTATATAAATCGTACATATTTTAAGCGAACTTTAAGTAAACTTTAAACGATATGGCATACTTTAACGAAGACAATGTAACTGAGCAGATGTGCATAGGCTCTGACAGAACTCTTTGAGAGTATCAAGACGCCAGAAACGCCCATCGAATGACATCAGGGACAGGAACTGTGTCACAGGGTTAAACATTTGGAGCATGAAGAAGATTCTAGGCATATTGGCATTATCGGTGTTCTTGTTGTCGTGTAATGGCAGGAAGAATGCTAATGAGATATCGCCAGATGAATTCGAGGATAGTCATATGCCACCACCTCCTCCACCTGACGGTAAGCATCCCGATGGACCACCACCGCCACCCCCTGACGGAAAAGGGCGTCCTCCCCATGAGCCTGACAATATGCGTGGCTTCGACCCCGCATCAGAGGATGACATGGATGACAACGGCATGAGCCGCTATATGGAGAATAATGATGAAGAAGGTTGGGATTGAGCGAGAGCAGAATGAAGTACACTTCAATTCTGCCGAGCGTGAGTAAGCTCGATGCGAAGCTTCATAGTGGTTGGGATTAACTAAAAGCGTAACGACTATGGCGTACAAACCTTGGGAAGCTCAGGAAGATCTTCTATCTGCTCTATCAACCCTATATGACAATTACTCCACAAGTTGGGGAGCAATTTATTCAGCAAGTTGCTGCAGATTCTGATAACGAGATTTCGCAGCAGGTTGCTGCAAAATTGTTCACAGTGTCTTGGGGGAGAAGGATGATGGATGGTGGAAGAGGGTAGATGGAAGAAGGCTGAGGGAAGCGTGGTTTATCAACAATTTGTGGATAACTGTCGGGTTATCCACATTTTTTGTTTTATTAACGAAAATCAA
>ONMN01000032.1 GCA_900318885.1 uncultured Prevotellaceae bacterium | reverse complement strand
TGATGGGGTAGATAGCAGCTACCTCCGAGAACATGTAACTCACGTGAGCCGCAGCCTCGTTACCATCACAGGTGATAAATTTCTTTTCTTTAGCCATTTGTTTAGAATGTATTAAATGAATAAAACTGTTTGTTATATTATTTGTTACTAAGTGTTTCTAAAAGGGTAGGGGACTCGGCTAATAGAGGAATCCCAGTAGCCATAGCGGTATCTGATTGTCGCGACCTATTTCCGTGTTATAACGCGCGTATAAAATATCGTTCGTGTACCTTACTTTATTATATCCATTGGCATCACAGATGCGGAATTTCAATTTACCATCGACCGTATAGTAATTGTCGTGACTATCCTGATTGACTTTGTGGTCTTTCCACAGCGAATTGACAAAGAATGTCTCCATGGCCGTCTGCTTGTCAACATGGATAGGGTAGATGGCATAAAGCAAATTGCTGTTGTGAAGCATGACTTTTGACGGTTTCTTGGGGAAATCTTCGCCAAGCGGATAAATCATGTTCAGCAGGCGAGCGTCGGTCAGATACTTCATATAATTCATAATCGTAGCTCGCGAAGTCTCGATGTTTTCGGCCAATTTGCTGACATTTGGAGCTTTAGGACCACCTTCAGCAAGCTGATAGAACAGTTTCTTGATTTTTGTGAGGTATTTCAGCTCAATCTGTTTAATGAGCAGAATATCAACCTCAGTCATCATGTTCATCGTTTTCAGCAGATTCTCCGAGTAATTACGGTGTTCCTGAAAGAATGGGTAAAAACCGTGGTGGATGTAATCCTGAAAATATCGATTGGGCGACACTTTGGGCAGAATCTGCTTGACAATACGTTCGTGGTCGTGAATAATATCTTCTAGAGTGAATGAAGGTAAATTATTGTCTGTCAACAAGTTAAGAAATTCGCGGAACGAAAATCCACGTAGATTATACGACTTGACAATTCCGTTCAGTTCAGGATTCTCATCCTTCAAGCGCATCACGCTGCTACCAGTGAAAACAATCTTCAAATGTGGATACAGATCGTAACATTATAAAAGTTGTTCATGTTGATGTACAGGCATTTCTTGTCCTGTGTGTCGAAATGCTCTTTGGCATATTGCAACAAGAATGTCGTCTTGCCAACGCCACGCGTTCCTTTGATGCCAATCATGCGGTCACTCCAGTCAATTTCGTCCATTAAAGAACGGCGAACTGGCGCGTTAACATGATCCACCAAATACCGATGCGTTCTGAAGAAAGCTTCCATTCTTGCCGAGTTTGTTTTAAAACAGCCGCAAAATTACTAAAAAAAATGCAAATTGCAAAGCCGAGATTGCAAAAACTTTGTTTTTTACGATATTTTAGTATTTAAATCAATTTATAAATAATAGGCATTATGATAAATAGATAATTTTATCACTATCCTTTTTCGTATCTATTTCAATTATAATTATGTTATTCTTCGTTATTCGTCTTTCAGCGTTGGTAACGAGAGATGATAACGAACTGCTAAGAATCTGATAAGACAAGTAACCAGGAATGATGAAATTACCGTAACTTCAACAGTTACTCCCAAATAATCAAATAACCAATAAGTTATACCACCAGCGACTGCAGCCATTGCGTATATTTCCCGATGGAAAATTACTGGTTCGTTGTTTAGTAACACATCACGGATCACGCCACCTGCTGAACCTGTTATACAGCCCATAATGATCGCCACCCAATATGGTTGTCCGAAAAGCAACGATTTTTGAATACCGGCTATTGTAAACAGTGCCAGACCTAACGTGTCGAACACAAACCACGTGTTGCGCAGTCCTTCCATGTGATTGGCAAAAACCACAACAAATAACAAAGCCATCGCCGTACATATCATATATATGGGATTGGTCATCCAAAATGGCGTTGTTCCAAGCATGACATCGCGGATGGTTCCGCCGCCAATAGCCACCGCAATGCCACAAACATAGCCGCCAAACCAGTCGAAATGCTTGGCTGCTGCGTGGCGTATGCCTGAAATGGCAAATGCAAAAGTTCCTAAGAATTCTATGATTTGTGTGATAATTTCGTTATATTCCACAAGTATATTCTCCTTTTATCATATTTAGTCTTCAAAACGCTTCCCCCAGTAATTGACCATTCTCTCATATAATTTCTGCTCTCCTGGCGAATGTTGTCCGTGCCAGATTCGTTCGTCCTGCAAGGCGTCTGGCATATATTGTTGAGGTGTAAAATGTCCTGCAAAATCGTGTGGATACTGATAGCCGTCGCTATATCCCAAATCCTTCATCAATGATGTCGGAGCATTGCGAAGATGCAGCGGCACGGGCTGATTACCCGTTCTTCGCACCAATTCCAGGGCTTTGTCGATACCCAAATAAGCAGAATTGCTTTTAGGCGATGTGGCCAGATAGACGCAGCATTCTGCCAAGGGAATTCTACCCTCTGGCCAACCGATTTTCATGACAGTATCAAAGGCGGCATTGGCCAATAACAGCGCGTTGGGATTGGCTAAACCGATGTCCTCAGCAGCCGAAATCACCAGTCTCCGAGCAATAAACTGTGGATCTTCCCCACCCTCAATCATACGGGCCATCCAATACAGTGCCGCATCAGGATCGGAACCACGAATAGACTTGATGAATGCCGAAATAATATCGTAGTGCATCTCACCATCTTTGTCGTATGCCAACGGATTCTGCTGCAAGCAATTTTCGACGAATTCATCGGTAATGGTGATTTTTTCGTTTGACGAGGTGTCAGTCACTAACTCCAAGATATTAAGCAACTTACGGGCATCGCCTCCACTATATCTTAAAAGAGCTCCCGTCTCTGCCAATTCTATGTTTCGCTCCTTCAAAAATACGTCCTTTGTCAATGCCCGATGGAGCAATTCCAACAGATCGTCTTTTTCCAGCGATTTCAACACGTACAACTGACAACGCGAGAGTAACGGGCGGATGACTTCGAACGACGGATTCTCCGTTGTGGCACCAATCAGCGTCACAACACCTTTTTCGACAGCGCCAAGCAGTGAATCCTGCTGCGACTTGGAGAAGCGATGGATTTCGTCTATAAATAAAATAGGTGAAGCCTCGTTGAAGAAACGCCCTTTCTGTGCACGTTCTATTACGTCACGAACATCTTTCACACCGCTGGTCACTGCGGATAATGTAAAAAACGGCACTTCCAACTGGTGGGCAATGATTTGAGCCAGGGTGGTCTTCCCCACTCCGGGCGGTCCCCAAAGGATAAACGACGAGATGCGTTTTGCGTCAATCATTTTGCGCAAAACGGCCCCCTCGCCTACCAGATGTTGTTGTCCGACATAATCATCAAGTGTCCTGGGTCTGAGTCTTTCTGCCAGTGGTTCTGCCATATTTCAGTGCAAAATTACATTTTTTTGCGTAAATAACAAAAAATTATCGCCAAAAAACTTGTAAATCGAGAATAAAGTATGTACATTTGCAGACAAATACGAAAAAACTAAAAAATTGAGTCATATGAAAGAAGCAAAAGAGACCAAAGAGAAAAAAGAGAAAAAAGAAGAAAAAGGACTGAATTTAAAGACTTTGTCCAAGAGCAGCGTCTGGGACTTGCAAGAGAATGATGTCTTCCGTCTGTTGGATACCGTTGAGAAGGATACAGAGATGAGGGAGAATTTCCACCATTATCTGGACATCATCCGAAGTGCATTCCTTGTAGAAGAGTTGAAAGACGACGATAAACGTGTCAAACAGAAATATACCAACCTGGACTACAAGGTTGGCAGCGTCAAGACAGACGATACGAAATTGACTCTTGCCATCAAGAAACGTCCTATTATGCGAGTTACTGACCTGACTTACGAAAATATCCGTCATATCTCTGCAGCAAAGCTTGTAGAGGTTCTTGACCGTAATTTCGGAGGTGGCTGGGACTCTCTTTCCCAGTCTATTCAGGACATTATTGAGAGTGGTTTCGACATCTCTACCACTACCCTACCCAAGGATCGTCTCCACAAGAAGGGTGGCATGTATGAGAAGAAAATTGCCGACGGCTATGAGGTCTTGGAAGTGGCTAAAGGTTCATGGGTCGAGGCCATCTTTGCCAAGTTGAAACCTGAATCCTATAAACCCCGCATGGTGTTCGACTCGCATGGTGAGGAAGGCGATGAGGAAGACGAAGATGTTGACTTGCCAGAGGATACCTATAACAAGCCCGATGAGGATGACGTGGACTTTGGCGAGCCCAACGATGACGACATCAATGAGGATAACTATCGTACGACGTTCGAGATTGAAACAGATAACGACGAGGACGCCGAGAGCCTGTCAGATTTTATTGCCGACGAGTAACGCTAACATCTAATTCATTTATAACAAAAAACTAAACATGAACATTCCAAGTGTTTTCTGGCTCGTACCCATTGCCTCTATCGTGGCGTTGGGTATGGCTTGGTTTTTCTTCACTCAAATGATGAAGGAAGACGAGGGAACGCCCCGTATGAAGGAGATTGCCCTCTACGTGAGAAAAGGTGCTATGGCTTATCTGTGGCAACAGTACAAGGTCGTAGGCATTGTGTTTGTAGTGCTTTGCGCCCTGTTTGCATTCATGGCTTACGGTCTGAATGTGCAGAATCCGTGGGTGCCGTTTGCTTTCCTGACGGGCGGTTTCTTCTCGGGTTTGGCTGGTTTCTTCGGCATGAAGACGGCTACTTACGCCTCTGCCCGTACGGCCAATGCTGCTCGCCAGAGCTTGAACAGCGGTTTGAAGGTCGCTTTCCGTTCGGGTGCCGTCATGGGTCTCACCGTCGTAGGTCTCGGACTGCTCGACATTGCCATCTGGTTCGTTGCGCTGAATGGATTGACTGACGATTCGCTCATCACCATCACCACAACCATGCTTACCTTTGGTATGGGTGCCTCGACGCAGGCGTTGTTTGCCCGTGTTGGCGGAGGTATCTACACCAAGGCTGCCGACGTGGGTGCCGATATCGTGGGTAAGGTCGAGGCCGATATTCCCGAGGACGACCCGCGCAACCCCGCAACCATTGCCGATAACGTTGGCGATAATGTTGGCGATGTGGCTGGTATGGGTGCCGACCTCTACGAGTCGTATTGCGGTTCGGTGTTGTCAACAGCCGCCCTTGGTGCCGCTGCCTTCTCCGTTGCAGGCCTTGAGGTTCAGTTGCGTGCCGTTATTGCACCGATGTTGATAGCCGCTGTGGGCGTATTCCTGTCGCTGTTCGGTATCTTCTTGGTTCGCACCAAGGAGGGCGCAACGATGAAAGATCTGCTGAAGTCGCTGTCGCTGGGTACCAATGTCAGTGCTATCCTCATTGCCATTGCCACTTTCGGCATCCTGTATTTCTTGGGCATCGAAAACTGGCTCGGCCTGTCGCTCTCCGTCATCAGCGGTCTGGCTGCAGGTGTCATCATCGGTCAGGCTACCGAATACTACACCTCTCATTCCTACAAGCCCACCCAGAAAATTTCTGAGGCTGGTCTGACGGGTTCCGCTACCGTTATTATTAAAGGTATAGGCACGGGTATGATTTCTACCTGCATTCCTGTGATTACTATCGGTGTCGCCATCATTCTCAGCTTCGGCTTTGCCAATGGTTTCGACCTCTCGATGTCAAGTGAGAGTCTGGCTCACGGACTTTATGGTATTGGTATCGCTGCAGTAGGTATGCTCTCGACGCTGGGTATTACACTGGCAACCGACGCTTACGGACCTATTGCCGACAATGCCGGTGGTAACGCAGAAATGAGTGAACTCGGCGAAGAGGTCCGTCATCGTACCGATGCCCTCGATGCTTTAGGAAATACAACCGCTGCTACCGGTAAGGGCTTTGCCATCGGTTCTGCAGCTCTCACGGCACTCGCACTCCTTGCCTCTTACATTGAGGAGATCAAGATTGCGATGGATCGTGCCGGCGTGATGATGGAGAACGTCAAGGGCGAGGCTATTTCTGCAGCCAATGCCACCATTCCCGACTTCATGAACTACTTCCAGGTGAACCTGATGAACCCCAAGGTACTTGTAGGTGCTTTCATTGGTGCTATGGCTGCCTTCCTGTTCTGCGGACTCACTATGGAAGCTGTAGGTCGTGCTGCCCAGAAGATGGTTGAAGAGGTTCGTCGTCAGTTCCGCGAGATTCCTGGTATTCTCGAAGGCACAGGCACTCCCGACTATGGTTCCTGCGTGGAGATTTCGACCCGTGCCGCACAGCACGAAATGATATTCCCGTCGCTCTTGGCCATTGCCATTCCTATCGTCGTAGGCTGCGTCCTCGGCGTGGCAGGCGTACTGGGCTTGCTCGTTGGCGGATTGGCAGGTGGCTTCACCCTTGCTGTCTTTATGGCCAATGCCGGTGGAGCTTGGGACAATGCCAAGAAGATGGTCGAGGAAGGCAACTTCGGTGGCAAGGGCTCGTTTGCCCACAAGGCTACCATCGTTGGCGATACTGTTGGTGATCCGTTCAAGGACACCTCCGGTCCGTCGCTCAACATCCTCATCAAGCTCATGTCGATGGTATCGATTGTGATGGCCGGATTGACCGTCTTATTCATCTAAATCATCACAATTCGCATAGTAAAAAGGCTCGTTTCTTCGGAATTCGAGCCTTTTTTCATCTTTTTTTGAAAAAAGTTCGCAAAAAGTTTGGCAGATTGAAAAATACTCAGTACCTTTGCACCCGCAATTCAGCAAGAGTGCTGTTTTAATCGTCAAAATTTGATGCACCCGTAGCTCAGTTGGTAGAGCACCTGACTCTTAATCAGGGTGTCCAGGGTTCGAGCCCCTGCGGGTGTACTTTAGAGGAAAAGTGATAGACTCAAAAAGTCTGTCACTTTTTGCATTTGTAGGTCAGACGCGGAAGCGGATGTAAGATCGGTCGTCGAAGGAGTTGTTGCCGGGGAGGAAGGCTTTCGTGGCCTTGAAGGTTCCGATGTTGAGCGGGTCGTCGCGGCGCTGCTGCTCGAGGCGTTGCTCGGAGTCGGCGAGCGTGGGCAGAAGGAAGGGATAGCCGTCGGAGGCGAGCACGATTTCCCAGGGTTGGAAGTCGAGTGTGATGACGCGTACATACTGCTGTGGGATGGGAAATCCGTCGATGACGGCATAGGTTTTGTTTTGCTGTTGCATGGTTTCGAGCATGTGTGGAATGATAGCGTCGCGGGCGGTGTCGTGATGGAGGAAATGTTCAGCGGGCAGACCGCTGCGGCTGATGATGTCGGCACGCTGCTCGGCAAGTTCCTGTTCGTAGGGCTTGGGATTGTCATAGTATTGTCCGCCGACGAGACAGTGGCAGTCGCCAATCATCCATATTTCGCGGTTGAGACGGCTATATACTATGGCAGAAGCGGTGAGGCGCTCCTCAGGATGGAGGGCAAGTCGCTGGATATCGCTACGACTGTAGTGACGTGCGACGGCCGCAGTGACGCCATTGCAGAACTGGTGACAGGTGAGAGTGCCCTTGGCATGGCGGATGTAGCGGCTGACAAGTTGCATGCAGTAGCGTCCGTTGGAGCGGAAGAAGCTGAAGCGGCGGTCGGTCTTCGACGTGGAGCCGTCGATGACGGCAATATAGTCGCGTGTGACGACGATGCCATCCTCGCATTTCTTCGCAGGACTCTTGGGGATAATGCTTTGTTCGATGATTTCCATGCGGCAAAATTAAGAAAAAATTACGAATAAGCGAGCAAAAGAGAAAGAAAAAATGCAGATTTCCTTTGTTCTTTGCGCATTTATTTGTAGTTTTGCAGTCGAATATGAAGCAAGGACTGTTAGCACTGTCGCCTATCGGGGTGTTTGTGGTGATGTATCTGGTGACGAGCATCGTGGCAGGGGACTTCTATAAGGTTCCCATCACGGTGGCATTCATGGCGGCGTCGATGTATGCCGTCATGGTGTGTGGCGGCATCCCGTTGCGCAAACGCATCGATATCTACAGCCGTGGTGCCGGTACTGGGCAGATGATGCTGATGATCTGGATCTTCATCCTGGCGGGAGCCTTCGCCCACTCAGCGAAAGTGATGGGGTCGATAGACGCGACGGTGAACTTGGCACTGGCCGTGCTGCCGTCGCAGATGTTGTTGGCAGGATTGTTTCTAGCCGCCTGTTTTATATCGCTGAGCATCGGCACGAGCGTAGGCACCATCGTAGCATTGACACCCATCGCGGCAGGCGTGGCGACACAGACGGACACATCGGTTGCACTGATGACGGCAGTGGTCGTCGGTGGCTCGTTCTTCGGCGACAATCTCTCGTTTATCAGTGATACCACCATCGTGGCCACTCAGACGCAGGGCTGTAAGCTCTCCGACAAGTTCCGCGTCAACTCGTTCATCGTCATTCCCGCCGCAGTAATCATACTGGTGGTTTACGTCTTCATAGGACAAGGTATGGCGTCGCCAGCCAACGTGCACGACATCGAACTGCTGAAAGTGCTCCCCTATCTCATCGTCCTGATAATGGCCATTTTCGGTATGAACGTGATGGCGGTGCTGGCATTGGGCATTCTGCTGACGGGTGCCATCGGTATGGTACAAGGGGCGTATGACATGTTCGGATGGATGCAGGCCATGGGTCAGGGCATTATCGGCATGGGTGAGCTTATCATTATCACCATGATGGCCGGCGGACTGCTGGAAATCATCCGTCACAACGGTGGCATAGACTACCTGATAGAACGGTTGACGCGACACATCAGCACGAAACGTGGTGCGGAGCTGTCGATAGCGGCTCTGGTGTCGCTGGTGGACCTGTGTACGGCGAACAACACGGTGGCTATCATCACCGTCGGCGGTATAGCCAAGCACATTGGCGACCGCTATGGCGTGGACAATCGCAAGGCGGCGTCAATACTCGATACGTTCTCGTGTATGATGCAGGGCGTGATACCCTATGGCGCCCAGTTGCTGATGGCTGCCGGACTGGCAGGACTGAACCCTGTGGCCATTATACCTTATTTATATTATCCGCTGGCCATCGGCATAGCGGCATTGTTCTCGATACTTTTCAGATACCCTAAACGATACTCATAATGGACATTATTCAACGAAACATAGAACGGCTCATCTACTTGGACGACCCCGCCGACCGCGAGGCCATAGAACCTATGAGCGAGTGGAAATGGGAACAGCTGTATAAGACGGTGGAGGCTTACGGACTGGGGCCGTGGATAGTTGCTGGCATGCTGGCATACGCTGACGACTTCATGTTGCAGCCCTCCCCTGCCCTGCGCGACAAACTGTTGGCACTGGGCGGCGAGAAGAACCCCGAACGGCTAGAGCGCTACGAGCTGGCAATGGAACGCGCGAAAGGCACACTCCACAAACTGAAACCGCAGTCGGTAAAGGCCTATGCCAGCGACTTGCTGCATACCATCAGGAACATCGAGGAATAATCCCCCTACTCCATCCTATGACACCTACGCGGTCTAGTGATGTTTGAACCGGATTTCGCGTAGGTTATGACGGCCCATGAAACGGCTCTTATCGACGAAACCGTTGATGCCCACGATGCGACCCTTGGCGGTGTATTGCCACATGGTGTATTCGCGGTTGTCAGCCAACACGGGTGGTTCGTCGGTGTACATGGCGATCATCAGTGGATAGTCGTCAATCTTGCCCTGCAGGTGGCGGTTGTAGAAATTGCGGAAGGTATAGAGCAAGGGTTTTTGGTGGTAAACCTCTTCGACAAGATCGAGGAAGTAGAACAGCGAGTCGCAGAAGACGTCGGTGGACAAGCCGCCCGTCGACTCGATATCAATCATCGGGATAAGGTCCTGTTCGCCCGGCAGACACTGTGACATGAAGTTGAGCAACTGTCGGCGCTGGTCGGTGAGCGGACGGTAGAAATGGTAGGAGCCGACCTTCAGTCCATGACGGTGAGCCATCTCGATGTTCCGCTCGAAGGTGGCATCGATGCGGTCGCCGCCCTCGGTAGCCTTCAGATAGACGTACGACATATTGGTGCGCTCGCCCACCGTCTCCCAAAACACGTTGCCCTGATAGTGGCTGATGTCGATGCCGTGAATATGGTTGCACGTATCCTCGCACTGGAGGTAGGGATTGCGTTCCTCTACCGTCACGGTGTCCTCGGACACGACGTCTTGCGCTGAGATGTGTGTTGCAAAGAGCAATAATAATGTACTAAAAATAATCTGTATCTTGTTCATTTGAGTCGTTGTATTTTAAGTTGGTAATTGGTGCCGTTATACGCAATGCGCATCACCCTGACAATGTCGTCGTCGGTGGGAGATATCGCCAATGCCACATGGCCCATCGTACGACGAAGGTTGATTTCGACGCAAGGATGGAGGAGGCAGTTTCCTTCTTCGGGTTTTTCCGTGCCGTCTTCCCTCACTATCATCATGTCGATGCCGAAGGGTCCACGATAATTGCCAAGGTCAAGAGATGAAGTTATCTTTTGCTCGACGGAATCGATTAAACACGCTGGAATATAACGACTTATAATTTCTCGTTTTGCCATTTCCGTTGCCAGGATATTCCCCTCGTAGGCACCATTGACAGTATGGAACAACGAGAGCCCGAGGTAGTGGATGCCTGAGTCGTCGGCACAGAATTCCATGCCGAAATCGCGCACCTTATTATATAATGGCTCGACCATAACCGAGCCCTGTTGTGCAACCACATTACGAAACCATCCGGCCTGCATCTGGAAGGGTGTGCGCTCAGTGCTGAGGAAACGAAGTCCTCGTCCGCTCGACGACCAGGGAGCCTTCATGACCACCTGACCATAACGCGCCAAAAGCGTCTCGACCTCATCGGCCGTCGTACACTCGAAACTCTCGCCCACCGTGCCGTCCATCTGTAACAGCGGCAAGAGTTGGGAGGCCGTGCGACGGTGCGACAACTGTCGGATATGGGCAATCTGTTCCTCCGAAGGCATCAGCGCAGGGGCGATGCCGGCACGCTTTAACGAGGCACGTATGGCGAGGTTCCAACCCCAGGGAAGCACGTCGGTCATCTGGTCGGAGTAAACAGACAGTTTAGCGGAAGTAAACCGCTCGTTTACTACCGGTAGATCTCGACACCCTAGAATGCGCAGTCGGTGAGCCACCCGTCGGAAGGCTTTTTCGGCACTTTCGACGTGGTCCACCAGCACTTTGTCACCTTCCTCGGCCCACAACGCCGGCAGGAAACCGAGGTCAGCCCTGATCTGTCGTCCGGCATGGGGTGCAGTGAAGTTTGCCAGATTACTGGCCAATGCTATGTCGTGTTCCGGATTGAATACAAGCAGTTTCATTTCGGCCGCGAAGGTACAAAGATTTGAGTGAAATACAAAGGAAATCACGTTTTTTCTTTTATTTCCCACCGGTTTTCTTGGTTATGTCAATTCTTTTATGTAATTTTACCGCCCAAAAGCTAATAAATATTGAAAATATGAAACCAGTAAAGATATTAAGCGTCGACGACGAGCAGGACCTTGAGTTGCTGCTGACACAATATTTCCGTCGCGAAATACGTAAGGGAGAATACCAGTTTTTCTTTGCCCACAACGGTCTGGAGGCCCTCACACTTTTGTTGCGTGAGAAGGATATCGACATCATTCTGAGTGATATCAACATGCCGGAAATGGACGGTCTGACACTGCTCACAAAGGTAAACGAACTGCAGAACCCCGCCCTGAAGTGCATCATGGTGTCAGCCTATGGCGACATGAACAACATCCGTTCGGCCATGAACAACGGAGCCTTCGACTTTGCCACGAAGCCCATCGACCTCGACGACCTCAGCCTGACTATCAAGAAGGCCATCGAGCAGATAGAGTATATCAAACAGTCGCAGGAGGAACACTCGCAATTGGAGTCGCTGAAGACCGACCTCGCAGTAGCAGGAGAAATCCAGCAGGCCATCCTGCCACGTATTTTCCCGCCGTTCCCCGAGAACGAACACGAGCTCGATTTGGCAGCAATGATGACCCCGGCAAAGGATGTCGGAGGCGACTTCTACGACTTCTTCCGCATTGACGACGACCACATCGGACTGGTAATGGCCGACGTATCGGGAAAAGGTATTCCCGCCGCCATCTTCATGGCCGTCAGCCGTACGCTCATCCGCACCATTGCCCTGCAGGGTTACGATCCCGGTGTGTGTCTGACGAAGTCGAACGACCTGCTGTGTAAAGAGAGCGTTGAATCGATGTTCGTCACCGTGTTCTACGCCATCTACAACATTCGCACCGGTGAGATAGACTATTGCAATGGCGGTCACAACGCGCCTTACATCCTCAAAGCCAACGGACAGGTGGAGATGATGCCCATGAGCCAGAACTGTCTGGTAGGAACCGTCGACGGTTGGCAATATACCAGCGCCAAGACCCAGTTGGGCGTTGGCGATACGTTGCTGATGTACACCGACGGCGTCAATGAAGCCTTCAACAGCGACTTCCAAGAGTATGGCGAAGACCGTATGGAGCAACTGTTGCAAAAACACAACGGCGACGACTGCCGCACCCTCATCGAAGCACAGATGAGCGACGTCAAGGCCTATGCCGGCGACGCTCCGCAAAGTGACGACATCACCATCATGGCCCTGAAGCGAAAAGCATGAACAAAACCGGCAAAATCATCTCCGCAATAGCCATTATAGCCGTCATCCTGCTAGGACACCACGTCTACTTGGTTAGTTCCACTCGCGATGAACTCGTCGAGAAGAATCAGGAACTGCAGGAAAAGCTTGACAAACTCACCAAGGAGGAGAAACGTTCGGTGGTGATGCAGAGCGTCAATGCCCAGATGGAGGAGATTGCCAACGAGGAACGCCGCATCAGTGACGAACAGCGCGAGGAGGCCATAGCACAGACGAAAGTTGCCGAAGAGATGCGCCGTAAGGCCGAGATAGAGCGCCAGAATGCCCTCGTCGCAGAGCAACGCGCCGTGGAAGCCTCCGAAGTAGCCCGAAGTCAGCAGAAGATTGCCGAAGAACAGCGCAGTCAGGCCGAACAGTCAAAGCGTATTGCCGACACCCTGACGTACATCAGTCTCGCCCGAACTCTCGGACAGACGGCTATCACACAGTATAAAGCCGATCACCACGACATTGCCGACCTGTTGGCTCACACCGCATGCCTGTTTACCGACCGCTATCGGGGTGACATCTATGCACCTACCGTCTATCAGGCGCTGGCAATGACCAGTCAGAGCAAGAATGTCTGGCATAAACACAAAGGCATCATTACCGATGTTGCCTTTTCCGACGAGAAATCGGGCTATATGATTACCTGCAGTACTTACGGCGAGCTCATGAAGCACACCAACTTCGAGAGCGGAAAACTGAATAGCGAAATGCTTGTAAGCAATCCCCGCTACGATTTCCGTGACCTCTTCATCGACCGGCCCAGCAACACCACCTACGCCCTGAGCCGTTCAGGTCATCTGGTCATTGTTGATAAAAACAAGAAGGTTCAGGCAATCGAGATTAACATACCGAAGCCCAAGGACTTAGATGTCAGCGGCGACCAGTTTATCATCTTCTGCGAATCAGGTATGGCGCTGTTCGATACCCAAAGCCGTACTATTGTTCAGGAAAAGAAGCTGCCCTTCCAGATTGAATTCATGACCCGCTACCAGAACTACCCCGTGGCTTTCGACCGTCAGGGTAACATGCACTTGATAAAAGGCTTTAACAACATCGAGACCAGCCGCGTTCCGGTGAAGGGTCAGGTGACGGCCTTCGCAGAGTCGAAGAACCAGCATCTCATAGCTTACGGCATGAGCGACGGTACCATCTACCTTTTCAATGCCAAGGGGCAACAGACCCGCCTTGTCGCTCATCAGTCGCGTATCTCGAAACTGAAGATTGACGGCATCCGCCTCTATTCGTCGAGCTACGACGGCACCATGAATCTCTGGCTCACCAACGCTGCCAAGATTGAACCGATGACACTCTTCACTACCCGTGGTTGGATCATCAATTTCACCTTCGACCTGAAGAAGACCCACGTATGGTCAGGCGATCAGAACGGCAATCTGACGCAGGCCCTCATCTCCGTTTCACAGATGCAAAAGCGTCTGCAGGCAAAACTGAAGCGTAACCTGACGCGCGAAGAATGGAACTACTACGTAGGCCGCAACGTGCCTTACGAGGAAGTAAAAGGAAAGGAGGCCAGCCGATGAAACGACTGCTGCTTTCCCTCGTAATGAGCATTTCAGGCATGCTCTTCATGTTCAACGTTCCATGTTCAACGTTACACGCCCAGGGCATCCCCTACCTGCGTAACTATCCTGCCACCGAATACATGGCTCACAACCAGAACTTCGACGTCATTGCTGCCGACGACGGCACGGTCTATGTCGCCAATTTCGAAGGACTGCTCTACTACGACAATGCCGACTGGCGTATCATCCACTCGCCGGGCATAAGCCGTATCACCGCCGTTTTCCAGGACCCCAACGGCGTGCTCTGGACCGGTGGATACAACTATTTCGGCTATCTCAAGATCGACCAGCGCGGCAACCTCCATATGCATCCCTGTAACGCCACTACACCCTTCCACGGCGAGGTACAGTGGATATGGCAGGAGAACGGCAACATTTTTTTCCTTGCCAGCAATAAGGAGATTTATGCTGTCCACAACGACACCTACCAATTGGCGCCAGGCAAGTCCTGTCCCACTTCCAATCGCAAGAACTATGCCATCGACGCTAACATTGTGATTACTCAGGTGGAAGACCTCGAGGACGGTCTGCAGGCACTGTCCACCAACGGCGACGGCGTCATCTTCGTCGACCCCGATGGCCGTGAACTGTTCCGTATCACCGAACAAAACGGTCTCTGCTCCAACAATGTCAGCCACATGGACTACAACCGCCACGGGCTGCTCTGGGGTGCTACCGACAACGGTATCTTCTGCATTGCCTTCCCCTCCATCTACATGCATTTCACCTCCTACGAGGGACTGCGCGGCGAGGTACTGTCCCTTAAACAGCTGAACGGTCATCTCTATGCCGGAACGCTCAGCGGACTCTACCGTCTCGAAAGCAAGAAATTCCTGCCCGTTGCCAACATCACCCATGCCTGCTGGCAACTCGCCAATCAAGGCAATACTTTGTTGGCGGCAACGGCAAACGGTGTCTATCGCGTTACGCCCGACAACCAAGCCACCCGACTCACGCCCAACAATACCATGTCGTTGCTTGTCGAACAGGACGGCAGCTTCTATGGTGGCGGCATCGAAGGCGTCTACCACTATAATAACGGACAAAGCAAGCCCCTGAACGATATCGAGAAAGTCGTGAAGATCGTGCGCGACCCGTCGGGCAGCATCTGGTTGCAGAACCTCTACGGCAAACTGTGGCGCGACAAGGGTTCGGGCGTCTTCGAACCATTCACCCAAGACGGCAAAGACGAAATATCGACACTCGTCGACTTCGGCGACAAACTCATGCCCATCAGCATCAATACCACAACCCCCATCGGCTATCCCGCGTTCTCCTATCATGACACGCAGGACGTCACGTGGCTCACCAACAACAAGGGAAAAAGCCTCTACGCCTATAAGAACGGGACACGTAATGCAGAGCAGTCCGCATTCGTCTATCCGCTCATGGACTACTCCGTCCGCGCCATGCTCACCGACGGCAATCTCCTGTGGATAGGCGGCGACAAGGGCGTCAACCTCGTCAACCGCAATTTCAAGGAAACATCCAAGAGCGCAAAGCCACGACTATTGCTTCGCTCCATCCTGCTGCGCGGCGACAGCGTCATCTGGGGTGGCTACGGCCCACAGCCACACAAACTCGACGAACTGCCGAGCATCGAACACCACATCGTCTTCAACTACTCCATCGACTTCCCCAGCCTGCTGCTCCCGACGCAGTATCGCACCCGCATTAACGGCGGCTACTGGTCGCCATGGGAATTCAACACCCGCGAAGAGTTCAGCAACCTCACCTACGGCAAATACATCTTCGAGGTACAGGCCCGCGATGCCTTCGGACAGGTGTCCGACATCGTCAGCATCAACTTCAGCATCGCAGCACCACTCTACCTCCGATGGTACATGATACTCCTCTACCTGCTTCTGGCGGCCATCGTCGTCTACGCACTCCTCCAGCTCCGTCTGCGCCGTCTCGAGAAGGATAAGCAACGCTTGGAGAACCTCGTGCAGGAACGCACCACCGAAGTTGTCCGTCTGGAGAAGATGGCCACGGTGGGTAAGCTCACTCAGGGACTCATCGACCGCATCCTCAATCCCCTCAACTACATCAACAACTTCTCGAAGCTCTCGCAGGGACTGGTTGGCGACGTAAAGGCCAACGTCGAGGACGAAAAGGAACACATGGATCCCGACAACTACGACGATACCATCGAAGTGCTCGACATGCTCAAGGGCAACCTCGAGAAAGTCAGCGAGCACGGTGCCAATACCACGCGCACGCTGAAGGCCATGGAGGAAATGCTCAAGGACCGTTCCGGCGGCATCATTCCCATGTCGCTCAATCCCATCCTCCAGCAGGACGAGCAGATGGTCAACACCTATTTCGAGAAGGAGATTGCCCAGGATGCCATCCGCGTCGTTTTCGACATCCCCAAAGAGGATATCCACATCAATGGCAATGCCGAACAGCTCAGCAAGACCTTCATGAACATTCTCGGCAACGCCGTGTATGCCGTCGTGAAACAGCGCAAGCGCCACCCCGACACGCCCTACCAGCCCGAAGTATCGCTGCGTGTCACCCTCGAAGCCCAGCAGGTGCGCCTCGTATTCCGCGACAACGGCATCGGCATCGAGCAGACCATTATCGACAAGATTTTCGACCCCTTCTTCACGACGAAGACCACCAGCGAGGCCGCCGGTGTCGGACTCTACCTCTGCCACGAAATCGTACAGAACCACGGCGGCACCATCAGCGTCCAGTCCGTGAAACACGAATATACGGAATTTACGATTAACCTTCCGCGAACTAAGAATTGAGAGTTATGACTGATATTGAACAATTAAAACAGCAGTTGCAGCAACAAGAGAAGCTGGCCTCGCTGGGCATGCTCAGCGCCGGCATTGCACACGAGATACAGAACCCACTGAATTTCGTCATCAATTTCAGCAAGATGTCCAACAAGCTGTTGCGCGACCTGACGGAAATCATCGACGACAATGCCGACAAGCTGTCAGACGACGACCGCGACGACGTGATCGACATCATGAGCGGCCTCCATGACAATATGGCCAAGATCGTCGAACACGGCGAACGAGCCATCAGCATCATCCAGGGCATCCTCCTCGTCTCGCGCGGCAAGGAGGACGAGTTCCTGCCCTCCGACGTCAACCGCATCGTCCACGAGTATGTCTGGCTCTCCTATCACGCCATGCGCGCCAAGGACAAGACGTTCAATATCACCATCCACGAAAACCTTCAGAGCGGCCTGCCACTGATGATGGTCATCCCGCAGGACCTCAGCCGCGCAGTGCTCAACCTCGTGAACAACGCCTGCTATGCCGTCCACCAGCGCACGCTCAGCGAAGGCGACGACTATCATCCCACCATCGACGTCACCACGGCTATGGACGGCGACCAGCTCACCATCACCATCGCCGACAATGGCGAAGGCATGAGCGACGACGTCAAGGCACGCCTCTTCGAGAACTTCTTCACTACCAAGCCCATCGGCAAGGGTACCGGACTCGGCATGGGCATCACCCGCGACATCATCGAACAGAAACATCACGGGCGCCTCACCTTCGAGTCCACGCTCAATCAAGGCACCACATTCACCATCACCATTCCTGTCAGGAAATCATGAACAAGCGACTATACATTATTATATTGTTCTTCGCCATCACCATGACGTCGGTGGCACAGACGGAAGACGAACGCTATCGCGCCATCTACGACCAGGCCGAGCAGGACTACAACATCGGCAGGATTCTCGAGGCACGTCAGGCGCTCACCACCAACATGAACAGTTTCCCCCTCAGTCTCCGACTCGGTGCCTACCGCCTGCTGTCGCTCTGTGAACTGAGCCTTGACAACACCGACGCTGCCGAGCACTGCGTACAACTCATGCTCGACATCAATCCCTACTACAGCACCACACTCTCCGACCCACAGCGCTTCATCGATATGGTCGAGAGCCTCAAGGCCGGTCGCACGGCCACCATCACCACGGCATCCAGTCAGGCAGAGTCGCTCAACGAGGTGCCTGTGCCCACTACCCTCATTACGCGTGAGATGATTCAGGACTGCGGCGCCCGCAACCTGCAGGAGGTGCTGGTCACCTACGTCCCTGGCATGAATATCGTCGACGGCAACGACGACATCAACATCGCCATGCGTGGCATCTACAGCAACGGACAGGAGAAAATCCTCATCATGCTCAACGGCCACCGGCTCAACAGCTTTGCCACCAACATCGCCGCACCCGACTTCAGCATGTCGCTCGACAAGGTGCGCCAGATTGAGGTGCTGCGCGGTCCCGCATCGTCACTCTATGGCGGCGTATCACTCACCGCCGTCGTCAACGTCATCACCCTTCCCGGTGCCGAAGTCGACGGTGTCGAAGCCCGTGTCGGAGCAGGCAACTACGGACAGATTATGGGCAACATGCTATTCGGCAAACGCTATTTCGACCTCGACCTGCTCATCTGGGGCAACATCTACAAAGCCAGTGGCGAAAGCGTCTATATCCCACGGGAAGACACCGGTATGCAGATGATGGGCGGCGACGTCACCATCGGCGGCATCGGTCCCAAGCCCAGCTACGACGTCGGCATACAGATGAAGTACAAGAACCTGCAGTTCTTCTACAACTCGGCTTTCTCGCAGGTCACCTCCCCCTTCACCATGAGCTACACCTTCTCGCCGTACACTTTCGACAAATATCGTACCTTTAACGGCCTCCATCTCGGATTCACTACCCTCTCCCACCATGCCAATCTTAGCTACGGACAACAGGTCGGCAACGTCTATCTTCGCGGGACCGTCACCTACGACAACAGCGACCTTACCCACTATCAGGTCATCAGCGAACCCGAAGTCAGCGCTTTGGCCGCAGTGCTCCCCGTCCCCCAATCCGTCCAGCAACAGCTGAGCGGCACCCAAGGCATCTCGCGCTACATCAACGGACAGGAACACACCATCGGCGGCAAGCTGCAGGGCGACTGGAACTACATCGACAACGGTACCCACCGCGGTCTGCTCACCTTCGGTGCCGAATACAGCTACTTCCAGCTCGACGACGTCCGCTACACCTTCGGTTACAACTTCACCAAGCTCACCACCGAAAACGACACCATCCCCATGCTCGGCAAAGGCCACGAGAGCAACCTCAACGGCTTCATCCAGCTCAAGCACCACTGGCGGTCGTTCATCCTCAATGCCGGTCTGCGCTTCGACTACAAAAACCGCTACGACGACTCCAAGATCCGCGAGTTCTCACCACGTCTCGCACTCATCTATGTCCAGCCCAAGTGGAACGTCAAGCTCTCCTATTCCAAGGCCTTCATCGACGCACCATACTTCTATCGCAAAATCAACCTCTTCCTCGCATCCATGTTGGGCTATACGCAGTATGCCACCGAACTCGACCCTGAGACACTCAATTCCTGGCAGCTCACCTTCGGAGCCACACAGTGGATTCCCGGACTCGACCTTGAGGTCAACGCATTCTACAACTACGCCAAGGACCTCATCATCCCGCAGCTCATCGAACATTCCAACACTGGTTTCATCGATACCTACGGACTCGAATTCTCCGCTAAATACCAGCGTAGGCGCTGGTCGGCAAACCTCAACGCCACCATTCAGGACGTCAGTCAAAACAAACAAGCATACGCCTCCTACGACTACGCGCTCAACATCCCCGTCGTCACCGCCAACGGCGTCGTAGCCTGGCAGGCCTCGCGCGACCTCCGTCTCCATGCCCATATCGGTTTCGAGGGACGCCAGCACTACTCCTATCTCAACATCCTCCCGTATGGTGTCTATACCGGCACTATCAACATGTTGGCCGACTATATGATGAGGCTTAACGAATATGTGCAGACCCCCAACCCCGACCCCGCCGTCATCGCAAAATATGAGGAGCAGATTGACTACTTCGCGGCGACTGCCGATGAGATGAAGCCCACGCTGTATTCCGAGGACACCCTCCCTGCCCGCGTCCTCTTCGACGTCGGCGCCAGCTATCATCTCGGCAATGTCACCTTCACCCTCGACGTCAAGAACCTCCTCAACCACTCCTACCGCCAGAGCGGCATGTCCACATGCCTCGTCCCACAGCGCGGCCGTTGGTTCATGGGCACTGTCGCCTACAAGTTCTGACGCACGATGACGCTGCCGCTGGCCTGATGCGTTGCCAGTATCAGCACCTCGGCAATCTGTACGTGCTCAGGAGCATTGGCGGCATATACGGCAACGTCGGCAATATCATCACCCGTCAGGGGTTTGATGCCCTTATATACCGTGGCGGCCCGGTCGTTGTCACCGTGGAATCGGACATTGCTGAAGTTCGTCTCCACCAGTCCGGGCTTCAGGTTCGTCACGCGGATGGCGGTATTGGCCACGTCGATGCGCAATCCGTCGGAGAGCGCTTTCACGGCAGCCTTCGTGGCACAATAGACGTTACCGCCGGCATAGGCAGCATCGCCTGCCACAGAACCGACATTGATGATGTGTCCGCGATTGCGCGCCACCATCCCCGGCACCACGAGGCGTGTCATCGTCAGCAGCCCCTTGATGTTCGTGTCTATCATCGTTTCCCAGTCGTCATAACTGCCCTCATACTCCGGTTCCAGTCCCAGCGCCAGTCCGGCGTTGTTCACCAGCACGTCAATCTCTTGCCACTCAGCGGGCAATTCATGGATGTACTTCGTCGCCTTCTCGCGGTCTCTCACGTCGAACGCCAGCGTCAGCACCTTTGCGCCCTTCGCCTCCAGTGCCTTACGAATCTCCGACAGTCGCTGCTCGTTTCTGCCAGTCAATATCACCTTGTCGCCATTCTCGGCAAACTTCTTTGCACAAGCAAGTCCTATCCCGCTTGTCGCTCCAGTAATCAATACAGTCTTGTTCATAATTTTTATGTTAGTAATTAAATCCATGTTAGTTTTCTCCACACTCCCTCCAGCGGTCCGCGAGGATGGCTGCTAAACCAATAGCGCGCGAAGAGATACTGGCAGACGACCATTCCGCATCCCACCATCACGGCGTAGGTGACGCCTAAGAGGCGATAGCAGGCCAGACCGTAGCCGCAGAAGATGGCGCAGCCGATGATGGACTGCAACAGATAGTTCGTCAGACTCATACGTCCGAAGATGCACAGGTGACGGAGCACGCGGCGCACGCCATCGAAAGCATACCAGGCAGAAACAACGGCCGAGACAATCATCAGCAGGATGATGAGGTTGCAGATGGGTTTCAGCCATGATTCCAGTTCGCCGAAATCTGGGTTAATCAGCGAAATAGAGCCGAGGGCTGAAGTGACGAGGAGGGTATGCCATATCTGTAAGTGGCGACCCTCGTTATAAAACAGTCGCTGGCGTCCTAACTGCATGCCGAGAATAAACAGGCAAAGCAGCTGCGTCAGTCGGCCGCTGAAGACATTAAACCGCAGATTCAACTCAAAACCGTATCGCACATTGTTCACGACATTCTCCCAGAACGTGCCATGTTCGTGCAGGGCGATGGTCTGGTTGTAGATCTCAAAGAGTCTGGTGTGGTCGATGGTGGTACCCGTCAGCAGACAATAAAGCTCCACGGGCTGTATGGCCAAAAAAACGATGATACACCACACCCACTTTGACGGCAGATAACTGACGGGGATGAGCAGCAGACCGTAGCACGCATAGAGCATCAGGATGTCGCCATCGTAGAAGGCTACGTTGACGACGCCGAACATAAACAGCAGGCACATGCGCCAGGCAAAGCGCAGGGAGAAGTTTTTGCCTTTCTGTTGCTGGTTGTCGTTCATAATGAAGAAGCTCAGTCCGAAGAGCATGGCGAAGATGCCGTACATCTTGCCCGATAGCAGCCACGCCAGCACGTCGGCCACCGTCTGGTCGCATGCCAGTGTATGCACTATCGGCTCCTTGGTAAAAATGTCGAAATGCTCTACGGAGTGATACAGGATGATGCCGGCCACAGCGATACCTCTCAGGGCATCGGCCACATCGATTCGGGTATTGGGGAGATTGCGGGTTTTATACATATCCTTATTTATATCGTATTAATTGTTTTCTGCAATTCTTCCAGGAATCTGGCGGCGTGCTTGCCGTCCATCTGGGCGTGATGGAACTGGAAGGAGATG
Source organism: uncultured Prevotellaceae bacterium (assembly GCA_900318885.1). Classification (GTDB taxonomy): domain Bacteria; phylum Bacteroidota; class Bacteroidia; order Bacteroidales; family Bacteroidaceae; genus Prevotella. The sequence goes on along the minus strand of ONMN01000032.1, from coordinate 3,638 downwards.
GGGAGCGTCGTCTTCAGCCAGCCTTTGCGGTAGCGGCCCCACGCCAGGAAGGGATTGGTGAAGATGCCGCTGTACTGGTTGACGATGCAGTCGAGTTCCGTGCCAGTCACTGCCGATGTGCCCACGATGACGGCTTCATCGTCGAGGATGTCCTGACAAGTCTGGCTGATGGTCTCTGTCAGATGCAGGTAGTTGGCATTAAACCGCTCCAGGTCGTCGCTGACGGCAACGTCGCAGAAACTGAGTCCGCCCTTTACGTTGTCCGCTATCACATTAATGGCCATGCGGTCGTATTTGTACAGCTTCCCGTCCTTGGGCAACATGTAAAACTCCTCTATCCCTGAGGCAGCTTTGCCGATGCACCAGCACAGCAACATATTGAATTTTAACCCACGACTACGACTCACCTTACAGAGTCGCGTTACGTCGAAGGTCTTGGTAAGCGTCACCATCGGCATAGGCGACTTCGTCCACAACTCGAAGGCGATGGCTCTATTGGTGTCCTTGGGATTAATTTCCTGTTTCATCGTTTTATTGGTTTTCGACTGTAAAATTATGAATCGTGGCGGAAACTACCAAGATACCCGCAATGGCCAGTACAACACTGCCGACGATGACTGGTGCATCGGTCAGGAAGATGACTGGTATTTTTGCCATCTGCATGTCGCCAAGCCCCAGCCAGCAGTAGATTGCAAGGAGCGTAGCCGTTAGATTATGACCTGCATGGAGTGCGATGCCATACCAGATGTTCCGCGACCAGATGAACACCAGACCATATACCATAGCAGCAAAGAATGCACCGGGGAAGTTACGCACATGAAGCATGCCGAACAGCACAGCCATCACCACGCAAACAGCAACCTGAGCACCTCGCCGACGGAAGGGCGAGATGGCCATTTGCCTGAAACACAACTCTTCGATCACGGGAGCCAGCAACACGGCATGGATGCTGGCAATCAGGTCTTCACGCAGCTCTGATGTCGTGTAGGTCAACGTTTCCAGCTGCACGGTGTGGAAGAGCGACGTGAGACCATAGACGAGATATCCCTCTGCGACAAGCCACAAAGGAGCTATCATCAACAGCCCGATGATGATTGGCCATTTAGGTACTTTCAGCGAGAATTGACTGGCTGAGGTGAACCATTTCGGCTCAACACGCTTCACAAGGAAAAACGTCAGTATGATGCATACCAATGTGATCAGGCACGATAGCAAATCGTTGGCAAAAGTCTGGGTGTCACCATCCAACGGCAGCGCCGTCACGTATATAAGTCCAAAACCGTATGCTGCCGCGAGTATCGGCATCAGGGGTTTCAGTATGTTGGTTATTATCTTCATATCGACTGCAAAATTACGAAATGTTGCCGAGACTGCCAAACATTTGGGATATTTTACAATCTGTTCGCCGGCAAACGTCCTGAAATTGACGATTGACAAAATTGACAAATCTCTCAGAACGCCTTTATTTAGGGCTGTTCCGCTACTTTAGTTTAATAATATCACTCCATCTGGTAGTCGGATTTTTGCTCTTAAAGTCATGTTTTATGGCATTGGCAAACACTTCTGCGCGCCCTTGGGCGTCTTTTTGCGCGTATTGTTGCGAACCGATTACAACGGTCTCAGAGCCATAACGCTTGTTGATACGGTCAATCACCTTGTCCAACTTGTTCATCTTCTCAATCTGCTCCGCAGAGACGTCAAACAGGTCTTGCTGAATGGGCGAGTTCGGTGTAATACCCATCACGATGACACCGCCACGCTTGTATTGCAACCCTTGGATGAATATCTTGTCAAGCAACTTTGATGCCGCCTTGACAATCTGCACAGTTGAGCTTGTGGGCGTAACTAACCTTACCTCTTCATATTTCCAATATTGCAGCAAGTCCTCCCTGAACGGATTGGTGGACACGAACAATCCGACGATGGATGCCACGGTGTTCTGCTTCCTCAGTTTCTCAGCACATCTGCAGGCATAGTTGGCAATGTGCGTCTTGAGGGCATCCTTGTCGGATATCATGCCGCTGAAACTTCTGCTTGTACAGATGCTTTTCTTCTTTGCCAGCTCCTCATTGGGTACCACATCCTCACCATTCAGTTCCTGCCATGTCCTGACGATATTGATGTTGTTAAACGTCAGCCTTACCCAGTCCTTATGGTGCTGTGCAAAGTCATAGGCCGTCGTGCAACCCAAGGCATGCAGCTTCTCGGCGTATCTTCTGCCAATGCCCCAGACATCCTCCACCGGCAGCCATTTTAATGCCGCAATGCGGTTTTCGTCATTGTCGATGATGCAACAGTGCCTATACGCCTCAAACTTCTTTGCCAACTTCGATGCAATCTTTGCCAGTGTCTTGTTCGGCGCGAGCCCAATGGAAACGGGCATTCCCACCTCTTTCTTGATTCTCTTATGCAAATGCTCGCCCCACTGCTGCAGGTTGAAGTTCTCCATTCCGTCAAGATACACAAAGCACTCGTCAATGGAATACCTGAAATAGCTCGGAGCCTCCTTGCTGATGATGCTTACCACCCTTGCCGTCAGCTCACCGTATAGCTCATAGTTGCTGCTGAATACTGCTATCTGCTCATTGGGATACTGTTGTACCATCTGGAAATAGGGCATTCCTTCCTTGATTCCCAGCGCCTTGGCTTCATTGGATCGTGCCACTACGCAACCGTCATTGTTCGACAGGACCACTACAGGCTTTCCCTCCAGGTCCGGACGGAAAACACGCTCACACGAGACGTAACAGTTATCGCAGTCTACAATGCCGTACATCCTTTATTTCCACTTCTTGATGGTGTAGATTACCACACCCCATACCATAAAATTATCAGTATCATCAATGCGGATGGGCTTGAAGTGCTTGTTGGCAGGCTTCAATTCTATCCATCCTTCCTTCCTGTGAGTCAGGTCGAGGAACTTAACCGTAAACTCATTATCGATGAAGGCAACCACCACGTCGCCGTCCTCTGGGTCTTCGGCCCTGTCAATCACGGCAATATCCCCGTCACATATTCCAGCATCTATCATGCTGTCCCCGTCAATCTGACCATAGAATGTGGCTTCAGGATGCTTTATTAGGTCCTTGTTGAAATCCAGACTCTCAATCAGATAGTCATCTGCGGGACTGGGGAATCCTGCCTTTATGCTTGGTGCAAACTGCAAGTCAAGCTTCTTTTCGAATACTCCTTTGATCAGTTTCATATCAGTCTTCATTATGTTTTTAGTCTGCTTCGCAGAGAAATCTTTCAAATCTATTCAAAATCTTACACTATTATTATTAATTCCTGCTTTATAGCCGTCCCTTTCTAAAGGACTCAAAATGTTCGATTTGTTACGATTTGTTGGATTTCTGCCTCAAAGAGGCACTCCATTATTTTAATTTCAGACGCAAAGTTACGAATAAACGAGCAAAATGCAAAAGAAAAACACTTTTTCTTTTCATTTTCGAGTGAAAGTACCTTCTCGCGAAGCGAAAAAGTACAAAGAAAATTCGAGCCCACCAAATGATGAGCCCGAATTTTTGTTTGCGTTTCGTTTATTTTTTGACTAACGTTTTCAGTTTATCAACGTAATAGTCGAGGCCGAAAATCGAACCTGCGAGTAGGAACGCTTGTCCTACGTAGAACAACAAGCC
>ONMN01000118.1 GCA_900318885.1 uncultured Prevotellaceae bacterium | reverse complement strand
AAGCAACTGAGGATGCAGAAAGTTCAAGCAGAGTTCAATGCTCTTGCAGCCGAGCATCGTGCTGAGATTATGCAAATGCGTCGTGACAGGAATCGCGAAGGACTTCAGGAGCTACAAGACAAACTAGCAGCACAAGCAGAGAGTAAGGTCGGTAAATCAGGATTAACCGATGACCAGTTGAAAATTTACTCTACCGTTGGCGGTACTCCCCATCTTGACGGGCAATACACCGTATTCGGAGAGGTCGAGGAAGGCCTTGATGTGGTTGAGATGATTCAAGGCACTGCTACCGGACGTGCTGACAGACCTGTAGATGACGAAGTTGGATTGAAACATACTAGCGAACTGATAGTAAGTGATGCTCTGACTGCTATTCAGATGGGGTCTGGAGATATGCCTGTCCTTGCCACCCCTGCCTACTTGGTGAGGGTACACACCTGAGATTCATTGTTGACAGGGAACGTTTCATGTCAAAACTTGGTTAAGTGAATTATCTTGAACCTGTCAATCCATAAGCAAAACGAGGAACCCCATTTCTGAGATTCCCCGCAAGTCCTTTTGCAAGGCATATGGAGAGTTTCCGGAAATTACCTGCGTCCAAAGTGACCACCGTTACCGCGACTTGTGTTCATTGCCATGTGACGGTCTGAGCCGTGACGGTTATTGTGTGTTGCTGCTGGCTTTCCGTAATGCGGAGCCGGAGCTGGTGCATGGCGATGCACTGGAGGTGCAGGATGATGCACAGCGGGCTTCGGCATGTGACGTCCGGCGTAGAAGCGAGGGTCACGATGGCTGTTGCCGCCCCTGTAGGTAACGAATACCTTTGGATGTGCGTTGAAGAAACGGCCTCTGTCATAGTGGGAGTACACTGCGAATGTCCAGCCGCCAGCATGCCAAGCCACAGGGCGATAGAAGTGAGCCAGGCCCATGTACTTATCCAGGCTCATCAGGTAGTCGAGGTTGATCTCGTAGACTGCCTCATACTGTGCAGCGGTGAGGTTCAGCTCGTAAGCCATCTTGTCGCTCAGGAACAGTGCTTCATGCTTTGCTGCGTTATAGCTCATTGCGTTGGCCGAGATAGTCATGACCATCATCACTGCCATAAATAACATCTTCTTCATAATCGTGTCTCCTATATTTTAAATTGTTATTAATCCCCGGCTTACGCCAGTCCCTTATCAAGGGCCTTCAAATTTTCTCGGTGCAAAGTACGGCATTTTTCTCGGCATTTCAAAAGGAATAATCCTAAACTGAAAGGGTGTTTTCCCTAAACCTGAATAGGAAAAACACCCGAATTGATTATTTGCAAAAGCGCTCACCCACGAAACCATTATCAATTTCGCCTGCCATTAGGTCGAAATGCTGGTTGACAGGGGGCGTTGGACTGAGGTCGAAATAGTCGAGGTCAGCGATAGGGAGACAGAAGTATTCCAACTGGTCGTAGCTATTGTAGAGACGCGAGAGAACATCATTATGATTGTATATCCAACGCTTTTGATCATCATCTACATAGAAGTTCACCATGCCAGAGCAACGAACGGAGATATTATCGGCGTATGCCAGTAATTCAACATTGGGATTCTCCTTCAGTTCTCTGTAAACGGTTTTTTTGGCAGAAGTGGCAAAGTAGAGTACATTGCCATCCTGCTTCATCACCTGAAACATGCGTAATTTAGGGAGATTGCCCCCGCAGGTGGCGAAGGCAACCTCCTTGTGCTCGCTTAAAAATTGCAGTGATTTGTTAAGCATACCTTTCGGATTACCACTTCAGTTCTTCCTGCAGAATCACACCGTCCTCCATGGGACTGTCTGCCTCAGTAAAAGCATTGGCTTTGTACTGGATGCACATCATTGTCAGGTTCTCGCTGCCAGTGTTCTTAAGCGCACGCTTGCCAGCAGGATCTACGCGTACGATACTGCCCTCGCTGACGGGAATCTGCTCGCCATCTACCTGATACATGCCCTCACCTTTCAGAATAATGTAAAGTTCCTCGTGAGTCTTGTGGGTGTGCAGGAAACCGCTGTCCTGACCAGGAACGAGCGTCTGGAACGACAGGTCGCTACCTGTTGCGCCTACAGCCTGACCAGCGAACACCTTACCGTGAAGTGTGAAGTCCGGGCCAAGAGGAAGCTCGTAGTCCATCAGGTCGCTGAACTTACCAACGTTAATCACTTTGTAATTCTTACCACTCTTTGTTGTCTCAATCTGTTTCATAATTCTTATACATTTTAATTGTTACTATTTCGTTTTGACGGTGCAAAGGTACGGCGATTATTTCATTCCCACAAGAAGGCACTTTTTGGTGGGATAGTTACCAAAAAGTAGGAATTGGGATGTTATCGCACTTCGGCGAAAACCACTTTAACTCAGATTAACATAGTATAATGTCGTAAGTTGGTAACTTTTTGCTACCTTTGCGCTGTAAACAGCGCGAGAACAGGCTGCGTCTCAGCAATTCGAGCGAGCTCGATTGCGTTCGGCTTGCACTGTCCTTGCCAAAAATTCTATAGTTATGGCAGATATAAAGGCACAATATTTAGCCTGTCCTATCAGGCACGTTGTCAGTCGCTTTGGCGACAAGTGGTCGATGCTCGTTCTCTATATGCTTTATAAAAGCGAGACAGGCGTTTTGCGTTTTAATGAAATCCGTAAGCTGATGTCTGATTGTTCCCAGAAGATGCTCTCGCAAACGTTGAAGAATCTGGAGCAGAGTCACCTTGTTCATCGTGAGGTCTATCCAGAGGTTCCTCCTCGTGTAGAGTATTCCCTGACTGATACAGGCCGTTCACTCATGCCGGTGCTTACGGATCTAATAGCCTGGGGACAGCAGCATTTCAAGGATGTGGTGACGGATTAAGATAAGAATCTGATATGGTACAGCAAATTGAAATAACCCTGAAACCGAAACGTCGCGGCTTCCATTTGGTGACGAGCGAGATTCTGAGCCAGTTGCCGAAATTGCCGAAGACGGGCATCGTGAACATCTTCACGAAGCACACCAGTTGCGGACTGAGTATCAACGAGAACTGCGACCCAGATGTCCGAGTGGATATGGAAACCATCTTCAACCGTCTGGTTCCTGAGAATCGTCCTGAGTACGAGCATACGCTGGAGGGTGCCGACGATATGCCTGCTCACGCCAAATCCACATTGAGCGGTGTCAGCATCACCATTCCCATCACTGATGGCAGGTTGAACCTCGGCACATGGCAAGGGGTGTACTTCTGTGAGTTTCGCAACTACGGCGGCTCCAGAGAGTTAGTAGTAACAATTATTGGAGAATAATCATCCGATAAAACACTACGGACTTAAGGATAAAGTAGCTCTGATTACAGGAGCAAATAACCCACAGGGGATTGGGGCAACGACAGCATTTACTTTTGCTCGTGAAGGGGCAAAAGTGGTCTTGATATACAAGAGAATCTACAGGACGTTCGACCAATCGAAGACTGACAAGAACGGTACGGACAGATATTTCGAGGCAAACTCAGGCAATGCTGACTATGTTGAAAGCAGGCTAAAGGAAATGAATGCCGACTATATGATTCTGGAAAGTGACATTTCCAAAGAAGCTGCCGTAAAGGAAATCTATTCGAAAGTCCTTGAACGATACGGAAGGGTCGATATTCTGGTCAACAATGCAGCTGATGGTGACATGGACGGTATCGACACCATTGAGAAAATTACACAGAATGTGATTGATGACACTTTTGCGGTCAATGTCCGTGGAAGCATCCTGATGACAAGGGAGATGATTACTCATCGCGGTGATTATGGACGCATCATCAATATCTCAACCGATGCATCACAGGTTTTTGCAGGGCAGATAGCCTACGGAGCAAGTAAGGCCACACTTGAAGCACTTACCCGCAGCATAGCCTTGGAAGTGGCAAAGTACGGCATTACCGTAAATTGTGTTGCACCAGGTCCCACTCAGACGGGATGGATTGACACCGATTTGGAACAGTCTGTTCTTCCAGTCATTCCTATGGGTAAACTGATTCAGCCGGAAGATATTGCAGAAACGATT
>ONMN01000077.1 GCA_900318885.1 uncultured Prevotellaceae bacterium | reverse complement strand
AGCCCGCCTGCGCCGATGGTACTGCAATGCAATGTGGGAGAGTAGGAGGCCGCCACTTTTTCTGAAGCCCTTTCATCAAAACAAACGATGAGAGGGCTTCTTTATGTCTTTATGATTGATAATGAGAAAACTTTTTTTACATCGGTTCGACATGGACGGCAATATGGGTTTCGGGGCCGTAATGAGCGCGCAGGAGTGTTTCGATTTCCGTGGCTTTGTCGTGTGCCTCTTTCAGTGGAATGTTGCCATCCATGAGGATGTGAAGCTCGATGGCGTAATGGTTGCCGATGCGGCGGGTACGTAAATCGTGTGGCTTGGCAACGCCAGGCACTGAGGCCGCCAGTTGCAGAATCTCTGTTTCTATTGCTTCAGGAAGCGAATGTTCCATGAGGTCTTCAATGCCGTCGCGAAGCAAATAGAGGGCCACCTTAATAATAAATAGTCCGACAAGCACAGAGGCAATGGGATCAAGCACCGTCCACCGCTGACCTAAGAAGACGGCGCCGCCGATGCCTACGGCGGTTCCGATGGACGACAGCGCGTCGCTACGATGATGCCAGGCATTGGCCTCGACGGCCTGCGATTTCAGTTGACGGGCCTTTGCCATTGAGTAGCGATAGACGGCTTCCTTTATCACTATTGACAGTACTGCAGCCCATAGTGCCAGCGCCCCCGGAGCCTCTAGTTGCTGACCGTTTATCCATGCTATGATGTTCATCGTTCCGCTGTAGACGATGCCTATGGCCACGAACAGCAGCGCGATGCCGATGATGGTCATGGCTAGCGTCTCGTACTTGCCATGTCCGTAGTCGTGCGACTTATCCTTGGGCATGCTGCTGATGCGTACGAAGATGATGACAATGACATCGGTGACGAAGTCGCTGAGCGAATGGATGGCATCAGCCACCATAGCCGCACTATGTCCCATGATGCCTGCGACGAATTTGAATATCAGCAGTACCACATTCGCCACTCCGCCTACCAGCGTCACCTGATATATTTCTTTGTTTCTGTTCATCTTGGATGTTTTATCGCTGCAAAAGTACATCATTTCTCCGAGAAATCATACGAAAAACTCAAAATTTCTTTCTTTTTTGCATTGAATTAGCGATAGATGTTGTATCTTTGCACACGACGAATGATTAAGTTTAAGACCAAGGTCGCTGCGTATGAACAGATTGCGACGGTTGCTCGTATGGTTGAGCAGAATCCATCAGTGCCGGGGCTTCGGTATTCAGTCTCCCTCTGACTATGCCTTCGTCCGCTATGTAGTGAACGAACATTGGCCGTATTATGCCTACGATGTGCTCCCCCCAGATGACTGGCAGCGGCGCAAGCTGGGGCGCTTGTATTTCCGGCTGGCCAACTGGCGGCAACCCTCTGCAATGCAGCCTGACGACTACCAGCCCTACTGGCAGGCAGGATGCCGTAAGGTGCAGTTTCAGCCAGACATTGCGAAGGTCGAGCTAGGACGTGTTGACATTGACGACCACAAAGGCTACGAAACATTGTTGGCAAAATGCGGCGAACAATCTGTCGTTGTCGTGGAGGGCATCAGCCGCAATTGGGCCCGTTGGCACGGGATGGAACGCGACACCCGTTGCGGTACGACGTTTGACCTCTATTATTGTGGTATAATATTTTACGATTTAGGTCGTGCAAAACATAACTATCGAATCAATTTCTAAACAACTATGATAAAGAAAATCACGAAAGTTTACACCCGTGGTGGTGATAAGGGACTGACCTCTCTCGTCGGTGGTCAGCGCGTTTCGAAGGCTAGCGCCCGTCTTGAGTCGTATGGCACGGTGGACGAGTTGAGTTCACACTTGGGACTGCTTGCCGCTATGCTTCCTGACGGTGACGACAAAACGATGGTGCAACGCATCCAAAACTGTCTGTTCAATGTCTGTACCAATCTGGCTACTGACCAGGAACAGACACCGCTTTACCCCTCTGCACACCTGCCTGAGGGGGAAATCCAGCGAATAGAACAAGAGGTTGACGCCATTATGGCCATGCTTCCCGAACGTCAGGGTTTCATCCTACCTGGCGGTACTCAGGCGGCAGCCCAAACGCATGTCTGCCGCACGGTTTGTCGTCGTGCCGAGCGGTGCATCGTTGCACTCTCAGAAGAGGCAAAAGTGAGTCCTGAAGTGCTCCAATATATCAACAGATTGAGCGATTATCTGTTCGTTTTGGCCAAAAAGTTGAATTTTATTGCAGGGCAGAGCGAAAAAGTTTGGAATAATGCTTGCGATTAGAAAAAAAAATATTACTTTTGCGGGCAAATTCGAAAACTAATAATTTTAACGACTATGTATTGGACACTAGAACTAGCTTCAAAACTTGAAGATGCACCTTGGCCCGCAACCAAGGACGAACTGATAGATTATGCCATCCGCTCAGGCGCTCCACTCGAAGTATTGGAGAATTTGCAGGAGATAGAGGACGAGGGTGATGTTTACGAAAGTATCGAGGACATCTGGCCCGATTATCCCACGAAGGAAGACTTCCTGTTCAACGAGGATGAATATTAGGACAGCGTTTTCTGTGTAACGGGTATGGACTGCGTGTAACGACTTAATACAGCATATAATCGATGAAAAGAATAGTTACATTATTCATGTTTGTTGTTACAGGAACAACCCTGTTCGCAGCAGAAGTCAGCCAGCAAGAGGCAATGGAAAAGGCAAGTGCCTTCATGCTACAGCGCAAAGGCAGCACAACGGCGATGCGACGCGCACAATTGCCCCTCAATATGCAGCAGGCCGAAGCAGGGGCGCAGTTGCTCTATGCCTTCAATATAGAAGGTGGCGGTTTTGTCATTGCCTCGGGCGACGACCGTACTATACCTATACTGGGCTATAGTTTGACGGGAAGTATCGATGCAGACTGCATGCCCGACAATATGCGCTCATGGCTGCAGAGCTATGCCGATGACATCAGCCGTCTGAGCAAGAGCTACACGGCTTCACTGCGAACTGGAGGAACAGAGTTGGCACCCATCACGCCGCTGCTCCAAACCACCTGGTATCAAGTGGATCCGTACAACCTGCTGGCACCCGTCTATAACGGTGAGGAGAAAAGCGAATGGAAAGGCAAACGCAGCGCCACGGGCTGTGTGGCTACGGCAATGGCTCAGGTCATATACTACCATCGCTGGCCACAGGATGCCACCACCACGATACCGACCTACACCTTCAATTACACTGAGAAGGAGCCCTGTACGCTGACGGAACTGCCCTCCACCACGTTCAAGTGGGACAAAATGTTGCCCAACTACACCGATGCTCAGCCAGGCACTGAGGAACAGCGCATGGCCGTTGCCGAACTGATGCGCTACTGCGGACAGGCGGTCAAGATGACCTATACGCCAGCGGCTTCAGGTACGCAACACGAGTTCATCGTCAATGCCCTACGCCGCTACTTCGGCTACTCGAAAGCCATGCAGAGCGTCAACCGTGCCCATTACACAATCGAAGGATGGAAGCAGCTGATATGGAACGAACTGGACCATCGTCGCCCCGTGGTCTTCGGTGGAATGAGCTCCAGTGGTGGTCATGAATTTGTCATTGACGGTTACGACGGCAATGGTATGTTCCACGTCAACTGGGGATGGGCAGGAATGAACGACGGTTACTTCGCCGTCAACGTGCTGAATCCTAACGACAATACCAGCATGGGCGCTGCCAGCAGCACAGATCTGGGCTATGCCACCAACCAGCAGATTATTCTGGGTTTGGAGAAAAGCACGGGACAAGAGGTGGAAGTGCCGGAGGTCGTCAAGCAACTGGTTATCTACAATGAACTGATTACTGTCGACACCATCATGGCTTACCAGACGGCATGCGTCGATTTTGACCAGAAGGAAACGTCCTATTACATGGGCTTAGGCATCAAGAATGACGACGGCACCTGCACACCTGTCCTGCAGAACGACACAGTAACCAAGTTTTCCAATGGCATGATTGCCCCGCAAATATACAAGACCCAACAGCTGACATCGCTGACTGATGGCAGCTACGCGTTATACCCGATAGCCCGCGAGGCTGGCGATGCTACGCAGGCATGGAATATCTTTGCTGCCCCCAAGCAGTGCTTCCGTGTGGACGTGAAGAACGGAAAGGCTGCCGTTCGTCCCACGATGAAGATGAAAATCGTCAACGCCTACTTTGAAAAGGAACCGACACCGCTGGAGGACAATACCCTGGTGCTCGTCGTTGAGAACCAAAGCGAAGAGGAGGTCAGCACGGTCACCAAACTGAAGGTTGGCAAGACAAGCGGAAAGGATTTCATATCAGCACTGGATATCAACAAGACCATGCGTCCCACCGAGCTCCTTCCTGGCGAGCGCACCACCCTGCGCTATTCTATGACAATACCCTGCCAAGGTGATCTGGAGTTAAACTTGCAGGATTATTCAACGTTGACAACCCTCGACCACACCCAAATCACCGTGAAGAACAGTCCGCACTTCTACGACCTTCAGATGATTGACTACAAGATAGAATATCTGGATAACAGGACCTTAGAGGCCGAGTTCTACATCAAGAACAACGACACACGCACATGGCAGAGACCCTACAGCATTATCATGCTGGCGGACATGGAAGGGGCAGAGACGCCTATGAAGGGCATATCGTATGACCCCATACCAACGGGGCAGATTCTCCAACTGCTCCCACTGGCCTTGGATGGTATCTTACACAAAGTGGATGTGCAGACAGACGCCCACATCATGGTATATCCCGACTATGCCAAATTCTATCAAGGTAAAAGTCTGCTGGACGTCATTGTCAAGATGGGTACCACCGTAACCCCTCAGGGCGTAACGACCATTGACGCCATCCGTACTGTGAACTGCGAACAAGACTCTCCTTACTACGACCTCCAGGGTCGTCGCGTCAACGGCAAGCCAGCCAAGGGCGTATATATTAAAAACGGGAAAATCATTCGATTCTCTTCCCATTCTCAGTTATAAAAAACACTTAAATTCGAGTACAAAGGAAGTAACTTCGCTCGAAAGAACAAAAGAAAAGCACGTTTTCTTTTGGCTCTTTGCTCGCTTATTCGTACCTTTGTAGGCTAAAACGTAGAAAAAGGTATGATAGACGAGAAAAGACCATTGATATTGATATCGAACGATGACGGCTGGGAGGCCAAGGGAATCAACCAGCTGGTGGATATGGTTCGCAACCTGGGCGACGTGCTGGTGTGTGCGCCGGACGGTGCACGGAGCGGTATGTCATGCGCTTTCTCGGCAACGACACCGTTGCGGCTGACGCTGCGGCGACAGGAGCCAGGTGTCGAGGTGTGGTCGTGTAACGGCACGCCGACAGACTGTGTGAAGTGGTGCTGGGCGGTATCAATCATGGCGACAATGCCTCGGTAAACACGCACTATAGCGGCACGATGGGTGTGGTAATGGAGGGTTGCATGAAGTATATCCCCTCGATGGCCTATTCGTTGTGCGACCACAACGAAGATGCCGACTTCGAACCATTGCGGCCGTATGTGAAGCAGATAACGGAATGGGTGTTGCGTGAAGGACTGGCTCCCGGCGTGTGTCTGAACGTGAACTTCCCGAAGTTGGAATCCCAGCCCTCAGTCCTCAGCCCTCAGCCCTACAAGGGGGTGAAGGTTTGTCGGATGTCGCGAGGAACGTGGGGTAGCGAAGTATCGCGCTGTCACCATCCACGTGGTTATGATTACTGGTGGATGGTGGGTCACTATCGGAATGACGAGCCCGAGGCTACGGACACCGACCGTTGGGCGCTGGATAACGGCTATGTGGCCGTCACGCCTACGGAGATCGACGTCACGGCGTACGAGGCGATGGAGGAGTTGCGGGATTTGGAGAAGATATAATGTTCAACGTTCAATGAAATATTATCTGATAGCCGGTGAGGCCAGTGGCGATTTGCACGCATCGCACTTGATGCAGTCGCTGAAGGCGCAGGACGGGGAGGCGGAGTTCCGCTTCTTCGGCGGCGACCTGATGGCCACAGTAGGCGGAACTTTGGTGAAGCACTACCGCGAACTGGCTTACATGGGTTTCGTTCCCGTGCTGCTGCATCTGCGCACCATCCTGCGTAATATGGAGATGTGTAAGCAGGATATTGCCCAGTGGAAGCCCGATGTGGTTATTCTCGTCGACTATCCTGGTTTCAATCTGAAGATAGCGAAATATGTCCATAGCCTTCGCAATCAACCTTCAGCCTTCAGCCCTCAGCCATCTCCGAAAGTGTACTACTATATCTCGCCGAAGATTTGGGCGTGGAAGGAGTATCGCATCAAGAACATCAAGCGTGACGTGGACGAGCTGTTTTCGATATTGCCGTTCGAGGTGGAGTTCTTCGAACAGAAGCACCACTATCCCATTCATTACGTAGGTAATCCGACAGCGCACGAGGTGAGGGAGTTCCTGAATGGAAGAGAGAAGAAGGAAGATGGAAGAAATGAGAAGCCGATTATTGCACTGTTGGCGGGGTCACGGAAGCAGGAGATTAAAGATAACCTGCCAGCGATGATGGAAGCTACGCGGCATCTTACGGATAAGTACGACTTGGTGTTGGCCGGAGCTCCTTCGATAGAGCGTGAGTACTACGAGCAATTCCTGACGGGCAGCAATGTGCGTCTCGTTTCTGACGAGACGTTCCCCTTGCTGGCAAAGGCCACAGCGGCACTGGTAACTAGCGGCACGGCAACCCTCGAGACATGTATGTTCCGCGTGCCGCAGGTGGTGTGCTACAAGACGCCACTGCCGCAGCTCATCGGTTTCCTGAAGCGCCACGTGCTCAGTGTGAAATACGTGTCGCTAGTGAATCTGATTGCCGACCGCGAAGTGGTGAAGGAACTGGTGGCCGAGACGTTCAGCGTCGATAATATTCGTCGTGAATTGGAGGCCATATTGCCTAGCGGCGAGAAGCGTCAGCAAATGTTGGACGACTACGACGAGGTGCATCAGCGCCTGGGTGAGAGTCATGCCCCCGACGAGGCCGCAAGGACCATGATTAGACTGTTGAGAGACAATAACCAATAAACAATAAACGTTATGAGAAAAGTATTCTTTTTGGTGCTGGCGGCTATGGCAGCCTTCACGGCACAAGCACAGAACATTCAGTTGCATTACGACTTCGGTCGCAACATCTATAGCGATGAGGAGTCTGACCGACAGAAAGTAACTGTAACCGTAGAACAGTTCAAAGCTGACGATTGGGGTTCGTGGTACTACTTCTTCGACCTTGACCTGACAAGTAAGGTGACACGTAGCATCTATACCGAGATCTCGCGCGAGCTTAAACTGGGCAAGGAATCGCCTCTGGCTGCCCATGTCGAGTATGACGGTGGCCTGTGGCATGCTGACGTCCCTAATGGTTGTGGTAGTTATCAGCAGGCCGGACTATTGGGTTTGGCCTACAACGGGCATAATGCCGATTTCTCAAAGACTTGGTCGGTACAGGCGCTCTACAAGCAGTTTATAAAGAGTTACGACGGCACGCACTCATATCCTAGCTTTCAGCTGACGGGTGTGTGGGGCTTGAACTTCCTGGACAACAAGATGACCTTCTCGGGATTCATCGATTTGTGGCGTGGCGAGAAGGGAGCCAACTATGGTGAAAAGCAGGGGCACGGTATGCTGGTATTGCTGACCGAGCCTCAGTTGTGGTATAACGTCAACAAACACTTGTCTGTTGGTACCGAAATTGAAATCAGCAACAACTTTATTGTAAACTACTACAACGATAAGACATTCTTCGTCAATCCTACTGTTGCCCTGAAGTGGAACTTATAAGTAACGGAATCAGAACACCGCAAAACGCCCACGTTGCGACATAAACACCGCTTCGTGGGCTTCTTCTTGACATATTTGGGCCTCCGTCTCGTTGATGGTCGCAGGATAGTAGGAATTGCCGTCGACGATGCGGCCTGTCAGGAACTCACACCACGTGCAGGCTGCCGTATAGCGCCCTAAGGTATATGACAAATGCATCCCGTCGCGATTGAGGATGTCCCCCAGGCGATAGCGCACCAATTGGACGGCTGTGCCAGTAGGTACGATGCGCGGATTGCCTATTGCGGGCATCACGCTCAGCATGGTACTGACAATGTCGCTGTACATCTGGCGCTGCTTGTAGTCGTAGGGCTGGAAGCGTGATGATTTGAAATCCTCGGCGTATGCCCACGTCATGTGCCACACGAATTCCACGTGGAAGTTGGTGACGTAGCTTTCGACGAGGCGCTTGAAGGTGGGAAGGTTCTTGTAACTATCAAAAACGCCCGACAGTTGGCTGGCCTGTTGCAGGGAGATGACGTCCCACTGTTCGTCGCGGATGATTTGTTTCAGTGTCCATTTCTTGTGCTCCGAACGCACACCGCCTACGACCTTCCGATAGGCGTAGAGGGCGCTGTCCTTCACGAGATTGGTATAATGGCGGTCGATGGAACAGCCGCCGATATAGGCATTGCCGATAACCAGCGAGTCGCCTTGTGCACGCGCCAGTTCATAGAGGTATTGCTCAATGGCATCCTGCGAAAAGCTGTTGCCAATGGCTAACACTTTGACGACTTTCGCGTCAGAAGTGATAAGTGATAAGTGAAAAATGAATAGTAAAAAGAGTATTGCCTTTTTCATTTTACATCTTATTTCTTACATCTTACCTCTCACCTCATCCACCTTGCTTTTCGCCGCTTTACGCAACTTACGCACGGCCTTGTCGCGCTCTTGACGGACGCGCTCGCGTTTCAGGTCCATGTCCTCGCCGATTTCTGCCATCGTCTGACGCCAGCCCTTCAATCCATAGTAGCGACTGACCACCTCGCGCTCGCGCTCGTTGAGCACGTCGATGCAGGCTATGAGGTCGTCGTTCAGTGTGTCTTCCTCCACGATGGCGTCGGCCTTCTCGGCATTCTTGTCCTCAAGCACGTTGAGCAGGGTGTAGTTGTTGCGACTACCGACGGGCAGCGACTCGTCCGTCGAACGAACGTCAACGGAGGTCTCCAGCCGGCTGATGGCTTTCTCGATGCTGCGACGGATGTAGGGTGCGGCAAAGGTGACAAAGGCCTTGCCGCGAGCAGGGTCGAATTTTGTGGCGGCTTTCATGAGTCCGATACTTCCCTCGCTAATGAGGTCGTCAGTGCTCAGTGCGTCACTCTTATACTGTCGGGCCAGCGTAATCACATAGCCCATATTTGCTGTCACCAGCTGTTCTTGTTCCTTTGTCATAACCTCTTACATTTTACTTCTTACCTCTTACTTCTTACCTCTTACCTCGCATTATATTTCTCCAGCAGTCCTTTCACCAATTTGCCGTATCTCTTGATGACGTCATCGGGCCATGGGCCGGTAGCGGTTGCACGAGGCAACAGCATCGAGCACGACTCGTTCTTGTCGCTGATGCTCCAACACACCCAACTGATGCCCAGACGTTCGCACATCTTGATCCATTCTTCCTCGCTCTCCTCGTCGATTTTACCATCGCCAGAAGCTTCGGTAGCACCGCTTTCGGAAATAAAGATGGGAATACCACGCTTGACAGCTCCTTCTGTGCGCTGACGCAGGTCGTCACCATGCGTAGCAGCATAGAAATGCACGGTGTACATGACGTTCGAGAGGCCCTCCAACGGACTCTCGGCAACCAGATGGATATCCTGATCCCAGTGGGGGCAACCCACGAGTACGACATTGTCCTTATCGTATTTGCGGATTTCGCCAATGACCTCTTGGGCGTATTTCTTCAGGTCTACCCATTTGTCCTCGATGGGCTCGTTGTAGATTTCATAGATAATGTGCGGATACTTGCCGTATTTGCGGGCCATCTCGCCAAAAAACTGCTTGGCCTCTTCCGTCATCAGCTTGTGCGAATGCCAGTCGATGATGACGTAGATGTTCTGCTTGATGGCAGCTTCAACGACGGGCGTCAGACACTGCATGGCGAACTCGGGGTTCTCCTGGAAGTTGTCCTCAATATGCTGTCCGATAGCCGCACGGATGACACTACAGTGCCAGTCGTTCTTCAGCGTCTCCACGGCCCCCTTGTTATAGAAGCGCGGCCACAGGTTGTGCCAGCCCAGACTGACACCACGCAGAATGACGGGATTGCCCTTCTTGTCGCAGAGCTGGGCACCTTTTACTTGCAGTTTTCCGTACTGCTTGACGGGGTCGATGGCATGTACGTGACATGCCAACAAACTCAACATAATGATGGTCAGTAGTTTTTTCATTGTCATTGTTAGAATTTGCGTAGTTTATTAAAATAGGGATAATGTGTACAAATAGACGACTGCGGCAGGAATGGCCAGCAGCGACGAGTCAAAGCGGTCGAGCATGCCACCGTGTCCGGGCAGGATATTACCGCTGTCCTTGATGCCTAAGGTGCGCTTGAAGAGACTCTCCACCAAGTCGCCCCACGTGCCGAAGATGACGACGACAAGGCCCAGTCCGAGCCAAGCCCACAGTGTCAGCATCTCACCGTCGAGATATGTGCTGATGGCCCAAGCGGCAGCCAGCACGAAGATGGCGCCACCGATGCTTCCCTCCCACGATTTTCCCGGAGAGATACGGGGGAACAGCTTGTGACGTCCCAATAGCGAACCGACACAGTAGGCACCGGTATCGTTGACCCACAGGAATACGAAGACACTCAGTGGCAACAGCGTGTTAAACGTGATTTCCCCGTTGGGCGTAGCCGTAAACGCCAGTACGTTGAGCAGTGAGAAGGGTAGGGCGATATACATCTGTGCGAGCATGGTGTATGCCCAGTCCTCTATGGGGTCGTTGTGCCGGAGATAGAGTTCCGATATCAGCAGGTAGATGATGGTCACCAGATAGGGGATGAACACCACACTCTTGGCAATGCCGCCGTAGACATCGCTGCAGAAATACGTCATCGCGTAGAAAAAGTACACGCCGGCAACCGTAGAGATGAAGCGGTTGACGGTGACGTTCTCGCGTTCGTTCACCAGTCCGGTAAACTCCCAAATGGTCAGTCCTGTCACAATGCTAAACAACAGCACCATCGCATCAGGACGCAGGAATGACGCCACGATGGCTGCGACGAAGATGACGCCTGTGATGGTTCGAATGATTAGATTCTTCATATCGCTTTAGTTATTGGTTTCGTTATTCTCCGAAGCTTCTGCGCTATCCGACTGATCCGTATCGCCCGATTCGCCATTCGCCTTGGCCTCGAGTCCTTTTGCCTCGAGTTCCTTGGCACGACGCTCGGCCATTGCCTCGGCCTCGGCACGCTGCTGGGCTTCGATAAGTTCCTCCGCACGGCTGGTCCAGGGACGCTTGCCGAAAATCTTCTCTACGTCGTCAGCGAAGATAACCTCGCGTTCTACCAGCAATTGCGCCAGTTGGGCGTGACCGTCTTTGTGCTCAGTCAGTATCTGCTTCGCACGCTCGTACTGCTCGTTCACCATCTTCAGCACTTCTTCGTCCATCAGTTTGGCGGTGGTCTCTGAATAAGGCTTCTGGAACGTGTATTCCTGTTGGTTATAGTAGCATACGTTGGGCAGTTTGTCCGACATACCGGCATAGGCTACCATACCGTAAGCCTGCTTCGTGGTGCGCTCGAGGTCATTCATGGCACCTGTCGAGATCTGACCGATAAACAGCTCTTCCGCAGCACGGCCACCAAGCAGCGAACACATCTCGTCAAGCATGGCTTCCTTGGTCTGCAACACGCGCTCCTCAGGCAGATACCACGCAGCACCAAGAGCTCGTCCGCGAGGTACGATGCTCACCTTCACCAGTGGATTGGCAAACTCCGTAAACCACGAAATAGTGGCGTGACCGGCCTCGTGAATGGCTATCGACTTCTTCTCAGCCTCCGTCATCACCTTCGTCTTCTTCTCCAGACCTCCGATGATGCGGTCAACGGCATCCAGGAAGTCCTGCTTGCCCACCTTCTCACGATTGAAACGGGCGGCAATGAGGGCGGCCTCATTACATACGTTGGCAATGTCGGCACCCGAGAATCCTGGCGTCTGACGGGCGAGGAAATCGACATCGACGCTCTCGTCGAGCTTCAGCGGCTTCAGGTGTACCATGAATACCTCCTTACGCTCGTTCAGGTCGGGCAGGTCAACATGTATCTGACGATCGAAACGGCCCGCACGCAGCAGGGCAGAGTCGAGCATGTCTGCACGGTTCGTCGCTGCCAGCGTGATGATACCACTGTTCGTGCCAAAACCGTCCATCTCCGTCAACAGGGCGTTCAGCGTGTTCTCGCGCTCGTCGTTACCGCCCATCGCTGGATTCTTCGAACGCGCACGGCCCACAGCGTCAATCTCGTCGATGAAGATGATGCAAGGAGCCTTTGTCTTGGCTTTCTCAAAGAGGTCGCGAACGCGCGAAGCACCCACACCGACGAACATCTCGACGAAATCGGAACCCGACATCGAGAAGAACGGCACACCAGCCTCGCCGGCAACGGCCTTCGCCAACAGCGTCTTACCAGTTCCCGGAGGTCCTACGAGCAGTGCTCCCTTGGGAATTTTACCGCCCAGGTCGGTATATTTCTGCGGATTTTTCAGGAAATCCACAATCTCCTGCATCTCCTGCTTGGCACCAGCTTGTCCGGCAACGTCCTTGAACGTGATGCCCAGGTCGCCGCCCTTTTCATACATCTGAGCCTTCGACTTGCCCACGCTGAAGATGCCACCGCCCATTCCGGCACCGCCACCGCCGCCCATGCGTCTCATCAGATACATCCAGACGAGGATGATGCCGCCGAAGAACAGGATGTTCATCAGCAGTGAATTGAAGAACTCGCTCTCCTTCGAGTTGTCGTAGGCAAACTTACCGCTGAACTTCTGTTCCTCACGGGCCTGATTGATAAACTGCTCAACCTGGTCCACCGAACCGATGGCCACCATGACACTGGGGTCCTTGCCCGTCTTGTCGACACCCTGATGGAAAACGTCACGGATGTGCTCTGGCTTGACATACATCTGCAGGGTGTTCTCGTACTTGTTCACCACAATCTTTTCCGCATACCCCTTCATGACCATCGTCTTGAAGTCCGAGTAGCTCGTCTCAGTCCTGACGCTCGATTTCTCGTTGCCCTGCGTAAAGTAGAGCATCACCAGAGCGATAATGACAAGGCCGTAGATCCAGTTCATGTTGAATCGCGGCATATTCATCTGGGGCTTGTTATTTTGTTTGTTCTGCTGTTCCATTAGTCAATGTCTTCTATCTGAGTTAATTCCGCATCGTCCCAAAGGTGTTCCAAATCGTAAAAATCACGCATGTCGGGCACAAAGATGTGTACTAGCACGTCGCCATAATCCATAGCCACCCACTGGGCATTCTCCAAACCCACTACCGTCGACGGTTTCTCGCCCAACTGTTCGCGGGCCATGTCGCCTACCGACTCGGTGATGGCTTCCACCTGCGACGGTGAATTGCCCTGACAAATTACGAAATATCTGCAAATGGCACCTTCGATACCTTGCAGGTCGGCAACGACGATGCGCTGACCTTTTTTCTCTTGTATTCCTTTTTTAATTGTTTCTACTAATTGAGTCGTTTGTTCCATTTAATATATTAATGTGTAACATGAAAATTTTGCGTTTTTTTATAAAAAAGTGGCTAAAAATTTTGCTAGTTTCAGAAAAAGCTGTACCTTTGCACCCGCATTTCGAGAAATGCACTGCAATTTTGGGGTATGGTGTAATGGTAACACTGCAGATTCTGGTCCTGCCTTTCCTGGTTCGAGTCCGGGTACCCCAACAAAAGAATCGCTAAGTTCAATACTTAGCGATTCTTTGTTTTTCTTAGGGCTTCCGCGCCCGGTTACTCCTTCACCAGACGTACTTCGTAAATCTCACCAATCTGCTTGCGAGGCTTGGCTACGAATTTTACGCGCACCTGCTGTTTGCCCTTCAGGGCCTCAGCAGGAATGGGGTAGGTCTCGTATTTGAATTCAGAGATGCGGTATTTGCCTGTGTTGTTGACGGAAGTCACAAGGACGTCGTCGACGAAGATGTCGAACTCGTGGCTCTTCCATTCACCCACGCCCCAGTATTTCAGTCGCAGACCCAGGTTCGTCTGTCCGCCAGTCTGCAGCAGATAGCTGAAATAATGGCCGTCACGGGCGTCGCGGAAGAATACGTCGTTGGTATTGCCTACAAACGAATCGTCAGTCTCCATAAAGTGGTCACTCTCGGGCTGTTGTTCGCCGGGCTGCACCTTGTCGGTTGTGCGGGCCTCCAAAGCCTGACGCTCCTGCTCCTTCTTGGCCAGATTGTCAAGATAGCCCTTGTAGTTGTCCTCCGTCAGCGCCAGCCAATACATCATGTAGCGTGAGTCGTGCAACTCGAAGAAAGGTATCAGCACATTGGCCGCTGACGATGGACGATTGACCATTTTTGTTTCCAGCATGAAATGGAGCGGCTGTCCTTCAATATCCTTTATCTGTGCGGCAATCTCGTCGATGTTGTTGTTGATGAGGATGGGTGCCTCGTTGATGGGCAGCTTCTTGCCCACGGCCAACTGTCCGAAACGGCTGTCGTCGGCTATCAGACCGGCCAAATCCTCCGTACCCGTCTTCATGGCGAGCATGATGGGGCCGTGCATCAAGGCTACATATTGTGGCAGGTTTGGCAAGTATTTCACGCTGTTGTGCATGGGGAAAGTCACTTCCACCACGTCGCCCTTCTTCCACTGGCGGTCGATGGTGACGTACGATGACGGACCGGTAATGATGTTGACGGCCTTGCCGTTGACCGTCACCTTAAACTGTCCGGGCTTCACCCAACCGGGATAGCGCACCAGCAATGGGAATTGTCCCTTGCCCTGCGCGATGGTGATACGGCTCGTCTCGGCATAGGGGAACTGTGTTTCCTGTCGCACCACGATGCCCTTCTCCTTCCAGTTCAGTTCGGAGGCCACGAAAAGGTTCACAAACAGCGCGTCACCCACGTGAGTATAGACGAACTGACCGTACTTACCGTGATTCTCCATACCTGTTCCCACGCAACACCACATGGCCTCGTTCGGTGCCGAATAGTTGCGGTAGTGGCGCGGACGGGCCGACGTGAAATACACGTAGCCGCCATGCTCGGGGTGCTGACTCGAAAGAATGTGATTGAACGTTGCCAGCTCGTAGAAGTCGGCATAGCGTGCCTCGGGATTGCGGCGGTGCAGACCCTCGGTCAGTTTCAGCATATTGTTCGTGTTACAGGTCTCTGGACCGTCGATATCCTCGATGAAATCCTGACAGGCCTCCTTGCTGGGGAAATGCTCGCGACGGCTGTTACCACCGAATGCCAGCGACCGCTCACCGGTCACGATATCCCAGAAGTAACTGGCGGCCTCGTGATAAGGCTCAGTATTCGTTGAGCCACATACCGTCTGCCCATTATCAGTCTTTCTGCAGGCCTTGATGGGATAAAGGTTTGCCAGTTCGCTGATGCGTTCAAAGCCCACCACCTTCGGCACCTGCGTGTTAGCATGCATGTTGTCCAGACAGTCCTGACGCTGCGACAGGGGCAGCAGCAGACGCTTGTGCGAGAAACGACGGGCCGCGTCCAGATATTTCACGTCGCCCGTGATGGCGTAGGCATCGGCCAGCACCTCGTTCATGCCGCCGTGCTCCGTATGCAGCGTCTGCTCCACCTGGGCGTCGCTGAGGCCTGCCGTCAGATTGATAATCCAGTCGCAGAAACCCAGAAACAGCTGCTTGGCCTGCTCGTTGCCGCAATACACCCACGCGTCGCGCAAGCCGGCGTACATCTTATGCAGGTTGTAGTACGGCACCCACGCACCGTAATAAGGTCCGAAGTCACCCTTCTTATATGCCGACCAGATGCGGTCGCTGCCAGGCACGCCGCCCACATAGCCCTTGCCCCACGCTGGGTGGTTCTTGGCATTGGCATCGGCACAGCGTTGCAATTCGCTGATCCAGTATTCCATGCGCTGCTGACATTCCTTGCTGCCCGTAGCGGCATTGATGGCCATCGCCGTCAGATAATGACCGCCCACGTGTCCGTCCAGTCCGTCCCAGTTAGGATACGACTTACCCTTCGGCGTCAGTCCGGCTTCCTTCAGGTATGGTGCCAACAGTCGGTCGTTGTCATATTTCAGCAGCACGCTGATGTTCAGGTCGCGAGCCTTCTTCAGCGGTCCTTCCAATAGCGTCACGTCGCCCAACGGAAACTCGTCGGCATACAGTTTGTCTTGTGCCACAGCCGTCATTCCTGCGGCCATCAGCGCGATAAGAATCAGGATTTTCTTCATTGTTTCACTTTGTATTTTGGTTTCATTTTGCAAAGGTACGAATAAGTGAGTAAAATGCAAAGGGAAAACCTTATTTTCTTTTGCATTTTCGAGCAAAATACAAAATTTTTATTCTATTTTTAAATCCCTGCATTATAGCCGCCCCTTATCAAGGTGCTCTAAACCTTTCTTTTCTTTCCTCGATCTTAACTCATCCATATAGCCGGCAGTGACGATACCTGAAGGCAGGGCGATGATGGCGATACCAACCATAGAGGATATAATGCTGATGACGCGACCTGTATCTGATATCGGATAAAGGTCGCCATAGCCTACGGTGGTCAGCGTACATGTGGCCCAGTAGAAGGCATCAAAGAAGTCGTCGTACAATACTCTCCCCGTTATAGGATCAACCTGCTCTTCAGCATTGAACATAATAAGAGCTGTGATGAAAATATAGAACAATGCCAACGAAAATACTGCCATCAGGATCTTGCTTTGCTTGCGAATGACAGCCATGATGATTTCCAATGGCTCAAAATAGCGGATAACCTTAAAAATCCTCAGGATCTTCAATAGTCTCGATACACGGAAAATTTTGAAAGAAGGGCCTAACAAGTTGAAAATAGGCAGAATTGACAGCAAGTCAATAATGGCCATTGGGGTAAATGGATAAATCGCAAATGCTGCCGCTTTACTGCGTTTTGATGCAAAATCAGCAGTACACCATCGAAGAATATAGTCCGCTATAAAGCATAATCCTGATATCAAGTCAAAATACCAGAATATCTTGTATTGCGTCCTAAACATCAACGGCAATATGCCTATTGCAATGGCAATCAGCATCACAATGTCATAGACCCGAGATGCCTTGCTCTCCTTGTTCCTTGGCTCTACCAGCCTGTATATCTTCTCTCGTATCATCTTTTCTACGGCACAGGTTATTGTCTTGCTCTTCTTGTTTTCATTCCTGATTTTTTCTGGGACTCAGCGCATCATTTGATGATGACACAACGACCATTGACGATATACAGACCTGGCTGTAAATGGCCTTTCATCAGTCTGCGGCCTTGCAAGTCGTAGATGGTGTCGTTCTTCTTCGCTACACCCTTAACCACATCTTCAATGCCCGACCCTTCGTCCTGTAGAGGCAAGAATTCCGCTGTGGAAAGCAGTTGGGCATAGACATCGAAGGGCTGCAGTATACTGGCAGTAGTGAGACGGATGAATCCCCATTGACCATTCTGCTGAGCCAGGACATAGTCGCCGGCAAAAAGAGACGCTGCCGTGTAGGTTCCGCGGAAGACAGCATCCAGAGGCGATGTGCTATAGCCTACGGTGCCTGTTCCCATAAGTACGATATCGCCTTGAGCTTGTAACAGACAGGGCGTGTGGGCTGGGATGGTGGTGAGTGGTGTGAGATGAAGGTCTGCATCAAGCTGATAAGCCTTGACGCCATCGGGGATAGCAGCCTCGAAGGGTACTGTCACCATGCGACAGCCTTCAACACGGAGCGAGAGCGAGGCTTGCTGGGCATTGAAGTTGCTGACAGGACGGAAATCCCCACCATCGGCTGTCAGCACAAGCGACTGACACTCGCCACCAACGACAATATTCTGACCAGCGCTATTGCCTGCAGAGAGGTAGGCCACACGATTGCCTGACGTCCAGGGCAGCTCACTGGGTAGTGCCGTTACCTGCGTCATGTCTATGCTGGTACAGGCAGCATCACCCAGATAGTCGAGTACATAGCTGTCGTCAGCAACGAAAGCTCCTGCCAGCTTAGCCGAATAAGGCGACGAGGCGTTGGCGAGATAGACGTCGCCAAAAGTGATGGTGAGGTGCGACTGACTGTTGTCGCAGGTCAGCGAGAGCAGTCCCTGACAGCCATCTGTAAGTGTAGCTGGCGAGAGGTCGAAGAAGAGACTGAAGTTCTCGCCCTTACTCAGGTCTATACGGCCATAGTTATGTGACGCTGCCTTTCCTTCGGCATTGACATAGTATAACGTGGTGGCACCTGCTGTGAGCGCACTCGTTGTGGTGACCTTCTTGATCTGCATCACCAACTGACTGTAGCGGTTGTCCAGCTGTATATAACCTGCAGAGACATTCTTACGAGTGGATATCAGCGAATTGCTGGAGTCGAAGGTCTTCGTCTTTCCACTCAATTGATAATTAGAACCAAATTTCGAATTGGTGGTTTGCATATCATCCAAACGACCAAAGCGTACGGCGCTGCCTGTCATGTCGGACACCTGACGGTTGTGGCTGCGTATGAAAAGGATGGTGGCGACCTTATCAGCAGCAACAGAGACGACAGGTCGGCAGGTCTCAGCGTCAAAGGTCAGGTCTTTCTTCTGTAGCGCTTTTCCACTTTTACCTGTTGTACGGATAAAGCCTGATTGTGTATAGAACGGCAGGTCGAGTGTCATATCGACATCGTTCTGGTTGGCATTGGCAACGACAGCCACAACGGTATCACCCGTCACGGAGAGATAGGCAGAACCCTCGAGTCCCGTATCACCGAAGTCAATGTCAACACGCGTCATGCCTGTCACGAATTTGGCAAAGTGGGCCATGATATAGCCACGTTTGGTGATGGTACCACTGCTACCAGCGCCTTTTGTGCCGTCGCCCATCATGCCGTAGTAACGTTTGGCAGCATAGTGAATCCAGGCATTGAAGTCGCCCAACATACAGGTATTGATGGCACGGAAGAAATTGAAAAAGTCCTTCGAGAAATCAAAGTCGCGCGTGTTGCCCTCTACCTCGTTCCAGTTAATCAGATACTCCGTCATCCAGATCTCCTTACCCTTCTGCGCCAGTTTCTTGTACGCCGACTGGATGCCACCATACTGGTGACCGCCATAGATGTCGAAGCCTGCCAGCACGTCGTCCTTGTTCAGTGCGTTGGCGTAGCTGTCACTGACAGCCAGCGTCTCTGGAGCCATCACCTTGGTGCTGATGCTGGGGCCATAGGTCTTTACGAACTCGGCAATCTCAGAGGCATCCCACAGACAGCCGGCATACGATGCAGGCCAGTCGGGTTCGTTCTGAATGCTGATAGCATCGAGCTCCACGCCATTCTTGCGCAGATACTGCACATAGTCCTCCAAATATTGGGCATAGTCGGGCCAGTTTTCTTTCTTCAGTTTACCCGTTGTGCCGTCTTCGTTCTTAGCATTGCTGGTACCATTGGTCTTCCACTCGGCAGGCTGTCCCCATGGTGAGGCAAAGACGATGAGTCCTTTCTGTTTGGCATACTTTGCCGTATTCAGCGACTGCACCCAGGCGTTCTTGCCAATAGGAATGTACAGACGCATGATGTTACAACCTACCGTACTTGACTCACCCCACACCTTGTCAATCTCCGCATTGCTCATGTGGTTATACTGGAACGAGGGCGAGCAGACGAAACCGCCGAAGCCCGTGATACGCTGATGCGTCTTGGTAGCATCAATGCGAACGGTGTTCTGTGCTGTCGTTGAAAGTTGGCAGCCTACAGCAAGAAGGCAGCAAACTATTAGGATTCTTACATATTGTCTCATAATATCAAATGATTTTATTATTCTCCTGAACTCACTTAATCACGACCATGAGCTTTGCTCGAGCTCGTTCACGTTCGGAAATATAAAATGTCTTGTAAATTTCATTCTTGTGATCATATTGGTGATTCTTCGGAGAAAACATCTCCAATTCATTATCTTGTGCCATATCTCCTGCAAAGGTAGTGTAAATTGAGCGAAATACAAAGAAAAAACAGATTTTTTTCTTTGTATTTTACTCACTTATTCGTACCTTTGCAGATGAATATGAATCGAATCGGTGTAATAGCAATCATCCTGACGCTGTTGCCTGCCAAGATTCTGGCACAGACAGAGGGGAATAACGGCGTTCTGCAGGGAGGCAACAGCGCCACCAGTTCATACGCTCCGAACGACGTTATATTGTCTGACACACTGAAGCTGCATCTTGACCCGCAGTTCACCACACCCTTACAGATGAAAGAACCCATCTACGGACAACACAACGATTTCATAGAGTCGTCGAAGATGGGTGCTGTTGGCTTCCAACTTTGGAAGAATGCTGCGATTGGAGTTGCGGGGTCCACGTACCACCTGCCCGGACTGATGGACATCTCTACGGGTGCCCTGACGTTACATCAGGACCTCGGACGCTGGCACTTTACGGCCTCCGGCATGGCCGACAAGTACTGGATGCCTTGGCAGCGCAGCCTTTCTACCCAATATGGTTTTGGCGGAACGGTAGGCTTCGACCTGAGCAAAAACGTTACTTTACACGCCTTCGCTTCCTATTATGCCAACAAGATGATGGTCGGACCAGCCATGAGCCCTTACGTTAACACCTCCACCTTTGGCGGTTATGCCGACATCCGTTTCAGCAACGTCTTCGGAACCAACGTCGGAGTGCGTCGGTATGTGAATCCCATGACAGGCAAATGGACTACCGAACCTATTGTCAATCCCTACATCAAGATTGGCGACTCGAAGATTGAGCTGCCCCTTGGCGGTTTGCTGCAGAAACTGGTTTGGGGCGACCGCGATAATCCCATGAACTTCCGTCCTCACCCAATGAGCCGCCCACCTGTCAAGAGATAAAGATCAAACCGTGCTTGGCACAGGGCTCATTCATGCCTGTCCCTGATGTCATTTTCAATCAATTATACTTCTTCCCTCAGCCATCAGACGTCAGCCATCGTTCAGTCCCATCCGCTGTCATCATTATTCTCCATATACCGGCTCATGCCGTTGTCGTCCATGTCATCCTCTGACGCAGGGTCGAAGCCACGCATATTGTCAGGCTCATGGGGAGGACGCCCTTTTCCGTCAGGTGGTGGCGGTGGTGGCCCATCGGGATGCTTACCATCAGGTGGAGGCGGTGGCGGCATATGACCATCCTCGAATTCATCTGGCGATGGGTGGTGAAGCGAATCCTGTGGCATAGAGTCTGTAACAACCTCCTCTATGTCACTGGAATATATTTCATCGACATTCTTCCTGCCATTACACGACAACAAGAACACCGATAATGCCAATATGCCTAGAATCTTCTTCATGCTTCAAATGTTTTAACCCTGTGACACAGTTCCAGTCCCTGTTGTCATCTGTCTCTCAGGTAAGCAAAAATCGTATCCTCGAGGTTCATTTCACTTAGGTTCGTTGGCATAATTATACTCTAAATAAGACGTAATCTTTCAGTTTACTATACCTAAATCTACAATAA
>ONMN01000033.1 GCA_900318885.1 uncultured Prevotellaceae bacterium | reverse complement strand
GAGGAATTTCTTGCAGAACGTACCGTCGTCGGCGATGTCGAGCACCAGCACCGTGCTGCCCTTCTCGAAGACGTCGGTGTAGTAGCACGCCATCGATGTGAAGCCGAACTGCTCGGCATCGTAGTCCTCGATGCACCCTTTGATGGTAATCGTGTCGGTCTTGAACCAGTCGGCAGGCACCGCCCACGGGTTCGCCTCGCTGATTTCCTGCATCGTCGGTGCGTTCATGACCTGTATCTTGTCGTAGACGAACGACACGCCCTTCTTCACGGCGATAATCACCACGACGGCGATGAGGATTCTGATGATGGTTTTCTTGTTCATTGTTTGTTTCTTATTTGTCTTTACCTTTTATTATATATACGCCGTAATCGTGGAAATATGACGCTGCGGGGCGTTAAACTTTCCTAATACACTGAGCATAAAGAAAGCGTGAACAACCCATATCTTTCCCTCGTGGCTGTAGGAAGTGCCATAATTGTCAGATAAGTTTCGTCCACGCTATAACGTGAACGCTCACCTTATCCATTCTCTGACAATTATTCCTTGAAACTTCCTACATTTCGAGGTCATTGAATGAGATAGCGAACGCCATTTCTCTTGCCCACAATGTCTTTGGGTATCACACGAATGCGAAATCCAGCGACAAAGGTACGAAAATATTAGAGAAATAAGATACAAATAAGGAGTTTTTTACGCTTTGCAAACAAAAATCGAGGATTTTGCGAACAAAATGCAGATACCAAAGCCTTCAGGAGGTATGCACAATGTTCCATCGCAAAAATAGAAATCAGCAACCTTCGATTGCTCGTAAGTTACTGATTTTCAGTGTGGACCAGCCAGGGCTTGAACCTGGGACCTCCAGATTATGAGTCTGTTGCTCTAACCAACTGAGCTACAAGTCCGGTGCTTTGTGTGAAAGCGGGTGCAAAGATACGAAAAAAAGTGAAAAGTGAAGAGTGAAAAGTGAAAAATTTGCTTCCGCGCCCCAAATTTTACCTTTTTTTTGTAATTTTGCACCCAAATATGGATAAGAAACGACAAGGATTGAGTGCTGCGGAGGTGCTGATAAGTCGGGAGAAGCACGGACAGAACGTGCTGACACCGCCGAAACGACCCTCGATGTGGCGACTCTATCTGGAGAAATATGAAGACCCGATGGTTCGCATCCTGTTGGTTGCGGCTGTCGTGTCGTTGATATTGGCCTTCGTGAAGCAGGACTTCCTGGAAACGGTGGGCATCATTGCCGCCGTGGTGCTGGCGACGACGGTGGGCTTCTACTTTGAGCGCGACGCAGCGCGTAAGTTTGACGTGCTGACGCAGTTGGGTGAGGAGCAGCCGGTGAAGGTGATAAGGAGCCTCACCCCTAACCCCTCTCCAAAGGGCGAGGGGGACTCTAAGGGCGAGGGGAGTGATTACAAAGTGATGGAGATTCCGCGCCGCGAAGTGGTGGTGGGAGATATCGTCATGGTAGAAACGGGTGACGAGATTCCTGCCGACGGAAAATTGCTGGAGGCCATCGATTTGCAGGTCGACGAGTCGAGCCTGACAGGTGAGGCGATGACCAATAAAGAGGTGAGAGGTGAGAGGTTAGAGGTAAGAGGTGAAAGTTCAGCCATCAGCCATCAGCCATCAGACATCAGAGGTGAGGAGGCTTACCCGAAGGACATGCTGTTGCGTTCGTCGATGGTGATGAGCGGTTCGGGACTCTATGTCGTAACGGCCGTGGGCGACGAGACGGAGATAGGTCACGTGGCGCGCCAATCGACGGAGATAACGGGTGTGAAGACCCCGCTGAACATCCAGCTGGACCGTTTGGCCAAGCTGATTAGCAAGGTGGGCATTGGTTTGTCTGTGGCAGCATTCGTGGTATTTCTGGTGCACGACATCCTGACCGACGAGTTGTGGCACACGACGGACTATGTCGGCATGACGGAAGTGGTGCTGAAGTACTTTATGATGGCTGTGACGCTCATCGTGATGGCTGTGCCCGAGGGTTTGCCTATGGCCGTCACGCTGGCCTTGGCGCTGAACATGCGAAGGATGCTGAAGTCGAACAACCTCGTGCGTAAGTTGCAGGCGTCGGAGACGATGGGTGCCGTGACGTGTATCTGTACGGACAAGACGGGTACGCTGACGGAAAACAGGATGACGGTAAGTGATGTCAGATGTCTGATGTCTGATGGAGGAGGTTCAGCCCTCAGCCTTCAGCCTTCAGACCTCTATAATGCTATTGCGCTGAATACGACGGCGACGCACGATGTGGGTAATCCCACGGAACAGGCCTTGCTGCGCTGGTTGGTGGCACAGGGAGTGGATTATCAGCAATTGCGCGAAGCTCACCCTATTACGGCCCGCGAGCCCTTCTCGACGGAGCGGAAATACATGTCGACCACCGTTGGCGACACGGTATATATAAAAGGTGCGCCAGAGATTGTGATGGCGATGTGCGAGATGACCGACGAGGAACGGCAACAGGCCGAACAGCAACTGACCGAATGGCAACAGCACGCCATGAGGACGCTGGCCATAGCCCAGGGGGCCAAGTTGTTGGCTATTGTGGCCATTAGCGACCCGTTGCGCAAGGAGGTGCCTTCGGCTATCCGCCAATGCGGACAGGCTGGCATCGACGTAAAGATCGTGACGGGCGACACAACGGCTACGGCGATGGAGATTGCGCAGCAGTGTGGAATCGTTGGTGACAGGGGACAGGGTCATGTCACCTGCGATGACACGCACCAGTCCCCTGTCACCATCACTGGTGCGGAGTTTGCTGCGTTGAGCGACGACGAAGCCCTGCAGATGGTGAAGGGTCTGAAGGTGATGTCGCGCGCCCGTCCGACGGACAAGCAACGACTGGTGGCCCTGTTGCAACAACGTGGTGAAGTGGTGGCGGTGACGGGTGACGGCACCAACGACGCCCCAGCACTGAACCGCGCTCACGTAGGACTGTCGTTAGGCAGTGGTACGAGTGTTGCCAAGGAGGCCAGCGACATCACGCTCATTGACGACTCGTTCCGCAGCATTGTCCATGCGGTGATGTGGGGACGGTCGCTCTATAAGAACATTCAGCGTTTCATCTTCTTCCAGCTGGTGGTCAACGTGACGGCCTTGCTGCTGGTGCTTTGTGGTGCCTTTGTGGGGACGGAGATGCCGCTGACCATCACGCAGATATTGTGGGTGAACCTGATTATGGACACCTTTGCCGCTATGGCGCTGGCCTCGTTGCCGCCATCGAGAGAGGTGATGCGAGAGCGGCCCCGTTCGCAGGATGCGTTTATCATTACGCGTCCGATGATACGAGGTATTGGCATCATTGGCGGACTGTTCTTTGTGGTGACATTCGCCCTGCTCTACTATTTTGAGCGCATAGCCGGCGTCGATCCCAAGGAACTGACCATTTTCTTCTGCATCTTTGTCATGTTGCAGTGGTGGAACCTGTTTAATGCCCGCAGTCTGGGTTCGTGCCATTCGGCCTTCCGTAGGTTGTGGGCGTGTCGCGGATTCCTGTTCGTGCTGGCAATGGTGCTGGCAGGTCAGTGGCTCATCGTCACCTTTGGGGGAAAGATGTTCCGTACCGTACCGCTCGAATGGCCGTGCTGGGGTTGGATCATCCTTGGAACGTCGCCTGTTCTCTGGGTAGGCGAAGTGTATAGATTAATCGTCAGAATGAGGAAGGCATGAAGGGATATGTAGCAACGATAGGCATGTTCGACGGTGTTCACCGCGGTCACCAGTTTGTATTGCACGAAGTGGTGAGCGAGGCTCGTGCGCTGGGTTTGCAGTCGCTATGCATTACGTTTGATCACTCACCCCGTCAGGAACAGGTGCTGACGCCATTGGAGCAGAAAGTCAGGCTTATCCGCCAGACGGGCATTGACCGCGTGGAAGTGTTGGCATTTACCCCTGAACTGAAGGCCCTGACGGCGAAGGAGTTTATGGAGCAGATGCTGAGAGACCAATGGGGCGTGCGCGTGCTTTTGACGGGTTACGACAACCGCTTTGGACACAACCGCGAGGAAGGTTTCGACGACTATGTGCGCTATGGACAGGAACTGGGCATCGAGGTGCGCCAGTTGCGAGCCGAGGGAGCAATCAGCAGTTCCCTCATCCGCCAGCTGATAGCCGAAGGCAATATCAGCAAGGCCAACGAACTGCTGGGCCATCCGTATGCGTTGCTGGGCCGCGTCGAACATGGCGAGCATATCGGTACACAGATGGGGTTCCCTACGGCAAATATCGTGGCAGACGACCAGTGCCAGCTGATACCCGCCTCAGGTGCCTATGCCGTAAAGGTAAGCATAGGCGACGACACAACGTGGAAAGCAGGCATGATGAATATCGGCACCCGTCCGACGTTCGACGGAAACCACCAGACGCTGGAGGTGAACATCTTCGATTTCGACGATGACCTCTATGGCAAGTCGTTGTGTGTCGAGTTTGTCAGCAGACTACGCGAAGAGCGCCGGTTCGACAGTATGGAAGCCCTGCGCGAACAGTTAGAGAAAGACGAAATACAAGCTAAGAAAGAGTTGTTATGAAGAAAGCATTAAGCTATCTGCTTATTTTTATCGGCATCCAGTTGCTTGGTGGTGCCATTATACAAACGGTATGGAGCCTTGTTACTCATAGCAGCGACAAGACGGCCGCCATGCTGATTACCCTGACGGCTATATGTGCCGTGCTGGTCATCACAGTCTTCCTATGGGCGCGTTTCGCCGTCGTATCGCCCAAGTGGTTGCGCACGCGGCCTTGGACGGTATTGGCGTGGAGCGTGATGGCGTCGTTGGGAGCACTCATTCCTTCCATTTGGATGCAGGAACAGATGCCCGAACTGCCCAATGTGATGGAGAACGAATTTGACACCATTCTGGGAACGCCTTGGGGTTATCTGACCATCGGACTGTTGGCACCGCTGAGCGAGGAAATCGTGATGCGTGGTGCCATCCTGAAGGAGTTGCTGAAGTCGCAGAAACTATCCGTTTGGGGCGCCATAGCCATCTCGGCAGCGATGTTTGCCCTCATCCACATGAATCCTGCGCAGATGCCTCATGCCTTTATCATCGGATTGTTGCTGGGATGGATGTATTGGCGCACGGGGTCGATACTGCCGGGAGTAGCCTATCACTGGTCAAACAACAGTGCAGCATTTGTGATGTACGCCCTCTATCCCAATCCTGACATCAAACTCGTTGATATCTTCAAGGGGTCGGAAATGCATGTGGTGTTAGCGGTGTTCTTCTCGCTGCTCATCCTCCTGCCGGCTATCTACCAGCTCCACCTGAACATGAAAAGAGCTGACGAGCGCTAAGCGTATAGGAAACAAGAATACGGGCTGCCCCTGACACATCAGATAGGGCAGCCCGTATTGGTTTCATGGATAGCGTTTTGAATAAACTTGATTAATAATATAGAGAAAGCATAGAAATATTATCTCAGTCGGTAGGCAGAGCCGGAGCCAGCACCTTGGTGCTATCGCCAGTCATTTCGCCCACATTAGCCACCTGCACAGGGCTTACTGCCGCTACAGTATCAGCGTCCTGCAAGTTGCTGGCATAGTCGTCAGGGGTGTTCCAGGTGGAATCCCATGGGGCCTGAGCGGCATTGCCAAGTGTGAGGATGATGGCCACAACGGCTGCGGCCCTGAAGAGTGGCATCAGTCGCTGGGTGAGTGTCACCGTGCGTGCCTCCACGCTGTTGGGAGCGTGCTCTTCGTTTACCATTTCAAGCATACGGGCATCGAAGTCGTCTCCCAACGTCTGGTGGCTTGCCTCGTCGGCAAAGAGTGCGCGCATGGGTTCCATCTCCGCAGGTATGTTCTCCTGACGGCAGAAGGTACGCAGGATGCTCTCCTCTTCGAGGGTAGTCTCCGCGTTCCAATAGCGCTCCATGAGTTGTTCGATGTACTTGTAGTCCATATTGCTTTGCTTTTGGCCTTTGGCTATTCGCTTTTGGCCGTTCTCTATATTAAAGACGTTTGTCAAAACAAAAAGTTACAGGAATTTCTTAAATTTTTCGCGAATTGTTTGTCGGGCCCTGAAAATATTGACTTTCACCTGTTCCTCTGTGATGTCGAGAATGGTGGCAATGTCCTTATAGCTCTTGCCCTCCATATCGCGCAATTGCATACAGCTGCGTTGCTTTTCAGGCAATGCACTGATGAGTTGTCGCACCAGTCGGACCCTGTCGTTCTGGATGGTTTGTTCCTCTGGATTGGAAGCCACATGCTGATCGTGGGGTTGGATGGATGCATCCAGCGACTGCGTCAGATTGTCCATGCGTCGCACCTTGTCGAGCGACAGGTTACGGCAGATGGTCAGACAGAAGGCTTCTATCGAGTCTATCTGTTCCCAACTGTCGCGTTTGTTCCAGACCTTTATCATCGTTTCCTGCACCACATCCTCTGCCTCCGCAGGATTCATCGTGATGCGGAGTGCCATTCTGTAGAGTTCATTCTTCAGCGGCAGGATGTCGGACTGGAAATTAATCATTGGCAGTTCTCTCTTTAAGAGTGTGGCGTTGCGAGGGCAATTGGCAGTTGGCTTTTGGCAGTTAGCTGTTAGCCTTAATCATAGTTCCGTGCTGGCCGTCAATAGCCGTTGCGAGGGTGATAATCACCTTCGAGACGCCAGCATCGACAGCACTGAGAGCATTTTCGATTTTGGGTAACATACCGCCGCTGATAGTACCGTCGGCTTTATACTTTTCAAATAACGTACGCGTAATGACGGGAATCACCGAGTCGTCGTCATCAGGATTCGAGAGCACGCCTTTCTTCTCGAACGAGAAGATCAGCGTCACGTCGTATTGCTGAGCCAGTGCCTTTGCCGTCTCTGAAGCAATGGTGTCGGCATTGGTGTTGAGGATATGCCCCTCGCCATCGTGCGTGAGCGGAGCCATCACAGGAGTGATGCCTGCCTCGATGAGGTGTGCGAGAGTTTCGTTTGCGACGTTGTCAACGTCACCTACGAAGCCGTAGTCGACGGGTAAACCGTCGACCACTTTGATGGGGCGTTTGTGACTGCGGATAATGTCGGCATCAGCACCAGTCAGGCCAATCGCATTGACACCATTGGCCTGCAAACGAGCCACAAGGTTCTTGTTGACCAAACCGCCATACACCATCGTTACCACCTCAAGCATATCGCTGTCCGTAATGCGGCGTCCGTTGACCATTTTGGTCTCGATGCCGAGTCGCTCCGCCATTCCCTCGATGGCCGAGAAGTTGCGTAACAACTGAGAGAGCTGCAGTTCGTCCTCGACCACAGCTCCTCCTACTTTTACTATCGTTAGTTTTTCTTTCATATTCCAGTTGTTCTAGATGATCTAGATATTCTAGTTATTCTAGATAAGTATAACCATAGAGTCCCGACCGGTAGTTGCTGAGGAACTCCTTGCCTTCTTCGAGGGTAATCTTGCCGGTCTTAACACTCTTGGCCACCCAGATTTCCAGCTGACGAACCAGTTTCTTGGGATTGTACTGCACGTACTCCAAAACCTCCTCGACCGTCTCACCATCGAATACCTGGTCGACATGATAGCCTCCGTCCTTCACGGAGATATGGACAGCAGTAGTGTCGCCAAAGAGGTTGTGCATATCGCCTAAGATTTCCTGATAGGCTCCCACGAGGAATACGCCCAGATAGTATTTCTCGTTACGTTTCAGTGCATGAACGGGCAGCGAGTGCGAGTTATGGCGGTTGGTGGCAAAGTTGGCAATTTTACCATCCGAGTCGCACGTGATATCCTGAATGGTGGCATTACGTGTAGGACGCTCGTTGAGGCGCTGAATGGGCATAATGGGGAATATCTGGTCGATAGCCCATGAGTCAGGTAACGACTGGAATAGCGAGAAGTTGCAGAAGTACTTGTCTGCCAGCAGCTTATCGATATTCATCAGTTCCTCAGGCACGTGCTTCAGGTTCTTGGCCAAGGCGTGAATCTCATGACAGACGCTCCAATACATGGCCTCAATCTCAGCACGCGTCTTCAGGTCTACGATACCGTGTGCAAAGAGGTCGAGGACCTCTTCACGAATTTGTTCGGCATCGTGCCAGTCCTCGAGTACATTGCGAGGCGACAGGTTGTCCCAAATCTCATAGAGGTCCTTCACCAACTGGTGTGAGTTCTCATCAGGTTCAAACTCCTCGGGCATCTCAGGCAATGAAGCCGTCTCCAACACGTCAATCACCAACACGGAATGATGAGCAGCCAACGAACGGCCACTCTCCGTAATCAGGTTGGGATGGGGGATTTCGTTGCGGTTGGCGGCATCCACGAAGGTGTAGATACAGTCGTTGACATACTCCTGAATAGAATAGTTGACACTACTCTCGCTCGAAGGAGAACGTGTGCCGTCGTAGTCGACACCCAAACCACCGCCGCAGTCAACGAAATCAACGTTATAGCCCATCTTGTGGAGTTGTACATAGAACTGCGAAGCTTCGCGCAGAGCCGTCTGGATACGACGAATCTTCGTTATCTGAGAACCGATATGGAAATGGATGAGGCGCAGACAGTCTTTCATGTCTTTCTTCTCAAGCAGGTCGAGAGCCTCCAGCAGTTCGGCACTGGTCAGTCCGAATTTCGAGGCGTCGCCGCCACTTTCTTCCCATTTTCCAGCACCCGAAGAAGCCAGTTTGATACGGATACCGATATTGGGACGAACACCCAGTTTCTTGGCCTCACGGGCAATGATATCGAGTTCGTTCAACTTCTCAACGACGATGAAGATACGCTTGCCCATCTTCTGTGCCAACAGAGCCAGTTCAATATACGACTGATCCTTATAGCCATTACAGATGATGATGGAGTCGCTCTGACATTGAACGGCAATGACAGCGTGCAGTTCGGGCTTGGAACCTGCCTCAATGCCCAGATTGAACTTACGTCCGTGGGAGATAATTTCCTCGACGACGGGCTGCATCTGGTTGACCTTGATAGGGAACACCACATAGTTTTCGCCTTTGTACTCATACTCCTCGGCGGCTTTCTTGAAACAGCTCCACGTTTTCTCGATACGATTGTCGAGAATATCGGGGAAACGCAGCAGTACTGGTGACTGTACGTCACGCAACGACAGTTCGTCCATCACTTCACGCAGGTCAATCTGCGTGCCGTCCTTACACGGTGTCACATAGACGTTACCTTCGTCGTTGATACCGAAGTAACTGGTGCCCCACCCGTTGATGTTGTAGAGCTCCTTGGAGTCATCGATGGTCCATTTCTTCATTGTAATATCAGGAATGTTAGAGTTGTTTGTTTATAGGTTTAACAGGGAACGAATAGACGCTACGCTGATGCTGATCTTGTCATAGTCGTCAAGCACGTTGGCATCAAGGGTATAGCGCGCTTTCTGATAGAACGGTTCGCGCTGCTCCAGATGTTCTGTGATATAGGCTATCAATTCCTCAGCGCTCTTGCCTTTCAGCAACGGACGCTCAATCTTAGCCATCAGCAGATGCTTGTAGAGTGTCTCGGGAGTAGCCTTCAGATAGACGACGTCACCTTGCTGGTTCAGGTAATCCATGTTGTCGAAGAAGCAGGGCGTTCCGCCGCCACAGCTGATGATGACGTCCTCAAATTCTGCCACCTCATGCAACATGTTGTGTTCTATCTTGCGGAAACCCTCTTCACCCTTCTCGGCAAAAATCTGCGATACCGTCTTGTGCATACGGCTTTCGATATACCAGTCCAGATCGTAGAACATCATACCCGTCTCTTTCGAGAGAGCCTTGCCTACGGTCGTTTTGCCGGAACCCATGTAGCCAATGAGGATGATGCGTCTCATTTCTTCTGCTTTTCGATGATTTCCATGCACTGGTCAAAGGTCAGCTTCGAAGCAGTGGAATGCAAGGCCTTGGGGATGCGATAGTTCTTGCCGTCGAAGGCAATATAGGGACCGTAGCGACCGTTCAGGATTTGCATCTTACCGTCAGCGTCAAACGACTTCAGGTGTTTCTCTGATTCCTGCTGACGCTTCTCCTTAATGAGTGCAATAGCATCCTCGAGGGTAATATCCATGGGGTCAGCGTCCTTTGGCAGTGAGGTGTACTTCTTTTGGTGGAGCACATAGGGGCCAAAACGTCCTGTGCCAATAACTACGGGCGAGCCCTCGAAGTCGCCCAGCGTACGAGGCAACTGGAACAGTTCCATAGCCTCCTCCAACGTGATGGACTCTATGCTCTTTTCGCTAGGCATCTGGGCAAAGCGGGGTTTTTCGGAATCGTCGGCAGCACCAATCTGAACAACAGGTCCGAAACGTCCGATCTTAACAAAGACAGGACGTCCGCTCTTGGGATCGTTACCCAGTTGGCGCTCACCGGCCTTATGTTCCTGACGAGCGTTCATGGTCTTCTCGACAGTAGGTTCGAACTTCTTATAGAAGCTCTTCATCATGTCTGTCCACTTCTCATCACCCTCTGCAATCTTATCGAAGTCCTGTTCCACCTTAGCGGTGAAGTTGTAGTCCATAATAGTTGGAAAGAACTTCATCAGGAAGTCGTTCACAACGATACCAATATCGGTGGGCAACAGTTTGCCCTTATCAGAGCCAGCCATCTCTTTACGCTTCTTCTGAGTGACCACCTTGCCTTTCAGCGTGTCGATGGTATAGAAACGCTCCTCGCCTTTTTTGTCGCCTTTGTGGACATACTCACGTTGCTGGATAGTAGAAATGGTTGGAGCGTAGGTTGAAGGACGACCAATGCCCAGTTCCTCCAACTTATGAACGAGCGAGGCTTCCGTATAGCGTAACGGACCTTGGCTGAAACGCTCCGTAGCCTGAATCTCACGACGGGTCAGTTCCAGACCTTTTTTCAAAGGAGGCAGCACGTGGCTTTCTTCTTCCTGTTCGTCGTCATCCACTGACTCACGATAGACCTTGATGAAACCGTCGAATTTTACCACTTCGCCTTGAGCCACAAAGAATTCTTCAGCACCGCTGACAGTGATATTTACGGTGGTTTTCTCCATCTCTGCATCAGCCATCTGACTGGCAATAGTACGCTTCCAAATCAGTTCGTAGAGCCTCTTTTCCTGCGAAGAACCCTCAATGGTGGTATTTTCCATATAGGTAGGACGGATGGCTTCGTGAGCCTCCTGAGCACCCTTCGCACTGGTATGATACTGACGCACCTTGCTATATTCTGCGCCATAGAGTTTCGTGATTTCCTCCTTGCTGGCATTGATACACAGGCCAGAGAGATTGACAGAGTCAGTACGCATATAGGTAATCAGTCCGTGTTCGTACAGGTGCTGGGCAACGATCATCGTCTGGCTGACGGTAAAGCCCAGTTTGCGGGCAGCTTCCTGCTGAAGCGTCGACGTGGTGAAGGGGGGAGCGGGCGTACGCTTCATGGGCTTCTTGACCACAGACTCGATAGTGAATGAAGCATCCTTGCACTTCTCCAAGAACTGTTCCACTTCCTCGTGGGTTTTCAGACGCTGGGCAAGTGTGGCCTTGACCTCTGTCTGCGAACCATCGGCATTGGTAAGGGCAAAGATACCATTGACGCTATAGTATGGCTCGCTGTTGAAACTCTGGATTTCACGCTCGCGCTCAACTATTAGACGTACAGCAACACTCTGCACACGACCGGCTGACAAGGCTGGTTTTACCTTTCGCCACAATACTGGCGAGAGTTTGAAGCCCACCAAACGGTCAAGTACGCGACGAGCCTGCTGGGCATTCACCAGATTCATGTCCAAATGACGCGGAGTCTCAATGGCCTTCAGAATAGCCGGTTTCGTAATTTCGTGGAATACGATACGACTCGTCTTCTTTTCATCCAGCCCTAGTACTTCACACAGGTGCCATGAGATAGCTTCTCCCTCGCGGTCTTCATCGGATGCCAACCAAATCTTCTCGGCTTTCTCGGCATTCGTTTTCAGTTCCTTGACGAGTTTAGCTTTTTCCTCAGGAATTTCGTATTCAGGTTCGAGCGTATCCGTATCGATACTCATCTCCTTTTTCTTCAGGTCACGAATGTGACCATAGCTCGACATTACCTTATACTCCTTTCCCAGGAACTTTTCAATGGTCTTAGCCTTTGCAGGCGACTCAACGATTACCAAATTCTTTTGCATATACTTGTCTTTATTTTATTTCTTCTCGACTTTCTTTGATTGAAAAGTTGACTGACGTCGACTTTCGGGCTGCAAAAGTAGAGAAAAGTTTTGGTTACACCTTATTTATATAGAAGATTTTTAGATTTCTTAACATTTTCGCTTGCTTAACATTTTCTCCCATCCTTTAGGATGACGACAAAAACGGCCTTTGTCAGTCTTTTAAATAAAGAACAAAAAAGCGTATGAAAAGAATACTGATGATGCTTTGCCTGATGTTGTCGATACTTTCGGCACAGGCAGCAAACAAGCCATGGGACAATGGCAAGTTAAAGGTATCGGATAACCAGCGTTATCTGCAGTTTGAAAACGGGCAGCCTTTCTTCTGGTTAGGAGAAACGGGTTGGCTATTACCAGAACGACTCGACAGGGCCGAGGCGGAATGGTATTTGCAATCGTGTGCCAAAGCAGGATATAACGTTGTGCAAGTACAAACGATTGATGGCGTTCCTGCTTACAATATCTATGGTCAGATGTCAAACATTGATGGTTGGAATTTCAAAGATATTAACCAGAAAGGCATTTATGGCTATTGGGACCACATGGATTATATTGTAGATATGGCTGCCCAGCACGGTATCTATATCGGTATGGTGTGTATCTGGGGTGGATTGGTGAAGGACGGCAAACTGAGTGTGGAGGATGCTAAGAAGTATGGCACGTTCCTCGCCAATCGCTATAAGAACAAGAAGAACATCATCTGGTTTATGGGTGGCGACATCCAAGGTGACATCAAGCCTGAGGTTTGGGAGGCATTGGCAACAACCATCAAGTCAATAGATAAGAACCACCTCATGACCTATCATCCTCGTGGACGTTACACTTCTGCCAAATGGTGGTCAAAAGCCTCATGGATTGACTTCCATACTTTCCAGAGCGGACATCGCCGCTACGGACAGCGCATGGGCAATGCCGACTATCCTATTCCTGACAATACGGAGGAGGATAACTGGATGTATGTCGACTCCACGTGGAAGTACAACCCCATCAAGCCGGTATTGGACGCTGAGCCTTCGTATGAGGACATCCCTATGGGACTGCACGACGCTAACGAGCCGCGTTGGAAGGATTACGACGTGCGCCGCTACGCCTATTGGAGCATGTTCGCGGGAAGTTGCGGTCATACCTATGGTCATAATGCCATCATGCAGATGTTGAAGCCTGGTTATCCCACGAGTTATGGTGATGCTGGTGACGTGAAGGCGTGGTATCAGGGGCTGAAAGATCCTGGCTACAACCAGATGCAATATCTGAAGCGGCTCATCCTGTCGTTCCCCTATTTTGAGCGTGTTCCAGATCAAAGTGTTATTTTGGAGAATGGTGAGAAATACAATCGTCTGATTGCAACGCGCGGCAACGACTATCTGCTCGTTTACAATTACAA
This sequence comes from uncultured Prevotellaceae bacterium, assembly GCA_900318885.1. Classification (GTDB taxonomy): domain Bacteria; phylum Bacteroidota; class Bacteroidia; order Bacteroidales; family Bacteroidaceae; genus Prevotella. The sequence continues at coordinate 25,446 of ONMN01000033.1, read as the reverse complement.
TAATAACAACATGAAGCTCGACCTGACAAAAATCAGTGGCGAGAAGAAAAATGTTTGGTGGATGACATCTGCGACAGGCCAGTTGAAGTATCTGGGCGAATTCGACAACAAGGTGCTCACCTTTCGCTATCATCCACAGTCAGCTCGTGTGGAGGATGGTGTACTTATCGCCATTGACAGCACCAAAGACTATCTGAAGAAAGATCAGACGGAATTGTCGCCTGATGGTTACAAGGCAAAAGAACGTGACCTGAATGAATGAACTACGGATTTCTTTGACCTAAAGGTACAAAGTGTGGCGTTGCAATCACAGATTATACGTATGAAAAGATTTCTTATTATTTTGTTTGCTCTGCTGCCCTTGTTGGCTTTTGCCAAAGTGGAAGTGACGAACTTGCGCGTTGAGAACTTGGACAAACCGCTGGGTATTGACACCAATGAGCCACGTTTCTCGTGGCAGATTACCAGCGATAAAAAAAATGTGTGCCAAACGGCTTATCAGATAGTTGTCAGCGGCGATCAGGGCGAGTTGTGGAACTCTGGGCGTGTGGAGAGCGACCAACAGCTGTGGGTGCGCTATGGCGGTTCTCAGTTAAAGAGCAATACAGCTTGCACGTGGAAGGTTAAGGTTTGGACCACTGTTGGTGAGTCCGACTGGAGCAGCGACGAGTGTTTTAGTGTCGGACTGTTGGACGAGGGTAAATGGAGCGGCTATTGGATAGGTTTGGAACAACTGTTGCCTTGTGAAGAAAGAGGTATGCACACACGCATGGCTGCACGCTATCTGCGCAAGGAGTTTCAGTTGAAGGACAAAGCAATAAAGCGAGCAACGGCATATGTCGCTGGCATCGGATTGCACGAGTTTTACGTCAATGGTCAGCGTATGGGCGACAAAGTGCTGACGCCTGTGCCCAGCGACTATCGGAAGACCATCTATTACAATACATATGACGTGACATCTTACATCTTACATCATACATCTGACATCTGCCTCGGCATTGTCCTTGGCAACGGCCGTTATTTCCCTATGCAACAGCATAAGCCGTATAAGATTCATACTTTTGGCTATCCGAAATGCCGCATCAATGTCGTTGTCGAATATACGGACGGCAGCATCCAGCGCTTGCAGACCGATGACAAGGGCTGGAAGATTACTGCTGAGGGACCTATCCGCGCCAATAACGAATACGACGGAGAGGAATATGATGCCCGCATGGAGATGATGGGCTGGAGTAAGGTAGGCTATGACGATTCGAAATGGTTGAAGGCTGAACGTACGGATATTCCTCAGGCTTATCTTCGGGCTCAGATGACGCCAGGCATGAAGGTGTTACAACAAATACGACCAGCATCCATAAAAGGAAATCTCGTTGAAATCGATCAAAATATTGCAGGATGGCTGAAGATTCGTGTTCGAGGACAGAAGGGCGACACCATCCGTATCGTTTATGCCGAAAAGTTAAACGCCGACGGCACGCTCTACCGCGACAATTTCCGCAATGCCCGCTCGACAGACATTTATGTCTGCAGCGGCGAGGAAGGAGCAGACGGCCGTTGGTGGACTCCGACATTCGTTTATCATGGTTTTAAGTATGCTGAGGTTATTGGACTGAAAAATGCAAAAAAAGACGATTTCATCGCAGAAGTAGTGGCTGACGAGATGGCAACTACGGGCCATTTTGAATGCTCTGATACTATCTTGAATAAAGTGATGAAGAATGCCTGGTGGGGTGTTTTGGACAACTATAAGGGAATGCCTGTCGACTGTCCGCAACGTGACGAGCGTCAGCCTTGGCTGGGTGATAGGACGATGGGTTCGTTGGGTGAGTCGTTCTTATTTGACAACGAGCGTCTCTATACAAAATGGATGCGTGACATTTGTGAGGCCCAGCGCACAGACGGATGTGTCCCTGACGTAGCGCCAGCATTCTGGAACTACTACAGCGACGATGTGGCGTGGGCAGCGGCCTTGCCTTTTGGTTGTGATATGCTTTGGCGACAATACGGTAACCGCGAGGCCATCGATAAAAGCTATCCAGCCATCAAGAAATGGGTGCAACATATCATTGAGGAATACTCCAAGGACGGTATCATCCATTGCGGAAAGTATGCCGACTGGTGTGTACCTCCTGAAAAGCTGGAACTCATCCACTCGCAAGATCCTGCGCGACAGACGGATGTAACGCTCATCTCTACAGCATATATCATCCGTACACTGCAACTGATGGAGCAGTGGGGTTGCGAGAAGGAACTGTGGCAACCTATCCGTGAACAGATGACGGAGGCTTTCAACAAGCAGTTTCTGACCATCAAGCGAGGCACCAGTCCTCGTCCTGGTCACGTGCTTTATCCTGACTCTATATATTATGGTAATAATACGGTGACGGCGAATGTGCTGCCGTTGGCGCTGGGTATTGTACCTGATGACTGTAAGGAAGATGTGGTAAAGCAGATTGTGGAAAACATCTGTGTTCAAAACAAAGGCCACGTGTCGTGTGGTGTCATTGGCATCTCTTGGCTCCTCAGAGGTCTGAGCGATAATGGTTTCAGCGACGTAGCCTATCTCTTGGCCACACAGCGTACCTATCCGTCGTGGGGTTATATGACGGAGCAGGGGGCGACAACCATTTGGGAATTATGGAATGGCGACAAGGCCAATCCAAAGATGAACAGCGGCAACCACGTGATGTTGTTAGGCGACCTGCTCACATGGTGTTACCAATATTTAGGAGGAATACGAAGCACAGATGCTTACAAACATATTGTACTGAAGCCTGCCTTCGACATCCAAGACTGCGAATGGGCGAATGTAAGCTTTGACTCACCCTATGGAAGCATTACAAGTCACTGGAAGAAAAACCTGCAGCACCTTGATTGGCACGTGGTAATTCCCTGCAACACAACAGCCACTGTCTATCTGCCTGATGGTACGACAAAAGAAATAGGTTCTGGTGTTTACGACTTTAGCTGCGATATTCCAACTTCGCATCCAGCTATCATGAAGGATGAGTTCCTCTACGAGCGAACATTCTTCCCAGAGGCTCATGCCTCAACCATTGTGGAAACGAAGAAAGGTGACTTAGTGGCTGCATACTTCGGTGGCACACACGAGAAAGATCCAGATGTATGCATCTATGTAAATATCAAGAAGAAAGGCTCCAACAAGTGGAGTACTCCTATTCTTGCTGCTGATGGTGTGCTGGACCTTAACGACGCACGCGCCAGATTTGCCGGTCTTTCTGGAATGAAGGACGACACGACACCGGCAACGGCGGGACCAATTCGTCGTGTGCTTTGCGGTTTGGCCGCAAAAAAAGGCACACGCGACGAGGATACCTACGACTACATTACTAAGACGACTCGCCTACAGAATGTTCCCACGACACTGAAGCGCAAGTCGTGCTGGAATCCTGTGCTGTTCGAAATGCCCAATGGTGAACTATGGCTCTTCTTCAAAATAGGCAGTAGCGTAGGTGATTGGACTGGTTGGTTGGCGAAGTCGAAGGATGGAGGAAAGACGTGGAGCGATAAGGAGCCTTTAGGCTACGACTCAGAAGGTCGTGCTTTCCTCGGACCCATCAAGAACAAACCTGAACTGATTGGCAATCGTCTGCTGTGTCCTTCGTCTACTGAGGATAACGGTTGGCGCTTCCACATGGAGATTCTCGACTTGAGTGATGGGCTTTGGAAAACGGACAAACCTGTCAGTGAACTGAATTGGAAATACATCCCTGTGGAATCGACGGAAGCCATTAAGACGGATGACAATGAGCGTCATCCTATCGACTGCATCCAGCCCTCGATATTAAAATTAAAGGATGGTCGTCTGCAAGTCTTGATGCGTACACATAATGCCCGTCTTGCCACCTCGTTCTCATCAGACAATGGTGAAACTTGGACGCCTGTGATCCTCACAGAAGTAGAGAACAACCAGAGCGGAACAGATGCTGTGACGCTAAAAGACGGTCGCCACGCGCTCATCTACAATAATTTCGAGACGTTACCCCTGACCAAGAAAGGTGTGCGAACACCCTGTTCTATAGCACTTAGTGATGACGGCATGCATTGGCGCCACGTACTGACGCTGGAGGACTCGCCCATCGACCAATACAGTTATCCTGCCATCATCCAAGGTCGTGACGGCACACTACACTGTATCTACACATGGCGACGACAGCGTGTTGCTTACAAGCAAATAGACTTGAGGCAGCTACGTTAGAATAAAAGCTGTTAGAATATCCAGACTTGACTTTCGTCAGGGTAGTTGTACCAGTCAAGAGCTGCCTTGTGGTTTTCCACCCATGCGCCAAACGCGTGGCCTGTGGTTTTATATGCTCCATCACTGAATACCACACCGGTATCCGTGCGTTTGTAGAAACCGATCTGTACACCCTCTAGCGGATATTTGAAGTCATTAGATGGTATCAGCAATGCCCAAGGCAGGTCTTTGATTTTGAACTCTACCTGATAGTTATACAACACCTGAGAGGCTTTCAACTCGTCGAGATGGACTTCATATACGCCGCTGTTGTAGTTTTTGACGATAAACGGGTCGATTTCCTCGAGCGTTATGTTTTCAGCTATCGTAGAGTCTTTGAAATAGATAATATAACTCTGGCTGACGGAATTTCTCGATTCATACTCTGGGCTAGCGTCCAAAGACGTATTATAGTATTTGCGCAAGGCTATCGCACCCGTGTTTTCCATGATGGACTGATAGGGGTCCATTGCCCAGTGAGCATCGGCACACACCGTGATGACGGGTTGATTCTTCGTACTACAAATCAACAGGTCGTAGTTGTGTACCAGATTCTTCGAACCCGCTGGCAAATTGTCGTTAAACGTCTTGCCATTGGCAGTCGTGACGCTATCAATATCGTCAAATTTGCAACCCATCACCCTGAAATATCCGGCAAGCTGAACGTCGCAGCCCACAGCCGACAGCGTTACGTGAACCACCACTTGCTTGGGTGTTGTATGCTCCACACCGATACGGAATACGAGATCGTTGTAGTCGTAATCACCAACCAACGGAAAGTCCTTTTCGTAAATATAGGAATAGGTCTGTGGTTTCAGGGTTCCAATCGGAGTTCCTGTATTGATACCACCGGAAAAGTTAACCTCCGTCTGTGTTACAGGGAAGGACTTTACGTAGTAGATGCCATCCTTATCGACGAGTGCCACATAGAGTGTAGACTGTATCATTGGCACACTGACCATCATCCATTTCGACTCCCCTTTGGCAATCACACTTTCGTTCATCACTTCGGCATTCGTGCTGGACAGCGGGTTGGCAGTCAGCAGCATCACCTTCTCAACATCTTGAATGACGTTGGCTGTAATCTTGTACGAGCGCTCTTCCGTCAGTCTCCACTGGTGATATTGGTCTACGCTGTCTACTGGAGAATTGTATTTGATGTATTCATTATACTTCTCCTCGTCATAATAGTTTGTAGTACAAGCCATTGCGCTCAGAAGCACCATTGCCCCCAAGGCCGTCTTTATCAATGAGTGGGTCATTTTCATCTTGCTTAATTCAAAAAAGTGTCTTAATTTGGTCCCAAAATTACTATTTTGGCTTCAAAATTACAAAATATTATAGACAAATGACCATTATTTTTCGCAATTTTATAGATTTTAACACTAAAATGCATTTACTTAGGGAATTTCTTTGTATTTTTGCACCATCAATTGATAATTAAGTTACGTAACAAGACAAAATTAAAATCTTATGAGCGGAATGAAAAAGTTTTTTGGAATAGGATTATTGGCTCTGCTCACGACGGCCTATTTAACATCCAGTTGTTCGCGCGATGAATTCTCGGGTTCTATGATTGAAGCCAAGGCAGAGGCATTTAATGAAGTTTTCATAGAAACCTATGGTACACCAAACCCACAGCATGATTGGGGTTTCGGCACTGGCATTTCAACCCGTGCGTTTACGCGTTCTGAGAATGCTAACGCTAACGAGTGGGCAGACCCCAACAAGGCTTATGGTGGCTTGAAGGTTCCTCCTCCCCTTACTCCAGCACAGATTGCTGTGGTTAAGAAATATTTCCAGACTCATCGAAATCTTGGTTATGAGGATCCTCAGTGGACGCACTACTTTATCCAGCAGGTGTATAAGGGACATACTGATGTACCTCAGGGATGTGCTACCCCCGAGGCATATATGGCTGCTAACGGTACAACTTACCTCATAGCTTCAGATTATATGGATCACCTGGCTGCAATTGATGGTAGTTTTGTTGACCACATTAATAACTTCAACCATGGCGATTGCAGCGAGAACGATCACGTGCTGGATAATGGCGGTAATGCCAATGACGGTCCTTTCCATACTGATAAGATTATGTATATGCATAATTCAACGACGAAGCATTTTGGTTACTTTAACAGTAACGGCTCGTTGTGTCATACTAACTACACCGGCTTGGTGAGCTATACGACCATTATGCAGGCAATGGGTGAGGAAGCTAATTGCCTTAACGACGGTTGGAACCGCTCGTTCATGGGCTTCGACTTCGAGCAGATGGTTGATGACCAATGCTATGCTACCGAAAATAATGCAGTGAAGAACCTGACCATCTGGGGTAACTTTATTATTAATGGTACGATGCAGACCGACTATGTCTATCAGTACAATAATCAGCCCGTGAAGATGCTGAGCGACCAGATGAACCGCTATTGTGGTGATAAGAGGACAGTTACTGATGCACAACTTTATACTGATGTTTACGATGCAAACAACAACAATGCTTACGTTGGCAAACAGCTGAACACTGGTGTCATCGACGGTCTCCTTGCTGACGGCTATCTGCCCGTTGATAACAAAAGCTTACGTGAGTGGGTTAAGGTTGGTGGTTGCGCTGACGGCTACTTCAGCGACTGGATTGTGACGCTGACTGAGGCAAAGCGCCAAGACGGTGGAGATATTCCTACTGAAAACGCCGAAATCATTACCGTGCAGGAAATCGTTGACGGACGTATTTTCTGCGAGGACTTAGGATCGTCAGAGAGATCAGATATCGACTACAACGACGTAGTGTTCGATGCCTTCACCTATGTGACGAAAACTTATAAGGTGCCATATACTCTCGACAGCAATAAGAACAGAGTGTACGACTATAATAATAAGCAATTTCTGGGCTATACTTACAATAAGACTGACATTAACCTGCTGGCTGCTGGTGGAACGATTGCCATTTCTGCCGCAGGAGAGAATGTCAACCAGAAGCTGGGCATCGACAAGTCCATCATGGCTAATACCTATGTGGAAGGCGTGAGCCCTAACAATTCCGGATATTCTAACTTCAATAACGGAGTTAGTCCTGTCAAATTTACAGTCAATAACCCAAGCTATGTTGATTTGAAAAACATACCCATTGTGGTGAAGATGGGTACAGAAGTGACAGAGTTGCAGGCCATTAGGGGTAGCGTGCCCCAGAAGTTCTTAGCTCCTGTGGGAACACCTTGGATTCCTGAGCGCGTGGAAATACAAAATGGATTCCCCCGATTCAGTAATTGGGTGTCAACAATAGCTACGCCTTGGGGAGATTTGACTCCCAATAACCTCTATAACCTTAAATTCGTTTCGAATTTTAGTATAAATAATTGGGGAGGATCGATAGAAAAATTCTGGGCCGATATGAATCTTGAATATCCGGCATTGTTTGTCGATGGGGAAAATCAGATTACCATCACGCTCGGAAATGGACAGTCTCTGCAAGAAGGCGACCAGATAGCCATCACGGGTTATCGCAAAAACGTCGACAATGCAGCGGGCACGCTCTACATTAAGTGTAATGGCTATGTTGTCGCACAGACGCAGGATTATAACAACATCAGTTATGATGCCAAACCAAACACCTTCGTTTTCTCTGTGCCTTCCGATATGGCTGGCTACAGCAGCTTCCAGCTGTCGAGAGATTTGAATGGCACCCAGATATATATCACTGGCATTACCGTCATCGGCGGACTCGGTGCCCAGCGTGTTGGTAATAATAGCAGCGGTAATAACAGCGGCAATAACGGTAACAACAATAGAAACACCAATGACGGCGGCAGTGACGGCGATGCACCGAATTTTGGCACTCTGACGGGTACCGAGGTTGCCGTTAATACGACAGCACTAAGCAGTAATAGTAATCTGACCGTTGACGCTTACGACATCTCTAACACTCCAGCAGCCACCATTTATGTATATGGTACGGGCGAAGGTAGCGTATATGTCAACGGTGTTGAGGCAACGACCGTTGCTACTCGTTCCGCAGCAGGTGTTGTTAAGTCGTGTACGCTCACTCCCAAGCAGATGGGACTCAACGGGCTGAGCATCACTGGTGGCAATTTTACAGTCTATAGGTTAAGCTATCAAGCCACAACATTACCTTCCGTTTCGCAGCCTGCGGGAACGGTTCTGTTTGGCGGAAATGGTCAGAGCAAAAATATGGCAAACTGGGGCAACAACCAGTTTAGTGTTGCAGGCAGCAGTCTTTCGGGTCTGACTGACAAGACTAAGATTCGTGTTGCTGGTATTGGCTTTGAGCAAGGTAACGATTCATGGCAGGTTCAGATTGCAGTAGGCAATCCCTGGACGGTTATTGGAACCCAAACCCATTGGACGAAGGGTACTGATGGAGCTGTTACGGTAGAATTTGAACTGACACAAGATCAGGCAACAGCCCTATTGTCTGGTGGCCTCATAGTACAGGGAATCAACTTCATTCTGAAGTATGTCACGGTCGAGAACCCTAGTAGTACTGGTGGCAACAAATCTGCAACATCGACAATTACTTTGATAACAAATTCAATTGACAATAATGGTGGTATTGTGACGGACCAATCAACAGCACGTGGATATGTGAAACGAATAGTTGCCGGTACAACAAGACTGGTTGGTAAAGTAAGGATTAATGCAAATCGTGATAACAACGAATCGTGGTATTTCCAGATTGGTCCAAGTAATTCCGGCGCGGGAATTGTTGATCAGGTAAGTAACAATAGCACAAGTGTATGGGCAAAAAACGATGTTATGGATATTAATGTGTTGATTGATACTGCACTCAGAAATAAACTTGTAGATGCTGTCAGCAATGACTATTACTTCCCGGCATTCATGACTTTCCAAGGCAATAATGTTACTTTGACTGAACTCAAGTTTACAAATTGTCTGGCAGCAGAATAACGTTACACATAATATAAGATTTTAATTTTAGTTTGAAAGAGGGCACCTGCGTGAGGCAGGTGCCCTTATTTTTATGTTTCCGACTTCCTTTCCTGCTATGTGCCGTCACCTTCCCTGCTAATCGTCACTCTCCTCCCTGCTGTCGGCTCGACACTTCCCTGCTGTCGGCCACACATCAGGGAGCAGAGCGCCGCTCAGCCCGTAAGGTGATGGACTAACACGTCATTTGTAGACGAAGTACGAGCCGCCGTCGCTCTGGCAATACTTGCGCAGCAATTGTTGGATGTACTCGGCATTCTCACGCACACGCTGTTCGTTGCCATCGTAGCCGTTGATGAGCACTACCAGGTGGCGTGTGTCTAACGTCATCTTTGTGCGCTCGTTGTCACTGGTTGGCGTGCCGACGCCACCTTCTGCGTCGCGATAGACAGGCAAGCCGCAGATGTTCAGGAGACCACGTCCAATACCTTCATACGGCTCACCCTCACGCCCGATGCCCAACGTCAGCGTGTTGCCTACGAACTTGTCTGCGTCGAACCCTCCGATGCTGTAACCGTATGCTATAGATGCCAGGTTAACGAGGTCCACCAATGTGTCGCGCTGATACAGTTCCTTGCCTTGCAGCATGCGGCGTATTAGAGCCTCCGACGCAGGGCGATAGCGCGAGGGGTCTTTGCCACAGGCCTTATAAACTCGTCGGGTGGCCGCTATGCTCGTCATATCCTTCAGCGACTCGGTAGTTAGTTCACTGCGAAACCTTTCGCCTAACGCCTCTATCTCCTGCCACAGTTCCTCGCAGTATGGCGTATTCACTACCTGTGCTTCAACACACGCCCCCACAAACTCAGGGCATACACTTTCTATCTCTTGCGATACGTTGATAATCATGGAGCCGGGAAACTTCTAATGTGTTTATTGTAAAAGATTTCAACCCCAAAACGATGAGGTTGAAATCTTTTGTTGTTATGTTTGATTCCGTCTTACTCGGCCAGAGGGTCGAAGGTGCCGTTGGAACCACCTTTATTATAGTCAGCCCAACCGATGGTCTGCGGCAGGTCGGGGTTGTGGGTCTGTGCACCCTGCGAGAGTCCGAGGAAGTAGTACTTCGGACGGAAGGCTACATAAAGGGCGTTCTTTTGCGAGTCGCGGCTGTCACCGACCTTGTACTGGGTGACGAGATTGGTGTTGTACCATGTTTTCAGCGTAGTGAGCTGTGACTCGATGTCTGCCACACTGAAGTTAACTCCGGCAGGACGCTCAACACCGGCCTTTACCAGTGGGTCGCTGTCGGCAGTCGTGCCACCGACGCCAAACTGGTTACCCGTGCGGAACTCAACACGTTCACGACGCTGGCCGTTCCATGCCTTGAAGCCTAACCATTCGCAGGTGTTTCCACCCCAGCCAGTAACCTTCCATGAAGAAGGCAGTGGCTGAGCCTCTGAATCTGGATCGGCTGCAGGTTCTGTCAATGTACCACCGTCGAAGAGCATCCATCGGCGCATATCGTCGAAGCGCTTACCCTCGTAGGCAAACTCAATCTGACGTTCGTAGAGGATGGCCGACATACAAGCAGCCTGGTCGGTACCCAGATTGGCCTGAAGACCATAATTATTTTCAGCGGTATATCCGGCACGAGCACGAATCTGCTGCAGGTAACCTACAGCCTCGCCCATCTGTCCTGCACCGCAGGCAGCCTCAGCCAGATTGAGCAGCACTTCAGCATAGCGCAACTCGATGAGCGGAGCACCGGAATAGTAGTGCTGGCTGGCAATGGGGTCGTAGTTGTAGAGCGGTGAGGCGTTGACGTCGAGGTCGTCGCTCTTCTTGCGGACATAGATGCCAGCCTTGCTGGTGAGCAAGTTGTCGGCACCATATGAGTTGCCGCTCTCGGGGTTGCCCTGATCGTTGAGGTCGACATACCATACATAATTCCACAACACGTAGTTCTTACCACTATCGTACGAGGGATTATTGGCATCAGCGGGTACGGGGTCGCCACTATAGGCCCAGCGGAAGCCGGGGAAGGCGAATGTGCGATAGAAGCGCGGGTCGCGGTTCATGTAAGGCGCCGTCTCGTCGTAAGTGTACTGACTGCGCTCGAGCTTCGTATAGGTATCGGTATAGGTACGCTTACCAACCTCCGTCAGTGCAGGCAGGACGTTGAGGTCAGCCATCTTACCGTCGGCCATCGGGAATAGCTCGACCAGTGCCAGACCGGCATTCTTACCGCTACCGCCCGTGTTCTTCGGACGGATGGCACGTTCCCAGTTGTTGTTGCGCTGGATGTCGGAACCATCAGCAACGATATTGTTGTAAAGAGATACGAACACTGCCTCAGGATTGATGGTATTCGACAGGAACTGATTGGCAAAATCGCTGCCGTTGACGTTGGAAGAACCCTTAAACAGACCATAGCCACAGGCATTGATGCTGTCGAGTTCCTGCTTCATCTGAGTGTAGGCTTTCTGCCAGCGAGCCTGATCGTTGGCACGGTTGAACAGCGGGCTGGCCCAAAGCAACAGTACGCGGCCCTTCAGAGCCAGTGCAGTACCCGTGCTGACGCGGCCCCAGTCTTCACCGGTCCAACCGCCCTTCATGGTCTTCTCAGCCAGCAGACGAGCCGACAGGTCGAGGTCGCTGCAAATAAACTCGATGGTCTCTTTGGTAGTAGCACGTGGTGTGAAATTCTCCTTCACAGGTTCAAGCACCTCCTTTACGAGGGGCACGCCACCATACCATTTCACCAGGTTGTAATAGCACCAGGCGCGGAAGAAATAAGCCTGTCCGAGCATGAGGTTCTTATTTTCTTGCGACAACGTACTACCGTTGACACCCTGGATGAAGTCATTGATGTTACGGATACGTCCGTAGACAGAGTTCTGGATGTTGTTATGAGCACCCATGAAGTAGTCGGGCACACCATTTGAAGTACCCATTGACGACAGGGCAATCTGCGGGTCAGTGTAGATGGAGAAGCCGGTATATTCCTCCGTAGCACCGCCTGCAGCGTCGTTGTTACCGATGGAGACAGACAGGTAGTTCGTTCCCGTTGTCAAGTCGGCCACCTGAGGCAGACACCATCCGTAGATGTCGTTGAGTCGGGCGTTGGCACCCTCCACGTAGTTATATACATCCGTCGTGACGTTGTCGTAGTTCTTCTTGTCCTGCAGGAACTGGTCGCTACAAGCCGACAAGGCCAAAACCGCAGAGAGACCGAAACTGAAATATTTTATTGCTTTTTTCATAATCGTAATCTTTTAAGTGTTTAGAACGACAGATTGATACCGATGTCCCAACGACGCAACGTAGGATAGTTGCCGTAAGTTCCTGCCATCGGGCTGGTGAACTTGTCGGGATAGGGGTTGTAGAAGTTAATCAGGTTCTGACCAGTAATGTTCAGACGAACATTCTTCACGCCAACGCTCTTGAACCAAGTGTTGGGGAAGGTATAGGCCAATGTCAGACGACTCAGGCGCACGCTGGCAGCACTGACACGCCAGAAGCTGGAGGCCACTGCGTTCACACTCTGATAAGCGAGGTTAGGATATTCTCCGTCGCGGTTCTGCTTGACAACAAGATTACCGCTTCCGTCATAGACATCCTGATATGCATACATATTGTCAGGATCCCAGAACGAAGGCATGTTGTAGTACTCGATATTCGAGGCGGACGGCACACTGATGGCTGCTGAAGGCAGCGTAGTGTAACCACCCCAAGAGGCACCGAACTGAGCAGTCAGTGCGAGACCCTTCCAGTCAGCATGAGCATTGATGGTAAATCCGTAGGGGTTCGAACGATTGCTCAAGCACACCTGGTCATTGTCTTTGTCGACAACACCGTCAGGACCGTCGTATGTTCCAGTCTCTGCATTGTAGGCGCCGCGCACATCCTTATAAATCAACATACCGGGACGAACCTTGTCCTTGCTCATACCCATGTACGAGGTGATGTTGTACTTCTCGAAGTACTCCTCAATATCCTGGAACGAACGGAACATACCGATGCACTGCATTCCCCAAGTACCGATGTCTGTACGGCTGCCCTTGGTAATCTGGCGATAGATATAATCTTTGGGGAAGTCCATCACGAGCACTTCGTTGTCGTTGTAACCGGTATTGATACCGATACGATACTTGAAGTCCTTGCCAATCTTGTCGCGCCAGGTGATGCCAAGCTCCCAACCCCAGTTATTCATCTCACCAAGGTTCTGAGAAGCAGTCTGCGTTCCGATAGGAGTAGGAATCTCCTGAGCCAAGTTCAGCAACATCTCGCGGTTCTTCTCGTAATACCAGTCGAAGTTAACGGCCAATCGCTTGTTCAATACCTGGAAGTCCAAACCGAGGTTGGTCTTATACGACTTGTCCCAGTGAACATCGGTATTCAAGGCCGAGTTGTTCTTGTTGATGGTGATACGGTTCTCAGAGTCGTTGCTGACACCAGTACCGAACACGGGACCGCGGTTGGAGTCCTGAGCGTAAATCTGCATCCATTGCCAGGGAGCGAGGTTATCACGACCGGTAAGACCCCAGCTGGCACGAATCTTCAGGAAGTCAACCCACTGCAGGCCCTTGGCATTCTGGAAGAAAGGCTCCTCACTGATGACCCAACCGGCAGAGATTGCGGGGAAGGTTCCCCAATAGTTCTCGTGAGCGAACTTGGTAGAAGCATCCGAACGGAGCAGGAACTCGAACAGATAACGGTCGGCATAAGCGTAATTGATACGTCCGATATATGATAGCGTACCACTCTCATAACGAGTGAATACCGTTGTCTGCTCACCATCGGCAGAGTTCGACTGACCAGTTGTGAATGGGAACGGATTCTCGCGCTGGCCCATCAGATATTCTGATTCGGCTTCCGATTTCTCGATAGAGAAGAGGGCATTGATGCTGTGTTTGCCGAAGTCACGGCCATACTGGGCAGTGAAGTTCATCTGGTAGTTGTCCGTACGTGTCATTGTACGATACAGCATGTTACCATTCTTCATCGTCATGGCGTTGAAGTTAGACGCATCCAGATAATTGAAGTCGGGATCATCACCACTTGTTGGTGTATAGAGGTGTTTGCCGGAACCATAGCGGGTCTGCATCTGATAGAGCGTGTAACGCGAACCATACTGGTTGGTCTTGTCGTTGTTAATACTCTTCGAATAGCTGAAGCTCAGCTTCAAACCCTTCAGGATCTTGCTCCAACCGAAGTCATACTTGATGCTGGCACCGATATTGATGTTCGACGTCATACTACGGCTGTAGTCACCATTATTCTGCAGCAAGTCGTAGTGGTAGTCCTGATTCTGATTGCGACGGCCACCGCTCACGCCGTAGGCAGGAATGGCATAGCCGCCAACATACTCCGGGAAGTAAGTAGGACGCGTCAGCAACAGGTTGTAGTCCTTCTCATCGCCAGAACCGCCCACCTTCACCAGCGGCTTGTTCTTCTTGCCGTAGTCACCGCTGACGGTCAAGTTGGCTGACAGGTATTCGCTCAACTTCACATCGATACCGGCACGATAGTTCCAGCGGTCGTAATCAAGCTTACCCAGGTTACCGTCCTGCTTGAAATAGGTGATACCGCCAAAATAGCTTACCCTGTCCGCAGCACCGCTGACATTGACAGCATGACGGGTAGTGTAGCCTGTCTCCCAGTATTTATCCAGCAGGTCGTAGTTCAGCGCTTTCATGGCCTCTAATTCGTCAGCCTGGAACAATGCTGTGGTGTGGTTGAGGCTGGTGTTTGTCGGGTCGGCAGCTGCAATGGCATTGTAGAGTCGACCGTAGTTATAAGCGCTCAGCATCTTGGGACGAGCCACCTCGTCAGTGATACCGATAGAACCGCTATAGCTGATGCTGGGCGCTCCCTGCTTACCTTTCTTGGTAGTCACGAGGATAACACCGTTAGCAGCACGTGCACCATAGACGGCAGCCGAAGCATCCTTCAGCACAGAGATGCTTTCGATTTCAGAGGGGTCGAGGTTGTTGAAAGCCTCAGCACCAAGGTTCTGGAAGCTGTTGCCAACCTTTACGTCATTCGGATAGATGTAGCCGTCAATAACGAACAGCGGCTGCTGGGCGGTAGAACCGACCTCACCCAATGAGTTGACGTCACGGATAGCCAGACGGGCATTCTCACCAGGACGAGCGTCACCGCCTGATACTGACAGACCGTTAACAAGTCCTGCGAGCGACTGTCCCAGACCACCGTTGGCGAGGTCCTGAATATCATCAACCTCAACGGTCGATACAGAACCCGTCAGGTGAGCCTTCTTCTGCGTGCCATAACCTACGACAACGACCTCTTCCAGCGTCTGCTTGTCTTCTTCCAATTTTACTGTACCGCCAGGCTTAACGGTCTGGGGCATATAACCAATATAGCTGATGGTTACCTTCGCCCCTGCGGGAGCTGAAAGCTTATAGTTACCATCCAAGTCTGTGACGGTGGCAATTTTCGTGCCTTCCACTGTCACTGTAGCGCCAATGACGGGTTCGCCAAGTTCGTCAACCACCGTACCTGTCACCGTTTGGTTTTGGGCCAGGGCCGATGCCGAGAACATCAACATCATACCGAGGCATAAACTGAATATCTTATGTTTCATAGTCTTTTCCTTTTTACTATTAGACCTTATTATATATTAAGGGAGCCAACGTGGATCTCCAGTCTTGCGAGCTACCTGAGTGGCACCGCTGATATGGAAATCGGCAATAGCGGGATTAGCAAATTGCGGGTCTTCCTCGATAGTCGTTCCAGATTGATCATAGTCGTGACTGCCGTCTTCTGTAATATCTTGGAAAGTGCCATCAGCCTTCATATAAGTATTGTTGTTGAAGGTGACATACTTCTGATTCTTCTTACCGTGCAGGAAACGACGGGGAACACCCGAAGGTGAACAGTCGAAGAAGATACAGTCGGTCATAATCCAGTGTGAGCAGTCGCGACCGCCCATACGGTTGTAGTTACCCCACTGACCACCGTTCCAAGTAACATGGTAGAAAGTGGAGTTGGTATAGCTAACAGTGTTTGTCGCTAAACTCTTTTCTGCGTATATTTCCTCACCACTCTTCATACCGGCCTGATAGAAATATTTATAGTCACCTACGCAGTCATCAAGCTCGTAGAAGGTAGAATTGGTGATATAGAGCTCATTGACCTGACTACCGCTACCGTCACTACCCTTGTTGGTCCAGAAGACACCTCCTGCAAAAGCCTTTTCAGGAGCCAGATGAACTACGCAATTGTCAATCAGCATGGTCATTGCACATACAGTCTGCAGATTATCCCAGAAGAAATAGCTCTTCACATTCTTGAAGTTGCTGTTAACAAACGTAACGGGCTTTTCAATCATTGGCTTATCCCACTTGTACAGTGCCGGATTGATATCTACTCCCGTTGGAGCTAACGAAGGATCCTTGCTGAAGGCAAAGATACCGTGATTGGTGCTTCCAATCTCCTGTGCCGAACAGTCAACATCCACATATTTCATGTTAAATGGAGCAGCAAAGGTAATGCAGGCCTCTTTCTGGAAGTTGATGGTTGCATGCTTGCTCTTGTCATTGGTACGCAGGGTGACTGCACTGATGTTGAAGTCCAACACATCACTCAGCGTGTAGGTAGCACCTGCCTCCAAGTCATAGTTCAGATTGTCTCCTTCCTCGGTGGGAACCGGGTTAGCTGCAAACCATTCGTTCAGGTTCGAGCCTGCCGGGATGGTCTTGTAGGTAGGAGTAAAGGTAGAGAACAACTTCTCCACAGCGGCACTGGCATCGGTATTGTTCTTCTGCTTGTTGCCCAAGGGAAGAATGGTCAGCTTGTAGTTGACATCCTCTTCGCGATCACCTTTTACCGAGCAGCCGTCGACAATGCTGTCGTTGATAATCGGCTTGTCGGGGTTTGCTACGTCAATCAGACTGACACGATAGCCTCCTGCTCCCATCACGACGGGCCAGTTAAAGGTCTGCGACTTACCGTCTGCACTGGGTGTAATCGTAATGTCTTCGGCAGATATCGTTGCTACCTGCGTATTCGATACACCACTGTCGAACGATTCGTCGTCGTAACCATCCTTGGCGCACGAAGCAAGGAACAGAGCGCTTGCTCCTGTGAGGGCAAGCACGCACATCTTACTGTACGTAAAGAATTGATTCTTCTTCATAAAATCCTTCATTTAGTTTGACTTATTTGATTAGTTTTTAAAAATATCTCTTTTAAGTAGGCAACGTTGGTGCCGAAGTTTCCTCGGACATTGCGGACGTCTTGGGCATTACGGCTGCGTTCTACGACGAGCCACCCGCTCCATTTCATCTTGTCGAGCGTCTTCTTCACCTTGTGCAGATCAATACGCGGGTCTTTGTCGAGCGTCACGCTATCGGTCAGCGAGGCGTGAATCTGCGCGATATTCTCAGTTCCCAGCGTCTTCAGTTCCTTGCAGGGACACAATCCTTGGTCGACGGCATCCTGCAGGTTATAGTAAATCTTGATGCCCTTGCTATTGACCTCCTTTAATAAGGCAAGGTCTGCGCGAGCATCCTGTTGGGTGCGAATGGCAATGACCTTGCCTCGGGCAAGAGCCATCTCCCCTACTTCATGCAACCGCCGAACCATCTCCTGACGGGCTTCACCAGACTGCTTCCAATCGTTTCCACTGCCGCCTAAAGGCAGGAAAGCCACTTGGGCACCCATGACATCCATTGTGTTCAGGCAGTCGACTATCAGATCTTTGTAGTTCTCTCGCTCGAGGAAACTCTGTGCGAAGAATCCGGACATAGCTATCGAGGGCACCGCTATGCCCAGCGAGTCGGCCGTCCGTCGGAATAATTGCTGGAACGCCGGTTCGCGCAATTTGTTGTCGAACAGCACCCGCTTTCCCAGCGGACCCATATCGACCTCCACACCATCGGCATTGATGTCCTTGGCGAGCTGGAACTCTCCCAATTTCTGGCGCTTCAGCATCATCCAGTCGCAAGCCGCCACGCGGTATTGCTGCTGTTGTTGGGCACACATGCCAAGCGGTAGTGCGACTAACACTACAATAATGCCCACCAAGAGACATCTGTTAGTTCGAACTATTAATAGTTGTTTATAAGACGTTCAAAAATACGTGTTGTCATCATTTAAGGTTAATAATCATAAAAAAAGAACCTCCGACAACCATAAATTGTCGGAGGCACCAATTATTGCTTGTGTGATTGTAATCAGAAATAATATGCCAGAGCAATCTGCCAGGCGTTGGCTTTAGCACCGGTAACCGTCTTCCAAGTACTCTCGGCAGCACTCTTTACGTCCACCTCACCAGTCTTGCCCAAAGCAATGTTATAGTTGGCGGTAAACTGCAGATGTTTTAACAGCATCACACCCAGACCGACATTCGCACTGACGGTAGAACTCTTGAGAGTCCATTCGCAAGCATTGTTTTTGTAGTCAGTCCATGTCTTATTCTTGTCGCCTATGTTGAAACCAAACTGAGGACCGGCAAAAATAAAGATGCTGGCGGTTTCGCCCAAACCAAAGCCATAGCGTATATTGATGGGAATCTGGATGGACTGAGACTTAAGAGTCTGATCCTCTCCTCCATCACTTTCAACCTTACCCTCACGCTGATCGTACAAAGCAGAAGCATCAATGCCTAAACCAACAACAGGCAACGTGAATTTCACTGTCGGACCAATATAAAAGCCCGCCTTGTTCTTAATGGCATTGTCTACACCTGAAGCACTAAAAGAGAAGTCAGAGATATTTGTCAGGTTCAGACCGCCTTTCAAGCCAAACATCACCTGAGCATTCGACGACATGGCTATAGCGACAGCCATCAGCATGATAGTAAAAAACTTCTTCATAATTTCCTTTTTAATTGATTCAATTGCGTATTCGCTGGCAAAATTACACAATTTATCTGAAATAAACAATAATTATGCCAGTTTTTTCACTTCTCAACTTCTTAGTGTCTTTGGCGGCGCACACTCATTCGGGCAGAGCCTGACGACGAAGAGCTGCTCTTCTTGGGTTTGCTGCTCTTGACCTTTGCCGACGAAGAACTTCCGCTCTTGCCACTCTTCGATTTCTTGGCAGCCTTCAACTGACGGGGATCGAGCTTGGCAATGGAATCCAGCGAGTCCTTCTTATGCTGGTCGCCGAAGATGTTCTGTTCGAAGGCCTTCAGCTCGGCCTCAATCTTCTTCTGTTCTTTGGCCAGAGCAGAATCGTTCGGACAATACTGCGCCAACGTCTTACCCAGCATGTTGTTGGTCTTGTAAATCTTACCCAGGTAACGGTTCATCGTGAAGTAATCCTCCATCGACATCGTTGCGGCATTGTTCAGATTCGAGGTCATCACCGTCTGACGACTCAGGAACGGTTCCAAATCGGAGTACTTCACCCAGAACAGCGGATATTTCGAAGCCTCACCGCCAAAGTCGTCCTCGCGTATCATCACCGGACACATGGCCTGTACCTTGCGGTGGAACGTCGAGTTGGCATCATCGAAATAAGCACTCTCTTTCAGGTAATACATCTTCACCTCTGCCGAGGGAATATCACTGTTGTCAACACGCAGCTTGCCGTCACGCTCTTCGTAGAAGATGTGATAGTTGTCCAACACCGTCCTCATCTGGACCTTGGCAGAATCGGTAAACACCTCGTTACCGTCCAAGCGATATTCATAGACGGGGATGTAGCCGTTCAGCGCCAGTTTGAAGACATAGGTAAACAGGTTCAGCTGTTTGTCAATGGGTTCTACGGGATAGTAGAGACCAGCATTGGCATCATCGTTGAGGTCAATCTCACGATAGATGTCACGACGCCAAACGACATTCTCGGGCATTTCCACAGCAGTAGGAAACGACAACCGGGCACGCATCGACATTCCCTGATTCTGCGCCGGCTGTGCCTGCTGCTGTTGCTGGGCTTTCTGCTGCTGTTGCTGTCGACGAGCCTTAGGCTGAGCACTTACAGCTCCAGCCACCAGCGTTATCATCAATAAGAACAATACTCTTTTCATATCTTCTATTATCTCTTATCTGTTAACTCTAAACTATTTCACAATAACCTCCATCGAAGTGGTCAACTTACGCGATATGCCGTCAGGACCAATTGCATTGACACGCGTGATGTAGAATCGCTTGTTGCGCTGCAACTTGCGGAAAGTATCCTTCTGACGAGCCGAGAAGCTGGCACCCTCGGAAACCATCGGCACGGCATTACCCATGTTGTCGAAGAATACCGTCTCGAAACTCTGCACCTTAAAGGCGATGTCGAGGATGCCGTCGTCAATGGCTGCACCAATACCGTCGACACTCATCAGTTGCTGCTTCGACAGTCCGCCACCTTTATAGCGCACAGGACTGCCGGAGTCGTCCTTCATAGCAATATACGGCGTGGGGTCGGGCAGACGGCGTACGCGGAACGTAAACTGCCCCATCTGTTGCGCGCGTCCCGTATTGGTCGATGTCACGGTGATGGTCACATTCTGGCCGACAGCCGTCGGACGGGCAATATATTTGCCTGGGCCTACGGGTTGCAAAGTACCACCACTCATCGTGGCCTGCACCTTATTGAGGGGAACGCCTGGGACACTGACGCTCAGCGGGTTGTTATAACCTGCATAAAGCACGTTCATCAGGTCTGCACTGACTGTTGCCGAGGGGTCAACCACCGTATATTTCTGTTCGAAGTTACGCTTGATAAGTTCGCCGTTACCATTCTCCACCTGGATATATCCTGAGAGTGTGAAGTCACCGGTACGACCGGTCACCGTCTCATAAAGACCGTTAGGCAGATTCACTTCCTTGCCTCCGATGAATATCTGAGGCTGCTGCGTCGTGTCGACGGCTGCCATTACAATCTGTGCCGAGAACTTATCGCCACGGACGATGGTCTGCGAATTGGGAATGACAAAGGCGTTCAGCGCATTCACGCGGATATCCTTCACGTCGATGTTCGACACCAGCGTATGAAGAATCATTCCCTCTGCATAGCGCACGTCGTTCTGCAACTTGCTCAGCAACGTCACGGCAGCGGCAGTAGGCATCGACTCAAACATATACTCCTGCCAGTTCTTACCCATCGTTTGCACTTCCTTGGGAATGTCTGTCGTCAGGTTCGAAGCAATAGCTTTCTTCTGGTGATAGTCCGTTGCCATCTTCAGCATCTCATTACGATAGTTGTTGATGGCGTCGAACAGTTCCTTGCCGCGACCACGACCGGGAGCCAGCATCACCTGAGTGGCTGCTTCCAAGTCTTCCTTGTTACGGATATTCCTCACGTCACCGTCATCACCGTCGGCTTCGCGGACAATAGCCAGTTTCAGTTCGTCGGCAAGGTTATAGAGCTTGTCGCTCATCTGCTTCACCTTCTGCGACTTATCATACCACTGCTTCACCTTCTGAGGATTCTTCTTCATCTGCACGGCAAAGTCGTCGTAGATGGCCAGATTCTCCTTCGTGGCATTGATGGTGGTACGTTTCAGACTTTCCTCCACCAGCGAGAAGCCGTTGAGCACCTCATTCGAGACGTTCAACGCCAGCATAGCCATCAGTACGACGTACATCAGGTTAATCATCTTCTGACGTGGTGAAACGGGTCTTTTCTTGATTGCCATAATTATTTTTCGTTATTCCGGTATTCCGTAATTCCGTGATTCCGATTAAATATTAGCCTTTATCTGCATTGCCTCAATCATGCGGGCGTAAATCTTATTGAGTTCCTGAATCTGCTCAGCCATGTGCTTCGTCTGCTCATTGATTTCGTCAATGGTGCTAATCTGTGCCGAGGCACTCTTCAGTTGCATCTCGTAGACGCGGCTGATACCTGTCAGCGTACGGTTCAGGTTCTCCATCTCCTCTGAGTCGCGTGTCAGGCGCTTGCTCTGTTCGGAAACCTGCGTCAACATCTCCGTCAGACGGTTCAACTCATCAATGTAATTTGAGGTAGCTTCCTTCAGCTCTTCACCCATCGGCTGAACTTCAGGCTGCTGGGGAGCAACAACACCGCCAACAACGCCGCCACCTCCGACAACTGCACCGCCGCCAAAGCTGATGGCACCGCCTTCAGCGTGCTCAGCGCGGTCAGCGGTTTCCCCGCTGACATTTCCACCCTCCCAACGGGCGGCCTCTTCTCCGTTGCCTACGACACCGCCGACAGCACCGCCGCCATTGATGATAACCGTGCCACCGCCAGCAACACCGCCAGCAACGGCAGGAGCGACTGCTTCAGCCTCAACTCCCTCTTCACCTACATGCAGGTCGAGGTCCATGCCGTCTGTTGTCTTGTCAAACGGACGGTCGAAGGCTGAGATAAAGAACACAAACACCTCAGTACCCATACCCAGGAACAGGAAGAAGTTGGCTCCCGGCAGGTGGGTCAGTTTGAAGAGTGTACCCAGAATAACAATAGAGGCACCCCAGCTATAGGCGTAGTTCAGGAACGTCTGTCCCGGCACGCTGTCCATCCACTTCTGTAAGCGGTAGACGATATTCAGTTTGCTGTATGTAGTCATGATTACTTACCTTTCTTTACTTTAATCTTATCACTGGTGGTATTGGCCAACGAGCGCACACAACGGAATCCGATGTACGAGCGTGGCTGGTTCTGATATTCATAGGTACGCCAAGCGGAACGGATATAGCTCTCGGGGTCCTTCCATGAACCGCCTCTGACGCTCTTTTTCTTCAGACGATAGGGGTCTTCCTTGGCGGCATTGTACCTGAGCTGGGGATTGATGTCGTTCATCGACTCCACACCAGCCTCCGTATAGATTGTCGAGCACCACTCGGCCACGTTACCTGCCATATCGTACAATCCGTTCGAGTTCGACGAATAGATACCCACACGACTGGTAATGAGGTTGCCGTCCTTGGTATAGTTGCCGTTATCGGGCTTGAAGTTGGCATAGAAACAGCCGTTGCCGTTCATCACGTCCTCGTTCTCCCAGGGGAATTCCGTCTGGTCCTTACCGCGTGCGGCATATTCCCACTCGGCCTCTGTCGGCAGGCGGTAGCGCTGTACGAACCGTGCAGCAGGACCCAGTCCGCGCAACAGATATTCCGTACGCCAGGCGCAGAAAGCATTGGCTTGTTCCCACGTCACACCTACTACGGGATAGTCGTTATAGGCTGCATTGCTGAAATAGTAACGCATGTAGGACTCGTTCTCCGCATTGGGGAAGTCGTTCACCCAGCAGGTCGTATCGGGATATATATTAACAATGTACGTGTTAAGGAAATCCCAGGGACCGGTATATTGACGGTTGATGGTCTCGCGAACGATCTGACCTTCGTCGTTGATATAGGCCGTATCCTTCGAAATCCATACCTGTTCGTTGCCCGTAGGACGCATATCGGTATTCAACACGCGCTCCTCGAAATTCGGACGATACTTGCGCTTGGCAGCCTCCGTATAGTCGTAAATCTCGTAACGGTAGTTCATCTGGCGCCAGTCGAGCGCTTTCTCACCCGTCACGGGATTGGTCACATACAGGCTCTCGAAAGCACGCTGCTCGTCCTCGTTCGGCTTGCGCGGCAGTGCCTTCTTCCAGTTCAGATGAGGCGGCACGGGATCGCCGTTCTTGTCTTCCTCAATCTTGTAACTCTCGTCACCACCATAGGCGGGATCGGCCAGACGCTCGCGCAGAATGGAGTCACGCACATAATTGACAAACTGGCGATACATGGAGTTCGTCACCTCATGCTCGTCCATCCAGAAGCCCTCTACGGAGATGTCGCGGATAGGCGTCTGCTTACCCCACAAAGAGTCCTTCTTGTCAATACCCATTTTCAGGTGACCACGCTTGATGAGCGTCATGCCATGAGGCGTTGGCTCCGTAAATGCACGGCCACTCGTTCCTGTCACTTCACCGCCCGATGCTAACGACGCCTTGCTGCCGAAACAGCCTGTCATCACTACCACCATCACGGCAGAAAGCATCATGATTATACCTTTTTTCATATCTTCGTTTTTATCAATGTTCAACGTTCAATGTTCAACGTTCAATGTTCAACGTTCAATGTTCAATGTTCAAAGTACCCTCACGCTTTGGTGTCTGTTACGACCCTTCTTCGTGAAGTTCAGCTCCGTCTGATAACCCACGAACAGCTCATGACTTCCATGTTTGAAACTAAGAGCCGACGTATAGGCCTCGTAGCTGTAGCCAAGACAGACGCCGTGAAAGATTCCGCCAATGAGTGCCGTCACCGAATTTTAACACAGATGGGTGTATTGTTATAAACGGATTATGCAGCCGAATATTGTATCCGCCGGTCAAATAATATGTTCTTGCTATATCAATTATTGACCGAGTGCCCAATTCTATCGATGGAGCAGTGGCATGCAGCACCGATACTCCGGCATACCATTGGCGGTGCTGATAATAGAGTCCGGCGGCCATATCCAGCGCATTTCCCGTCTCGTCAGTCTTGGTAAACGCAGGGTCGTCGGTTTCTTCCAGATCCAGTCCGCTGCCCTTGAATTTCTCGTTCAGCATGCCGGCCTGAATGCCAATGCTCAGCGTGCCTCCTAGCATCTGACACTTATAGGCATACTGTGCCGTCAGGCGCTGGTGCTTAAACAGTCCGATGTCGTCGCTCATCAGCTGCAGACCCACGCCATGATAGCCGTTCAGCATATAGATAGGCATGTCGGCTGCCACAAACATCGTCTTGGGGTTGTTTTCAAATCCGGCCATGCTCATGGCGTAGGCTCCCGTCACGTTTATCAGCTGCTGCTTTCCGATGGCAGCAGGGTTAAACGACGGTTCCAACGCCCAATAGTGAGCGAAGGAAACGTCCTGTTGTGCAGAAGCTCTTGTCAGCATCGTCAACAACAGGCCTAGAAGTGCTATTTTACGTCCAAACACGTAATTAATAACGCGAAATATCACATATTATTGTTTTTTTTCGTAAATTTGCACTCAAAACATTCAATATCTAATTTAATGGTCAATGGTTAATGGTCAATGTTCAATGGAAAAAATCGCCCAAAGATTAGACGCTCTGCGTGAAGAAATGCGACGCGAACACCTCGGTGCTTTCATCTTTCCCAGCACCGACCCGCACAATAGTGAATACACGGCCGACCACTGGAAGGGCCGCGAGTGGATCAGTGGTTTCAACGGCTCGGCAGGCACGGCAGTGGTGACGCTCCATGCTGCGGCGCTTTGGACGGACTCGCGCTATTTCATTGCTGCTGCCCAGCAATTGGAGGGCACCGGCTACCAGCTGATGCGCGAGAGGGTAGAGGGCACACCCACCATTGCCGAATGGCTCGGCAAGCAGTTGGCC
>ONMN01000089.1 GCA_900318885.1 uncultured Prevotellaceae bacterium | reverse complement strand
TCCGAATAGGAGTGTAAAACTGAAAATTGTAAATCATAAAATTGTAAATAAAACTATGTATTGGACACTAGAATTAGCATCAAAACTGGAAGACGCTCCGTGGCCTGCAACCAAAGAAGAGCTAATAGATTATGCCATCCGCTCAGGAGCTCCCCTTGAAGTATTAGAGAACCTGCAAGAGATAGAAGACGAAGGCGATGTCTATGAAAGCATTGAGGACATCTGGCCCGACTATCCCACCAAGGAAGACTTCCTGTTCAACGAGGATGAATATTAAGGTATAGATTTTGGCGTAACCAATTGAAAATCAGCGAGGTGTGAAAATAGGAATTATTTTCACACCTTGTTTTTGTGCCGTTTTGAGCCGTTTTTAGTGGCACAATAATGGCACAAACGCTTAAAATTAGGTATAATTAGGGGAGGAAATTGGATTATTTTCACAATAATAGCTACCTTTGCAAAATCCTCTTTCTGTTAAAATAATATCGGACACAACGTTGGCGATTTTTGAATGTTTAACGCTTTTAGTGAATTATCTAGCAGAATTATAGCCATTTGGATTCATTTATATGCCATCCCCTTACGTTCTTCGTCATTCATATCGTCTATGTCATCATAGTTTCTTCGCTTGCGAGGGTTGTTGTCACCATTGGATGATGGAACAAAAGTAGAACTGGCATAGAGCTTTATGTAGCCGAAGATGGTATTCTCTATGAGGGAAAGTGCTGCGGAGCGTTTTTCGGGTCTTGAAAACTCTCTGCGGATGTCATAGAAAGCTTTCTTGGCATTTTGGGAGAGGAACGACTTATAGACCAGTTTCCTAAGGGAAGCGATGTTTTCAAGTGCCTTCTTCTCTTTGTACTGGATGGCATTGAGGTGTTTTACATTGGAACTGCTACCACGTTCCATCTTGAGGCATTCGGCTCCGATAGTCAGCATTTTTGAAGTGTCTTGACGTCCAAGGCGCAATGAAGTGCCATTGTCGTGAGTCCAGTCTGCTACGAAATGAGCATGAAGGTTCAGATTTGAGGGGTCTGGATTAGTCTTGTTGAAACCTTCATCACGATGGATATGAATCTGAATGCACTTGATGCCAAACTCCTTTTCAAGTATCATAATAACGACGATGAGGATAATCCTGACTATTTGCCAAAAAAAGACGCAGAATGTTTGAAAAATAAAAAATAATGTTTATCTTTGTAAAGTGATTCTAATTATTATAATATGAAGGATGATTCTGAGAAAATAGTTCAGTCGCCCGAACAGATAGCCGACCATCTGCGTGTGACTTATGTTCCCACCTATCTGTTGGCTGCGGCAGCAGCGTTGCTACTGGCAGCATTCATCGTATGGGGCTTTTTGGGTAATGTGAGCGACAAGGCCTATTATTCGGGAGTGGTCTTTCCCGTACAGGGCACCACCGACATCACGCTGCCCAACAATGGTAGGGGCAGACGATAGCCATGGTATCCATCGGCAACAGCCACAGCTTCCTGACGAGTACAGTCAATGGACTGGTCATCAGCACGAAGACAGACAATGAGCCTTTTGAGGCCTTCGGTCCCATTGTGAGCGTTATTGAGGAGATAGCCTCTGGTGCACAGCCACAGCGCAGCCAGCTCGTTGCCTATGCCGACAATGAGGCCCAGCGTGACCTGCGTGTAGGTATGGAGGCCCAGGTGTGGCCTGCCGACGAGAAGCGCGACGAGATAGGCTATGTGCGCGGGCGCATTACCCAGGTGGTACGCTATCCTGCCAATGCCGCCGATGTGCGGCAGAGACTGAAATCCGACGTCCTTGCCCAGCGACTCTTAGGCGATGGCCAGAAGGTGGTCTATGAAGTGATTATCGATCTGCAGCGCGACCCTTCCGATCCCACATCCTATGACTGGTCGTTTGGCCAGCCCGACGATGTGAGCATGGACTTCGGCACCTATTGTTCGGTGCTCACTGAGACCCGCCGCCTCAGCATGTTCCAATATCTCTTCGAGGCGAGCCGCACGCGCTTCCGTAACCTAAAACTGAAGTTTGAATGAAGTCAGAGCAGAAGCAAGACAGGAAACCCAAGCTGTCGATGATCTCGGCTTTCCGCTATTTCCTGAAGGGCAATAAGTTATTTGCCCTTAACGGAATTGTGCTTTATATCATCAATTCCGTCGTTATCTTACTCCCGCCACTGTTTCAACAGGTTTATACCGACAATATCATCACACGAAAGAACCCGGAATGGTTTACCCCACTGATATTGTTGTATTTCATGCTGTTCGTGATAGAACTTGTGGTTTGGGTTGCATTCTCCTTATTAAGTCGTGCGAGCCAAGCCAAAATTGATGTCACCGCTTCATCCAGCTATCTGTGGACAGTATTGCGCCTGCCGATGACCCTGCTAAACCAGTTCAGTCCGGGCGAGCTGGTGGCCCGATATACAACCATCCCCAAAGCAATCAAGATGATAGACCACTCTATGCCCATCGTAGCCTTTACCTTTTTCCCCTTTGTCTGCTGCTACCTGGTCATGCTTTTCAACTGGAAATTAGGACTGCTGGAGATCTTCTCCATCTTGTTGCTCGTTTATGTGATGCGCAGCACTGCCAACAGGCAGAAGAAGCTTGCCATGGATTTGGAGGTGACCGAGGCGCGACTGCAGAACGTTACGATGACGGGGATGGGTAATCTGGATACCATCAAGGCATTGGGTGGCGAGCAATACTTCTATGCCCAATGGGAAAATGCCTACGCACAGTCCATGAATGCCCGTTCCAAGACCACTGCCATCTCAGTTTACTTGTGTGCCCTGCCCGTGCTGGTGCTTGAGTTTACCAATGGTGCCATATTGTGCTTAGGCACGTGGCTTATCCTGCAAGGCGAGATGACACCAGGTATGATTCTGGCCTCTCAGGGATTGATCAACACTTCTTTTTTCCCCATCAACAAGGCCATTGAGTGCATACAGACCCTCTTGGGAATGAATTCGTCAATTCAGCGCATCAAGGATGTGTCAGACTGTGGTAAAGAATGTGCAGACCTGAAATTGGCTGCCGCCGATGAACTGTCTGACGTAGCCAAGCTGGCAGGCGAGATAGAGCTGCGCGACGTTACCTTCGGCTACGACCGCAACCTGCCACCTATCCTCAACCACTTCTCGATGAAGATCAAGGCTGGTGAGCGCATAGCCCTGGTAGGCCCGTCGGGCTGTGGCAAAAGCACCATGCTGAGTCTCGTATCAGGACTGTATGAGCCTTGGGAGGGCGAGGTGCTGTTCGACGGCAAGCCCCGCAAGAAGATCGACCGCATGACGTTTGTCAACTCTGTTTCGGTGGTCAACCAGGATGTGACCCTCTTCGAGGGCACCATAGCCGACAATGTAAAGATGTGGGACGAGTCGATTGAGGACTTCGCCATGGTGCTGGCTTGCAACGATGCACAGATACACCAAGAGATTATGGAACGCCCAGGTGCCTATCAGGGCATCGTCACCGAGCGTGGCAAGAACTTCAGCGGCGGACAGCGACAGCGCATCGAGATTGCCACTGCGCTGGCCAAGGAACCAACCATTTTGCTGATGGATGAAGGTACGTCGGCCCTGGATCCCAAGACGGAAGCCCAGGTGATGAAGCATATCTATGACGTGGGTATCACGCTCATCATGATAGCCCACCGACTGGAGACCATTGCCCAGTGCAACCAGATATATGTGATAGAGCACGGGCGCATCACCCAGCATGGCACGCACGACGAACTGCGGCAGCAGGACGGCCTGTATCGCAATCTCTTAAAATACGCCTGACCCCATGATGACGAATATGTTCCTTCAGCAGTTAGCCCAGCGCGTGGATGGTGACCGTAAGGCCATGACAAAGACGCTGGAGATTCAGCGCTCCATGATCGACCGTAAGCTGTGGAAGCAGATGGAGTCGGCCGTAGAGTTGCCCACAGACATTGAGGAGATAGAGACACTGCTTGAGAAATACAACGTCTTTTTCCGCTACATCAACCTGAGCGAAGGCTGGTGGTCTCGCTGTACGGGTTATATGCTGGGATTCATGGCCGATGACGACACACCTGTGGTACTCAGCCCCGCCTTTACAGACTATACTTTCTTACACCCCAAGACAGGCAAGAATCTTTCGGCCGCCAAAAACCACGACCTGCTGAAGAAACGTGCTGTAATTGTCTGTTTCCCGCTGACAGAAGAAAAGCTGACAACCAAGATAATCATTCGCTATGCCATGGGCTGCCTGTGTGTATATGACTGGCTTTACACCCTGCTGGCATGCGTGGGCGTTGCCCTGCTGACCATGTTTACACCATACGCAAGCAAGCTGATTTTCTCGGAGGTCGTCCCTTCGGGCGATACAAGCCAACTCATTCCTATCGCCACGCTACTCTTGAGCGCAGCTGTGGGACTGACGATGGTGCAGGTAGCCCGCAACCTGGTGGTGGTGCGTATCAAGGACAAGGTGGAATATGCGCTGCAAACGGCCTTTATGTCTCGCCTGCTTTTAATGCCAGTCACTTTTGCCAAGAAATTTACCCCAGGTGACCTCTCCAACCGCCTGCTGTCGCTGTCGCGCGTCAGCTCTAACCTGGCAGCAAATTTCTTGTCAACCATCTTGACTTCCCTATTCTCAGTCATCATGTTCATACAGTTCTTCATCTATGGCGGTCCGTTGCTCTATACTGGCATCATTGTCATCACCATGCAGTTGGTGGGCATCGTGATGGAGTACTATTATACCAGACAAGTACAGCAGAATGTCAACGGCAGTACTTCACGCCTGATTGGTATGACATTTGCCCTGTTTTCAGGCATCCAGAAGATTAAGACTACCGGTGCCGAGTTCCGGGCCTTCCATCAGTGGGCAAAGGCATACGCACCGTCGGAGGCATATAGCAGTCGACATCCTTTGGCCAGTTTCTATGTGTCAAGCATCAGCTTTAGCCTTACCATGCTGCCTATGATTGTGACGATGTGGGCTGCCTGGCACTACAACCTGTCACTCTCCGACTATATCGCCTATTGTGCTGTTTTGGGTATTGTTAGCGAGGCTTTACACCGATTGCAGACAATCACAAAACTGATGGCGCGTTTGCTGCCAGAGGTAGAACTTTGCCGTCCGTTCATGGTTGCGAAGACAGAAACCAGAGTAGGAGCCGAAGTGGTCAAGAATATCTCGGGCAAGATTGACATACGAGGTCTGAAGTTCCGCTATGCTGACGACATGCCGCTACTCTTCGACGGACTCAATCTGACCATCAACAGCGGAGACTATGTGGCTCTTGTCGGTGCTTCTGGCTGTGGCAAGAGCACGCTGATGCGACTGATGCTGGGCTTGGAACATGCGCAGGCAGGTTCTATATTCTACGACCAATATGACCTGAGTGACATCAACCTGCGCAGTCTAAGGCAGTATTGCATTGGCATCTGCATGCAGGAAGGCCAGCTCGTCGAGGGCACCATCCGCGACAACATCATCTTCAACGACCCGCTGCTGACCGAAGAGGATGCCTGGGAGGCAGCGCGACTGGCGGCACTCGACGGCGACATCCGCAAGTTCCCCTTAGGCATGGATACACCCATCACCGTCGATGGCAAAGGTGTGTCGGGCGGACAGCGCCAGCGAATACTCATTGCGCGGGCTTTGGTGAGAAAACCTACGGTGCTCTTCCTCGACGAAGCCACATCGGCACTCGACAACATCAGCCAGCACATCGTCATTGACAACCTGGCCAAGCTGAAATGCACGCGCATCGTCATAGCACACCGCTTGAGTACCATCCAGCAGTGCAACCGTATCATTGTGCTGAAAGACGGACGCGTGGCAGATGAGGGCAACTTCGAAGAACTTCAGGCTCGCGGTTATTTCACGGACGTAAATAATTAAGATGAATATGAAGAATAGAATAAATATACGCCACTTGATTGGCCTGGCAATCCTTAGTCTGCTTCCCCTCAATAGCAGGGGGCAGGTATCGCTCACCTTGGACGAGGTGATACGATTATCTCAGGACAGTGCCATCACAGCCTTCCAGAGCCGACAGGAATACCATAGCCGACAGGCATCATACGAGGCTTTCGAGGCATTGCGCAAACCACAGCTGTCGCTGAAGGTCGTACCCAATTACTCTCGCATCGTCAGCGACCCCAGCCGCGACTATGTTTACTTGCGCAACTTTGACATCTTCTCCACTTCAGCCCAGTTGAGGCTCACGCAGAAGGTGTTGCCTTTTGGCGGTGAGGCCTATGTCGGCACGCAGGCCATTTGGAGTGAGTTCTTCCGCGAAGAAGCCTCTGGTCATCCGCGCCAGTTCGTGGTCAGCCCGTTGTTGGTAGGCTATAGCCATAGCCTCCTGGGCTACAATCCCTTCCGTTGGGAGAAAAAAGTGGAAGACCAACGGCTGAAGGCTGCACGCTGTCAACATGCGTATGATCTGCGCTGTCTTGCTGAAGAAGCAGCCGTGCGCTACTTTCGGTTGGCACGCCAGCAGCGGATGTTGCAGATGCGTTTGGAGGAAATGTATTTGAACGACACGCTTCTGGCTATTGCCCGCGAGAAAGCGACCATTGCCATCGTCACGCTGGCAGAACTGCACTCTATAGAGGTGCAGCAGCAAAATGCCGCCAATCTGCTGGAAGTGGCGCGTCAAGATGAGTTGAAGGCAAGGACCGAACTGGCATCTTTGTTGCGTTTGGAACAATTACCTGCCGACTTGTCGCTGCTGACTATTCCAGACATGCCTCCTTCAGTCAGCTATACACCAGAGGAGGTTGTAAGGCTGGCCTTATCCAACAGCCCTGCTTACCAGCATCAGCTGGCAGAGCTCACAGAAGCGCGCCATCAGGAACACAAGGCGCGCAAAGAGCGGGGTATCAATGTCGGGCTTGAGGTCAATCTGGGAATGCAACAAGTCAATAATACATTCGGCAGTGCCTTCAAGAACCAGCAATTATACGCATTAGGCTCCGTTCAGTTTTCGATACCGCTGATGGATCATGGCGCAGCCAAAAAGCGTCATGAGAAAGCTACGGCTTGGGCAGATCGTCAGGAACTGGCATCTCAGGAGGTAGAGCGCCTGTTGGCAGAAGACGCCGCCGTGACCCTGCAGAAGCTGCAATCCAGCAGTAACAGACTTGTAAGCACCCAAAAGACTATCAGTCTGGCAGAAGAGACTTATAACGAGACGGCCATCAACTATGCCAATGGCCTTTGCGACATCAACACTTTCACGCTGGCAGAGTCGCGATGGGCTACTGCCTACACCAACTATCTGGCTGCCTTGGAAGAATTCTGGGTAAGCCACTATCATCTGCAAACCCTCATCAATTATGAATAAGTATATCCGTTTTTCATTTTTCTCCATGATCTTTCCGCTTCTCACTGCCTGTCAGTCGAAAAGCGATGTGAAATCTATTCCGCAGCAGAATGATACGACCGCTGTGCAATCAGTAAAAGCCCCTTCGCGCCAAGAGGCTCCGAATTAT
>ONMN01000024.1 GCA_900318885.1 uncultured Prevotellaceae bacterium | reverse complement strand
ATAATGTTTAAAGGGTTTATAATGTTTATTTTGTTAGTATTTTAGTTTCAGACACATAAGCGTAAGGTCGTCGCTGGGGTCGGCACCGGCTCGGTGCTCGGCCTCAAGTCTCTTGTAAGCACTGTTATATATAATACCACGATAGGTGTCTGCACCTAACTCATCCAAGTCGCCTACCTGCTCCAGACTGTCGACAATTTGATTCAGACGAGGCTTTCATCGTAATATTTGACATAGAAATCGAACGAAGCGAGTGACTCATCGGTGGTATACAGTTTACACTCCATCTCACCCGACGTAGGCGGGTCTACGGGTTTCTTGTTGTTGTTGTCGCCATCGTCGCTGCTGCAGGCGGTGAATATGGTTGTTGTCATCAGCGCCATGGCCGCTGTAGCCATCAGAATCTTTTTCATATTGATTCCCTGTGATTGACTTTATTGACTTGATCTTGCAGTATTTATGACATTCCATACTGTTGCAGCTACGGCACTGTTTGTACCGTCATCTACGCAATCATAAGCGTACTCTTTTCCATCACTCCCCTTCAGATATACTGTGATGGTATAAGAAGACTCACTTATTTTCTTATATTCCTTGCTAACATCAAAAGTCTGGGTAACACCTTTATCCGTAACCATAGTCAGAGTATTGTTGGAAACACCCCATTGTGTGCAATAAGCATAACTTTGCGGGACATCACTCAAATTTGTAATCAAGACACCAGCAGCATTATTCTTGAATACAATGTACTGGTATTGACCATCAGTCAGATTTCTAAGTATCTCATACTTGACCAAATCTGACTTAGATACAGGAAGACGCTTGCCATATTCAATAGAATTAATACCAGAAACAGTGGTTTCTTCCTTTGAACACGATGAAAACAGCACAGGTGCTGCGAGCAGTAATGCTAATAAAAATTTTTTCATTTTACTTAAATTTTAAATTAAAAAAAATTGTTTGTATTAATTGACATAATTGTTTATTACAGAATTCCAGCTTTTCGCATCTTTTGGCGCTGCTCTTCGTTCTGACGGATGAAGCGCTCGATGAAGACGTTTTGGTCGCCAATACGCCAACGCTGGTATATGATGATGACTACAAGTGCCAGCACCACCACGATGAAGGCGGCAGCTAACTCAACTGTGATGATAAATGTTGTATCCATACGCAACAGGATAAGTAATATCAGTCGATAGAGATGACTTTGAGTTTTTCGCCAGCGTCAAGAGCAGCCTTGATGTCCTTGCCACCACTCTGCACCTTGCAGCGGCTGATGTCATCGCCCTCCACGGCTTCGATTTTCAGCTTGCCGATTTGCGACTTGGCCTCACGCCCGGCGATGGTCTTCACCTCATAGACGCCCATGTGGAGAGCCACGTAGGCGCCCTCGCTGCTGCCGAGGTCGATGTAGACCTCTTTTTGCTTGTCCTTCTTGGCAGCGGCACCTTCGATGATGTTGGCCTGTAGCGGGCGATACTTGTTGAGCCACCCGGTGATACGGTTTGAGAGATAACCGATGGCATCGCGGATAGCCTTGTCAGAATCGGAGTACGAAGAGCTGCCCATACCAAAGCCCTTGAATGTCTGATTGGTAACAATCTCGCCCGTCTTCGCGTCCTTCAGCGTGAGCATGGCCTCGACTAAGCCTTTGTATGAGGTTGTAACCTGTGTCTTGCCGTCCTTATCCTTCCAGGTGCGGCTGTCCGACTTTGCCTGAATGTTAGTGATGACGGCATCGGCCACGAGGTTGCCCTCCTTCACGATGTCGTCCAGTTGCAGCAGCCCGTTGTTGTATCGAAAGCGATGGGCACCGGAGAGTCCTTTGATGATAGCGTTCTTCACATCCTCCTCGTACTTGGTGGCCTGCACTTCGGTCTTGCCGGTCAGTACGCCGGAGAGCACCTTGCCGACGGCTTCGCCTGCCGACATCTTCTCGTCGTGGTGGGCGTACTGCACGTTACCAAGCGTGATGCGATATGTCCGGTTCCTGTCCGTTTGGGCATCTTGTGCCGAAATAGTGATTGCGCTACATAGGACGGCTGCTAGTGTCGTTAAAATCTTTTTCATATTGATAAATTGCGTCGTATTTCCGAATTCATCTGCAAAAGTAGTCTGTCTTCAAAAAACAACAGTCCCACGGTAGGAAAAAAAAATCTCAAAACGTGAAAAAGTAAGGCCTGACAAAGATTGCCAGGCTTCAATATATCGATGAAATGGGCGATTTTTGTTATTTCCTCGCGACTTTGCGATAATCCGATGGCGACATGCCGTAGGCATCGCTGAAGATGCGGTAGAACGAACTGCGCGAGAAGCCGGAGAGTTCGGCAATGACTGTTATAGAATCATCGGTAGTGACCAGCAGGCGTGCGGCATAGCGCAGGCGGTACTCGTTGAGGAAGGCGTTTACGCTCTTACCATTAGTACAGGTGCTAATGGCATCGGTCACGTAATGCTCATTGGTGCCGAGGAGTTGGGCCAGACGGTTGCGATCCAGATCGACATCGGTATAGATATTGTCTGAATTTTCCATGAGGTCACAGATACGGCAGAAGAGTTGCTGATTGGCTGTCAGGTTTTCTTGGGGTTCGGCCTTTAACTGCATGATGGCCTGTTGTTCCTCCTGCTCGCGCTGTTCTATCTCGGCCAACAGACGGCGGTTCTTCTCAAGGAGTTCCTTATTATATTGTCGTGTACGCCAGAACAGGTAACCTATGAGCAGGATGACAAGGATAGCAGCGACAAGCAATACACGATGGATGCGAGTCTCGCTTCGGGCATCGTTCAGTGCCAGCTCCTTTTCATGGGTCTGGTAGATGACGGCCAGTTCGGCCGCATCATTTTGTTTCTGCCAGACGAGGGCAGAGTCGATGGCAGCGCTGACACTGTCGGCAAATACCAGTGCATCGACGTTGCGGCCAGCCTTGCGGTAGGCCATGTAGCGGGGAGAGAGACGGGTTGCGATGATGTCGAATGTCATCTTGGCGCCGTCGGTAGCCAAATAGGTGCTGTCGATGCGTTCGTACCAGTCAGCTGCCTCGTCGTAGCGTCCAGCAGCCATCAGGTAGTCGGCCGCCTCTCTGTAGCCCATTGGCTCCATCAGACGGCTACGGGGGATGGCGTCATAAGTGGCTTGGGCTCCGTTTGTGTGACCCGACTCTAATAGATACAATGCCTGTTTGAGAGCAACATGGCCTTTCCATTCCTCATTTATCAGCGAGTCGCCTTGCTCTTGCTTGGCGAGGGTTAGCGCTTGTGCACAGCGGTCAAGCCATGCCATTGCCCCTTCGGTGTCTCCTGTCTTGTAATAAATGTCGGATATGTTGATACAGCCCCATGCCATATCCAATTCACTTCCGTTCCCATTTTCCGCTTTTTGTTCTATTGCCTCGTAGACTTTCTGACCCGTGAGCAGTGCCTCGTCGTAGTGGTGCAGCTGTAACTGGATTTCCGCCATGAGCATCAGCAAGGCAGTCTCTTGATCTTTGGGGAACGCCTCGTTTTCCTTTGCTTGATGCAGCAGTTCGGTGACGTCGTTCAGTGCGCCCTCAGTGTCGCCTCGACGAAAGCGCAAATATGCCCATCGGTAGCCCGCATCGGTATAAGAGCCCCAATCTTGTGAAGGGTCTGAGGCATAGCCTTGATAAGACTTCTTGTAGAATTGCTCAGCGATCTTCATCTGCCAGCCTTGGTCGTAGACAAGTCCACGCAGATGGTCGGCCTTTGGCGTACTGACCATCTTCTCCGTCTCCATGCTGTCGATGACGGCCAGGGCGCGGTTTAGGTTCTTAGCATCGTAGGCTTCGTAATACCGCTGCCACGCTGCCTTTGCCTTCTCGTCGTCCTTCGTCTCGCTGCTATGAGTGCAAGACGCCACCATGGTTAGCACGGCGCATAATATAAATATGTATATCCTATGCTTCATTTATTATACGATTCCTGCTTTCCTCATTTTCTGGCGCTGCTCTTCGTTCTGACGAATGAAGCGCTCGATGAAAACGTTTTGGTCACCAATACGCCAACGCTGGTACATAATGATGACTACAAGTGCCAACACCACTACAATAAGTGCGGCGGTTAACGCAACTGTGAAGATAAATGTCATATCCATATGCATTGTTTGTTTGAATTTGTCTGCAAAATTAGGCAATCTTCAGGAAACAACAGTCCCACGATAGGAAAAAAGAGTCTCAAAACGGGAAAAAGTAAGCCTGACAGAGATTGTCAGGCTTACTCTCCCCGATGAAATGGGCGATTTTTGTCTGTCGCATGTCGCATCATTGAATTTAGGGAACAAAGACTCTTTCAAGAACCCCTTGATAAGTTTGAATAGTCAGCCAGATAGTGTCTGGCCGTTGTTCGTCTGGAAGGAGGACACTGATGTAACGGCGGTTGGTGTAGTATTCAGGAATATCGTTCTGGCTATGCAAGAAACGATAGAAAGCGGTACGCTTACCATCAGGATGGAGCAATACCGTGTCCTGGGCCAATCCAATGGTATGTGGCAATTCCTCATCGTCAATACGCCCAGTCTTCATGAGCACCCCAAGGTTGAGATACTTGCCACTCTTAGCCATCCAAGCACTCTCTAAATCAACGGGATCCTGTTTGATCTCTTTGAAGCGCCAATGTTCAACAGGAAATAATGTGGGGATTACTCCGATGCCCAAAGGTTCAGCTTGCGAAGCGTCCACCTTATTATAATATATAAGGGTACGATAGGTCGTGTCTGCTGTCTCTATCCATTTTGCTGTATATGGAGTTTTAAAGGTATATGAACTACCATCGTCAGTAACAAACGTCGTAGCCTGTTTCTGGTTGTTGACGGTAAGCTCGCACAAATCAGCCTGCATAAGAGAATATTCACCTTCTCCCTTCTCATAGCTGTCCGTTTCGCAGGAAGCAAAGAAGGGCAAGCATAATAGGATTGTATATACAACAGGTCTTCTCATATCTTCATTCTTCACTTGTCACTTTCTCTGACTCCTGGTCAGAGTGCGTCGTTGCATTCAAATAGTTTCGCAAAGGATTAGCATACATCGTCAGCATACGCTCACGGAGGAAAGCCTCGTCCTTGCTCGGTAACTGAATTTTTGCCAGCTGCCCAGACAAATATTTCTCGAAGCGCTCTTGGTCGCTTTTTGTATAGTGGCTGGCGTGGGTGTTGGTGCCTTCCAACTCGTCGAGGGCGATGTAGTTACAAGGATAGAGGGTGTAACCACGATAAATCTCACGATCCATACGCTCAGCCAATGCCTTAAACCATTCGGTTTTGGGAAGGTCAGACAGTTCGTCAATCCACGTATTGATAGGTGCAGCGCAGGTATAACGTACACGCCCCTTATAGCCGAAGATGCCCGTCTTCATGTTGTCGAGGTCGTCCTGACGCGATTTCTTGAAGTTGGGGTTGTCGCGTTTCTGCTGGAACTCCTGCGCCTTCAGGTAGTCACAAGGATCGAACTCATAACTGATGGTCAGGGGTACGATGTTAAGGTCTCGGAGATTGTCAGCGGGTAAACCACTGGTCGCACTACTGCCCATTGCCAGCATCTTGAGGACAGCATCCTGGGTATGGTCGCTGGAGTCTTTGGCACGTCCCTCGCGCTGGGCTATCCATATATTTTCCTTCTTCTCAGTGACAGCGTGGTGGATATAGCGGCTCATCAATTGCGAGGCAGCCATCGTCTCGCGCAAAGACAGACCGCGACGAACGGTGAAGGCTTTGTTCATACGCACCAACCGCTTTATCCAAGGGTAGATGAGCAGGTTGTCGCCAATGCCAATCTCAACAGTTGTAGGATAGCCTGCTTCAACCAGCATCACGTCAAGGAATGCCGAGTCGAGCACGATGTCACGATGGTTCGAGACGAAGGTATAGCGTAACGATTTATCTCTTGGCAGCAGTTTTTCATTGAACATACAGCCATCAGTATGCTTACGGATAATCCACTTAACGACGGGCTTCATGAAACGCTGTTGGAAGTCGAGCGGTGTCTTTACACCGATAAATGCCAGTTTCAGCAGTCCGTTGCGCACACTTTTGGGCAACCAAGGGGCAAAGCCTTTCAGCACCAGCGAGAATTGCCGGTCGTTAATCAGCTCGTCAAACGCCTGTTGCATCTCGCCCGCTTCGTAGGGTCTTATCTCATCGAACTCGTTACTCATAGCGGTAGCCAATTATTCACTTTTCACCTCTTAGAACTGATTCTCCACGATATCCGTCAGCACCTCTGTCATGGTCATACCTGCAGCCTTTACCTGCTGGGGGATGAAGCTGGTGGGCGTCATACCTGGAGTAGTATTCACTTCGAGCATCGTAATCTTACCGTCTTTCGAAATGATGTAGTCGATACGGATGATACCGTTGCAGTGCAGGATATCGTAGATGTGGCTGGTAATCTCACGAGCCCTGCGAGCCCAATCCTCACTGATACGCGCTGGAGTAATCTCCTGTACCTGACCATTATACTTGGCATCATAGTCGAAGAACTCATTCTGTGTTACCACCTCGGTAATTGGCAGTATCACTGTCTTCTCGTTTGTCTTGTAGATACCAACGGTGATTTCCGTTCCTGCCAGATACTGTTCTACCATCACTTCATCACTCTCGAGCATAGCCTTGCGCAGAGCAGGAGCCAACTGGTCCTTATTCTTTACCTTCGACACGCCAAAGCTCGATCCATCGGTAGCAGGCTTCACGAAGCAAGGCATTCCAATGCGCTGTTCAATCTGGTCCTCACTGACCAAATCCTCATAACCACGACGGATGAGCAACGAGTCAGCAACACTGACACCATAGCCGCGCAGATACTGGTTAAGCACAAACTTGTCGAACGTCATAGCCTCAATCAGTACGCCACTTGTGGAATAGGGAATGTCTACGAGGTCGAAATAGCCCTGCAGGATACCATTCTCACCTGGAGTACCGTGAATGGTGATATAGGCATAATCGAAAAGCTTGGCCTTGCCGTCTTCCACAAACGAGAAGTCGTTACGGTCGATCTTTGCCGTGATGCCACCAGGCAGTTCAACGTGCCAATCCTGACCCTTGATATCGACGATATACACATTGTATCGCTCTTTGTCGAAGAACGAATAGAGACCTTGAGCCGAGCGCAGTGACACGTCGTGCTCTGAAGAATCGCCACCACAGACGATGGCAATGTTACGTTTCAGTTGTTTCATATATTTTTTATTTATTCGTTATTTCGTTATTCCGTTATTACGTTATTTAGTTATGACGAGTATAGTTACGCCATTTGTCAATGAGCGCCGCCATGTCGTCAGCCAGTTCGCTGGTGAAGTCCATCTGTTCGTGGGTCACGGGGTGGACAAATCCCAGTGTCTTAGCATGCAGGGCCTGACGCGAACAAAGCTTGAAGCAGTTCTGGATGTAGGCTTTATAAGATGCCGTGCGCTCGCCTCGCAGAATTTCCGTACCACCATAGCGCTCGTCGGCAAACAACGGATGACCGATATGTTTCATATGAGCCCTTATCTGATGTGTACGTCCTGTCTCCAAACGACATTCCACCAATGTGGTATAGCCGTAGCGCTCGAGCACCCGATAGTGAGTGACGGCTGTTTTGCCGACATCCCCTCCTGCAGGGAATACCGCCATGCGCTGACGGTCACGCGGGTCGCGTCCGATATTGCCCTCAATACGTCCAGTGTCCTCGGTGAAATTGCCCCATACTAATGCGACATAGCTGCGATGCGTGTCATGATTAAAAAACTGCGCTCCCAACTCCGTCTTGGCATCAGGGGTTTTGGCAACAACGAGCAGTCCACTGGTATCTTTGTCAATACGGTGAACCAGTCCGACGCTGGGGTCGTTAGGGTCATAGCTGGGCAGATTGCGCAGATGCCAGGCAATGGCGTTGACCAATGTCCCATGGAAATTCCCCACACCTGGGTGTACTACCAGACCCGCTGGTTTGTTGATGACCATCAGCTGGTCGTCTTCGTAGACCACATCGAGAGGAATATCCTCAGGCTCGATGGTGGTATCGTAGTGCGGGCGGTCGAGCATCAAAGTAATGATATCTCCCGCACGAACCTTATAATTACTCTTGACGGGTTTGCCGTTGACATGAACAAAACCCGCATCTGCCGCTTTCTGAATGCGGTTACGGGAAGAATGCTGCACATGCTCAGACATATATTTGTCGATACGCACAGGCTCCTGACCGCGATCCACCTCCATGCGCAGATGCTCGTAGAGCTGACCATCGCCCTCTTCGTCAAGGCTCAGCGCGATGTCGTCCAAAAGATCCTGTGACTTATCGGTTATGTCTGTCATCATGATTTATTCTCCTACAACGGGTTCGGTTACCTCCTCAAAATCGTCGGCAAGATTCTCTTGGGGTTCAGCATACGACTGGTCCACATATTCAACATCGTCCAAGTCGTTGATAGTGCCTCCGCCCACAAGCAAGGTCAGCGGATAGTCAATGGGAATACGGTCACCATTTGAAACACGACGTCCACGACACACAATGCCATAGACCCAG
The DNA here is from genome assembly GCA_900318885.1 of uncultured Prevotellaceae bacterium. GTDB lineage: Bacteria > Bacteroidota > Bacteroidia > Bacteroidales > Bacteroidaceae > Prevotella. The sequence continues at coordinate 61,736 of ONMN01000024.1, read as the reverse complement.
TCGCGCTCGCCAGGTACCGTTTGTGCAGGCAACAGGCGGAAGCCCATAGCCATCAACTTAGCTTCAGCCTCGCGAACACTGGAGTTATCGACAATGTCAGGAATGGTAAACGACGGTGATGACGGTGAATTGACTGTCACGTAGATGATATGCCCCTGCTTTACTTTCGTACCATTGCCTGGTGTCTGAGCCAGGATACAGTCGGCAGGCAGGGTCTTGTTATAGCCAGAGTCACTGACCAGAATAATTAATCCCTCCTGTTCCAGCAGCAGACGGGCTTTATTATACGTCATACCCTGAACCTTTGGCACCACAATACCCTCACCATGATGAGTATAGTATTCGAGGCCATACTTTACACCAATGCACAGCAACACCACTACCAAGACCATTGCCAGCAGGTTCCCCCACAGGTAGAGGCTGCCCATTTTTCCAAAGAATTCCTTCGCGTTCATGAACTATATGCTATTATGAAGGGCAAAATTACAAAGAAATATTGAGACAACAAAAAAATTACTTTCCGTGATGCTCGTCAGATACAGTTAACTTCTTACGGCCCTTAGCGCGGCGAGAAGCCAGTACGCGACGACCATTCTTTGTTGCCATGCGCTCGCGGAAGCCATGCTTATTTACGCGGCGACGATTGTGCGGCTGAAATGTTCTTTTCATTGTTCTATCGTAATTTTATTTGTTGTAATTCGACAATATATCCTCCGAAAATCAGAGTTTCGGGCTGCAAAATTACATAATTATTTCTAATTGTGCAAGTTTTGAGCGATTTTTCTCAATATTTTATTCATTTTTCACGGAAAATTCGTACCTTTTTACCCTTGGAGAAGGCACTTTCGTTCGAAAAAACAAAGAAAAACAAGATTTTCCTTTGCTTTTTGCTCACTTATTCGTACCTTTGCACCCGCAAAAGTGACAATTACATTATTAAATAGCTATTTTTTATGATTAATTCACAAGACATTAAGAAAGGAACAGCCATCCGTATGGACGGTGGCATTTGGGTATGTATTGATTTCCAGCACCGCAAGCCTGGCAAGGGTAACACCATCATGAACATCAAACTGAAGAACGTCAGCGACGGCCGCGTGCTGGAGCGCCGCTACAACATCGGTGAGAAGTTGGAGGACGTTGTCATCGAGCACCGCGACTACCAGTACCTCTATGAGGATCAGGAAGGTCGCATCTTCATGAATCAGGAGACCTTCGAGCAGATTCCCATCGCCAACGACCTCGTTATCGGTCATGAGTACATGAAGGAAGGCGACGTCGTATCTGTTGTCAGCGACACCACCGACGGTACTATCCTCTATGCCGAGATGCCCGTTAAGACCATCCTGAAGGTGACCCACTCTGAGCCTGGTATCAAGGGCGACACCGCTACCAACACCTTGAAGCCCGCTACGCTGGAGACTGGTGTTGAGGTTCGCGTTCCCCTGTTCATCAACGAGGGTGACCTCATTCAGGTTGACACCCGCGACGGTTCTTATCTGGCTCGCGCTAAGGAGTAATGAGATATTCCATTATCGTACCTGTCTTCAACCGTCCTGACGAAGTGGACGAGTTGCTGGAGAGCCTTAGCTCCCAAACTCTTACGGACTTCGAGGTGGTGATAGTGGAAGACGGTTCACAGATTCCCTGCAAGGATGTTTGCGACAAATACGCAAACATCCTTGATTTGCATTATTACTTCAAGGAGAACAGTGGTCCAGGACAGAGCCGCAACTATGGCGTAGATCGTGCTCAGGGCGAATATGTCATCATTCTCGACTCCGACGCCGTTACTCCTCCGGGCTTTATGCAGGCTATTGACGACGAACTGAAGCGCCAGCCTACTGACGCCTGGGGCGGGCCTGATGCTGCCCACGAGTCATTCTCTGACATCCAGAAGGCCATTTCGTATGCTATGACCTCGTTCTTTACAACGGGCGGCATTCGTGGCGGCAAAAAACAGCTCGACAAGAAGTTCTACCCCCGCTCGTTCAACCTCGGCGTGCGCCGTGAGGTGTACCAACAGTTAGGCGGATTCACAACAGAGCGCTTTTCCAAAATGTCGCTCTATGGTGAGGACATCGACTTCAGCCTCCGCATCTATAAGAACGGATACAGCTGTCGTTTGTTCCCTGAGGCATGGCTATGGCACAAGCGCCGTACGGACTTCCGTAAGTTCTGGCGACAGGTATATAACAGCGGCTATGCCCGCATCAATCTTTGGCGCAAATATCCTGAAGCCCTCAAGCCCGTTCACGCCCTTCCAGCAGTCTTTACGATTGGCGTTGCAGGGCTGTTGTTGTTCTCCGTGTTCTCTGTATTGGCACTTATACCTCTTATATTATATAGCGCTCTGATTTTCATTGACTCCACTATCCGCAACAAGAGTGTGATGGTGGGACTCAAATCTATTCCGGCAGCCTTCATCCAGCTCATTGGCTATGGCGTGGGCTTCCTGGAGTCGTTGTTTACGAAAAAGCATGGATAAGCTGAACATCAACCAGTGGGCAGAAGAAGACCGTCCGCGCGAGAAACTCATGCGGCTCGGCCCGTCGGCACTTACTGATGCCGAGTTATTGGCCATACTGGTTGGTTCAGGATCCACGAAGGAAGATGCTGTCACACTGATGAGGCATATTCTGGCTGACTGCAAAAATAACCTGAATACCTTGGGAAAACTCACCATTCGCGACCTTTGCAAATATAATGGCGTAGGCGAAGCGAAGGCCATCACCATCCTTGCTGCCTGCGAACTGGGCAAACGTCGACAAAGCGGAAAACCCGAAGAACGGCCCGACTTGGGCACTGCGACCCTCATCTACAACTACATGCATCCACAATTGCAGGATCTCGACGTCGAAGAGTTCTGGTTGTTACTCATGAACCAAAACCACCGCCTCATCAAGCAGATACGTATCTCGCACGGCGGTATCACAGAGACTGCTGTCGACATTCGTATCATCATCCGCGAGGCTGTACTCGCCAATGCCACCATGCTGGCCATTTGCCATAATCACCCCTCAGGTTCGTTGCGTCCCAGTCCAATGGACAACGACCTGACGACCAGCATCCAGCGCGCCTGCCAGCTGATGCGCATCAAATTTCTCGACCACGTCATCATCACCGACGGAGCCTACTACAGCTATCGCGAAACAGGTCGCGTTTGATTGATGCTCTTGGCTTCGAGGCGTTTGGCGCGCGCTTCGGACTGAGTAGAAAGCTTACCCTTCAGATATTGTTCAATGATGAGTGCGGCCATCGGAGCGGCGAGGTCGGCACCAAAACCTCCGTGTTCGACATACACACTGACGGCAATCTTTGGGTCGTTCATCGGTGCAAAAGCGATGAATACCGAGTGGTCGGCACCAGGATTCTCGACAGTTCCCGTCTTGCCACAAATAGGATACGTGGTGCGGATGCCGGCAGCTGTACCCTTCTCTACAGCCAGGCGCATTCCCTCCACAACAGGTGGATATGCTTCCGGCACCACCTTGGTCTGACGACGGGTGAGATAACGCTGGTTCTTCGTGTCTTTATGGATATGCGGCACGTAGAACCAACCCCTATTAGCAATGGTAACAGCGAGGTTACACAACTGCAAGGGTGTCAGCGTGACGTCGCCCTGACCCATACCTGCCCACCAGATGGTCTTTCCGTCCCAGCCCTTCGGATAGCGACGGTTCAGGTAGTCGGCACCAGCCAAGAGGCCACCCTGCTCACCGGCAATATCAATATGCATAGGTCCCCCCAGCCCCATCGACTGCATATAGCTGCGCCAAGCGGTAATAGCCTCGTCGCGTGTCTCATACATAAAGTCATCGTTGATCATCGAAGCGAACGTCATCAGGAACCACGTGTTGCACGACTGCGCCAGCGCATCCTTCAGTTTCAGCGGAGAGCGGTGCTGATGACAACCTACCTTGATATTACCATCCGTCACACCATTCTCACACTTCACGGAGGTCTCAGGAGTGATACTGCCCTCAGAGAGCATCACCAATGCTTGCGCCGTCTTAAATGTCGAACCAGGAGCCTGCGGTTTTCCAATAGCCTGACGGACATCACTACCCTGAGGGGTGTTCGTCGCCAGACAGAGTATCTCGCCATTGGCAGGATTGATGGCTACAATGGCCCCCGTCTTCCCTTTCAGCAGACGTTCGCCCAATTGTTGCAGCAAAGGTCGCAGCGTCAATGGTCCGTCCGTCGGCAGGTCTTGTGCGTTCAGTAACAAACTCGTCATGAGCAGCATGGCGAATGATAAAAAAAAGCGATATTTGTGTTCCATTTTTATTGTTGTCGCGTATATTTGTTGCAAAGATAGCACTTAAAACCGATATAAGCAAAGAAAAACAATCTTTTCTTTTGCTTTTTGCCTGCTTATTTGTATCTTTGCAAGCGAAAAGAAAAAACAATGGACAAGCAACTATCAAAAATAGACTTTGAAAATGCTCGTGCCGAGGTGTTCTGTTTTGACAACGGCACGGAGGTAAAGGAATATCACGTGATGATTCACGTGAGCAAAAAGGGACTGACGTATGCCAAACAGTTAGAGGCAGTGATGGACGCATACAATGGTTTGCTAGACCAGCTTCCAGGACGTCCACAGGCAGTGTTCAAGCGTTATTTCCTGAGTGACGCTGCCAATCAGGCTGAGGATATATTCGCTTCGGATATGACCCCATGTGCCAAGAGCGTCATCCAGCAAGCTCCCCTCGATGGCACAAAGGTGGCTTTGTGGGTATATATGATGACGGGGGTACAGACAGGAGTAGCCAGAAGCGGACTCTACGAAGTACGTCACGGACAGTTCCGCCACCTGTGGAACGGCAGTGCCTGCAACCTGGCAGCAAACTCAGAATACCAGATGCGCCTCTTGTTCAACGAATACATCATGCAGTTGGCTGAAGAGGGATGTAAACTGTCAGATAACTGCATCCGCACGTGGCTGTTCGTCAATGATATCGACCTGAACTACGGTGGTGTCGTCAGAGCCCGCAACCAGGTGTTCTTCACCCAGGGACTAACACAGCATACCCACTTCATTGCCTCAACGGGTATTGGTGGACGCCAGCAGGATCCTAACGTTCTGACGCAGATGGACAATTACGGTATTGCCGGTATCCAACCCGAACAGATACACCATCTCTATGCTCCTACGCACCTGAACCGCACCAGCGACTATGGTGTCAGCTTCGAGCGAGGCACGCGTGTGGACTATGGTGACCGCACCCACGTCTTTATTTCAGGTACGGCGAGCATTAACAACAAGGGCGAAATCATGTTCCCCAAGGATATAGAGCGTCAGACACGCCGCCTTTGGGAGAATGTAGAGGCGCTGTTGAAGGAGGCTAATTGTACCTACGACGATGTGGCTCACATGATTGTCTATTTGCGCGACGTGTCCGATTACGAACTGGTGCGCAACCTTTTCGAGGAGCGTTTCCCCGGCAAGCCCTGTGTCATCACCCACGCTGCAGTATGCCGTCCGGGATGGTTGGTAGAAATGGAATGCATGGCCGTACGCCAAAACGACGACACGACCATGCCACAATTCTAATTGCTACGAAAAAATAAGAGGGTGTCAATTTGATGTTGACACCCTCTTTCTTTTATTCCTTATTGGCGTTCTCAGCGTCAATAGCCTTGATTTTTTCACGCACCAGCTGCACCTCATCCTTCAGCTTCTGCACCTTGCGGTTCATCTCGTCGATGAGCGAATTACCCTTCTTCGACGAAGCATTGAGGAAACCGAGGTTGTTCTCGTAGGTCTGCACCTCCTGTTTCAGCTGTTCGTACTGACGCATCAGACGTGCGCGCTCGCTGTCGAGAGCATTCTCACCACGCTCAGCAACCTGTTTGAGGTTATCTTTGAACTTTGTCAGGCGACGCTTGGCAACAGAGATGTTCAGTTCCTTGTAAAGTTTGTCGAGCACGGCATGATACTCCTCATACAACTTATCCTTCTCTTTGAAGGGCACATGGCCAACAGCCTGATACTCCTCAACGAGTTGCTGTACCTTCTCCTGCAAACCTTCACCAGCCTCTTCGGCTACAGCCTTCAGACGTTCAATGACATCACGCTTCTTCTCCAGATTCTCGCGCTCGTCACTACGTGTTCCAGCACCAGCGGCCTTGCGGGCCTCGAAGAACTTATTGCAGGCTCCGAGGAACTCTTCCCACAGCTGGTCACCCAATTTCTTGGGAACCATACCGATGGTCTTCCATTCCTTCTGTAGATTGATAAGCTTGTCGCTCGTCGACTTCCATTCGGTAGAATCCTGCAGTGCCTTAGCCTTCTCGATGAGGGCACGCTTCTTCTCGGCATTCTCCTTGAAGTTCTCCTTCAGCGAACGGAAATATTCTGCCTTACGACCGAAGAAATCGTCGCACGCAGCACGGAAACGCTCGAAGATCTTGACGTTCATCTTCTGAGGAGCAAAACCGATGGTCTTCCACTCAGCCTGCAACTCAATGATCTCCTTCGTATGACGCTCCCAGTCTGAGCCCGTCTTGTTCTCCTCAGCGGCAATGGCCTCTACCTTCTCACAAAGAGCGGTCTTCTTGGCCAGATTGTCCTCTTCCTTGGCACGCATGCCCTCAAAATGCTGCTGGTGACGCTTGTTGATAACGGTGGATGCAGCCTTGAAACGGTTCCATATCTCCTCGCGTAGCTCCTTGCTGACAGGACCTATTTCGCGATACTCCTGATGCAGCTTCTGCAACTGGTGGAACGCACTGATAACATCAGGCTCGTCTGCCAGCTTTTCTGCAGCCTCACACAACTTCGTCTTCAACTCCAGGTTCTTCTTGAAGTCGTACTCGCGGGCCTCGCTGTTCAACTTCAGCAGATCGTAGAACTGCTCTACATACAGCTGATAGTTACGCCAAAGCTCGTTGGCCTTCTCGGCAGGTACGTTCTTGATTTCTTTCCATTCGTCCTGCAGAGCCTTGAAATCCTTATACGACTTATTAGCTTCCTCGGGCGAGGTAACCATAGCCTTGATCTTTTCAATGATGGCGAGTTTCTTTTCCAGGTTCACCTGTTTCTCCTGCTCCTGCTCCTTGAACAGCTTCTGACGCTTTTCCTTGATAACACCCATCTCGGCCTTGAAAGCTTCCTCCAGCTCGTCAGGGGTAATCTGATACTGCTCAGGGTCGCCGCCAGCGTCGATATATTCCTTCAGACGTGCCTCGCGCTCGGCAATATGCAACTTGTAGAAGGCTGTCTTCAGGTAGTCAACCTCCTCCTTCTGGGGTGCTTCGTCGCCATGAGCGATCTCACGTACGCGCTCCAACACCTCTTTCTTTGTTTGATACTGCTTGCGTTCAACCTCTGCGGTCTGCTCTACTGGGGTTTCCACTGCAATCTGTTCTACGGTCTGCTCCTCAATGGGAGTTTTTTCTTGAGAGTCCATCATTAAAAATGTTTTAGTTCATGTAATACAAATCAGGCCATTTTGCCAATATTCGGCAAAATTAGCAATAAAATCTGAAACCACCTAATTTTTTTTGAAAAAAGTGGTTAAATCAGTCGTTTGTGACGGAAAACGAGCAGTGAGATGACCGAAATAAGCACCGAAATGATGATGGCGACAACAAATCCGATGGGACTGTTCTCCATGCCGTTGACGAGGTTCATGCCAAAGAATGATGCCACCAACGTAGGCAACATGAGGATGATGGTCACCGACGTCAGCGTACGCATGATAGTGTTCATATTGTTGTTGATAATCGACTGGTAGGTGTCCATCGTCGATTCCAAGATGTTCGAATAGATATTCGTCGTCTCGCGGGCCTGCGTCATCTCGATGTTGACGTCCTCAATGAGGTCGGCGTCCAATTCGTCAATCTGCAACTTGAACTTCAGCTTCGACAACAGCGTCTCGTTGCCTCGGATGGAGGTGTTGAAATAAGTCAGCGAGTCCTGCAGGCGACTCAAGCCTATCAGACTTTCATTGTTCACCTCGCGGTCCAAGTTGCGCTTTGCCTTGTCGATGAGCATCGAGATCTGCTTCAGGCGCTTCAGGTACCATACAGCTGACGAGAGGAACAGACGGAATATCATATCGACGTAATCCGTGAATCCCACGCCGCGCTTCTGCTGGAAACTGACGAAGTCAATCATCATGTTCGTCTCGTAAAAGCACACGGTGATGGTCACGTCGCGCTTGTGGATGATACCCAGCGGCACCGTGGTGTACGGGGTCCTCGAGCGTATCTCCTTCACATAGGGAATACGCAGAATGATGAGCATCCAACCGTCATCGTATTCGTAACGGGCACGCTCGTCGGTATCGCTGATATCGGAGAGGAAATAGTCGGGAATCTTGTACTCCTCCTCCAGCATCTGCTGGTCTTCTTCTGTCGGACACGTCACCTGTATCCAGCAGTTGGGCTGCCACTCACTGAGCTGGCTGAGCCCCCCTTGGGTGTTCCAGAAAGTCTTCATCTTGCTAATCCTTTAAAATAGTTTAGCGGCAAGAGGATTAGCGGTCTTGCCTGCTGCTCCCCTGCCTTACGAATTGTAATGATTCGCCGGGTAATCGTCCATTTTTTTGTTACTTTTTTGGTTATTCGGGTACAAAGTTACGAATAAGTGAGCAAAATACCAAAGGAAAACTCGTTTTTCTTTGGATTTTCGAACGAAAGTAACTTCGAACGCAGTTCAAAGTACGTAAAAAATGCAGATTTGCCAAACAAATCTGCATTTTTTTATCATTAACCGTTAACCTTTAACCATTAACCTTTAACTGGCACATCCTCGAGGGTCTTTTTCAGCAGTTCCCAGAAAGGTGCTATGGTCTCGATGAGTGCACGCTCCTGCGTGGTGTGCGGCGACTTCATCGTCGGACCGAGACTCACGACGTCCAACCAAGGATACTTGCCCAGGATGACCGAGCACTCCAGACCCGCGTGATCCACCTGAATGATGCCATCCTTGCCGAACAGTTCCTTATATTCTTTTAATAATAGGTGTAGGATTTCGCTGTCGGGATTGGGATCCCATCCGCCATACGAGCCACTCGTCTCGACCTTCATGCCCGCCATGTTGAAGCAGCTCTCCAGCATGGTAGCCACATAGTCCTTCATATCCTCACGACTCGAACGGGCCAGAATCTTAACGGCTGCCTTGCCCTCACCGATATTGATAATGGCGAGGTTCGACGAGGTTTCTACGACACTGGGATAGGCAGGAATAAAGCGGATAACACCGTCGTGACAGCCGTAGATGGCATTCACCAGATTGTCCTGAATTTCTACGGGAACCTCTTTGGCAGGAGTAGCCACCTCCTCGACAATCACCTCGACGCCCTGTGGTTCGATGAGTTTGAACTCGTCGTTGAATGTCTCCTTCCAGTCGTCGGCAATCTCCTTCAGGGCAGCGATATTCTCCTTGGGCAACGTCAGCACCACCTCAGCCTTGAAGGGAATAGCATTACGCATATTACCACCGTTCCACGAAGCCAGACGCGCCTCCGTCTCTTCGATGGCCTCACGCACCAGCTGCACCATCAGTTTGTTAGCGTTGGCGCGCCCTTCGTTAATCTCCAGACCGCTGTGTCCGCCTCTCAGGTTCTTGATGGTCACCTTCACGGCAGCATCCTCGGGGTCAGTGTCAGCCTCCTGGTAGTCCATTGTTGCGGTAACGTCAATACCACCGGCGCTGCCGATGACGAATTTTCCCCAATGCTCAGAGTCGAGGTTCAGCAGGATGTCACCCTGCAATTCGTTCTCGGGCAGTTCGTTGGCACCAAACATACCCGTCTCCTCGTCACGCGTAATCAGCGCGTCGATGGGTCCATGCTTCAGGTCCTTCGCCTCCATGATGGCCATGATTGCTGCTACGCCCAGACCGTTGTCGGCACCCAGCGTGGTACCCTTCGCCTTCACCCACTCACCGTCAATCCACGGTTCAATGGGGTCGGTCTCGAAGTTATGCTTCGACTCGGGTGTCTTCTGCGGCACCATATCCATGTGGGCCTGCAGGATCACGCCCTTCCTGTTCTCATAGCCTGGTGTGGCTGCCTTGCGGAACACGATGTTTCCTGCGGGGTCCTTGAAGGCCTCTACCCCAGCCTGCTTACCGAAGTCAAGCAGGAACTGCTGTACTTTCTCTAAATGTCCGCTTGGACGCGGCACCTGTGTCAGTGCGTAGAAGTTCTTCCAGATGCACTGCGGGTTCAGATTTTGGATTTCGTTCATTGTATTTATTCGTTTAAAGGTCTTTCGCCTGCAAAGTTACGAATAAACGAGTGAAATGCCAAAGGAAAACTCGGTTTTTTATTGTACCCATGCCCTATTGTTGTTCTTTAGTGGTAGGATGTAGCTAGGGGGTAGCAAGGGGGATGGTAGGGAGATGCTCTTAGAATGTTTCGGTAATGTTTCGGTAATGTTTCGGTAATGTAATGGTTATGTAACGGTATTTATCTATTTGTCGTTTGGCGACCGCGAAGGATGACATAGATGATGACGGGAGCGCCGATGAGGGGTGTGACGGCGTTGAGGGGGATGACGCCGAGGGTGCCGGGGAGAAAGCAAAGGACGTTGCACAACAGGGCAACGACGGCGCCGGTGAGCATAGTGGCGGGCATGAGGAGGCGGTGATTGTCGGTGTGGAACAGCAGGCGTGCGATATGTGGCACGGCGAGTCCGATGAATGCCACGGGGCCGCAGAAGGCGGTGACGATGGCGGTGAGCAGTCCGGTGATGACGAGGAGCCAGTTGCGGACGCGGATGATGTTGACACCGAGGTTCTCGGCATAGCGGTCGCCGAGCATGAGGGCGTTAAGTGGTTTGATGAGCAGCAGGGCTGCGAAAAGGGCTATGACGGTGACCAGCGAGAACCAGGGTAGCATCTGGGTAGAGACACCGCTGAAGGAGCCCATGCCCCAAACCATATAGGAACGTACGCCTTCGTCGGTGGCAAAGAAATTGAGCAGCGAGACGGCTGAATTGGAGATGTAGCCTATCATGATGCCGATGATGAGCAGCATGACGCTGTTGCGCACCATCGTGGAAAAGAGGAAGATGAGCAGCATGACGGCCATGGCACCTACAAAGGCAGCGGCAAGGACGGCGACGAATCCCGTGACGGAAACGCTGCCTGCCGAGAAGCTGCCGCCGAGCCAGAGCATGACCAGGGCGACACCCAGTCCGGCACCACTGTTGATACCAAAGACGCTGGGTCCTGCCAAGGGATTGCGGAAGGCTGTTTGGAGCATGAGTCCGCTGACGGCCAACGCACTGCCCGCGAGCATGGCTGTAAGGGCCTGCGGCAGTCGGGATTGTAAGATGATGAACTGCCACGAAGGTTTGATGTTTTCGTTGTCACCCAACAGGATGCGCACGACGTCGTCAGCAGGAATGGACACAGAGCCCACAAGGATGTTGAGGACGAAGAGCAATGCAATGAGCACTGCGAGGAGGATGCAATATGTCGTGCCTTTATTCATCGAGCAGGGTGAAATAACGTAACGAAGCGTCGGACAGCAGGTCGGGATGCAGCAGGAGGATGAAGTCGGACAGGAGATAGTCGGGACGGAAAGGCGTCTCCTCGTAGAACAGTGCCTGTTCGACATTGCAGGCATAGACCTGACGCTGGCGACAAGCCTTCAACTGGTCGTAGCCGCGGTGTTCGCTGAGCAGTTCGCGGTAGTTGGTGGGATGGTCGGAGGAATAGCGGTAGAACCACACGTCGGCTTCCCCACCCTGTTCCAGAACGGTCTCGAAGGGCAGCGAGAGCGAGCCGCTATGGTCGTCGGCAGCCCACGGATAGCGCCCATTGGCGTCGCGAACCATCTGCCCCAGCGTGCTGCGGCCACCGGGGACGTACCACACGGAACCCACCATCTTGTCGATGAGTGCCTCGCGGCCCTTGCCGGCCTTTGCGGCCTGGGCCTTCAGCGTCTGGTAGTGTTGGTCTACGACCTGGAAGAGGCTGTCGGCCTTGTCGTATTCGCCGAAAAGCAGTCCGTAGAACTTCATCCACTCGGCCCGAGCCAGTGGCGACGGTTCCATATATTCCGCACATTCTACGAGCGGGATGTCGATATCCTCGAGTTTGCCGTAGCCGCCACTATTCTCGAACGGCGAGAGCATGATGATGTCGGGCTTGGCGTCGATGATGCGCTCGACGGCAGGATTCATGCCGCCACCGCAGTCAGCGATATGACCGTCGCGCACGTGCTGTTGTACGTAAGGAATCTTGATGTACTTCAGATCGGCAACGGCGGCGATGCGCTCACCGAGTCCGAGCGTTGTGAGCAGCGAGCAATGGACGGTGGTAAACACCGCTGCATGCTGGACGGGCGTACGGACTATGGAGCCGTGGGGCAATCCCTCGGGTAGCGCCTGTCCGCGAGGCACGAGCAGATAGGAATGGAGCACCCTACCCTCTTTCCACGGATTGCGGATGACCGCCTCGGTATAGCCGTCGTGCTGTACGATGGTGAGCAGCGAGGCATACTTCAGCTGTAGGGTGTCGCCACCAGCCTGTGGTGAGCTTTGACGCCCACCACAGGACAGCAGTGACACGATGAGGAGAAGTGCTCCTAATATTTGCTTCATTAATAATTAACTGTCTTCACCTCGTAAGAGAATGTGATGGCATGAGGCTCAACACCGGTAGCGTACGAAGTCGTGCCATAGAAATAAAATGTAGGATCGTAGATGTTGACAAAGCCCGGCGTGGTATAGCTGGGATAGCCCGTATCGGGGTTTATGTCGCGAGAAGCGATAAAGATATAGCCCGTATTGGGGTCGATGGCAATGGCGGCAGGACTCTGAATGGGATTGCCACCGACGAATTTGATGGAGCTCAGCTGATTGTAGATGATGTCGTAGTAGCTGAAAGTGGGCTCTTTTGCACCCCAAGGATAGTTGAAGGTAAGGATGGCGGAGCCGTAGGTTGCCATACCCGTAGCATCAGGAACGACCTTCGTAACGGTGTTGCCGCTGATCTTGTAGACGCCGGCATTGACCTGGTTCCAGTTCTCGTCGTAAGTACCCCAGTCGAGCACGTAGATGTCGGTACCGGCAACGGCCACTTCCTGCGGATTGTGAATCATCTCGTTCTTGAATTCGGTGATGCTTCCATTAGAGAGATTGATGATGCTGATGGAGCCATTGCCATTGCCGTAGTCGCTGTTGGCAACATAAAGATAGAGTGCTGTTTCGTCTCCACCAAGGCCCATGCCCTCAGGAGCAGAACCGACCTTATACTTGTTGGTGATGGTTAATGATGTGGTGTCGACAACGGCTACATAGCCTCCATAGGTCGTTACATACACCTTGTCTGCATAGCCTTTCAGGTGGCGTGGGTTGACACCCTCGGCAGTACCCAGAGCGTCGGTAGTGCTGATGCGCTTAACCTGCTTAAAGGTCTTTTTGTCGAGCACGAAGACGGTATTCTCGTCGCAACCGGCGATATAAATTTTGTTGCCATGCACAATGACGTCGTTAGGCGTACCGCCGAGGCTCTGGCCATTATTGGCATTCTTATAGACGTTCTGCTGGACACCGGCGGGATTCGTGCTGAGGTCCATGAAGGTCAGGCTTCCGTCGATACCGGCACTGACACTGCCGTTGTTGATGATCAGTGCACCACTGGTGGAAAGATATGCTCCACCCCCACCGGAATTTGAGTTGTTGTCATCATTCGAACATGCCGTGAGGAAGGCTGCGCCCATCATCACCACGGCGAAACTTAAAAGATACTTTTTCATGTTGTTAATCATTTTATATGTTAATGAATTAAAGTTGATATTTCACTGATAACTGCCAGCTGCGGCCGGGCATGGGATAGAAACGCACGATCTCGTACTGACGGTCGAAGATGTTTTTGAGGTCCACGCGGGCTTCCAGCGACTGGCTTCCCCAATGGAAGATGTGCCACGCGGTCAGTCCCGTGTCCCAATAGCCGTCAATCCTGGTGTCGTCGTAGTGCTGGTTGTTGGCCCAGCGACTGCTCACGCCCGAACCGTGGAGCGACAGGCTCACCCAGGGATTCTCCCAGCCCACGGAGACGCTGCCCGTATGACGTGGAATGTAGGCAATCTGATTGCCGTAATAGGGTGACTGGTCGTTGGTGCGGTCCTCAGCCTGCTGATAGCTGTAGTTACCTGTCAGCAGGATGTGATGCTGGTCATTGATGGCGTAGTCGGCCCTTGCGGTCGCCTCAGCCCCTAAGACACGAACCTTTCCGACGTTGATGCAGGTCCATACGAACATATTGAACGGCACGGCCACAATCATGTCTTTCACCCAGTTGTAATAGCCGTCGAGCGATGTCTGAAGGGTGAATGCCGACGTATGGTATTGATATGTTGCCCCCAGATTCAGTTGGTCGGTGCTCTCGGGCAAGAGGTCGGAACTGCCGTAGTGGAAATAGTAGTTCTCGTTGAACGTGGGTGAACGGAAGATGTTCTTGTAGGAAGCGCGGACAAAGAGGTCGTGGTCGGACAGCACTTTATAGGAAAGTGAGACGGAGGGTGACAGCCGGCGCATGTTACGGGCACTGGCGCCTTCGGTATTGTCGTTCAGGTACAGTGAATACAACAGGCGTCCTGTCAGGGTCAGATGCCGGGTGTGGTATTTGGCTGTGGCCGACTGTAACACCGTATGACGGTAGGGCTTGCCGACTATTGTGCGCCACGACGAGCCGTTGAGGTTGTTGTAGCTGTAGTCGGCGGAATAGTCGAAGGCCAAACACTCAGTGGGCACATACAGCAAGGCAGCCGAAGCGTAGTATTCCCGTTGCCAGTAGCTGGCATCGTTTGCTGCATTGGGTGCCAACACGTCCTTATAGACAGAGGCATTCCAGTTATATTTCGCATGGACCTTCATCGACAATTGGTCGCTCCAGCGTGTCTGATACAGCAACTGTCCGAAGGCATTACGGTCGCGTAACGACTCACCGCTCACATTCGTGTAATAGTGTACCTGTCCGGGCAGTTGGCGGTCGTTGTCGTAGTAGTAAAGCTTACCCGTCAGCGTGTTCACATTATTGATATGATAGATGAAGTCCAGTTCCGCGTGTCCCTGGTTCATACGGTTGTGGGTACGTCGGTCGTGCTGGGTGACAGTGCCGTTTTTGATGTCGTAGGGATAGTCATTCTCGGCATAGGTATACTCGCCTACGATACCGATACCAAAACGGTCGGTGATGTTCTGATGGTAACGCACAAAGGGGCTGACATAGCCGAAAGAACCGGCTTTCATTTGCGTCGTCAGGTGGGGCTTGAGGTCATTATCAGGCATTTGCAGCGTCTGGATATGAAGTATGGCGGGTGTCGAGGCCTGACGCGCGGGGATAAAGATATCATCGTTGTCGCCAACGGCCAGCATCAGGTGTTCCACATTGTCCAGCGAATAGCGGCTCAGGTCGATTTCACCACTCTGACACTCGGAAATCATCACGCCGTCGTAACTGACACCGGTATGCTTGGCGCTGAAACCGCGTACCGACACCGTCTTCATCCCTCCTGCGCCACCATAGTCGCGAAGGGTGATACCAGGCAGGCGGTGAAGGGCATCGGCCATATCGGTCACACCCATTGTCAGCATGTCACCCCTATCCAGCAGGCGTATCGGTGCTGTGCTCGTCAGCGTATGCTGTCGTCGGGACTCAGTGACGGTTACCCCGTCCAACTGGTGTATCCGGCTGGTTATGGTGTCCGTTTGTGCCACAGCACATAATGACAACATCCATAATATGAAAATTGTAAGACTTTTCATTCCTATGCACAAAACACTCTTTCAGCCTCCTCTTACTTTCGTAAAGTTCAGGGCGAGCCAGGCGTAGATGCCGAGAGCGACGACAAGAAGGGTCTGGACAGTATGGACGATGAGGACGAAATAGAGTGCTTTTTCGTCGGCCACACCATAGAGGATGAGCATTGTCTTCACGGCAAAATGCCAAGGGCCGGCACCGTTGGGCGTAGGCACGATGACCGCTATGGAACCGACTATGAAGGTGACGAGGGCGCAACCTAAACCAAGGTCGGCGGTAAAGTCGAAACAATAGAACGTCAGGTAGTAGTGCAGGAAGTAGCTCACCCAGATGGCCAGCGTGAAGAAGACGAATAACGGGATGTTGCGTACGTCCTTCAGCGAGATGACGCCCTGCCAGATGCCTCGCAGCGTCGCGCGTACCTTATCATATATAGACAGTTTGCGCAACAGAAAATGTAGCAGGATGAGGATAGCCACCGCGCAGATGGCCACCACCAGATAGCCCGCCCATGAAAAACTATGCAGGATACCGTGCAGATTGGTACCCGTCTTGCGGAAAAACATACCAAAGGTACTCATCTCCAGCAGCAGGACGATGGCTGTAATGCCCATCACCAGCAGCGAATCGATAGCCCGCTCGGTGACCACGGTACCCAAAGCCTTGGGGAATGACACCCCGTCGTAGCGCTTCAACACACCGCAGCGCGTGAACTCACCCACACGGGGAATGACCAGCGAGGCCGCATACGACAGGAAAATGCTATGAATTAATACGGAAGTACGCAGGCGCACAGCGTTTCCATCCAATACCGGCTCCAACGTCTGCCGCCAACGCCATCCACGGAACATCTGTGCCAGTATGCCAAACGGGAACGACAGCAACATCCACGTCCAGTCCATCTCGTCCGTCATGACATGCAAGATGGTCTGCCAGTCCTCGCCGCGATACATCCAATAGAGGATGCCCGCGCCCAACACCAGCGGCATCAGAATCTTCAATATGACACTTCTCGTCTTCATTCCGTGCAAAAGTACAACAATTTTGGGAATTATTGGCTTTTTCGCCTCACTTTTTTATATTTATTGCCTAAATGATAGCTCATTCCGCTTTTTTCTATATCAGGGAAGATTTGTTGTTTATAATGTTTGAACTTTACCATTTGTAACATTTGCGAAAAACGACTTTATTGTTTGTAACATTTTGGGCGTCGTTTTTTCAAAATCAGCAATAATTGTTTTAAAATTAGCAAAACTAAACGGTTTTGCCATTTAATCGTTGTTTTTTCGGATAAAATTTGCTATCTTTGCATCCAAACAGTAAAACTGTAAGGTGATTATTAACCCGTGACGATAAAAGTCAGACAATTTTTAAACTAACCCAAAAATAAAAAGATTATGAAAAAAATGATGAAACAGTTCTTTGTAGCTGTAGTGGCTTTAGCAGCCTTTACCGCATGTTCTGACTCCAATTATGTAGGAGAAGAATCTGAAACTCCATCCCAGTTTGCCAATCAGGCTATGAACACCGCAATCCTGACGGATGTAAATGGACAGCAACTCTCAAGTGTATCTGGTGACTTTGGCACTTATTACCTGAACATTAAGACCGATGGAATCTGGTATATTGATACCAACGACTACATGGAGTTCGCTCCTTCCCGCTATTATGGTCGTGGCAGCATGCGCGTCCCAGTTATGATTGGTAGCAACTGGGCAGCTGCCCGTCAACTGTCTTACAAGGTAAACTTCCTCGATGAAAACGGTGCATTTACTCGTGCTGGCGAGGGTGATGGTTCCCAGACGGTGACCCAGTCGTCCAACACTGACTTTGAGGCCTTCAAGAAGATGGTCAATTCGAACATCTATGTCGGCTATGGTTATAATCCTACGAAGGGTGGTGCCAATCCAGCACTCTGGACCGGTATTGAGATTTTCAAGATGGATAATCTCAAAAATGATACTACATTGGTGAAGAGCAGTCTCGTACCACAGACAGAGGAGGCGTATATTTATTCCCACAGCGAGGAAGCTCTGGACAAGATTATTGGTGTTAGTGTCAGCCCCAGTGGAAACTTCGGTGCCGTCAAATTCGATACGACGGGTGTGACAGTGAATACAACCAACATCAATCACACTGGCCAGACTGTCATGCAGAAGAGATTGACCCGTTCTATTTACAGCCGTGAGCTCGCCTTTGCCAATGCGACGACTGACGATAAATTGGCCTTTACCGAGGCTAATTTCAGCAATGGTTTCAAACGTTACAAGGCGGAGTTTATTGCCAACCTCAAGGCTGCAGGCGAAGATAAGACCAAAAAGAGAGCTGCAGCTGACGAATTCTTCAGTGTTGTAGGTACCCACGTTGTTGTAAAATCCCTGTTAGGTCAGGAGCTCAACTATCGAATCACTGTTGACTCGTCAATGACCAAGAAGAGCACGGAAGTGAAGGTTGCTCTCGACTTCAAGTGGCAGCAGCAGATCAAGGACACCACAAAGGCTGACTCTGCTACCAAGGCACGTATCAAGGCCATGGAGGAAGAATGGAAGAAAGACTCTACAAAACGTAAGAGCTTTGCGCTCAATACCGGTGTGGAGGTTACCGATGCTGCCTACAAGGCTGCTAGTTCTACCACTGCAAAAGTCAAGGCTCGTGGTGGTGATGTTGAGCTGATTAGCATTTTGTCTACCGGTGGCTCGCTGGTCAATGAAGATGTGAAAAAGTGGTTGTTGAGCACCTATCCTGAGAAAGCAGCTATGATAGGTGTTGAGACGTTGCCTATTTATGAGCTCTTTAAAGGCACATCAGATGACGAGAAGGAAGCCTATAAATATCTCAAGGAACTGATCGATACCTATCTCAAGGTTGATCCGAAGATGTATGGGACTATTTCAAATAAAGACGTCCAATAAGAACCTTTAAAAGATGAACAGAAACTTAACTTACTCGGTATTGGTGCTTGTTGCCGCCCTCGCGGCAGCATGCTCCAGTAGTGAGGATATGATAGGCAATGAGGGGACTGGTAGTGCGAGCAATGCTCCGTTTACCATTCTCGGAACCTCTGGGCAAGGCGTCATGAATACAGGCGCCTCCTACGGGGAGTATACAGCCTTCATCAACGTGCCGGGCAAGTGGTCTGTAGCAACTTCGAAAGGTTTGGCGAATGTCTATCCGTCAGTTGGAGAAGGTCCCACTACAGCTGTTGTTCAGGTGGGTGAGAACTGGGGGGACGTACGCGAGAATGTGCTGACGCTTGTTACCCAGGGGGCAACCACACGAGCTGGCGGAGAGAGCCAGTATAATATGTCGATTGTCCAGTCGAGCAGTCCTTCACTGGACTCCATCTCGACGGTGTTTTCCGCCAACAAAGGTGCCGGCTACAGCTATATGCCCGGTGGCGACTATTGCGACGGAGCTCTGATTCAGCTGTTTAATCTCGTCACGCTCGATAGCATCCAGCGTGCTACGGGTGTCAGACTGATTTCCGATGTCATCTACCCGCAGACCACTCAGGAAGTGGTCACCGCAGACAGTGAGGCGGCTATCACCAAAAGCCTTACCGTCAACGCCTCGGTCGGCATGAACTTCGGTTCCATCAAGAGCAAGGGTAAGGAAAGTGGTAGCGGCAGTGGCAGTGTCGGTGTTGATGTGGGAAAAGGTCATGAAGAGAAATCTAAGAACAAGTATGCGCTCAAGCGTCTGACGACCACCCAGTTCACCCGCGAGATTCAGTACATGAACGTCATGTCACTGCTGGAAAAGGCTACCTCGCGTGAAGAGAAGATGAAGCTGCTGTCGCCGGGATTCTACTCCGTTCAGGAGACTTTTGCCAAGGACATTGCTGCAGCGAAAGGTAATCAGACGAAGCAATATGAAATCTGCGACAGGTTCTTGGATGAGTTTGGTCCTTGCTTTATCAGCAAGTCGGTGATGGGCTCGGTGCTCGACTATCAGATCAGCGTTGACAGCACGTTGCTCCGCGACACGTTGGGTGTCAAGGTGGCTCTCGAGGCCAGCTTCCAAACCAAGGTGAAGGACAGGTCGGTAGGCGGTACGGCGACGTTCGATATTGGCGTTTCCAAAGAAGCCACAGAACTGATGAGTAAGACAACGGCGACAGTCAAGGTGCGCGGTGGCGATGTGAGCCAGGTGTGTATCCTTGTCACCGGCGGTGATTTGTATAACGATCAAGTCACGGCCTGGCAGAACAGTTGTCGTCCCACGCTTGCCGTGATGGTCGATATGTCGCTGGTCCCCATCTATGTGCTTATTGCCGATAAGGATGCCCGTGAAGTGTTGATGAACTACTTTAATTTAAAATTAAGACAGTAAAAATGTCTGATAATCAAAGAGTATAAGATGAAGATGAACCGTATATATTGTTTTCTCCTTCTTGCCTGTGTGCTTGGAATGGTTTCCTGTAGCAGTGACGACCCGCTGACAGAGGAAGAGAAGTTGGCTCTTTACGGCCGTAATGGTGCCTCCGGGGCACCTAATGTAAACGGATCGGAACCTTCAGGAGGCTATGTTTCCCGGCTGCTGGCACCTCCAGGTTTCGAGCGTGGAGTAGGCTATACCTATGCCACAGGTGCTGAATATCTGGAAGGAGTGGCCTTCAACATCTTCAACCTCAATTATCTGGACTCCATCCAGTATGTCAAGGGATTGAACTTCGTCAGCGACGATTATACGCCGTATAGTGAGGAACAGATTATCACCGGTGAGACACGCGAAGCGGTGTCCAAGCAGTTGGCTCTGTCTGCAAGTGTTGGCGTCAACGTTATCGTGGCTGACATCAGCGTGACAGGTAACTTTTCCAAGGGAAGTGTAAAGGAAAGCGAGTCGGTGTTTGCCATGAAGCGCACCAAGCGCGTGGCTTACTGCCGTGACCTGCAGTACAAGAATGTCATCATGTACTACAAGGAGACGGGCGACAGCATGGTCTTCGCACCAGGCTTCTATGCCGACTGGAAACTGCTTGAGGGCAACAACGTCAAGGAGGGAGATGTCAGCAACAAGATGGTTCTGGACTTCGTGAACAAGTGGGGTCGCGGCTTTGTAGCCCGCTCGTTCATGGGTGGCGTGCTGGAATATACATTGCAGATTGAGAAGTCTTCACTCACCGAGACCATGAGTGCCGGCGTGGCACTCAATGCCAGCATTGGACTCCTCGTCGGTGTCGAGGCATCGACCAGCGAACAGACCGAGCAGTTCAGCAAGATATCCCGTGACCGCTACAACCTTGACATCCATGTCCGCGGTGGCAATGTACAGGCTGTCACCGAGATTTTGTCAGGAGTCAACCCCGCTCCCCAGGGCATCAAGGAGTGGATGGAAAGTGTCAATTTCCCTCCCACTCCCGAAAGCGACAAATTGAAATTGTGTGCACTCACCGACGTAAAGATAGCATCCATGGCCAACCTCTTCACGGGTAAGGTGCAAGACCGTGTGAATTACATCTTGCGTACGAATGGGACGAAATAGGCAAGAAAACAGGAATTAAGTATGAAGTACACCTTATTATATTTATATATAGCAGCAGGCATGTTGGCGATGGCATCGTGCAGCAATGACGAGGATATACCCGTTGTTCCTGAGACATCTCAGGCTGCCGACGACTCCGAAGTCAGTTACGCGCCCATATCGTGGCTTGCCAGGGCCTATACCCCTGAAGATATTAAGCAAGTTGAAGATGACATCAACGCCATCCGTGGTGCCGGCTACACCTACAGGGATAATGAGTCCTACTGTGTCGGTACCGATATGGAGGTGTTCAATATGCGTAACCTGCGCGATATGGAAAAGAAGTACAATACCTCCTTTCTTGTCGACGACTACAATCCCGCTACCGAGCAAAAGTTCTTCTACAGCACCAGCGTCAAGTCCCTGAGAGACTCCCTGGCGCTCGACATCGGTTTAGGTTTTAGCGCAGGTATGTTCTCGGTCGATTTGGATGTAGCCTTCAACAAGAAGAGCTTCTCTACCCAGAAGAGCTACTATTCGTTGATGCGCCTGAAGCAGAGCTATTTCTCGCGCGACCTCAACTACCTGAACCTGCGTGAGCTGGTTTCCCATGCCGTAGCCACCTCATCGGTAGCCGACACCTATGTCAGCATTGACGCAGACTCACTGGCCAAGGTTGTACCCCTCTTTAAAGAGGTCTACGCCCCTGGATTCGCTAGTGTGATGCAGAAGTTTGTCCGGAAGGTCCATTCTGCTTCTTCAGCATATACAGCCAGCGGTTACTGCCGCGAATTTATCGAAGAGATTGGTTCTGGTTTCGTGAGACGCTCCGTCTTAGGTTGCTCGCTGGACTATTACAACACGACATCCATGGACTCCGTGTCCAATTCACTCGACGTGAAGGTGGCCCTGGAGTTGTCTGTTCAGATTAAATTTGTCAACATCCGTACCGAGATCAGTACCGAATATAAGGATGCTGCCGAGAAGTGTAACCGCAATTCAGAGAGCCATATCACCGCCCGTGGTGGTGACGTATCACTCGTGACGGCCTTCACCACTGGTCAGGAAGCAAAGATAGACTCGCTGACCTTGAAGAAATGGCAGTCAACGGTGACTCCGAAGGATGCGGCACTGATCGATATCCGCCTGGTGCCTATCTACGAGGTGGTATACGATGCCAAGGCACGTAACATACTGAGAAGCTACATGGATAAATCATTACGTAACTACGAAGATGACTGATATGAATAAATACCTTTATATTCTTTTCGCCCTTCTCCTCATTTCCTGTTCCGATGATTTGAAGGACAGTGATGTGAGCTACGACGATCTGACTAGAACCTATTCGGCCGAACAGATAAAACTGCAGCGCTTAGGCTATGCCTACAACGCCGCCGGCAGCGTGATGGACGACAAGTACTTCTCCACCTCCCCCATCGTCAACATGGAACGTCTCAGGTCCTACGAGGCAACGTTAGGACTCATCATCAATTCCGAGCGACGCCATTATACGTCCATGGACATCTTCAGCGGCAACACCCTGGAGGAGATGGGACATTCTGAGACCAAGTACACCATCGACGAAACCGGTGCCATCGCAACTGGTAAGTATTACCGTGAGAACAATGTGTTTTCCAGGACCATCTGGCACAACAGCTATAAAGCCCACATGTTCATCAAGCACATCATGGCCACCATGACCATGGATGTCGGCATGCTGCAATGTCTGAATCTGGACGAGCTGGATAACAATAACAGCATCCTCGCGGCAGACTTCCGTCAGGCTGTCAAACAACTGGTCGCCAAGACCGAGAACGGTATCACCGAAGCTGATGCCGTCACCTTCTCCGAGAAGTTCGGCACACACCTCGTCGTGTCTTCCAATCTGGGCGGTATGATTGAGCTGACGATGCAAATCGAACGCGACTCCTGCGTAGATAAGAGTTATACGATCAATCAGGTGACAGAAACCCTCTTTGGCAAGGATGTTGTAACAACCTCTCCCCCCTCTAAGGTCATCGAGAAACTCGTCAGAAACACCGTTCAGTACGAAGGCGAAATCAAGGTCAAGGGTGGCGACAGTGAAGACTGTGCCAAGCTTCACAGGACTTTCGACCATAAGAGTGCCGCTGCCAAGAAAATCGGCGATGGCGACTACTATGGCTGGGCCAACAATATCAGTATTGAGCCCAACAACTACAACGCCTCCTTCGTCAGCGGCCGTTTCCTGCCATACTACCAGCTCTTTGAGAATGCCACCACCCGTAAGGTGATGCGCAAGGTCTTTGAGACCTACCTGAAGAAAGAAGCCCCCACAAAGGAGATTTACGAGGCTCCCTACGGTACCATACCGGTAGAGGGCAATTATGGTCAGGATGTGAGAGTCATCTATAATGATTCCAACAAAGCCTGTATCATCTGTAAGGAGTATGTTCCTTCCATTCGCAGCGACTCAACCTGTATCGTGGCTTATCCGCTGATTAAAGGTAAAGACGGCAATATGCGTCCCTACCTGTATTCCGGACTGTTCGTAGGCGATGAGAACCACCGTCCGGGACGCGTCATCTGGCAAGGCAGTGCATCGACATACATCCCCAACGACAGCATCCACGCTGAGAGCGACACCACCTATATTAGAAACCTCTTCGACCAGAAGACGAAAAGGCTGAAGAATCTGTACTTCTACTGGGGAGCCGTTCAGCCAATCCCCTGTCCTACCAAGAAAGAGCAGCTTTTGAATTATCAGTCTGTCGTCTTCACCGAACAACCCAGTGTTGTTGCTGAGCCGATGAATTTTGCGAAGGTCGCCAGCACCTTCTGGTCGGTGAAACCGGTAGCGCTGAAGAATGACAACATGCGCACATACTGGGAGAAAGACTCTGCATTTGTGGAGTTCGCCAAGAGAAGATATAAAGATTATAACGGAACACTCTATAAGAACAGCGCAGGCTACTGGTTCGCCCTGATAGACGGAGGCGACCATATCAAGCGTGCCGACGAGCGTACTGGCGACGAGGACGGCCACCTGAGATGGGCTGATGCTGTGAGCAATTCCGTCAAGGCCATCGGCCTGGAGGACTACCTGCCCTCGGTCATGGAGTCGCAGAGCATCACCAAGATGCTGGGCAACCGCATGAGCATTTTCTACAGCCACGAATTTGATGGCCGTAACATGCTCGGATTGGACTGGCCTAACGGCTACTGGGTACTCTCACATCCCGATCAACCGACGATGGCCATCACCTGGCAGCAGAATGATGCCAGCGGATTCCCTGTTGTCACAAGCGATGAAGGCGAGGCGCGCATCATGCGTGTCAGTGCTTCAGGAACCGACCTGCTGCTCGACTACCCGGAGTATGTCAGTGCATTCAACTATTCCAGTCAGGAGTTCTTTAAGTTCTTCCCGATTTATATTACAATCAAAAATTTTGGCAAATGACAAATATGAAGACGAAAAAAGAAATGAGACGGACCAGCGTAAAGACAGGAAAGTCGATGAAGTGGATGCTGTGCGCAGCATTCTTCACTCTTCACTCTTCACTCTTCACTTTATTGACATCTTGCTCTCGTGAAGATGACCTTCAAACGGTATTGGAGGAATACGATCCTGCCAACGCCTATGGCGACTACACCGAGGAGTACTGGACGAGAGTACATGCCGCCCAGCGTATGGCATACATCGGCGACCTTTATCGCAGTTACGGTGTGGGTTACGGTTATAACGGTACCGGAAAGTATAGTAACTACGACGAGGTGCGCGACCGTGTCATCGATATGGATTTTATCAAGAAGTTCGATGAGGAACATGGCTCAACGACCCTGGTCGACGACGTCTCTCCCTCGTCCTTCCATCATGTCTACAGCGGCACGGATGCCACGACCATCTGCGAGAAGCTTACCCGTAAGTCATCGGTGAAGGTTGATTTACTCCTGTTTCAGGCTGAGGCCACGACAACCTTCAACAAGACCGATTTGACGAGCAACGAGTTTGCTTTCTGCATCATTAACGATGGTCTGACCGTAGCTTCGCGCCACATGGAGCCTTATGACCTCTTATATATTGCCCGCGAGCATCCCGAGGCATTGTCCCAGGGCTTCCTCCGCTATCAGCAGCTGGCTTCAAAAGCCATCAATGAAAACAATCTTACCGAGGCGCAGCGCATCATTCAGAATATGCTCCAGACCTACGGCACACATATCATCTATCATGCCCAGTTGGGCGGCAAGATCAAGCTCAGCACCACGATGAACCGCCATGTCACCGACTCACGCGAAACGGTCGACAAGCAGGCCGGTGCTACCTTCCTCTATTGCGTCGGAGGCAAAGACGGTACGGAGACACAGGACTGGGTGACCAAAACGCAGACAGACCGCGAGACCCACGTTGAGGCTCTCGGTGGCAATAGTGCCCTCGCCCTGCAGCTGGCAGGAATGCACGACAGCAGTAACATGACCTTGAAGAGCCAAGTGGTTGACCAGTGGTTCAAGTCGCTCAAGTTCACCCCTGGCGGCAACAAGGACGACAACAACGTGGAGCTCATCGACATCAAGGTTGCCCCCATCGCCGATCTGATCATCGATCCGCAGGTGGCCAACTTATACAACCTGATGGTCGGCAAGTACATCGTCCACGAGACCGACGTCATGCCCCGCGTCAGGAAGCAGATATATGCCAAGATACCTACCTCCGCCCTCAAGCTCACCAACCCTTCTACCACCACGAAGGTAGAAATCGACCACGAGATTATCGGCGAGATTGTCGACGAGTATGTCAAGAACGTCGAATACACCGTGTTCTACCCCACCCTCGGTGGCAAGATGTGTCGTGAGGGTCTGGGCCGTCGCTGCAGTGACGACAGCCTGTTCACCATCACGTGGTCTTATCTCCCCGGAGAGGAGTTCCAGGCCAAGGCCTACGTCACCCCCTTGGTACGACTCAACTACGACGACTACATCTACTATAATAATGGCGACATCGATATCTCGCCCAAGGAGAACCAGAACTACGTCATTGCCGGCGACAACAATATCAGTGAGGCTGCCATCTACATGTGGAACGACACTTGCACGGCCAACATGAAGATTGGTCCCTTCTATCTGCACCAGGGCGTGTTGGCCAGCACCAGTGAGGACAAGTCGGCCATGAATACCATCCGCACCCTGCTCAAGGATGTCCCCGTGGGTTATGAGGTCGCTTCGACGGGAAAGCTCAACAATATTATAAAGTTCATGTACAATTCCGGCCAGGTATTCGATTCGACGCGCATCAAGGAGAACGACGTTCCGCTATTCTTCAAATACAAGCGGTTTGTCATCAAGGATGACAATACCAACCAACACGGTATTTTCATCCTCAACCCCAAGCAAGACCATTTCACACTTTTGACGCAGGATCTTATCGGCCAGGCGTTGCTCTGGCGCAAACCGGATTTTGAACATAAGTAAATGAACGTTGAACATTGAACATTGAACGTTATGAAACAAATACTATTTACTATTCTCTTTTCACTATCCACTACCGCTGCCATGGCTCAAGGCTTTGTAACGGAGATTAAAGTTGTGGCAGTGCAGGAAAAAGACAGTCTTGCTCCCGAGGCTAACGGCTATCATGGCGCAGGTGACTTCGATTTGGATTTCCGCAAAGGACGTGGCGGTGGCTACGTGTTTGCCGTATTTAAGACCGGTACGAACCCGAAAGAATACATCACCGACGTGAAAGTAACGGCAGATAGGAAGAATGCCTATGGCAAAGAGTTCAATGAGGGGAAAAAGGATTACATACCGGCTCCCTACTACCAGGCGCAATCACAACAGGACAAGACCTATTATGGTGGACTGAACGGCCGCAACTATAGCATTTATGGAGGCGCATATCCTAAACAGGACCATGTCTATTATAGCCATACGGGCAACCAAGATTTCAACCAGCGCGTGCTCAAGTGGGCGGAGGTCAGGAGCAGCAAGCCGACGGCGGGTAAGAATCAGACCGTTAGCGGCGGTCATGCCGGTGGTGGACGCTACTTCCTCTTCACCTGGCATAATCACAAATCGCAGTACAGGAAATTGCCCAACGGAAGCATCCTCGAGCACGAGCATTATTGCAACCTTGACGATTGCAAGCTCACCATACAAGAGCCCCACCACTTCGAGCAGGCCTATGGCCATGATGCATGGATGCAATACACCGAGAAAACCGGCAAAATCGACCCCGACTCAGTACACTACAAGAAATGTAAGGAGTGTGGAAAAGAGGTTACGGAGAAGCATAAATGGGCAACCTATTCCGCTGACTGGGGAAATCACAACCAGCGGTGTCTGGTGTGTGACTATGTCATTAAGGCGCAGCACAAGAACTTTGGCAAGGAGAAGTTGCCCGTCGACGATTACTATCACATGATTTACTGCGGCGACTGCCAATTCATCAAGAAACTCCCCCATTCGCTGGAGCGTCGCGAGGTGGTGAGACAGGACTGCGAAAACACCCTCGTGAAATATACCTGCAGCCAGTGTTACCATGTGGTATACTTTAATGAGCCTGGCACGGACCATAGCTACGACGACAACGGCTTCTGCACCAACAAGAAGTGTCTGCACCCCTACGAGCGTCCCGCTGTGGAGTATTCCGGTAGCGACAGCACCTATGTCGTCAGGACCTTCGGCAACCTCTACTGGATTGCCGACTATGTCAACAACCGCCGTCCCAAGACCCATTTCCGTCTTGACAACGACCTGATTGCCGAAGACTTCGTCAAAGTGCCGTGGCAACCTATCGGTGATACTGACAGTACGTCATTCGAGGGAACCTTCGACGGTGGCGGTCACGTCATCACGATGCTCCAGACAGAAGAACCCGTGGCAGGCTGCGGCTATCGCGGACTCTTCGGTGCTATCGGCAAGGATGGCGTCGTGAAGAACGTGGGCATGGCTGCATGCAACATGCGCGGCTGGGACTATATCGGCGCCATCGCGGGTGTCAACAGTGGAACCATTGACAGCTGTCACGTGATATTCTCTGTGATGAGCTCGATAGATATGGGCAAGAACCTCGGCGGTATCTGTGGACTCAACAAGGGCACTATCTCCAAGTGCACCACCGAAAGCAACGTATGGGTTGGCGGTGTGCGCGACTATGCCGGCGGTATCTGTGGTACCAACGCCAAGGGAACACTGACGGGGAATGTCTTCGAGGCCATCTGTGGCAGCGGATCGGATGCCACGTTGCCGGAAGCAGCGTCACAGCAGTGAGAATTGACAATTGATAATTGAGAATTGACAATTGATAATTGATAATTGAAAGAGATATGGGCAGGAAGTTTTTTTATATTTTGACCGTTTTATTGTTTTCCCTTTCCATCAGCAGTTTTGGCTACGGGATTAAGAAGCCGTTTCTTTTCAACGGCGGCACTACGAGTGATGGGATTGTCATCTCCACGCCTGAGATAGACGGCTTCCAGATGACGGATAAAGGAGGATTAACGATCGTAGAACAGACAAAGAAAGCCACGATGATATTCTCCGTCATTGTTCCGAACGGAAAAATGGCAACCCTTGAATACAACGTCTTCATCAAGTTAATGGTAGAAGAGGGTAAGACGGCCGGTAGAAGCCGTATAATTAAGTTCACTGCGAAAAAAGATAAGATAGCCAAAACTAGTCAAGATAGGAACTTACTTGACATTAATTCAGATATCATCACTCTTGAAGCCGGAAAGCACTATATCACTCTTGAAGCCAGTTATTCCGCACTAAATTGTATCATGGCTGGTGGCATCAACGCCATGTATATTCATGTCCATGATTTCAGCGAAACGAGGTTATTGCGTGAACCGATATGCGGTCAACGAGGTGAAAAAGAGGCTAAATGCGCAGTCTGTGGCATTGACAGCACCATCTATCTCCCTCCTAAATACAAGGAGCACAGTCTGAAGGAAAGTTCTACGACCAATACCAGCTGTCTGTCCAATATGGGAAAATTGCGTATTTGCGAGCACTGTCCCTATTCTGAAATAGAACGCAAAGACAGCATCAAATCTCATGTTTTTGGCGCGGACGACAAATGCACCGTGTGTGGACTGCACAAGCCTAAGAGTAATGCAGATCATTCGGTGTACGAAGTTTACGATGCCAGTGAGATGCGTATCCTGGCTGAGATGGTGCAGTTAGGCCAAATCCCCGGTAACATCGGTATTGACATCAAGGCCGACCTGAAATTCAGCAATGAAGTAACCATGCTGCCCTTAGGATCCTTCGAACATCCGTTCCAGGGTGTGATCAACGGCAACGGACACCGTATTCGCGGCATCGTCAACTGCTTCCAGGGCATCGACTGCTTAGGCCTCGTGGGCGTAGCTAAGGGAACGCTCAAGTCGCATGCCGTCATTGCCAATCTCATCTTCGATGCTGAAAACACCATGAAGGGTACAGCCTGCGTAGGCGGTATCGTGGGTTATGCGGCCTATTGCGACATCATCAACTGTGCCAGTTTCGGCGTATTGGAAGGCCAGAACTATGTCGGAAGTCTCGTAGGATATGCCGACCAGCACGTCACCTTCCAGAATTGTGCGTCCGTATCTCCTATCAGGACAGCAGGCCACTGGAACCCCATGGCATGCGGTTTGCCATACGGACACATCCTGAACAGCTATGGTGCTGCCACCAACAGCATGGACGGTGAGCCGGACGAACTGACGACCACCACATTCCGCCACTGTTTCACCACACATGGCGAGGCCGATGGTCTCAAGTTAGTCAGTCGTGACATGATGTCAACATACAATATGCTGGAGCTGCTTAATGAAGAAAGTGACTCGACAACCTTCATGATGTCGCAGAATGACTCCTACCCCATTCCGGTGGTCAACACCGACATTAAGGCCATGCCAAACTCTGACATTCCCACCGTGTGGAATGCCATACCACGTCGCGTCCAATTGTCAGAGCTTTCGGAGGACGGCGGCATTGAGCTGAGTGAGAAGGAACGGGAGATAGAGATTATCGGCGGCTATTCCGACGATGACGCTATTGCCGCCTCAGGCACTTCCTTTGAGGAAGTCATCAAGAAAGATTCCGTTGATTATGCGGATTTCGATCGCACATACATTGTGACACGCATTGTCTCTGATGAAGAATTTGATGAAGGATTTGAACTGTTCAAACCCATGGACGGAGGCGAGCTGTTAAGCTTTGAGTCTTATATGCTTTCTCCCGATTCGACCTTTCTCAGAAAGTCGGAATACCTTCTCGTCTCACCTGATAAGGTAAAGCCAGTAGTAGAGACGATTGATGACTGGTCTGGAATGAATGAACAAATCGACACGAATACGCCCACTCCCTCTGGGACAACTCCCGCGAACTTGTGTCGCGTACCATCATCGAGGACGAAAATAACATCACCTATCAGGAAAATATCGATGGCACCCTAAAGACTAAATGGAACATCAGTACCACATACGACGAGGAACAAGATGCCACAATCGTCGAAGTGTATTCGCATGACTATGTTACGGGCGAAATCCGTCTGGAATATAGTACTACGTACAAGCATGACGACTCGGATGAAGGTAAAGAGGATGAAACTATTGTAGAATATGTGGACGAGGCGAGCAATACCATCCTTGTCATCTCCAACGATTTAGACCCCAACACTGGTGAGGTCACCTCCACTGATTACATTATTCTCAATGCCACCAACGAGTCTGTCCTGCAGTATTATACAGAAAAAAAGATTGATGGTCAGCCATACCTGACAGATGGCATGTACTTCATCTATGATAACGAAGGTGCCCTGGTGCAGGCTGTGGCTTACGGACCGGAAGATGAGAAAAAGCCTGGAGAAAATCTGCGTCCCTATCTGTATTATGAGTATCTCGGTGCCAATCCGTATCCTACGGCTATCAAGGTACCCACAGCGGAAAAGCCGTCATTGCAGAAGCATACGGATTATAACGTCTACGACATGCATGGCCGTGTGGTGCGCAAGGTGACTGACATGCGTGATCCGTTCAGCGGTCTTCCCAAAGGACTCTATATCTATCAGGGGAAGAAGTACCTGAAGAGAAATTGAACGTTGAACGTTGAACATTGAACATTAAGCGTTGAACATTGAACTTTGAACGATATGAAAACATCTAGATTATTGACGGCACTGATGTTGTTTATCTCTGTCGGTGTATGGGCACAAAATTATAATATATTGAAAAGTACTCACTACCCCATGGAGCATGGGGGAGTGAGTATTAATCCCCAGACTTGTGCTGCCGGCGGTACGGCGAAGGTCGATGTCAACCCTGAAAGTGGCTATGGCTTGTCGAGAGGCCTGTTCTATGCCAAACGAAACGCCAACGGCGGACTTGGTGTGACCAAAACGGCCAGAAACACGAGTTCATATCCAGATGATCGTGGCAACAAGACACAGAACTTCGAGTTCACGATGCCCGATGGCGACGTCGAGGTGTGGGCATTCTTTGCCCCCTTGGATTCGCTGATTATCCATCAGTATAAATATGCTTCTGACAAGTTAAAGCCGCTGTATGGTTTAGCCTACGAAGAAGACAACATTGCTGTGGTAAAGAATTTGCCTAACATGCAAATCGTCTTGATTCCCGTATTGGGCGACGATCATAAAAAAACTCACGAGCTGGTGGATGTCGAAGTCACCAATATCAATCCGAGCCTTGTCATAAAAAGTGCGGATACCGTGAAGATCACGTTGCCAAACACGAACAAGACCGTACATGTCACTCCCATCTTCGGCAAGAAGAATTATGAAGTTGTTTTGCCCAATAAGTTGGACCACATTCAGGCCACTTTGAGCAATAACGCTCCGAAGGGACGCGAAGAGGTCGATCTTACGCTGGTGACAGATAAGGGCTACATCCCTGCCAATGTAACCATCACGGGCTGCAAGTCATCGTGGCTTGTGAGCACGGAGCGTCTTGAAGGCGGCGGCTGGAAGACCGTTTATCGCTTCAAGATGAATATGGAGAAAGTCACGGTCGAGTATAGTGTTGAGGAAGTACATTCTTTCAGTGTCAATGACACCAAGAAATCCAATCGCGTCAAGGCCTTCGTTCCCGAGATGATTCCCGGCTACCCCGGCGTGGCACGCGAGGGGCAAGAAGTTCCTGTGGTGTTCCTGATGCCTGATACCTTCAGTGTCAGTTACACTGCAACAGGCGCGAGCAATACGGTGGTGTACCACAATGTGCTGAAGAACAGCTATGCTGACGAGAGCATGAATAGCTGGACAGATACCTCCAAAAACGACGGCGAGCAACTTCCCGTCAAGACCTTTACCGATTCCGAAGGCAATAAATTTTGGCGCACTAGCGGAGTCAACAGCATGGAGCAGACTGTGGACCTCAGCAAATACACCTTTCCCGCCAGTGCCAAGGAAAATAACAAATTGAAGATTGGAGCCATTGCCAGCATCATGCCCTACGGTTCCCGTCTGGCAAAGGTCAGTATCGTATCCGAGGGTAATGGCAAGTCTGAAACTCAGGCTGTTGCCGACCTTCCCGGAAAGGTGAAGGACTGGGTTACCGAGTGCAAGCTCCTCACCATCGATGGCACAGCAACCAAGGTGAAGATGTTGGTAGAAGGCCAGGCCGAAGACATTAATAAGCGCAGCTATGAAGGTCCGGCGTTTGACAACCTCTGCCTGCTGCTTCCCACGGATGGCAAGTCCATCAAGAACGAACACGTGCTTGTCTTCAAGATGGGCAAAACCGACGCCACCATCGAATATACGCCGTCGGGCGAGGAAAGCACAATGCGCATCGTCAATAAAGAGCATGCCACCCTGACGCTGATCAATACAGCCACTGATGAACAGGGTACCACTATCAAGGCGATAAAAGGTGATGTCATCATCATCAAAGCAAAGGCTGATGATGGATATTGCATCAAAGAGGTGTCAATCGATGTTCCTGCCGAGGGGAACACTGGAAGTGCTCCTCGTCGTGGATATGTAGACTTGCCTGATGATGAACCTGAAATCCTGGAGCCCTGCTCTATTAACATGGCTACCAATGAGACCGTCTTCCGCTACGTCAGAAAAGACGACGACAACCTCGATGTTACTCCGACTGTTGAAAAACAGAAAGTGATGCTCACAAGCTATATCGGCGGCGAGATCGAGGTCGATAAAGAGTTTGTGAAGACGGGTGAAACCGTCGTTGTCACGGTCAAGCCCAAAGCCGGTTGCCAGTTAAAGCAAATCAGGACCTTCCCTGCCAACGTCGTGCAGTTCCAGGAGGTGAAGGTGGATAAGAACACCGGTGCAGGCACCTATTCCTTTGTCATGCCAACCCCTTACATCACGTTGATAGGCGAGTTTATCGTACCCATTACTACTGCGCAGCAGTTAGATAGTCTCTCACAGCAGTGTGGAACGTTCCGCCTCGATACCAATCTTAACCTGGGTAACGAATGGAACAAGAAAGAAATTGAACTCATGGGTGATTTCGACGGTAACGGCCACCGTATCACCTACGGAGGCAATTGCAGCCTCTTTCACACCATCAAGACAAAAGGCTCCGTTCGCCATCTCTATGTCACCGCAAATTTGAAGGGAGTAAAAATTGGAGCTGAAAGTGAAGACAATATAGGTGGCATCTGCAGGTTTAACAAGGGTGTCATCGAAGACTGCGAGGTAAGCGGCTCCGTGAAAAACGAGCGAACGGCTTCCTTCGCCTGCGGTATTGCCGGACACAACAGCTCCACTGATGAGGGAGGCACCATCGCCTACTGCCACGTCCTCTGCGACGGCTTAGATGCCCCGATGGTCTATGGCGTGGCCCGTCAGGGAAAACATGCCGTCATCAGGGATAACGTCTTCAGTGGCATGTTTGTCGCTGGCGACGGACAAGCCTATATGATATGCAACGACCAGGACAGCGTCACCATTGAGCGCAATTACTATGTTCCCAATCCGGGCAATTCCAGAGGCGAACTCTGTCAGGGCGTGACAGCGAAGACGCCTGCCGGTATGACCGACGTAATCTATCAGGCCCCCAAGGACTACTACGTCTATATTGCCAGCCTCAAGAGCAAGTACGTGGGCGGCCATGCCATCACGTTCGCCGAGACTGCCAACGTCAAACTGCAGCAACTCTCACCAGAGGCCGCCAATGCCGGCACTCTGGTCACCGCAACCGTGAGGGTGGATGGCAACAACCATCTGGAGAGCATCACCATTTCGGCACCTGACGGAAGCGACGCCTTCCAGTGCCCGTTCACCGACAATACCGAGAACGTCTATACCTTCTCCTTTACCATGCCCGACCATGACGTCCTGATTTCCGCCAAGATTCAGGCAGGCCAGTACATCTATACCGCCAGCCAGTTTGCCAGCATCCACAATCAGACCGGCATCTACTACCTGGCCAGGGATATTGACCTGAACAACTGGGACAAGGAAAGGGCCATCACGCTGAAAGGCACCTTCCATGGCCGCGGTCACACCATCAGGTTCCACAACGAGGGTACCGCCGTAGGACTGTTCGCCCAAATAGCACCGGGAGCAGAGCTCGAAGGACTGCGTGTGGCTGGCACCATAGTAACCACCAAGAACTGTGGCGGCATCGCCTACGATAACCAGGGAACCATCCGCAACTGTCATTTCTGTGGCGAAATCAAGAGACTTGCTGGTATTGCTGGTACAGATATGCCTCTTAAGCGCCTTATTGGAGCCCTTATCTATAAGAATTCAGGCAATGGCCAGATAGACCACTGCTCTGCCACGGGCGTACTGACCAACACGGGCAATCAGGGGGTTGTCAACAAGAATCCGCTGTACGCTTTCAGCAACTTGTCGAAGGTCACCAACTGCATCTGGATTAACGAGCAAAATGCAACAGCCGACGAGCGTCAGAAGGCACAGGGCAAGCTAAACGAATATCCTGTCTATGCACAGGGCATCCTCGACCGAATTGACGCCCGCATCGTCACAGGCAACAAGAGCCAGACGGTGCCCCATGACCAGACCCTGGACGAACTCACCATCATCGATGGCGAGCCGTTCTTCTGCAGCAGCGACGTCAAGGTCAAGCAGGTTATCTACAAGCGTAAGGTCACGAAGCTCTACGACGAGTGGGTACTGCCGTTTGCATTCACTCAGATTGCCGGCAACGGCACGTTCACCTACCGTGAGGTGATAAAAGAGGACAACCAGCCAAAGCCCGGACCGGTCCACACGCTGACCCTCAGCAACAGTCCGCAGCCCGTCGACTATACGTTCAACAAGCCCTGGCTGATGAACAATGGCAGCGACGATGGGGAAAGGACCTACGTGCTGAGCAACGCCGACGGCAGCCCCATCACCATCCAGGCTACCAGCGACCATCGCGTCGCACGCTATGCGTCTGCCTTAGATGTCGGCAACTTCTTTGCCGCCTACGACACCATTCCTGCCAATATCGTCAGCAACGAGCTCATGTACGCATGGAATGGCGCTCTGGGAACAGAGGGGGAATTCGTCCTTCCCGACGGCTACACCACCATTCAGCCTAACCGCTTCTACCTGCAGTTCTACAGCACTCATTCCAAGAAGACCGTCAAGTACGGACAGACCCAGTGGGCGAAGATAGCCAATGCTAAACCCGCCACGCATGCCAGTGCTCCACGACGCCTCTCTGAGGCCGTTTCCGACGGCTGGCAGCCCGTCTTCCTCGACCCGCGCGAGCCGCAGAGCATTACCGAACGTATGCTCGACTACTACGACATCGCCTATCTGGCCGACATCAATGGCGAGGTGCTTGCCGAAAATACGGACACGCCGCTCAATGCCGTGTCGCTCGTTTATCTGCTGGCCGACGGTTACATGGAACTCCCGCCAGCACTCCCCCTGTTAGTACGTGCCAAGCGTTCCGATGCCACGCCGTTGGTGGACGAGAAAGTTGCCGCAGAGCTTGATGAGCTCCTCACGAAGATGATGGAGGAAGAGGAGAATATTGAGGGCGAGGGCTATGACGAGGACGACTTCGACATACCGCACTACTGGTGTGCCTCGTTCGACGACCGTCTCGACATCTGGCAGCTGCCGGCTCCTGAGCGCTATGCTGATTTGGCAGAATACGGCTGCATGTTGTTCAACGACAACTACTACGACCAGTCGTTCCTCTATGCCAAGACCGACGACACCCGTAGCACGTCACCCATGAGCTATTGCATCACGCTCATCAATGCCAAAACCTACGAGCTCCTTCCCCTGTTAGGCGATCGTGTCTTCGTAGAGTTCCTCCAGTTAGCAGATGAAGCAACCGGAATTCAAGATATTGACGCCAACGTTCAACGTTCAACGTTCAACGTTCAACGTCCAACGTTCAACCTCAACGGACAACGTGTAGATTCCAAATATAAAGGTATTATTGTTCAAAAAGGACGCAAAATATACAAACGATGAAAAAGATATTATTCACACTGACGCTGCTCCTCAGCCTCGGCAGCACGTTATGCATTGAAAAGGCTGCAGCTGATGTCTATATCATCCGTAACGAGAATGACTGGTTTGCGTTCCGCCATGCTGTGGGAAGTGCTAATGGTAACAGGGTTGATGCCCGCCTTGAGTGCGATATCACCACGGGCGGTGGTATTGGAGTTTACCAAGACAATCCCTATTGTGGTACTTTCGACGGCAATGGTCATACGATAACTGCCACTAACATTTGGCGCAATGACAGTCAGCCTTGTGCGCTTTTCTGCTATGTAAAAGATGCAACCATCAAGAACCTGCATGTGAAGGGCGCCGTCACGGGCGGTCCACATTCTGCTGGACTGATTGGCAAGGTTATCGATGGTTCTCACACAGTCTCTATTAACCGTGTGTGGGTTTCAACAGATATTACCATAAATCACCACTATGCCGGTGGTATTATAGGACATGCAAACGCTGCAGATATATATATTAATGATACTCGCTTCGACGGCACGATTACCACAAGTAATAACTCTTCTTCAATTGTGGGTTGCATCATCGGTTGGGGTGGTGAAGGCGGTTGGACCTTCCACCGCGTCTACAATTGCGTTCCAAGTAAACCTTTAGCCAATTACATTTGCTTCTGCGTAGACAGTCATACTGGTACAGGTCAACACTGGGGAACCAATAGTAAAAGCAGCCTCACCATTACCAATACCAGTTGGAGTGACTGGAAAGTTAATTATTACAATAAGAGCAACCAATACGAGGTGCTCGGTCTGATGAACGCCGAAAAAGCCGATTCGTGGGAAATAGTCGGCGGTCAGGCAGTGCCAAATATTAAACCACAGGGAATTAATGGTTGGGATATTTTGTCGGAGGGAAGTTCTTCAGGCAATACACTTTATTCGGGACATTACTATGTCAGTGATAATGTCATCTTTTCCAACGGCGCTACCGGCAGCGGTCTGACCATAGCTGATGGTGCGACTGTATATCTTTATATCCCCCAAGGTGTCACGCTCACAGCCCGTGGCGGTCATGCCTCTGGCAAGACTGGTGCCGGTGCGGGCATTGAACTGCCCGCAAGCAGTACGCTCTACCTGATGGGTAAAGGCAAGGTGAAAGCCACAGGCGGCAACGCTGCCAATGGCGAAAATGGAAACGGGGGTAAAAATGCGTACAAAGACGGCGATAACCTCTACCCAGGATTAGGAGGTTATGGAGGAGCCGGCGGTGGAGGAGCCGGTGCAGGTATCGGTACTAAAGGAGGAAATGGCGGTGCAGGTGGTGATAGCCGTTCGTATTATGGTAGTGATGTTACAAATGAGGATGACTTTTATAAAGAAAGTCAACATTCCGGGAAACCTGGTGGGAATGGTGGTGCTGGTGCTGCTGCTCTCGCCATGGGTACGCTCTATGTTGATAACACATTCGGCCTTGATGTGGATGCCCATGGTGGTGCCGCCGGAACGAATGGCAATGGAGGAAGTGGCGGTTCCTGGTATTTCATAGATAAATGGGGTCATAATTGTATTGCTGCAGGTGGCGGCGGTGGCGGCGGCGGTGCCAAGGGCGGCTTAGCAGCTAATATCGGTACCGGCGGCGGCGGCGGCGGCGGCGGCGGTGGCGGCTCCAGAGGCTCTGAAGATTATAGCAACTTTGGCGTATTCTGGGCTGGCGCATATGGTGGAAAAGGTGGTGTCGCATCTGATAATACAACAGCAGGCGATGGCGGAGAAGCAATGTATACTCCCACAAAAGGACAAGATCAGTATCTTAATGGAAGTAAATATGGAAGCCGTGGTTGGCAATATGATAATAAATGTAGACCCGCATCAGGCGGCAATGGCGGCGACAGAGGTGGTGCCAGTATCAATGAAGATCCTACTGACAACGAGCATATCCTGAAGTTTAATGTGATGAACAGCCCCAGTAGCACGGTTGTGGATCATGCGACGATTACTTATCAGTGTAATAAGAGTAACGCCAATATCCCTGTCACCATTCCGACGACCTATAAGCTGGGACTCATCAAAGCCGATAAGTATGTGTCCAGATGGTACACGAGCAATGCCTGCACAGGCGATTCGCAGGCTGCTAACGACGTAAAGGATATACCTCGTTCTCCCAATGCCAACAGTCCTACCAACCTTTATGGCGTGTGGCAGAACTATCATAGCCTTTTCACCGAAGGTACTGGAACCAAGAGCAATCCCTTCATCATCAAGGATGACGGACTGTTAGATTTGGCCGACTATGTGAATCAAGGCGGTAACACGCGCGGTGTCTATTTCAAGCAGCAGGGAGATATCAATGCTGAGGTTATCCTGGCCCATCGCGGCATGGCAAATCAATGGGGGCCCATTGGCTATATCCAGGTCTTTGAGGGCGACTATGATGGTGACGGCTATCGCATTATCAATGCCAAGAATACCGTCACCGGGTTGCCTTACAATGGCATCTTTGGCAAGGTGTCGGGTTCTATCCACAACTTAGGAGTCGAGGGGTGTGATCTCCAGACTTCTGTCGATGAAAGAACACGCGGTGGCGCCATAGCAGGTATACTCCTAAGATCTGACATCGACCAGTCCACGACGGCAGAAATTCGCAACTGCTATGCTGCCAGTAACAAAATTAGGGCCCGCAATGCCGGTGGATTGGTGGGCGAAATGACCAATGCATCCAAAATAAGTCATAGCCTGGAGTCCAGAAGTGACCTCAACAACCGTTGCGGCGGTATTGTCAGTACGATTAGCAACGACTGCCAGGTGGACAAGTGCTTCACCAGTGGTCCATTGACCTACAGCAGTTATTCTCTGGCTACGAATAGCGAGGAAAACGTCTCTTATGAGCGTTTGGGAAACGGCGAAATTACCTGGCTGTTGAACGATCAGGCATCACATGGCGGTCCTTGGCACCAGAACATAGATTCTGATCTCTATCCCGTGCTTGATAGGCAACATAATCGTGTGTACAAAGTTGACCAGACCTATACCAATACTCCCAGCGGCGACCTCTTTAACCAACTCACGGGACAGGGCACTGCCGAGGAACCCTTCCTCATCCAAAGCGTGGGCAACTTTAATGTGCTGGCCGCTTTCGTTAATGCCGGCAATAACTCTACCGGCATGCATTTCCTCCAGACTGCCGATTTCGACCTGAATAATGGAGGGTTGACACCTGTTGGAACTTCACACGCTTTCGCTGGTATCTACGACGGTGGTGGACATACCATCCGAAATGGTAACATAGCAATCGATGGCATAGCAGGCATCTTCGGTGTCGTTTCTGGTACTGTGAATCGTCTCTGCGTGGAGAACACAACAGTCAAATTCACGAAAGACGGTATGCGGGCTGGCGGTATCGCCGCACGTGTCACTGGCAATGGTGTCATTTCCAATTGCTTCGTTAAGAATTGTACGATAGCGAACAATGGTCTTAGCGGTGTGGTGGGAGGCATTGTTGCCGATATGTTCGATCAGGGTGTCATCAAGAACTGCCTTGTGATAAACACCTCGCTGACAGCTTCCAGAACCGGATCCATCTGTAGCGACACGGAGATTGGTAACAGTCTCGTACGATGCTATACCGACGGAAGTGCGCTGGTTAGTGGGAGCTCCTATGCAACTACGGTGGATTGCGAGCTCATCGACAATAGCCAGTTAACCAACGGCACGTACACCTATTTGCTGAATAACAGCCCAGAAGGAGATAACTTGTCCCCCGCGTGGTTCCAGAACATCTCCCTTGGAGCAAACGACCCCCGCAATGCCGACCCCACGCCTGTGTTGTCGCCCGACCATGCCATAGTATTCAAACGCAGCGGGAAATACACGAACGACTACCGAAGCATCGGCAACAAAGGTTCTGGCACACAGGGGGATCCATATCGGGTGGAAAGCGCTGCAGACCTGAAGAACATCAGCGAAACCTTCGAAGCCATGAGGTATAGCAATTTCTATGTCAAACAGACTGCCGATATCAATTTGAAGGAGGCGGAGTCTTTCGCCCCCATCGGGGTTGGCACCAGCGGCTTCACAGGTCACTATGACGGTGGTGGTCATGTCATCAGCAACTGGAGCATCTCCAACTGCACAGGCATCACCAGGGTGAATGTCTACGATAAGGAGCCCAAATCCTTAGGTCTCTTCAACAACATCATCGGCACCGTCGAGCGTCTCGGCATCGGGAACTCTACGTTTACGGTCGATGCGAATGCGAATAACATCAACCGTGTGGGAGCCTTTGCGGGCAAGATGACGGGCAGCGGCCAGTTGCTCAACTGCTATGCCGCAGGATGCACGGTCAGCTACAATTATAAGACAAACGTTGTCGTGGGAGCCTTGGTGGGCGAACAGGCTGACCAGTCTCGCATCGAGAACAGCTATGGCTACAAGAATACCGTCGTGGGAGAAACCAAGGATCATCAAAAGCACTACGGCTACATCACGGGCTACATAGGCAGTAACGCCGCGGCTTCACGCGTCTTTACCGACGGCTCCTCGCTGTGTGCCGACAATCAAGGCGGTGCCAGCAACATCACTAATTCCGAAAGGAACGTCGACGACCTCCGCTTCAAGACGGGCGAAATGACTTACCTGCTCAACAACTCGGTGAATTATTATGGGACAAATGAAGCCCCCGTCTGGTATCAGGCCATTAAGACTGACCTCGTCCCCGTACTCAAAGCCAATGACAATGGCAAGGTTTACAAGTTCACCGAGGGAACACAGACCATGTACGCTAACAGCGTGCCTTACATCGTTACCCTCACGCTCTGGCCTAATTATAAGGATGATGAGGGGAAAGATATTAATCCGACTGTGGTGAATGTATTCCAGGCCGACGACAGATATTATGTCCCCGGCTACTATCTCGGAAACAACATCCCGGTGCGAAACAATTATTATTTTGCCGGTTGGAACACCGATCCCGACGGCAATGGGACGCACTATAATAAGGATGGCGAGATCTTGGTGTCCGGAGCCACGAATCTCTATGCTGAATGGGATCTGATGGTACCTTCCGAGGGTGAACTCACCGTGACGCTGCCAGAGGGTAAATCCTACTTCAATATCTATGACGCTGGCGGCAAAGACACCCCCTACGGCAATAACTACAGTGGAAAACTCGTGCTGAAAGCACCAGACGAGGGGAGCATCATTTACCTCACTGGCACCATTGCTACAGAGGCACTCGGTGCCGGCGGCCAGAAACACGACTACCTGATAGTACGTGACGGT
The DNA here is from genome assembly GCA_900318885.1 of uncultured Prevotellaceae bacterium. Classification (GTDB taxonomy): domain Bacteria; phylum Bacteroidota; class Bacteroidia; order Bacteroidales; family Bacteroidaceae; genus Prevotella. The sequence goes on along the minus strand of ONMN01000024.1, from coordinate 19,882 downwards.
AACACTGGAGGTACGATGATGTCCAATGACCAATCCACCTACGTCGATGGTTTTGGCCCCGTCTTTGTCAGTGCGACGGATGGCACCGAGAAGAACATAGGCCGACTCCTGAGTACAAATGATGAGATAACCATCGAATTTTATTCTGATGGTCAGAACAACTTCAAGGGTCTGAAGCTCAAGGCCACGGTCATGTCTAATATCAATCAGCTCGGATTGGGTACCCAAGATAATCCGTTCAAGGTAACCTATGCTGCAGACCTGGCAACGATTCAGGAATATATCGAGAAGACCCAAAACACCAATATTTGGATCCAGCAGACTGACAACATTGACCTGGAGGGTGCAACCCTCATCCCTCTGGGCAATCCCGGCTTTGCAGGACACTACGACGGTGGTGGCTACGTCATCCGCAATGCGAACATTGAAACCAAGAGCTTTGGAGGCATCTTCGATGTTGTCACCGGTACAGTGGAACGCCTCGGTGTGGAGAACTCGACCTTCAAGAATAATAATGATGCCGGGCACACACGTGTGGGAACTATCGCCGGACGTGTGAAAGGCTCCGGAAAAATCACCAACTGCTATGTCAAGAATTGCACGGTGGAAGAAAATAAGGATGGCGTTGCCGGCGGTATCGTTGCCGATATATACGATGAAGGTATCGTCAGCAACTGCTTTGTTTACCAAACCAAGGTAAGTTCTGGTTCTTCCGGATATCTCTGCGGTGAAATGATGAGTGGCACTCAACTCTTCTCGTGCTATACGGACGGCGATAAACTGTTAGGTGCTTACGCCAAGGGTAAGGTCACGGACTCTAGTCCAAACATGACTGCCGAGCGCTTTGCTTCGGGCGAGGTGTGCTATCTGCTCAACGACAAAAAGACCGAAAACGTGGTATGGCGACAGACCTTGGGTACCGACAGCCTGCCGTTACTCACCGACAGTCCTGGAGTGGTGTATGAGTATAAGTTGAATGATCGGAATGCATATAGCAACACGGCTGTTGCTAATCCTCAGTATTATATCAGCACCAAGGAAGAGTTCGGACGCTTCATCAACAAGCAGGGTGATATCTACCTGACTCAGGACATTGACATTGGTTCTATAACTCCAAACGGTTACCACGTTCACGGAAACATTGACGGAGGTGGTCATACCGTCACCTACAATGGTAATAGTTCGCTCTTTAAAAAAATTAATGAAGGGGCTTCACTGAAGCATCTGCGGGTGAAGGGCAACATCATCGTGTTTAAAGGCGGCGGAGGTATAGCCCTGGTAAACTGGGGCACCATCAGCGACTGCCATTTCAACGGTATTATCAAAAGGTTACCCAATCCAAGGGGTTCTGACATTGCCGGCATTGCTGTAAGCGTAATGGGTAATGGCGTTATCGACCATTGTTCAGCTACGGGTAGTGTCACCATAGTAAGTGGTGAAGGTACAGCGTATCCTATCACGGAAAATACGCATCTTGCAACAAATTGCACCTGGGTTGATCCCAACGACCAGAAGCTATATGCTGCCCAGAGAGAAATAGCTCTAAGTGCACAGGCGGAATATCCCGTCTATGCTAAGGGCATCCTCGACGCCATAGGACCGGAAGTCGTCGTAGGCAATGATACCATTTACGCTTCCAACAAACATCTGTCATCGCTGACCATCAACGATGGTGAGCGCTTCAAGTGTTCGGCAGAGGTGAAGGTAGATCAGATTACCTACAAGCGACGTGGCACGAATGGGGCCTACGAGCCCTGGGTGTTGCCCTTCGACTATACCATTGATGCCAGCATGCTAAATGGCAACGTGGAATTCTATCGCTTCGTGGAGGACAGCCTGCATAACATCCTGACGAAACAAATCAATAGCAGCGAGATTTATCAGGCCTCTGCCAATGAGCCGTTGGCTATCCGAATACCCAATGAGTCCGATAACGACTTCCAAATGAAGTTTGTCAAGGATGGGAAGTCGCAGCCGATGACTATCAAGATGCCGGTTGGCGGAGAGGGTGCATCCATGGCAAGCACGAAGGATATCGCACGTCTGATGGTTACCTACGACAGCATCGCTGCCGACAGTACCGTCAAGGAACTGATGTATGTCTGGAACAACGACAAGGATGACTTCACACTCAGCGATGGCACCAAGGGAGTGATACCCTTCCGCTACTATCTGCAATACGCCGATAAGGCTACGGGCAACCTCGAACAGTATGAGCAAACCGACTGGGCACGTAAACAACGGAAAGGCGGTGGGGCTGTTGAGAGGCGTGCTTCGCTACGCGCTTCGTTCTCTACGCTGATGGCTCAAGGATGGCAACCCATCTTCCTTGACCCCATGGGGTCTCAGGTGGTCACGGCGCAGATGCTCGACGACTACGAGATACTGTACCTCAGCGATATCTACGACGAAGAGGCCGACGACCAACGCTATGCCGTGGCAGTCATCTATGAGCCTGCCGAAGAGGGCATGGAGCTACCATATGCTGTTCCACTGTTGGTCAAGGCCAAACGTGCTGATGTCGAGCCGTTAGTGACCAGACAAATGGGCATCGAGCTCAATGACATGTTGCAAAGGGCGATTGAAGGAGTGGTGGAAAAGGATTGCGCTATGGAAGAAAGTTTCTTCGAAGATTTCCATTACTGGTGCTCGACGTTCGCCGGACGTTACGATGTATGGCAGATACCGTTGCTGGAGAGCGACAACCTGTTGAATGAGTGCGGGGCATTGATATTCGACGACACCAACCAGAACTTCTATCGCTTGGCGCCTTCCGACGGTTTCATCATGCATCCCATGAGCTACTGCTTCACGGCGTATGACACCCGCATCTTCGAGAACCTGCCACTGGCTAACAACCGCATCGAGATCATAGTCTATGGCTATTCTGAGCAGTCTGACCCGACGGGCGTAGAAGATGTAAGAGGTAATATGAATGATGTAAGAGGTAAGATGAATGATGCCTATAACCTGCAAGGCCAAAAGGTGGGCGATAACTATCGTGGCATCGTCATCAAGAATGGACGTAAGGTCGTGATTAAGTAATCGGAAGTTAAAATGGAAGTAGAAATAGGAGTAAAAAATGGAAGTTAAAAAGGACGTTAAGAAAGAATATTTAAAACCCACCCTCCAAGTAGTGGAACTGCGTAAAAGCAGTTCCCTGCTTCAGAGTAGTGGTACACTGGGTGGATACCAGTATAAAGAATATGATGGTGATGAAGGTTGGGAGGAGTAAAGAAATGAACGTGAAAACAATAAAAATTCTTTGCGGAATGCTAACGATGCTGGCATTCACCGCATGTTCAAGTGATAATGACGAGCGCGCTGACGCTCCTCGTTTCTACAACGTCACCCTCACAGCATCCATGGGCGACGCCGAAACCCGCGCACTGAGTGAAAGTGGTAATGTTATCACCGCAAGCTTTGCTGCGGGTGATAAAGTGAAGGTACTGAAATCTGACGGTACGGAGGTTGGTGAGCTAACAGCCAAAACAGCAGAACCCAGCACCACGCTGGAAGGAACGATTTCTGGAACGTTTAGCGTAAACGAGGAACTTACCTTTCGCTATCGCAGTGCAACGGCCAACTACGACGGTCAAGTTGGTACACTGGATGGCATCGCTGCCAATCAGGACTATGAAGAGGGAACGCTCACGGTAACTTCTACCGATCCGTTGACATTTAACTCCAACAGCGTCACGCTCCTTGCCAAGCAGTCCATCACGAAGTTCACTTTCAAAGACGCCTCCACTGACGCTGCTGTGAGCGTAAAGACTTTCGGCATTGCTGCTGTCGGTTTGGTGCAGAGCATCGCCACGAATGGCACTGAGACAGCGGGAGCGGTCACTGGCACCCTCGGCACAGCATCCTCTGATGTCTATGTCGCTCTGCGCACTAGCTCAAGTTCGCAGGCATATTCCTTCACCGTGAAGGACAACGATGGCAATTGGTACATCGCGACGAAAAATGCCAAACTTACAAACCGCAAGAACTATACGGCCACTGTGAAACTGACTCCGTTGCCTGCACTCACCAGCAGTGATGCTGTTGGTACTATCGGTGTCATTGGTGGACTCCCCGCTATAGTCGTTACCATCAGTGAAACGAAAAAAGCCGTCGCCCTTATGAATGTCGGTGCGCTATGTCCCGAAGACTACGGAACATACTATACCTTCGCCAATCGTGCGTCAGGACTTTCAAACGACTGGTATGTCCCCACGCAGGCAGAGCTTTCGAGCTTTAAAGGCACTTATACGAGCACATGGGGCGCTCCCTATGGAGTGAATGGCCGTACGTTTACCATTGGAAGTAATTCGCTCTTCCTCCCCGCAGCAGGACTTGATGACACAGATAATGATCCTTCTGACTTTTACAATGTTTCCACCTTTGGCTATTATTGGAGTTCAGACGATCCTGGCGAAGGTTTGCCTATTTGCCTCAGTTTCAGTTCTGAGGTTGTTAATATTATTAGCGGCTATAAAACAGACGCCCTCCCCGTCCGTCCCTTCCACGCTTTAAATTAAAATAAAATATATGGAGACAAGATTCAAGAAGAAAGCCAAAATATTCGACATCTGCATTTCTGCCGTTGCCGCGGTGCTCTCTGTGGGCATCATGATTTATGGTGTATTTCATTTCGGTATAGAGAATACCTGGCCCGAACTGGTGCTTAACCTATTCTACATCGCCTGTCTGGTGATGATGTGGATGTATTTCTTCAACATACGCATCACCTCCGAACAGTTCAACTACTGGACGTCGGTATGTGTGGGTATGACGATACTGTTGCGCGACATCCTCTTCCTGCCCCCATTGGCTTATTACTCTATCCACCTGTTGTGCCTCTTCTTCTCAGTGTATCTCCTCCTTACGCTCACCTACTTCTATGCCCGTAAGGAATGGAAGACCTACTTGAAGTTCAACCTGTGGACGATATTCATCATCGACGTGATCATTGCATCACTCTACAACCTCGACATCTATCTGGAACCACAAGACCAATATACCGACTTCATGCTGACGGAGATATGGATTCGACCCACCATCACCTATGGCATCGTGGCCTGTTTCGTAACGGAATCCAAACGAACAAGTAAATAACGACAAACGAAGGAGAAGGGCAAGGGCATTCCTGAGTCTTTATCAATGAATAATCTACAGAATAGATACAAACGATACAAGGAGTGGAAGCTGCAACCGCATCAGGTGGCGCCGCTCTCAGAGGAGCAACACGAGTGTGCAACCTGCGGCACCCGCTACGATGGCAACTACTGTCCCCGTTGCGGACAGTCGGCCAAGATAGGGCGCTATTCCTTCAAGAATGCCATCCTGCTGTTCCTCGACGTCTGGGGCTTGGGCAACCGGGGTATGTTCCGCAGCATCCGCGACCTGATACTGCGTCCGGGCTACATGATCCGCGACTATCTCCGTGGCATGCAGATGGCCTACTTCCCGCCGTTCAAGCTGTTCTTCCTGCTCCTGGCCCTGTGGCTGGTAGTAGATTCAGGCTTGAACATTCAGCTCGTCAATCGCGATAAACAGAATAAGAAGGAGACTGAGGAGTTTTTTTCTCGGTTTAATCCTAAAGTATCACTGACCGAGGATGAAAAAGCGGATGAAAAAAAGAAGGCTGAGGCGCAGGAGAAGGTTGAGAAGAAGACAGGCAAGCCGCTTACTAAAGAGGAAAAGAAGGAGAGGTTTAAACAAGAGTATGAACGAAGATCAGGTGAAGTCGGTGATTGGATTGAACAGCACAGTTCGTTGTTGGTGCTCGCTGGCCTGCTGCTCTTCTCACTGCCGCTCTACCTGTTGTTCCGCCGTAGTCCTTCCATACCCGACTTACGCCTTTCGGAGTGCTTCGTGGCGATGGTCTATATCACCGATATGATTCTCATCTATGGCATCATTCCCTCACTGCTGTGCTTCAGCGTGAAGGCGGAAATCTACTACGATTTGCTGAGCCTGCTGCTAGCCATTATTCCCATCAAGCAGTTGTCGGGCTATAGCTACTTCAGCACCATCTGGCGACTGGTCGCAGCCTTCATTCCTTTTGTCATTTTATGCCTTCTGCTGGCTTTTGCCGCAATTGTCATTATAGCTTTCAGTATCGACTTAAAATAGCGCATATGAAACAAATCAGACTATTATGGATGCTCGCCGCCACCCTCACCTGCGGCATCATGTTTACCTCTTGTAGCAAAGACGACGACAACAACGCGGAACAGCAAGCAGAAAAAGAATTCCAGGAAGAACTGGATCAGGCTATGGCGTGGGCGCAAGTCTATGGCCCAACGACGCAGCTGCTTGCCGAAGAGGTGGCTGCACGCCACAACGGAAAGACCACGCCTCTGAACTACAAGACGCGTGAGAGTACCGAGCGCAAATGCCGTACCGATAATAGCCGTCCCTTCGAACTGAAGGATCTGGCACGCACCACCGTTCTCTGCGAGTATGACTCGTTACTCATCGTCATCGACGACGTGAAAACGACGGCCACTGAGCAAAATATCTTCGGCCGTTACAAGCACCAGACCAGCGACCGCGGCTATTGGGGCGACCTCTTCAATCTGAAGTTCGAATACCTGTATACCGAGATACAGGTCAAGAGCTACCGTAATTTCTATGCGGCAAATCCCGAGGACGTCTGCCGTCCCGTGCTGGGCGACTCGCTCTACAACGTCATCCATACAGAAAGTGGGGTTGAGCCCGGACTCTCACATTACTATTATGAAATCATCCGCGCAGACACCACCAGCGAAGCCACGCGCGAATATTATAAAAAGTTGTGCATCGAATACCATAGTCACTTCGACCCCGACCCCACCGTCACCCAAGCGCCGACATATCAATGAAACCAATAAGGTACATCATACTCGTTATTGGCATCACCTTCTGCGGCCAGACGATGGCACAGGGAGGCTTGGTTTCTTTCCTCAAGAAGGTCGGCACCAAGCTTGACTCCATGGCGGTCAAGGGTGTCGACCGAAACTATATCGATGCTCCGGAGAAACCTTGGCAGGTCATCCTGAGAGGCAATGTGAACCAGACCATTGTGAGCATGCATACACAAGGAACCATAGCCGGTCAGGAATATAGTGCCCGACCGCACCTGAAGACGACGCCCTCGCAGTATCTGGGTCTGTGGGTAGGCTATCGGGGCTATGGCCTGGGCTATACGGTGAATGTCGGTGGTGATAAGGGTAGCAATCTGACGTTCGGTGCTACGGGCGGCTCCTATGGCATCAATGTGCGCATCCGCTCGTTCGAGAACAGCAGCCCGGACTTCAATCTGAACAGCGAGCTTCTGACAGAGGCTGAAATGGAAGCATGGAACGACATAGAGATGACAGACCCCATCAGTGTGGAAACGGTCATCGCCGACGGATACTATATGTTCAACGGCAAGCGCTTCTCCTATTCCGCAGCCTACGACCAGTCGGCCATTCAGAAGCGCTCGGCGGGTTCAATCATGGCCGGATTCATGTACAACTATACGAGTATCGACTATGCCTCCGACTCCAATGGCGACCTGGTATATCTGATGGACGGACTGGGCAAGGTAAAGCTCTGGCAGGGCAGTGTTGGCGTTGGCTATGCCTACAACTGGGTTCCCACGCGCGGACTGCTTGTCAACGTCATGTTCATGCCCATGCTGACCTTTATCAACAAGCTCAAGGCCTACGGCTATGCCACCAACATGGAGGAGCTGATGGAAGACCCCACCTTCTGGGACAAGGATATTACCTTCGATGAATGGGATGAATGGTACTATAAGAATATACGTATAAGCCACGTGGGCGACAAGACATTCAACAGCGGACTGAGCATCGGTTTCGATGCACGCATGTCGCTGACTTACAGTTTTGACCGCTTCTACCTCAATGCCTACGGCCAGTTCAACAATATCCGCTATCATCACGACAGCACCTCCGGATATCTGAACGACTGGTTCATCAACACTTCATTGGGCTTCAGATTTTAAGTCACAAACGTCATGGGGTCGTAAACTAACATCCCCATCGCCCCACGGCCTTGTCGAATCAAGGCTGTGGGGCGATATTATTGTGGGAAGAGGGAAACGTGTATAAAAATGTGATACTAAAAAACTTCATACATAGAAATATTAATAAACACTATTCATCTATTCATTATAATAGTTAATTTGCATATTAACAGCTAGTTAGCAAATGAATAGTTGTGTTTATCCATTCATTGACTATTCATTTTTCACGTTTAAAATCGTCCTTTTGCAGCTTGAAAAGTAGCTTACTGCTTGAATTATAGTAAGTTACGCAATAACAAAGATTATCGTAACACTTTGTAACTGCCTGCGTAACAAAGTGTCACCGCCTGTGTGACAAAGTGTTTCCGACGTTTTTACATCTGTGAAACACCTTTGCGTCATTCAGCGAAAACAGCAGAATTTCGGCTAAAACCACGAAATAATGAATAGTCAAATCACTATTCATTCCTACTATTCATTCTACAATGCATTGATAATGAGTAACTTATCTTAAATAATGAATGGATGAATAGTGTTTTGCAAAATCTGTGTTATCTGGCGAAATTCAATGTTGCTCGTCGATATTTGTGCGAAAGCCAAGGTATGGCAGGGTACAGCAGTGGGTGCAACTTGCCGAAAGCAAACATAATAGCCGGGCTACGATATTCCTTGTTCCGGCATTTATCCTGATGCCGATGTTCATTTTTCCACAAGGCATGTGGCTTGCCGTTCCTGTTGCGGAATGCATGACGCTGGGTGGAATATTATTGACAAATAAGGGTGTTTTATAATAAATAGTGTAAAAAAGTAGAGATTGTCGGGAGATTTTTCGTATCTTCGCAGCATGATATGCGAAATTATTACTAATTATGGTACAGGATTTATACATTTTGATGATAACAGCAGCTGTAGTCAGCATCGTGTTTAAGTTGCTGAAGCAGCCAGTGGTGCTGGGGTATATCGTGGCAGGCGTCTTGGTAGGCCCGCATCTGTTTGGCGAGACCTTGGTGAACGAGGCCAATGTGAAAGCATGGGGCGACATCGGCGTACTGTTTGTATTGTTCTGCATCGGTCTGGAGTTTCGCCTGAAGAACCTTATCAGCAGCGGCAAGGTGGCAGCAATAGGTGCGCTGACCATCATCGGCGGTATGATGCTCTTTGGCTATGCCGTGGGAAAGGATGCTGACTTTGACATGGTCAACTCGCTGTTTCTGGCGGGCATGCTTTGTATGTCGAGTACCACTATCGTGATGAAGGCCATTGACGAGGCAGGGTTGAGTAAGGAGCGTTTCGTCAAGGGAGCGACCAGCATACTCATCGTGGAGGACGTGGTGGCTGTAGTGCTGATGGTATTGCTCTCCAGCATTGCCATCCGCCATCAGTTCGAGGGTGCCGAGCTGGCCAGCAAGGTGCTCAATCTGGCCATTACGCTTGCGGCATGGTTCGTCTGCGGAATACTGATTATCCCGACACTGATACGCATATTGAAAAAGCATTTGAATGACGAGACGCTGATCATCCTCGCCTTGGGTCTGTGTCTGGGTATGGTGCTGACGGCTGAGGAAGCAGGGTTCAGCAGTGCGCTCGGTGCTTTCGTGATGGGTTCTATCCTTGCCGAGACCATGGAGTCGCACCGTATCGAAAAACTGATGACACCGCTGAAGAATGTCTTTGCGGCTATCTTCTTCATCTCCGTGGGCATGCTCATCAATCCGGCTTCATTGGCAGAATATTGGATTAGCATCGTCTATGTTAGCCTGGTAATTGTTGTCGGAATGATTCTCTTTGGCACCTTGGGTTGCTGGTGGGGCGGTCAGACAATGCGCGACTCGATGTTGACCAGCTTCTCGTTCGTCCAGATTGGCGAGTTCTCGTTCATCATCGCGTCACTGGGAACCAGCTTGGGAGTACTCAATCCTATCATCTATCCTATCATCGTGGCATCCAGTGTGGTGACCACCTTCCTCACGCCATATATTATGAAGGCTGCCGGGCCATGCTATACGTTCCTTTACAATCACGCTCCAGCGAGCTTGCGTGCCAAGATAGACCAGCGCGAGCAGCAAGTGGCAGCAGCAGAGGCGAAGGCGGCTAAGCCATCCGGCGGCAAGAACTCATTAGCAGACAGGGCACGCCATACCGTCAGGAAAACTTTTATCACGAAGCATCTTGTCAATCTGTTTATCAAGAACATGAGTGCTCATGATGAAGAACAACCTGTTTCTTAACAAATAACGCCATAGCATTATGTACGATCAGATTCGGGAAGATACGCTGTATATCATACTTTATTCCATCGTGACAGCGATGAACGCAATGGCAAGCATTTATCTGCTGTTGCGGCGGGGCAACGCTTTTGCTGCCGACATCACGCCGCCAGTGCGACTGCGCCGGTGGACAGCAGCGTTCTTCGCCGTCTTGGCCATAGGTCATTTGTGGTACATACCGGCTATGATGTTCGATTCGCGCGAAGCTGCCATGGTGAGCATGCTCATAGGCGCATTGCTCGACTGTATATTGACAATCCCCCTGGCTCTCGGCGTCATGCTCTGCATGCTGCAGGATCGCCGCCGGCCGCTGTGGCCCATCGGCGTGATGGTGGCACCGCTCGCGGTGGGAATGGTTGTGTGCATTATCACCCGTAGCGATGCCCTTTTGCCTTGGGTGCGCGGCTATTTCCTGCTGACGTTCATAGGCTTCACGGTATATCTGGTGGGCGCCGTGCGGCAGTACGGACGCTGGCTGCGCGACAACTACGCTGATTTGGAGCACAAGGAGGTATGGCAGAGTTTCCTGGTGCTGGCCTTCATGATGATCATGTTCGGCTATTATGTGTCGGGATACGGGGGCATGGTCTACGAGTACATCATCCAGGTGTTCGGTCTCTTCCTAGTATTCTATCTGCTATGGCGCGTAGAGACACTGAGCGACCTGAGCATTCCCCTGGCGCAAGACCAGCCTGAAACAGAGCCTGCCACAATAGAGGCAGAAGATGTGAAAAACAATGGACTTTCGCAGACTAACATCAACAATGTTGAAACATTGCTACAGCAGCATTGCATAGATACGCAACTCTATTTACAGCATGACCTAACCCTCCCCCAGCTTGCTCAGATTATCGGAACCAACCGTCTCTATCTCAGCCAGTATTTCTCTAGTCAGAACACCAATTACAATGCTTATATCAACGACCTGCGCATCCGGCATTTCGTCAGTCTCTATCGTGAGGCTATCGCTGCCAAACGCTCTGCCACCGCCCAACAGTTGGCCAATGAGTGTGGTTATCGCAGTTATAGCACCTTCACACTCGCCTTTAAGCAGCGTATGGGACAATCTGTGACGGCATGGATGCGTGATTCGGGCGAATAATTAATGGAAACCTAAATACTTCAAATCAATAAAGCAATGAAAACTAAAACAATGAAAACCATCCAATTGTGGATGTTGGCCCTCGTCCTGATAATCAGCAGCACGGCGTTTTTGAACGAGTAGCGCCCTATCCTGGCCGACTGTCCGCAACAAGGACAGTAACTTCCCTGATACTCCTGTCCACAGGTACAACAGCGGTGATGCTCTTTCAGATTGCAAAGTTACGGAAAGTCGAGAGCAAAACAAAAGAAATATCAACAATGGCCGTAAAGTCTTGAAATAATAAAAACTGTTAAAATGGGGTACCCGCTTTCAACATGGTGGGGGCTTTTGCGTTTATAGGGTGTATGACAACCATAGAGTACGAAGAGATTGCGCAGCGGATGCGCCCTAGGTTAGTGAAGCTGGGGGGCACGTTCTTCCGAAACGACGAACAGGCTGCCGATGCCGTTCAGGAGGCACTTCTCCGTCTCTGGTTGCTGCGCGAAAGGGTGAACGACGAGGACTATGCCGAGGCACTACTCATCCGAATGACGAAAAACGTCTGCGTGAGCGAATGGCGACGACGCCAGAAACACGGCATGATGAGCATAGAAGAAAGCAGCAGGATATTGTCGGACGAAGGACTGCCAATGGCTGACGACGACAACCAACGACTCCTGCAAGCGGCCATCCGCACACTCTCGCCCCAGGAGCAGCAACTCTTCCGGATGCGTCAGGAAATGGGAATGGACATACCGCAGATCGCTGCCGTCACAGGGCTGTTGCCTCGCTCGGTCAGTCACGTGGTAAGCGTAGCGCGAAGTAAAATAGTAGAACAACTCAAACGAAAAGGTATCCTATGAACGAAGATATGGAAAAGAAACTGGACCAGTTGCTGGCCGAAATGCCCAAGCGCGAATACGACTTGGACGCCTGGCTCGCGGAGGACGAAACGGCGAAGTTCGACCGCATCGTCAGCGAACAGCGTGTTCCCAGCTCTAAAACAGCTGAAAGCAAACAGCGCACGCTTTGGCGCCGGGTGGCCGCTGCTGCCTGTTTCTTATTAATAATAGGTGTAGGCTTACACTACCACTTTGAAGAGCCAGTAGTAACAAGCGACGTTACCTTAGGTAACACGGCACGTTACCTAAAGCAACAGGCTCCGTTAGCTAAGGTAACGTCAGAGCCCACTCCCGAGCCTACTCCAAAGCCCTCGACGCCTCAGACGGATTCTGGGCATACTATCGCGGCTCCTGTCCGTACGCCACGGACTGAGAGTCCGCTCCCTGCGGAAAAAGATTCCGCTCCCTACGGAAAAATATCCGCCTCCCAAGACCCGAACCTCCACTACGCCTCCAACGACTTGACGAAGGACACCATTCCGTACCAAGACCCGGCTCGCATAGACGAGTTCATTGCGAAGCTGGCCGCATACAACAAGGTGAATGAGGGCGAGTTGAACTGTTCTGCCGCTAACGACAGCAGCATGGTGAGTGCGGTCTATGTATTCCCCGACAACGACGAAATCGATGTCTTTGGACGCTTGTTGCAAGTGGCCTGCTGGTACGACTCCAAAACGCCAGGCTATCTGCTGAACTTCTCGCACCAGCAATTTTTCTTCGAGTTGAAGGACTTACGCAAGCAATTGCAGTATCGCTGGATTGCAGAGCGTGTGAACGGCAAGATTCTTCTCTACGGCACGCATGCTCCTTTGGGCGCCAAAGAGTCGTCTGCCTGTTACCAAGAATATAGAAATGAGCTCATGTATCAAAATAGTATTAACATTAAAACCAAAAAGATATGAAACGTATCGTAACCCTTAGCCTCATGGCTATCACCTGTCTCATGATGCAGGCACAAGAGCAAAATATCAGAGTACTGGCTTCCAGTACTGGTGTTTTCGTTCCACGTCCAGAGATTACCACGGATAAAAAGACTAAAAAGACCTCTGCTGTCTGGCACTCCACGAACAACGACTGGATCAAGGACAACTGCGAAGCCAAGAACGTGACAGTAGTCAAAGACTATCAGCAGCTCTTCCCTGAGGTTGCCAATATGTCACTTGACGATCAGCCTTATATGCCCATGAGTTGGCGACTGACAGCTGAGGGTGGTGAGACAGTAATGCACTGCTACTTCCGTATGCCCGCAGACGAAGTGACACACCTTTGGCTGACATCAGAGGAGACTTGCCTTGTGGACTTTGAGACGGGTACACAGTATCGCATACGTCGCACAGAACCGGACACTTTCCGCAAGCACTTCAGTGTAAAAGCGAAAAAGGGTGATGTGATTGACCTGAAAATATTCTTCCCGCCACTGCCGGAAAGCACGAAGGATGTGATAGTCTTTGGCATTCCCAACTGGTATTTGGTGGGCAACAAAGTGAGTCTCATACAACAGGACAAAGGTGGATGGACTGGCCACGGCTTTGCCTACGACTCCAAGCCAGAGTTCCACCAGCCCCGTCTGCTGAAGGCACACCTCAGCGAGGACAAGCCCTACGACAAGCAGAACTGGAATACCTGGAAGGTCCTGACTGATGCCCACCTCATTAAACCGGTGCTGGACGGTACGATGGCTGTATGGCTAACCCCTGAGGCTACCTATCTGGCTATTGCCTGCGAACAGAACTGGACACGCGAGTACTGGGGATTCGGTTGGGGGAATGACAAGGCCGACGTGTTGCTCGACGATGCCGGCCGGCAGTACAAGCTCCGCGAAGTGCAGGGCGTCCCACAGAACGAGATCTTCTTTATGGAAGGTAATGCCGGCGACTATATTGCCTATCTGAAAGTGTTCGACCCCATACCCTTGGATGTGAAAACCTTCACCTATGTCGTACCAGAGAGTGAACCTTTCAACGCCTGGGGTGCAAACTGGAAAGGAAGCGTGCTCCATAACCTTAGCATTGATATGTTACGTGCTAACCAGCACCTCTTTGACTATCATCCACGCGTCGTCGTAGAATAATCAAGACTATTATTACTAAATATGACAGATATTGATTCAACCGCGGGAAAGACAGGGGACGCAGCGATGCGCCCCATGTCCTTGCTATATATGCAGGTTTCCCTAAAGCAAAGTAGTTAATAACTAATAACGCTCACGGAATTACTAAAAATGAAAGTTAAAGAAAAGGATATTTAGCATTATTTGTGATTACTGAGACATCGGATTTTCAAAATCTTACTACTTTTGCCGCCAAAAACGGAAAAGACAAAGTATGAAACAGCAGACACTAACCAAGAGCGAGATGCTAGTAATGAACGTCCTTTGGGAGATGCAGCGCGGTGCCAGCGTCAACGATATTCTGGAACACTATCCTGAACCGAAACCGGCCTACACAACCATTGCCACATTTCTGAAGGTGCTGACATACAAGGGGTTCGTGGAGCATAAGAACGGGCAGGGCAAACAATACATCTACACACCGCTGATTACTAAAGAAAAGTACCTTCGTGAAATAGATAATTGAGAAATATTCATGGAAGATTTTGATTTATCAGCATTCTTCTTTACGCTATGCCTTTGGTGCGTTAGCACGGCAGGATGGGCTCAGACCAATGACAATGACAGGAAGTCTATTCATCTGCCAGACTCTGTGAGGCACGACTATGAGGAGTGGCTGCGTAACGAACCACAGAGGGATATAGTCCATGACAGTTCTAAGCTGCAGCCGTTGCCCCCGCAGTTGCCTGTCGTTGATCCGCAAAAGCTGAAACCTAAGCATTCGCCAGTCTCAGTGACCATCATGACTCCTGCCTTACGTACCGATATGCGGCTGGCCTATCAGAGTCATTGGCTCGAAGAACAACGCAAAGAGCAGAAGGGCGGTGCCATGATGGTTGGCGTCAATCCTCTGAGCATCGTCGCATGGGTTGTTCAAAAAATCTTCCCCAAGCATAAGTCGAAGAAGCAACGCCAGCGCGAACAACTTCAACAGATATTAGATAATTATTGAAACATATCAAATAACGGAATGAAACAGTATATCATCACCTTGCTCCTTGCCCTCGTCGCTGTGGGTGCTCATGCACAGACCCAACAGCAGGACTCAGTGAAGGTAAAGAAAGAAAAGAAGATTTACCTGTACGGCTACTTGTCGGACTCATTTACCCGCTCGCATATCCCCGACGTAAAGGTAGTGCTACTCAAGCCCGACTCGACATTTGCCGATTCCGCACAGGTATTCAAAGACAGCTGGCAGGGTTTTACGTCAACGGGCTGGAGCATTGAGGTGCCCGCCAAACCCGCCAAATATATCATCAAAGCCACACACCCCGACTACGAGACTACCTATAAGAACTATGAAATCAAGCATATTGCCCGCAATCGCGGTTTCGAAGTTCCTGCCATCCGCATGAAACGCACCCAGCGCGTCTACGACAAGGACGGCGGCGAACTGGACGAAGTGGTGATTAAGGCCACAAAAGTAAAAATGGTGTACAAGGGCGACACCATCGTTTTCAATGCCGATGCCTTCAACATTCCTGAGGGCTCCATGCTCGACGGACTCATCAAGCAGTTGCCGGGTGTAGAGCTGAAGGAGAATGGAGAGATATACGTCAACGGCAAGAAGGTGGAGAATCTGACGCTGAACGGTGCCGACTTCTTCAAGGGAAAGAACAAGATGATGCTCGAAAACCTACCATACTATACGGTGAAGAACGTCCAAGTGTTCAACAAGCGCACACCCAAAAGCGAATTTCTGGGCCGCGACGAAGAAGAAAAGGAATTCACAATGGACGTGCAACTGAAAAAGGAATATACCGTGGGCGGATCGGCACAGCTGGAGGCGGGCTATGGCACCGACAAGCGATATAAGACGAAAGGTTTCGGCATGCGATTCACAGACCGCACCCGTGCCGTGCTGTTCGGTGGTATGAACAATCTGAACGAATACATCGACTACGACCGCGAGGGTAATGAACGGGACCGCACGCAGGCCTCGGGAGACCGCGACGTGAAGAGCATCGGCGGCCTGTGGTCGTGGCATGCCCCCGAAGAACGCGTCACCGAAGATGTAGA
Organism: uncultured Prevotellaceae bacterium; assembly: GCA_900318885.1. GTDB lineage: Bacteria > Bacteroidota > Bacteroidia > Bacteroidales > Bacteroidaceae > Prevotella. Next base: position 3,498 of record ONMN01000024.1, on the reverse strand, counting down.
ATTCAAACTGCAATGGCAGGACGTACATTCCGAAAACAAGAGTGAGAGCGAGAACTATCTGGCGGGAGCCAGCACCTTCAGCAAATCGGAATCGATGAACAACAACCGTCCCTTCGACCTGAACTTCCGCAATACGTTCTATATCCGCAAGCCCATTTACGTCTACTCATGGTTCAACATGGACTATAGCCACAGCGACAGCAACGGCAACAGCTGGTCGCTGACTGCCAACGACCAGTTTCTCAAAGACAGCGTGAACCACACCGTGAGCCGCAATCAGAACAAGTCGAACCGCTTGAACATGAACATGACCAACCTTATCGACGTGAAACTGCCCTGGGGCGACCAGCTGGAGTTCCAGATGAGCGGCTATCTAGGCCGTCAGTGGGATAACGAGAACTTCTCGCAGAACCGCTATACCTTATTTAATACAGGCACCGTCGACCAGCGTAACCAGTATGGCAACGGTCCGTCGACGAACTACAACATCAGCGGTCAGTTCGACTACCGCCTGCAACTGACGGAACACTTCTCCCTCAGTCCGAGGGTGGGTGCAACCTACCAATACAGCGACAACAGCAACAATAACTACCGACTGGACTGGCTGGGTCCCAACTGGGCGGTGAATGGACCGCACGACATGGGTATGCTACCCGTAACGGCCGATTCGCTGGCCATGGCCTTCGACGCCCCTAACTCGTCGGAACAGGGTGAGCGTATCAACACCTACAACGTCGGCGGCACCTTCGGTTATAGCAAGTCGAAGGAGAACGAGGGTTACCAGTATCTCCATCTCATGATTGACCGCAATTTCCGTCGCAAGCACATGAGTTACAACAGCGACGTGCTGAACACCACTATGAACCGCAACTACAACGACTGGAAGATTTATGGGCAATACTACACCAGCTTCGACAAATATCGTAAGACGTTCATGATCTACGCCCAGAACAGCATTACGACACCCAGCATTGGCCAGCTCGTCGACATCACCACGACCAGCAATCCGTTGTATATCCGCAAGGGAAACCCCGACCTGAAGCCGCAGACCTACTGGTGGTTCAACACGCGCTATTCCGCCCGAAAGGACAGCATCGACCAGAACTTCGCCGTCTCGTTGAACGCGAACCTGTCGCACAACGCCATCACCACCGCCTACACCTACAACCCGGTGACGGGCGTTCGCACCACCTGGTCGGAGAACGTCAACGGCAACTGGAATATGAACAGCTATGTGGAATTCAGCCGCGCCTTGGACAAGAAGAAATTCTGGCACTTCAGCAACAGTCTCAATGTCAGCTACGGACAAACCACGGATATGGCATCCGTCACAGGATATACGGAGCCCCAGCGCAACCTCGTCAGCACCACCCGTCTTTCCTATGCCCCCAACCTACGTTTCCAGAAAGAGAAACTCAGCTTCACGCTGAAGGGCGACATGGCCTGGCAGCATGTTCATCGTAATATCGAGGTTACTGAATTACCCACCGACGTCTACGACTTCTCCTACGGCATCAACGCCAACTACAAACTGCCTTGGAACTTCACCATCGACACCGACCTACAGATGCACTCGCGTCGCGGCTATGCTGATGCCGACATGAACGACAATCGTCTCTATTGGGACGCCACACTCACCAAGTCGTGGCATCAAGGCCGCTGGGTGGCCAAACTGAAGGGCTATGACCTGCTCGGTCAGGTGTCGCAATGGCAATACTACGTCAATGCACAGGGCCGCACGGAATATTGGACCAACAACATGCGTCGTTACGTTCTCCTCTCCCTGTCCTACCGATTCAGCGTGACACCAAAAAAGAAATAAATAGCATTTTGTTTGGTGGTTTCAGGAAATATTCGTACCTTTGCAACTGATAATATCTAGTTAGTTAGTAGGATGAACAGGGTAGATACAGATAATATGTTATCAGTTCTTGATAATTATACGCTAGAATCAATTGATGATATAGCTGATAAGTTACGTGAGGACTTCAGACGCAGGCGGATAGAGAAGAATCTGACACGTGAGGAAGTGGCACAGGCAGCAAATATTGCGGTCAGCAATATTGTCAGGTTTGAGCAAAAAGGACTAATTTCGTTGAAGAACCTGATAGCGCTCGCAATGGCTTTGGGCTATACTTCTGAAATCAAGAATCTGTTTGCAGCTCCCAAATACGCTACAATGGAAGAACTGACGCAGATACGTAAAAATACCAATAAGAAGAAAGCGTACAAGAAGCAATGAAAACAATAGACAGCCTCAATGTAAAATACCACGACCGGATTGTTGGTACATTGTCACTGACACCTGATGACAAGTTTTGTGCTTTTGAGTACGATAAGACTTGGCTGGTGGATGGTTTCAGCATTTCACCACTTGAGCTTCCGCTACGGCAAGGGCTGTTCATTGCCAAACCAAGCCCTTTCTTTGGCAATTTCGGTATTTTTGAGGATAGTCTGCCTGACGGCTATGGACGCTATCTGCTCCATAAAGCCTTGATGCGTGAGGGAATCAATGACTCAAACCTTTCTTCATTAGACAGGCTAAGCCTTGTAGGATCAGGAGGTATGGGTGCATTGACTTATCATCCTGAGACAATTATTCAGCAAGGTACAGCCATCAATGATTTGGATTTGCTTCAGCAGAAAGCGCTTGAAGTTTTGAAGGAAAGGCAGGATTCGGATGCCGGACTTCTGTTGTACAATAGTGGTAATAGCGGCGGAGCGCGTCCCAAGGCCATCTTTCACGATGAAGAAGGCCATTGGTTGGTAAAGTTCCGTCACACATACGACCCTGAGGACATTGGCCAGCAAGAATACCACTATAATGAGACTGCACGAAAATGTGGCATCTGTGTGCCAGACTTCAAACTGATGAACGATCGCTACTTCGCTTCACGCCGTTTTGATATTGATGATAATGGACAGCGGATTCATACGGCTACAGCAGGAGGTCTGCTTTGTCTGTCACTGGCGAATCCCGTCCTTGACTATAGCAACCTGCTCGCGCTGACAGGTTATCTCACCCAAAATGCACGGGAAGTGGAAGAAATGTTCCGCCGTATGGTATTCAACTATCTGACAGAGAATAAGGACGATCATTGCAAAAACTTCAGCTTCTACGTTTGCGAAGAATCAGCTGGACGTTATGTCTGGCATCTAGCCCCAGCTTACGACCTCACGCTCTGTACTGAAGGTTATAATGGCGAACATGCCACATCTGTTAACGGAACTGGTAATCCTACTATAGCAGACATGTTAGCCGTCGGCACTAAAATCAAGATGAAGGAGCAACGCTGTCGTGAGATTTTCGAAGAAGTGGAGTCGAATTGTAGTGATCTCCTACTTCATCGCATTAAATAATAAAAACAATAAAAGAAAATGAGTAAATTTTGGGAACCATTACGAGAGGAATATAAATGGAATCCTCATGGTATATTGAACTTGATAGGTTCGATTGGCATTATCCCCGCAATCTTCGTAGGGCGGTATGTGGACAGC
>ONMN01000039.1 GCA_900318885.1 uncultured Prevotellaceae bacterium | reverse complement strand
CATAGAATCGGAGCTGCGCATTGCCCGCGACATCCAGATGTCAATGGTGCCGAGTTTGTTCCCTGAACGTGAAGGACTGGATATGTATGCCTCGATGACTCCTGCCAAGGAGGTTGGCGGCGACCTTTACGGCTATCTGCTGATGGGCGACAAGCTCTATTTTGCCGTTGGTGACGTGTCGGGAAAGGGTGTTCCTGCCTCGCTCTTCATGGCGCAAGCCACGCGATTGTTCCTAACTCTCGCCAAGCAAGGCATGATGCCCGCAGAAATCTGCACCCGCATCAACGATGCACTCAGTGGCGACGACAACGAGAACGGTATGTTTGTCACCTTCTGGCTCGGATTGCTTGACCTCACAACGGGGCATCTCGACTTCTGCAATGCTGGCCATAATCCTCCCGTCATTGGCGGTGACGAACATCACGGCGAATTCCTCGATATGATTCCCAATGCACCTATCGGTTTGTGGCCCGGTCTAGAATACAAAGAGGAGCAGATAGATTCTATCAAAGGCCGTCCGCTGTTTATCTATACCGACGGACTCAACGAAGCCGAGAATCCGCAAAAGGAACAATTCGGCGACGACCGCCTGTTGGATTTCCTGCGCAATACGCATTTCGATACCGCCCAGCATGTTATCGAAGCGCTCAAGGCTGAGGTTGAAACCCATCGCAATGGTGCTGAACCTAACGACGACTTGACGATGATGTGTCTGCGGATATAAAATAAATTGCGTTTTATTTTGTATTTCGCTCAATTTGCACTACCTTTGTAGCCATTATGATGGAAGTAAGAGTAAAGGATAGTGCTTTGCGCGAGGCGGCAGCCGAGGGAATGGATGCCTTCGTGGGCTGTTTTGTCGGTGCGATAAAGGAAGCCATTGGCGGCGAATTGACTGCCGAGACGATGGCTGAGTTGAACAGCGACCAAGTGACGCTGTTGGCTTGGGATGTGTTGCACGAAGAGGTGATGGACGGCGGTTTCGTTCAGTTGATTCACAACGGCTACGGTCCGTTCATCTTTAAGAACCCGTTGGCCAAGGCATTGAAACTATGGGGATTGCGTGAATTATCCAAGCTGATCTATAGCGCGCATACCTTATATATAAAATATGGTGAGCAGATAGAACGCGACTGCACGGACGACGAGTTCATGGCGCTGTTCGAGCAGTATCCCGAGTTCGACGACTTGGACGATACGTTCGTTGAGGAAGAAGAAAAGTGGACTGCCGACATTGCTCACTATATCGACGAAAACATCGAACGATTTGCAATAATTGAACAATGAACTTTTGGAGCAGCGAGAGCAAAATCGAACTCGTTCGAATTTTGCCGAGTCGTGACAAAAGTCATGGTATTATAAAATAATAACATGAATAAAGACGAAGAACTGATCAGGAAGAAAAGTCCTGTCAACATAAAGAACAAAAAGGCGGGTTTCGAGTATTTCTTCATCGAGACCTACACCGCCGGCATCGTGCTTACGGGGACGGAAATCAAGAGTATCCGTCTTGGCAAGGCGTCGCTGGTGGACACGTATTGTACCATCATCAACGGCGAGCTGTGGGTGAAGGGCATGAACATTTCGCCGTATTTCTACGGGTCGTATAACAACCACGAGATGAAGCGCGACAGGAAGCTGCTGTTGACGCGCCGCGAGATTCAGAAACTGGCGTCGGCCACGAAGCAGACGGGTTATACCATTGTGCCGCTATTGGTATTCATCGACGAAAAAGGCCGTGCGAAGATGGACATTGCGCTCTGCAAGGGTAAGAAGGAGTTTGACAAGCGCCAGACCCTGAAGGAGAAGGAAGACCGCCGCGAAATGGACCGCGCCATGAAGAAGTACAAGTAAGAAGTTTAAGGGGTTCAAGTAGTTTAAGAAGTTTAAAGAATATAAGTAGTTCAAGAATATGAGAAGATTATTGACGATAGTATTGTTGATGTTTGCGCTGGTAGTGTCGGCGCAGCACAAGAGGGAGTTCCGCGGTGCGTGGATTCAGTGCGTGAATGGACAGTTCAAGGGCATGGGTACCGAGGCGATGAAAAAGACGCTGACTTATCAGCTGAACGAATTGCAGAAAGACGGCTGCAACGCCATCATTTTCCAGGTGCGCCCCGAGTGCGATGCGCTCTACGAGAGCAATATCGAGCCGTGGAGCTATTATCTGACTGGCGAACAGGGCGCCAAGCCCTATCCCTATTGGGATCCGCTGGCGTGGATGGTCAACGAGTGCCACAAGCGCGGCATGGAGCTGCACGCATGGATTAATCCCTATCGTGCCAAGACGAAAGTGGCGCACAGCAATGCCCGCAACCACGTCGTCGTGCAACATCCCGAGTGGACCTTCCAGTACGACGGTCTGACGCTGTTGGACCCTGCCCAGCAGGCCTGCCGCGACTATATCTGCGACGTTGTCCGCGACATTGTGACGCGCTATGATGTCGACGGCTTGCACATCGATGACTACTTCTATCCATATCCTGTGGCAGGCGTAAAAATTCCCGACGATGCACAGTATCGCGCCAACAGCAACGGCATCAACAATCGTGGCGACTGGCGCCGCTATAACGTCAATCTGTTTATCGAACAGCTCTACCGCACCGTTCACGACGCCAAGCCGTGGGTGAAGGTCGGCGTTTCTCCCTTCGGCATCTATCGCAATCAGAAGAGCGACCCCAACGGTAGTCGTACTAATGGTTTGCAGAACTACGACGACCTCTATGCCGACGTGCTGCTGTGGGATGCCAAAGGTTGGATGGACTATTGCGTGCCTCAGATCTATTGGGAGATTGGCAATCGTGCGGCTGACTACGACGAGCTCATCCATTGGTGGAACAAGCATATAACGAAGAGCGATTTGTACATTGGTGAAGACGTCGAGCGCACCGTGAAATTCTCCGACCCGAAAGACCCCAACTGTCATCAGCAGGCCGCCAAAATGTCGCTCCATCAGCAGCTGCCTCGCGTAAAGGGCACCGTGCTGTGGTATGCGAAGGCCGCCGTCGATAATGTCGGCAATTACGGCACCAATCTGCGTAAGGTCTATTGGCGCACGCCGGCTCTGCAGCCTGTCATGGAACACATCGACAAAAAGGCGCCCAAGAAGGTTCGCAAGGTGAAGCGCTTCAATTTCGACGGCCAACACGTGTTGATGTGGTTGCCGCCCAAGAGCAAGGACTGGAAGGATGAAGCCACGCGCTATGCCGTCTATCGTTTCGAGAAGGGCGAGTCGACGAGTAACCTTGACGGTGCTCACCTGAAGACCATCACCGCCAATCCTTTCTACGAGGTGCCTGCCAACGAACAGCTGCCGTGCGTGTACATCGTCACAGCTCTCAACCGCTTGCAGAACGAGAGCAAGGGCGTGAAGGCGAAAATCAAGAGGTGAGAGGTGAGTAGTGAGAGGTGAGATATAAAAAGAGGTCCTATTTCAGGGCCTCTTTTATGTATTTCGGAGTGTAGCCTTTTTTGCTCTTGGCTACGGCCTCGGGCGTTCCTGCCGTGAGGATGGTGCCGCCACCGCGTCCGCCTTCGGGGCCCATGTCGATAATCCAGTCGGCCAGTTTGATGACGTCCAGGTTATGTTCGATGATAATCACCGTGTTGCCTTTGTCCACCAGCGTCTGCAGTACGCCCATCAGGATGCGGATGTCCTCGAAGTGCAGGCCCGTTGTTGGTTCGTCGAGGATGTACAGCGTCTTGCCCGTATCCTTCTTCGACAGTTCCGTGGCGAGCTTTACGCGCTGGCTCTCACCGCCCGATAGCGTCGTTGAAGGCTGGCCCAGTTTGATATAGCCCAGTCCGACATCCTGAATGGTTTTGATTTTCCGCAGGATGTCCGGCACGTTCTCGAAGAATTCGCAGGCCTGGTTGATGGTCATATCCAGCACGTCAGCTATCGACTTGCCCTTGAACCTCACCTCCAGCGTCTCGCGGTTGTAACGCTTGCCGTGACATTCCTCGCACGGCACTTGGATGTCGGGCAGGAAATTCATCTCAATGGTCTTGTAGCCATTGCCGCCACACGTCTCGCAGCGACCGCCCTTCACGTTAAACGAGAATCGGCCGGGCTTGTAGCCACGAATCTGCGCCTCGGGCAGGTTCACAAACAGACTGCGGATATCCGAGAACACGCCCGTATAGGTTGCAGGATTCGAACGCGGTGTACGTCCGATGGGACTCTGGTCGACGTTCACCACCTTATCAATATGCTCCAGTCCTTCGATGCTTTCGTAGGGCATCGGAGCCTGCAGCGAGCGGTAGAAATGCTTCGATAGAATGGGGTAGAGTGTCTCGTTGACCAGCGTCGATTTACCCGACCCCGACACGCCTGTCACGACGATGAGCTTGCCCAACGGAAATTCTGCGGTGACGTTCTTCAGGTTGTTGCCTGTGCATCCACGCAGCACCAGTGATTTGCCGTTGCCTTCGCGGCGGTAGGTCTTGTTGGGGTCGGCAGGCAGAGTAGGAAGGGGGATGCGCATCTTGCCATTCAGGTATTGCGCCGTGATGGTGTCCGTCTTCAGCATCTCGTCAATAGTGCCCTGGAACACCACTTCGCCACCTTTGCGCCCAGCCTTTGGACCGATGTCGACAATATAGTCTGCCTGTCGCATCATGTCTTCGTCGTGTTCTACGACGATCACCGTGTTACCCAGGTCGCGCAGTTCCTTCAGCGACGTGATGAGCCGTTGGTTGTCGCGCTGGTGCAGTCCGATGCTGGGCTCGTCCAGAATGTAGAGCACGTTCACCAGTTGGCTGCCTATTTGCGTCGCCAGACGGATGCGCTGACTCTCGCCGCCCGACAACGATGCCGACTGGCGGTTCAGTGCCAGATAGTCCAGTCCCACGTCGAGCAGGAAATCCAGTCGCGTGCGTATCTCCTTCAGTATCTCTGCGGCAATCTGCTGTTGCTGGTGGTCCAGGTGCTGTTCACATTCGTCCAGCCATGCGCGCAACTCGTTCAGGTCCATCGTTGCCAGTTCGGAGATATTCTTGTCCCAGATCTTATACGACAACGCCTCGCGGTTCAGCCGCAGGCCGTGACACTCGGGACATTCCTTTTCGGCCAAAAACTGGTCGGCCCATTTCTGTCCGCCCGCCGTGTCGTCGTTCTCCATCACCGAGCGCAGGTATTTCACCACACCGTCGAAATCCACGAAGTAGTCGCTCGACGTGTGCACCAGATCCTTGCTGATGCGCACGGGGTCCAGCGTGCCGTAGAGTATCTCGTTCATCGCCTCGTCGGGAATGTCCTCGATGCGCGTTTTCAGCGTACAGTCATATTCCTGCAGAATGGCGTCAATCTGCCAGAATATCATCTGGTTCTTGTATTTTCCCAACGGTGCAATACCGCCTTCATAGATGGTATGCTTGCGGTTGGGAATCACCTTGTTGATGTCTATCTCGTTGATATATCCCAGTCCCTTGCAACGCGGACAAGCCCCTTGCGGTGAGTTGAATGAGAAGGTGTTAGGCGCCGGTTCGCTGTAGGAGATGCCCGTCGTCGGACACATCAGCCGACGTGAGAAGTAACGCACCTTCTCCGTGTCGTAGTCCATCACCATGATGAGCCCTTCGCCCTGCTTCATGGCAATCTGCACGGTCTTCTTCAGACGTTCGTCGGCACCTTTTACGGCCATGCGGTCAACGACCACTTCAATGTCGTGATTCCTGTATCGGTCCACCTTCATGCCCTGCGTCAGTTCCTGCAGTTCACCGTCCACGCGGATATGCAAATAGCCTTTCTTCCGCATGCTCTCAAACAACTCGCGGTAGTGACCCTTACGCCCCTGCACCAGCGGCGCCAGTATCAGTATCTTCCGTCCCTGATAGTCGTTCGTGATCATCTCGATGACCTTCTCCTCCGTGTATTTCACCATCGGCTCGCCGGTCTCGTAGCTGTATGCCTTGCCGGCACGCGCAAAGAGCAGGCGCAGATAGTCGTACACCTCCGTCGTCGTGCCCACCGTCGAACGCGGGTTCTTGTTCGTCGTCTTCTGCTCGATGCTGATGACGGGCGACAGTCCCGTAATCTTGTCCACGTCGGGACGTTCCATGCCTCCGAGGAAGTTGCGCGCATAGGCCGAGAACGTCTCGATATAGCGGCGTTGCCCTTCGGCAAAGATGGTGTCGAAAGCCAGACTCGACTTTCCGCTTCCGCTCAGTCCTGTGACGACTGTCAGCGAGTTGCGTGGAATCTCGACGTCTATGTTCTTGAGGTTATGTACGCGTGCACCCCAGACGTTGATTTTCGTATCGCTCATGGTTTATTGTTCCGAGTTGGTCGTGTCGTCGTTATGGCGTCTTATCAGGTTCACGTCGCGGCGGATGTTATATTCCTTGCCGTCGGCGCCGCGCGCATTCACCAGTACGAAATAGACACCGTCTTTCACTGGGCTGCCGTTGTATGTGCCGTCCCAGCCTTCGTCAATATTCGTCCATTCATACAGCTTCTGACCCCAGCGGTTAAAGATGTACGCATGAAATTCTACGATGCTCTTATAACCGCCCGTCTTGCCGTGCGGCTTCGCGCGGTAGATGTCGTTGTGGCCGTCGCCGTTGGGCGAGAAGGCGTTAGGCATCTCCAGATGACTCTCCGATATGGTCACATTGATGCTGGCCGAATCCACCACCTCCTCCTGATATCTCACTATCAGCGTCACCTTTGTCAGTCCCGACTCCGTGAAGGTATGTTCGGGATTCTCTTCGTAACGCACATACGTGTTCTGGCCGTCCACGCCGTTATGCACGAAGCGCCATTCCAGCGTGCTACCCGCTTCGAGGTCGCTTGCGTTCGCCTCGAAACGTACAAGCAGCGGTGCTTCACCTGTTACAGAAACCGAGTCCACCACCTCCTCTCCGTCCTTTGTGTAATATGCCTTCGGATTGATGGTGGCCCACGCTGCCGTTGCCGCCATCACCAACGCCATTGTCAATAGGGTTCTTATCTTTTTCATACTTCGTTTTCTTATGAGTCAGCCTGCAAAGTTACGGAAATTTAAGCGCAAAACAAAATATATTCTCTTTTTTTTGCACATTCGCTAAGAATTCTCTATCTTTGCGCAGTAAAACTGCGCGAAGTTGCTCATGCTCGACAAAATGAGCAAGCTCTTTGCACTCGCTAAATCGCAACATTGCAACATGATTCGTCGTATTCTTTGTTACGGATTGTTGCTGTTGATGGGGCTTACGGCCTGCAGTCGGCAGCCGGACAAGGACATGGAGCTCGGAAACTCCGTGTACTATTGGCGTACGGACCTGCGGATGGACTCCACGGAACGGGCATTTCTGCGGACGTATGATATCAATAAGGTGTACTGCCGCTATTTCGACGTGGTGCAGAACGATACCGCCACGGGGCCTGTGCCTAATGCGACGATGACGTTTAGCGACAGCATCCCTGAGGGTGTGGAAATCATCCCTACAGTCTATATCACCGAGGATTGCATGCATCGCTGGCACAAGGGGTTGGCAGAAAAGCTCGTGCGACGAATCCGTCAGATGAACGAAACCAACGACATTGCCGGCGTCCGTGAGATTCAGATAGACTGCGACTATACGTCCAAGAGCCGCCGCACATACTACGAATTCATCGACTCCGTGCGCAGTGCATGGGGTGGGAGGGTGTCGACGACCATCCGTCTGCACCAACTGTCGATGTCGGCACCGAGGGTGGACTACGGTGTGCTGATGATTTACAATACGGGTGACCCCAATAAGTTTGATGAGCGTAACCCCATTCTCGACCTGCGTGACGTGAAGCCTTATCTGCGCCATCTCAGCGACTATCCGCTGCCGTTGGCTGCCGCTTATCCCGTGTTCAGCTGGTTGCGCACCATTCATGCCGTCAACGTGGAACACACGGTGGAAGCTGACGAGATCCTGCGGGTGAAACATGCCGTCGAACAGGAGCGTCCGTCGCTCTCGGCAGCCATCATTACCTATCATTTGGATAAAGAGAATATTAACAGATATAAACCAGAGACCTATGAAGAAATTTATCATCATTAGTTTGTTGACCGTTGTGTCGCTGCCCATGCTGGCCTGTGCCGGTATCGGGACGTTCAACTATTATTTGTTTAACCTTTACGACAATGACGACTTTGCCTATCGCATGGAGCGCATCACCACCAACAACTGGAAGGTGTATATGGGCCTGGGCGAAGACGACTGGTTTTGGTTCAGCGAGGAGAAGGTGACGGAGGTGGCCAAGCAGAAGAACGACGCCCTCATGCAGAGCTACGTCCACCAGCTGGCGCGTTACCTGAAGGTTTGCGACGACGTGCAGGGCGACCAGTGGAACTATCCCACCAAGGAGGAACTGGCGAAGCGCCGTACGACGCTGGAGGCTATCCGCGCCTATGCCAACACGAAGTTGCGCACGCGTCTGCGCAGTCAGCACGGACTGTTGTATATGCGTACGAACATGCTGCTGGGTAATCATGCCGAAAACGTGAAGTTCTGGGAAGAGACCGCCAGCCAGTACATCAACAGCGTCTATAAGGACATGATGCAGAACATCTATGCCGGTGCGCTCTATAAGACCGGACGGACGGAAGATGGCGTCAACATCTTCGTGGAACAAGGCGACTACCGCAGTCTGATGACCATCTACTACAAGCGCCGTTCCTATGCCGCCATCAACGAGGTGTACAATGCCAATCCCAAGGCGCGCGTGTTGCCGTTCCTGTTGCAGGACTTCGTCAACAATGCCCAGGAGGCCGACGATGCCGTCAAGTTCGATGGATTCGGTGGCAAGCTGTTTATCCGTGATATCACCAAGGCCGAGGCCCAGCAGATGATAGGTCTGTGTAAGCGTGCCGTCAGCGAGCAGAAGACCGATGAGCCTGCTATGTGGCAGACCGCTCAGGCATGGCTCGAATTTATGTTTGCCGACAAGAAGCAGGCCCAGACAGACATCCAGAAGGCTGTCACGATGGAGGGTAGCGAACGCATGAAAGACTGTGCCCGCGTCATCCGACTATATATCGAGGGTTACCAGCGCAAGCAGAATAGCGACTTCGACAATTGGGCAGGCACTGAGATGCAGTGGCTTTACAACAAGGGTAACCGCGCCAATCCGCGTCCCGTGACCAACTACTATGAGCGCAGCTCGTATTACGACAATGCCTTTGACCGCATTGTCCAGCAGGTGATGGCCGACAAGTATAAGACCGCTCATCCGGAGGTTACCGTGGCGCTCTATAAGGTGGAGGGTTATGGTGGCTATAATACATATCTCGATACCACAACGATTGCCAATGTGCAGCAGTACAATGCCTACCTCACCGCTGCTCCCAAGACCGAGATGGACCGTTTTCTGAAGAATGCCATCCGTCAGCAGCCGCAAGAGGACGAAGCCAACGCCGAGAACGAATACAACGACCTCATCGGCACGAAACACCTGCGCCTGTGTCAGTGGGACAAGGCCATCGAGTGGCTTTCGAAGGTGCCTGTTGCCTTTTATCAGAACAAGGGTTACTCGCTCTATGCCGCCCTGCGCAGGACCAATGTCGAGCCGTGGATTGAGCGTCAGTTCCTGCGTGATGCCGAGTACTATAGCGAGGGTGCCCGCAGACTCCGCGAGAATCCCAAGCTGGTATTTGCCAAGCAGATGCAACAGTTGGAATACGGTATGAACATGCTGCAGGACAAGTCGCGCTATCAGCGTTGCTACGACCTCGCCGTACGTTATGCGCAGGCCAATTTCTCAGGCGACTGCTGGTTTATCATGCGTGATGCGAAGAGTCCGGGCTGCGATGAGGTTGAACCCAACGAAGTGGACCTTGCAGCACGTGCTCTGGATTACCTCCGCGAGGCCGCCAAGACCACTGATCCGCAGCTGAAGGAGCGTGCACTCTTTGCCCTGAGCTATGGTGAACTGCAGCCCCAGGGATTGTGGTGCTCGATGGAATGGAACAGCGACAAGGCCGAATTCGACCGCGTCCCCCAGCGTAAGAACTCGCAATGGAAAGCCTTTGCCAGTCTCGTGGAATTCGAACGTCAGAATCCTGCCGGTACCGCACGCTACGTCAGTCGTTGCGATGAGTACGATACCTTCATCAAGGCTTACAACAAGAAATAAAAATTCAGGGGGCTCAATTTGAAGCCCCCTGATTCTTTGAGAATATTTTCTGCAGGTTTACCCACGAACTCTTCTTGTCCTTTCTCACGAGTCGTGCCCTTTCCACCAGCATCACCTCAGGCAGCTTATTGATCCTGCCGTTTTTGTTTGATGCGTCGAGGTAGAGGTTGCCGCCCGACGGCATGATGACAGCCACGATGAACGTTGAGAGTTTGGTAAACGACGGGAAGTTATAGGGTAGCATTCCCAGGTCGCGCGTTCTGAGTACAACGGGTGCAGTCGTCAGTCCTACGGTATTCATCGACTGGATGAGCAGCAAGTTGATGTCGGCATTCGAACCCTCGCCTTTCTTTACGGTCTCTGAGGTTTCCGCAGGGCTCAGTGTGTATTTGCCGTTCCATTTTACCTTGCTCATGACCAACTTATAAACTGCTGCCGCACGCTCGCGCAGGTCGGTGATCTCGTCAATCTTTGCTGCCTTCAGCTCGTCGGCCAGCGGGCTATGGTCATTCAGGTGAATGCCCAAATCGTCCGATGTCAGTATCATTTCGTCTATCTGGTCCCACGTTTTGGCAAAATCCATCTGACTCATACCACGCAGACGGTAGGTTTTCAGTTCGGCGGTGATGCCGGCCCAGTTGTCTTGAACGTTCCATGTAGAATCGTCCTTCGGCATGCCCATCAGGTCGCGACCAATATAGATGTAGTGGTTGGTGTTTACCGTCATGGGCTTGGCCAGCGGGTCGCTCTCCACCTTGTAGGTCATGCTTCCCTGCGTACAGGTGTAGGTCAGTCGCTGGATGCCGTGGTCTTCGATGTTGAATATCAGGTAGTTCGGAATGTTCATGTCCAGCTTGGCAAAAACCACGGGGATTTCCCACTGTGCATACCAGTCGTGCAGTTCCCAGAAAATCTGGCTGTGGATGGTGTATTCGTATTCAATGACCGTACCTTCTTTCACGTTCGGCACGGTAAACTCCAGCTGATAATTGTGGTCGTCAATCTTCTTCGTTGCGATGTCGCTTTTCTTCAGGCTCGTCTTTGCAACCTTGCTGCCTTCCAGATTGAAGGCCGTAGCCTTGACATTCTCTACGTTCTCGTCGGCATCGGTACCGAAGACGCCTTCAGACATCGAACCGGACTCTTCGCCAAAGTACGAATCACCGCTCATACGGTTCATCGGAATGGTAGCAAACGACGTGCGCAGTCCGCTGATGTTATTGCCCACGGACATGAATTTCTTGTAGGGCACGACAACCTTTGCAAAGCGTGTTCCGCTGGGTTTCAGCACCTTGATGCGCATCTTCTCGCGATAGTCTACCAGATAACTGTTGGTCTGCACCGTGTATTCCACTTCGGTCAGTCGGCACAGCACTACGGCTTCGGCATCCGGTTCGGCATCGTACACGGTCATCCGCATTTCTTCCTGGGTTGGTTTACCCCATTTCATGTTCACGTCGGCTGCACTGGCTGTTGCAAACGGGAACGCCAGCAGCATGAATAGATAAAGTAAGTTTACTTTCATCTTGATAATTAGTTTAGTTATGATTCTTTTTTATTGTTTATTGATAATCCTTTTTGCGGAAGGTGGTGTCGAGGACGCGCGTCCCTTTCTCTTTGGAAGAATGGTAGACGTAGCGGAAACTGTAACCGGCATCCTTGTAGAGCTTGAGGGCAGCGGTGTTTTTGAGTTCCTTGAGCAACAGACTGCCAGCGTTGTGCTCGCGAAGAGCCTCTGCGTCGTCGAGAATACCTGAGACGGTGTAGTAATAGGTCATGACGACTCGAGACTTGTCGAACGTCATGCTATCGAGGGTGACACCCCTGGTAACGAGTACGGGACACTTCTTCTGGGTATATTCCTTGCACTCTCGGGCACAGCGGTCCTCGAGGGTTTCTTGACAGGCGGTAAGCAACAACAGGGTTGCAAATAATAGTATTTTTTTCATATGTCAGACAATAAATTTTTAATATAGGGTCGGGGCCAGTCGTTGAGGTGGTAGCGCTGGTCACCGTATTGCATGAGGTCGAGATCAATGGTAACGCACTCTTTCGTACGACGGGACTCGGCTTCGATGGCCTTGAGCTGCTGTTGCAATTCGTCGGCAGTCAGGGAGGTATAACCCGCCATCAGACGGTTGGCATAGCGGATGCCGGTGCCGTGAATGTCCTGTGTCCAGATGATACGAGAGAGCTTCGCGTCGGAGAGCAGGCACGACAGACGCTGGGAAGCCCAATGAATGTGGGCACAGGGATGGTAGTTGGAGCCAAGGGCGATTAAGACATTGAACATTGAACGTTGAACATTGAACATTGAACGTTGAACATTGAACATTATTATTTTCGTTCTTTGAGGATGCCGTGACGGTAGGCGTAGAGAAGCTGGCGGAGATCTTCGACCTGAGCGCGGAGTTCCTCGCCCTTGTCGGTATCAGCCACCCGCATGCGATGGGCAGAGAGTTCGACCAACTGCGTGGTGGACTTGATGTCTAGACCACGTTGGATGGCGTCCTGTGCATTGGTAAACGGCTCGTGTTGGACGAGCTGGAAGCCGCGGCTGTGGTAAACGAGCGTATAGCCTGCAATGCCCGTTTCATTATGATAAGCCTCGGAGAAGCCACCGTCGATGACCATCAGTTTGCCATTGGCCTTGATGGGGTTCTCGCCCTTGACAACATGGACGGGTACGTGACCATTGATGATATGGCGGTTGGGCCCTTTGACACCAAAGGAATCAAGGATGCGGTCGCAAACCTTTTCGTTGTCGCGCAGGCGGAAATAGTTGCCTTTCTCCTCCTTATAGGTGGTCTTGTCCGTCAGGAAGTAACGTTCGAAAGTGGCCATCTTCGATTTGTCGAAGAGGGGAGAATCCTTGCCGCACCAGAGGTAGAGGAAATAGTCGCGGGCATAGAGGCGCTGTTCTTTCTCAGTATCGTTCTCGAAGGCTGCACGCACCATCATGCCGATGTTGTGCATGAGATCCTTGCCACTGAAACGCTCACCTTTGTAGAGTTCCACTTCCTTCAGTGAACCGTCGTCGTTGAGAGGGATGGCGGCATGGAACAGCAGGTTCTGGTTACAGATGCTGTACATGCAACCGTGAGAGAGCAGCATCTTGATATGTTTCTGGAGTTTCTCGCTGACACGGAACGAATGGTGCAGACGCTCCATGAGTTGATGCTCCTCGGGTGTGAGCTCGTTGGGATTGGCAGGGTCAACGGTGGGGAAATGACACGATTTCATCTCGTACTCCTGACCGTCGACGACATAGACGCCACGCTGGTAGTCGATATGTTCGAGTACGCAGCGGTCTTCCATCTGCCATTCAGGACGACGGTGGAAGATGAGTGCCTCCTTCTTGAATTGGATGACGCTGATGGCCTTATGCATCTGAGCCGTCAAGCGCTGGTACTTATCCTCCATCGTATTGTCTTTCAGAAACTTAGGTTGGAATTCCTCGCAGGGGTCTTCGCCATAGACTTCCATAGCGAAGGTAGCCAGCGGTACAAGATTGATACCGTAGGCTTCCTCGATGGTGGTGAGGTTGGCATAACGCAGACACAGGCGCAGGACGTTGCAGATGCAGGCGTTGTTGCCTGCACAGGCACCCATCCACAGGATGTCGTGATTGCCCCACTGGATGTCCCACGAATGGTATTGGCGCAGGGTGTCGAGAATGATATGTGCACCAGGGCCGCGGTCGTAGATATCACCAAGAATGTGCAGTTGGTCGATGGCCAGCCGCTGGATGACGTTGCATATGGCGACAATGAAGTCGTCGGCACGGCCTGTGGAGATAATGGTATCGACGATGACATTGACGTAAGCGGCCTTGTCGACGTCGTCGGTGCGTTCGTGGAGTAGTTCCTCAATGATATAGCCGAAATCCTTGGGTAACGATTTGCGCACCTTGGAACGTGTATATTTCGACGACACATCACGGCATACGGCTACGAGACGATGGATGGTGATGTGATACCAGTCGTCGAGATCTTCCTCGTTGGCCTTGATGAGTTCGAGCTTCTGTTCGGGATAGTATATGAGCGTACACAGTTCGCGGCGCTCGGCTTCGCGGATGTCGCCTTTGAAGAGCTCGCTGACCTTGCGGCGGATGTTTCCGGAAGCATTCTTCAGTACGTGTTGGAAAGCGGCACTCTCTCCATGCAGATCGGCCAAGAAGTGTTCCGTGCCTTTTGGCAGGTTCATGATGGCCTCGAGATTGATAATCTCCGTCGCTGCTGCCGCAATAGTCGGAAACGAATTGGAGAGCAGTTGCAAGTAGTGCATGTCACGATTAGCAGTGTTAGTATTCATAGTCATTTATATCTTTAGGTGGTTATCTATTGTAGTCCGTAATTGTCGTGTCTTGCGGTTGTTGAGTGGTGGCACAGGCATAAAACCTTCGGTGAGACCCGTCAGGTCGCTCATCAGTTGCATGATGTGACGGGCTATCTTCAGGAGATGTCGTTCCTTGAGCGATTCGGCAAGTTCTTCCTCGTTACATCCGTGTTGACGGAGTTCGCGATCGAGTTCTATCAGATGCTTGATGCTGAACTGTCCGTTGCTGATGAGTTTGCGGATGGTTTTGAACGAGGCTATGAGTCGTTCATTTTCGGAGGCGAATTGGTTGCCGATAGTGGTACCAATAAGCGGCACTTCCTGATAGTCGTCGGGCCAAAAGTGGTCGATATGTTCCACATCGACATCCTGTGTTTCGAGACCGAGTATGCGCAGTCCGCGGTGGATGGTGTCGGTAATCTGTTCGTGGTGGGCATAGAGCAACAGTTCACGCCAGGGGATTGAAACCGCAGCGGGTAGGGCAGTGACAGCCTCTGCAGGTAACCATCGTTTGTCACCTGTAATGCCTGCCATGATGATGGTTTTCAAGTGTTGGCGCATATCGGGTGAGAGGAGTTCCAGCGTATTGGTATCCATGATTTTCCGATAGAGCGCGAATGTCTGTTTTGACATTTCTTCCTTGGATATACTGCTGGTTATCACACAGTTGCGAATGGTCACTAAACGTTTGTTCCATGCCAGACGCTCCATGCATTCCTGCTCCATACGGCCTTGGATGATGATGGCGTAGGCCTGCTGGATGATGCGTTGCTGGTAGAGCACGCGTTTGGGGAGTTTGTCCTTCCAGTAATCCTGCTCCTGCACCCAGGGCTCCAGTTGTCCGTGGGGCGTAACCACCAGTCGACATCCTTTGCGTAAGGCTATATTGACGATGGATCGGGAAGAATTGCGCCAACATCCGTGTAGGTGGAGAATGTCGTAATGACTGCCCTGAAGGAGTGTCCGTGCATCGTCATTATTGGTCGTCAGATGGTTTTCGGCATCTCGTCCCATGCCTTCCTGTAGCATGGTGACATGTTGTGCAACCATCTGGTCCTCAGCGTTATAGTAATGCAGGATTCTCATAGCATATAAGTATTATAACCCCAACCAGACGCGCAGACGCAAGCCCAAAAGGCGGAAACCGCGAATCTTCTGGTCGCAGAGTCGGATAGCGTCGAAAACATGTTCCCGCCTGACACAGGCAGCATCGTAGAGGCCACGCTGTTTGCGGAACCACGCACCGTAATAGTCCCTGAAACTATGGCGTTCGGCCTTCAGTATCGTAGGCCGCAGGTCGTCCAAATCGGTGGCAACGACATGTGTCACGCGGTCTTTCTTTCTATTTGTGTACACCAGTGAAACGTCGCCATCTGCCAGTCCTGCCAACCATTCGGTATTGACAGGCACACGGCGGATGTCAGCAAGTACGATATATTCGTAATGGGCTGCTTTCGCTCCGATACTCAGTGCCAGTCGTTTGCGGCTGGGATTGACGATGACGGACTCTGGCAGGAAGGTAGAATACAGATTCGGGTATTCTGCCTTCATGCGTTTCAGTACGTCTGGGGTTTCGTCGGCAGACATGTTATCCACCACGATGACTTCGTACGTACCCTCGTAAGGCACAGTCAGAAACGCGGGGAGGTTCTGCTCCAGCGCTTCTGCCTGGTCGTGAACGGTCATCACGATGGAAATAGATGGCTGCTTCTGATTATCCATGCTCATGCTTTCGTTTTCATTTTTATATTTCGTCGCTCATATAGCCTTTGGGCAATGGGCGACAGTTATATTGAGAGGCCATGATTTCTCCATAGGCACCTGCCGAGCGTATGGCCAGGAGGTCGCCACGATGACAACAGTTCAAGTCAATCTGCTTGGCAAAAACATCCGTCGATTCACAAATGGGCCCCACCACGTCGTATGCTTCCTTGGGTTCTTCGCTCGAGATATTCTCAATTTTGTGGTAAGCCTGATAGAGGGCAGGTCGGATGAGGTCTGTGAATCCTGCGTCGACAATACAGAACTGCTTCACGCTGCCCTTTTTAATATATAAGGTACGCGTAATGAGACTACCACACTGAGCCACAACAGCACGACCAAGTTCGAAGTGCAACGTCTGTCCAGGGCGCAGCTTTAACTTCTTGGCATAGGTGTCGAAATAGTCCTTGAAATCAGGAATGCTCAGGCGGTTGGGATGCTGATAGTCGACGCCCAGTCCACCACCGACATTGATATGCTCAACGGTAATGCGATGACGCTCCAGTTCCAGTTGCAGTTCGTTGACGCGATTGCAGAGGGCCTCGAAGTCGCCCATGTCGAGAATCTGACTGCCTATATGAAAGTGCAACCCCACACATTTGACATTCTGCAACTGTGAGGCCTCTTCGATGACTTTGAGCATGTCGCGCATGTCGATGCCGAACTTGTTTTCGGCCAGTCCTGTGGTGATATTGGCATGCGTATGCGCACCGACGTTAGGATTCAGACGGAAAGCCACACGAGCCACCTTGCCTTTCTGGGCTGCCAGTTCGTTGATGACTTCCAACTCGGGAATGCTCTCGACGTTGAAGCAGAAGATGTCGTTGTCCAGTCCGAGGTTGATTTCCCAGTCACTCTTGCCGACACCGGCATAAACAATTTTCGAACTGGGGAAACCAGCTCGCACACTGGCCTCTATCTCGCCACCGCTGACGCAGTCGGCACCCAGTCCTGCTTCGCGGATGATACGCAGGATGCGGGGATTGGCATTGGCCTTGACGGCATAATGGACGCAGAAGCCCTCGTGCTTCTGAGCCTCACTGTTAATGGCACGGAGTGTTTCGCGCAACAACTCCGTGTCGTAGTAGTAGAACGGTGTCTGTATCCGTTCCAGTTTATCTTTAGGAAAAACTCCTTTACTCATTTTTGTGTTGTAGGATTAATCACTTATTATTTAAACAGTTGGTCGCTCAGGCTCTGCAGGGCGCGTTTCTTGTCCTCATCACGAATGAGGAACGAGATGTTGTAGTTGGAACCGCCATACGAAATCATGCGAACGGGAATATTCTTCATCGCGTCGAGTACCTTGGTCTCGAAACCGATGTTCGACCAGTCGAGGTCACCTACAACACAAATGATACACATGCCAGTATCGACCGTCACCGTTCCGTATTTCTTCAGTTCGTCAACGATTTCGCCCAGATGAGCGGAGTTGTCGATAGACATCGAGACACCGACCTCCGACGTGCACACCATGTCGATAGGCGTCTGGTACGACTCGAAGATTTCGAACACCTTACGCAGGAAACCTGTTGCCAGCAGCATTCGGCTTGACTTGATCTTGATGGCGATGATGTTGTCCTTGGCAGCAACGGCCTTGATCTTACCATATTCTGTCTGGTTCGAGATGGTGGTACCCTCAGCTTCGGGTTCCATCGTGTTCAGCAGACGAACGGGGATGCCGGCATACTTCGCAGGCTGTACACATGTCGGGTGCAGGATCTTGGCACCGAAGTAAGCCAACTCGGCAGCCTCCTCGAAATGCAGGTGGTGAACGGGCTGGGTATTGTCAACCACGCGTGGGTCGTTATTGTGCATACCGTCGATGTCGGTCCAGATTTGAATCTCGTCAGCTCCGATGGCTGCACCAATCAGCGATGCGGTATAGTCGGAACCACCGCGCTGGAGGTTGTCAATCTCACCATAGGCATTGCGGCAGATGAACCCCTGTGTGACATACACCTGCTGACCTTCGTTCTTCTCCATCAGTGCCTGCAACTTCTCCTTGATGTAGGCTGGGTCTGGCTCTGAATTCTTATCGGTACGCATGAAGTCAAGGGCATTCAGCAGTACGGCCTTGAATCCCTGTTCTTTCATGTAGTTGACCACCATATTGGTCGACAGCAACTCACCCTGTGCCACGATGCTCTTTTCTTCGAACGAGGTGAACAGCTCCTTGGTAAACGAACGCAGGTAGTTCATCTCCGAGGTCAGAAATTCGCGCGTCTGCTCCTTTACGGCATCGCTCTGGTAAAGCTCGTCGATGTGCTTCAGATACTTACGCTCCAACTGATTGATGATCTCGTTGGCTCCGTCTGGATTCTTCTTGTACAGGTAGTCAGAGATTTCGACCAGTGAATTGGTCGTTCCTGCCATAGCAGACAATACTACGAATACGGGCTCGCCCGATTTCGTCACCAGCTTTGTCACTTCCTTCATGCGGGTCGGTGTTCCTACCGATGTTCCGCCAAATTTCATTACTTTCATTGTCGTTATATTTTTAATTTTCAACTTTCAACTCTCAACTCTCAACTCATATCGACAGGTCTTCCTTGTCCGAATAGTAGCTCTTCTTTTCTTCTTCCGCATCATTCAACTCCTCGTCTTCGTAGAGCGCCATGTGGTTGAAGTCGTTGGTAATATCTTCCAAACGCTGGTTGATGCAACGATAGACGATGCCAGGATATTCCTGCAACAACGAGGTGTTGTGTGTCGTCATGACCACTGCCGTTCCCGATTCCGTGATACGACGCAACAGGACGATAATCTGGCGGGCGGTCTCGATGTCGAGGTTACCCGTCGGCTCGTCGGCAATAATCACTTTCGGATTGTTCAGTATGCTGCGTGCAATGGCTATACGTTGCTGTTCGCCACCCGACAGTTCGTGGGGGAAGCGGTCAGCACTATCCAGCATGTCTACATCCTTCAGTACGTCGTCGATACGTTCGTCAATTTCTGCTTTGTCCTTCCATCCTGTGGCTTTCAGCACGAAGCGCAGGTTCTCGCGCACTGTGCGGTCTGCCAGCAACTGGAAATCCTGGAAGATGATACCCATCTGTCGGCGCAGGGCGGGAATGTACTTACGCTTCATCTGGGTCAGTTCGTGATTCAGCACGATGGCTTGTTCGGCCTCGTCAATGTCCAACTCGAAATAGAGCGTCTTCAGCAGGGTGCTCTTGCCGGCTCCCACGCGTCCGATGATATAAATGAACTCACCCTCGTTGACGTGGAAGTCTACTTCCTTCAGCACGAGGATACCATCCTTCTGGTAGATATTCGCTTTCTGATAGTCTAT
>ONMN01000042.1 GCA_900318885.1 uncultured Prevotellaceae bacterium | reverse complement strand
TATGAAGAAGCGTTTTATTGAGATTGCGGTGAAGGTTGTAGTAGCCGCTCTCACAGCCTTCCTGACGGCCATCACGACGACCAGCTGTATGGGTCACGGACCACTTTCGCTTTAAGAGCGACTAAACTGAAAAACCTCCACTCGTCGTAAGACTTGTGGAGGCTTTTAATTAGAGTTCGGCGTCGGAGCACTGGAAGGTGGTGCCTTTCGAGATGTCGCCGGTTTCGAGACCGAGCTTGAACCACTTCATGCGCTGCTTGGAGGTGCCGTGGTTGAACGACTCGGGAACGGCATAGCCGCGGGCTTTCTTCTGCAGGTAGTCGTCGCCGATGACTTGTGCGCAGTTGATGGCCTCCTCGATGTCGCCGTCCTCCAGCGAACCGAAACGCTTGTTGTCGTGATGCGCCCACACGCCGGCATAGAAGTCGGCAAGCAACTCGAGACGTACGCTGAGCTTGTTGGCCTCGGCCTGCGAGAGTTTGGCCATCTGCTGGTGGGTCTTCTGCAGGATGCCCGTCAGGTATTCCACATGGTGACCGACCTCGTGGGCAATGACGTAGGCATACGAGAAATCACCGTCGGCACCGAGCTGTTTTTTCATCGTGGTGAAGAACGACAGGTCGATGTACAGCTTCTGGTCGCCAGAGCAGTAGAAGGGACCCATGGCGGCAGAGCCCTGTCCGCAGGCGGTCTGCGTGCCGTCGGTATAGAGCACCATCGTAGGATTCTGATACTGCGCACCGTTCTGCTTGAAAATCTCCGTCCACACATCCTCGGTACCTGCCAGGATCTGCGTCGAGAACTTGGCCAGCGCCTGTTCTTCCTCGGTAAACTCGCGCTGACCTTCGCTGACCTCCGTATTGGTGCCCGTCAGCGAGCCCAGTCCACCGTTTTCACTCACCTGCTGTACGACAGCCTCCAGGGGATTGCCTCCCGACAGCCAGGCCATCAGGGCCACCACGATAATACCACCGATACCCAGACCGGCCTTTGTGCCACCGCTCATACCACGGCGGTCTTCCACATTCGAGCTTTCGCGTCTTCCGTCTAATTTCATAGCTTATTCTTGTTTTAAGTTTATTGTTTTGCCTGCAAAGATAGTGATTATTTTTTAATAAACGACACTATAGATATATTTTTTTTCTTCATTATACACTGTTTCTATCTGTTCGCGACCTGTCAGTACGCCTTTCATGTTGTCGACAATGCCCTTGCCCGACAGTTTCAGCACGGCTTCCTTCATGGTCCACAGCCGGATGAACTCCACGTCGGGATGTTCGGCGCGTTCTATCTGTTGCACCTCGCGGTCGTTCATGGTGTAACGCACCAGCGACTCCCTGTATTCGCGGATGCTCTCGATATCGACGCCTACGGGTCGGTCGCTGACGACGCAGATGACACCCTCGCGACAGTGGCTGACGTTGAAGTGGATGTCCGGATGACCGATGATGAACGGTTTGCCGTGTTCACCATATTCGAAGACGGGCCGTTCCGTGATGCCGTACTCCTTGCGCAAGCCCTCGCACAACAGCAGATAGGCCATCGCACAGGTCTTGCGGCCCTGTTCGAACTTGAACTTCAGGGCCTGTTCGCGGCGCTGGTCGCTGAGTAGCGGGAGGGCTGCCTCGAAATCGAAACCGGCTATGTCGTCATTTATATAAAGCATGGTTCAACGTTCAATGTTCAACGTTCAATGTTTCACTGTCTTCCAGCGACAGTTCCGCCTTGGGGATGCGACGGTTGGGATTCTCCTTGCCTCCGAGGTCGATGAGTTCACGGCCCTTTTGTACCACGCTCTGGCGTCCGACGTACAGCTTGTTGCCTGCCGAGTCGAAGTCCTTGCGCACCAGTTCCAGGTGTTCGCCCAGCTTGGTATAGCGCTGGATGAAATCCCCCAGACGGTCCAACAGCTGTTCAGCCACACCGAACACCTTCTCCTGATTCTCGGCTTGTTGGTTCTGCACCCACGCCAGGTGTATCATGTGGAGAATGCCCAGCAGGTTCTGTTCACCCGTAATGAACACTTTGCGCTCGAAGGCCTCGCGCCATAGTGAGGGGTCGTTGACCAATGCCAGCTGGAGCGACGATTCGAAGGGTACGAACATGATGACGAAATCGACAGCCTCGCGGGGAGCCTTGATATACTTCGAATAGTCCTTACGGGCCAGTTCGGTGACGTGCGAGCGGACACTGCGGATGTGTTCCTGCAGGGCACGTTCCTTCTCTTCGGGCGTCTCGGCATTGACATAGCGCTGGTAGGCCACGAGCGACACCTTTGAGTCGATGACGACGTCCTGTCCCTGCGGATAGTGGAGGATGACGTCGGGCTGCATCTCGCGCCCTGTGTCGTCGTGCTTCAAAGGACGGCCCTGTTCGTCGCGCAGTCGGGCCTGCACCTCATAGTGGATGCCCTCCGTCAGTCCCTGCGAGCTGAGCAGGTCGCCAAGGATGATTTCCCCCATGTTACCGCTGATTTTGTTGTCGCGACGCAGTACGTTAGCCAGTCCTTCGGCCTTCTCGCTGATTTCGCGTCCCGTCTCCATCATCAGTCGCAGCTGTTCCTTCAGCGACGCCGTCTGGGCCGTATGGTCCTTCGTGTTGTCGTTGATGGCCTTGCGCATCTCCGAGATGGCATCCTTCAGCGGCTGCGTGATATGGTCCATGCTCTCCTGGTTCTCTTTGTTCAGGTGACGGGCCTGTGCCTCCGCCAGCAACACCCCCATGTCGCGCAATTGCTCCTTGGTGGTTTTCATCATCTCTATCTCGGTCTCTTTCTTGCCGAGTTCCACACGCAACGCACCCATCCGCTGGTTCATCAGCAGATAGATGACCACAGCCCCAAGGGCTATACCTATTATTATATAAATTACTATCATCATATCTTTATATAGTCTGGGTTTCGGGCCAGTTCACAAGGTACAGGCGTTCCGTAGCACGCGTGAAAGCCGTATAGAGCCAGTGCAGATAGTCGTAACTCAACATGTCGTCGGTCATATATCCTTGGTCGACGTACACGTGTGCCCATTGTCCGCCTTGAGCCTTGTGACACGTAGCGGCATAGGCAAACTTCACCTGCAGGGCATTGTAGTAACGGTCTTCGCGTAACTTTTTCAGACGGTCAGCCTTGAACGGGATGTCGGCATAGTCCTCCATCACCTTGTTATATAGCAGTTCCTGCTGTTCGCGCGTCAGGGCAGGAGCCTCCGACGTCAGCGTGTCGAGTAGGGTAGTGGCTGTCAGCTCGTAGTCGTCGTAGTCGGGGAAGGTCATCGTGACCTCCGCAAAGTGGAACCCATACTGTTCGTGTACGTTTCTCACCTTTCGTACGACGGCCCTGTCGCCGTTGGCAATGAATTCCATGGGCAGTTCTTTCGCCAGCGTGTTCTCGCCATTGGCCACGGCCTGCGCCAACTCTTCCTTCATCCAGTGGTAGTTGTTCTTCACAATCATCAACTGGTCGCCCCTGCAGAGCATATCGTCGCGGTCGAGCACCTGATTGCGGATGCCCTGATTGTAGATGTTTGCACGTTTGTTTGAGCGCGTGATGACGATGGTGTCGTCCAGTCCCACCCTCGAATAGCTTGATGCCAATGTCTCTATCAGTTCGTCGCCAGGCACATTCCTGATGTCCTCGAATCCTTTGAAGCGCACCTTTGGTAACGTACATCCTCCATCTGACATCAGACTTCTGACATCCATTGCGTTCCACAGGATGCCTGACTCCTGACTCTGTCGCAATACCTCGTTGAGCGTACACTGGTGGACGTGCAGCCCATAGCCGCGCAGCACGTCAGCCTGCAAGGCCGGACTCTCCGTCTCACCCACGGGAGGCAGCTGGGCCTGATCGCCAATGAACATCATTCGGCAGTTGCGTCCGTTGTACACAAAACGGATGAGGTCATCCATCAGCTGACCACCGGCAAAGATGGTATCGCTGAAGGCTGACGCGTTGGCCACCATCGAGGCCTCGTCGACGATGAACAACGTGTCCTGTGCGGCATTGAAGTTCAGGTCGAAACGCTCTTCCAGCGATTTCTGACGGTAGATGCGACGGTGGATGGTGTATGCCGGATGATTGGCATACAGCGAGAATACCTTGGCGGCTCGTCCCGTAGGTGCCAGCAATATGAGCTTTTGGTTCAGCGACGTCATTGCCTTGACGATGGCTGCGGCCAGTGTGGTCTTACCCGTTCCTGCCGATCCTCGCATCACCATCACCGCCTCTTCCCTGCGGTCGGACATGAAGCGTGCGAAGGTCTCGATAGCCACCTCCTGCTCTGCCGTAGGAACGTGGCCAAATGCCTCTCTGATGCGATATGTCAGCTCGTCGGTTATCATAACTGCCCGCGAAATTACAAAAAAACAAGTGAATTGCAAAGAAATCGGGTAAATTTTTTGAGTTTCTTTTGTCATTTGAAAAATATTTCGTACCTTCGCAGCCATATAATACATTATATGAAGGAATTTGTCATTTCGGAAGCGAAGGCCGAGACTGCTGTGTTGGTAGGACTGATTACCCAGCAGCAGGACGAGGCGAAGACGAAAGAATATCTCGACGAGCTGGAATTTTTGGCCGATACCGCTGGTGCTGTCACCGTGAAGCGTTTTACGCAGAAGGTGCAGGGCCCCAGTCAGGTGACTTATGTCGGTAAGGGTAAGCTCGAAGAAATCAAGCAATATATCAAGCAACAAGAAGATGCTTACGATGAGTGGATGGACGCTCATCGGGGATTCGATGGTTCAGTGGTGATGACGGGAGACGAGGATTGCCCCCAGCCCGTGGGTATGGTGATTTTCGACGATGAGCTCAGCGCCAAGCAGATTCGTAATATCGAGAATGAACTGAAGGTGAAGATACTGGACCGCACGTCGTTGATTCTCGATATCTTTGCCATGCGCGCTCAGACCGCTGAGGCGAAGACGCAGGTGGAGTTGGCGCAATATCGCTATATGTTACCCCGCCTGCAGCGCCTGTGGACACACCTTGAACGTCAGGGTGGTGGTTCCGGAAGCGGCGGTGGTAAAGGATCCGTGGGACTTCGTGGCCCTGGTGAGACGCAGTTGGAGATGGACCAACGCATCATCCGTCAGCGTATCTCGCTGCTGAAGGAACGACTGGTGGAAATTGACAAGCAGAAGACTACTCAGCGCAAAAACCGCGGCCGACTGATTCGTGTGGCATTGGTGGGTTATACCAATGTGGGTAAAAGTACGATGATGAATCTGTTGGCGAAAA
This sequence comes from uncultured Prevotellaceae bacterium, assembly GCA_900318885.1. Classification (GTDB taxonomy): domain Bacteria; phylum Bacteroidota; class Bacteroidia; order Bacteroidales; family Bacteroidaceae; genus Prevotella. Next base: position 13,765 of record ONMN01000042.1, on the reverse strand, counting down.
GTGATGTCTTTGCCGAAAACAAGCTCTTCGCCACGCTCGATACCACCGTGCGCAAGATGACCATCGACAACCTGCCTTTCCTCTTGGCAGATACCGTAGGGTTTATCCGTAAGCTGCCCTCCGATTTGGTGGAGAGTTTTAAGAGTACGCTCGATGAGGTTCGTGAGGCCGATTTGTTGGTACATGTAGTCGACATCTCACATCCCGACTTTGAAGAGCAGATTATGGTGGTGGAGAAGACACTGGCCGATTTGGGTTGTGCCGACAAACCGTCGATGCTGGTATTCAACAAGATAGACGCCTACACGTGGACACCTCAGGACGAAGACGACTTGACGGAACCCACGCGTGAAAACATCTCGCTCGACGAGTTGAAGAAGACTTGGATGGCGAAGATGCAAGGCGACTGTCTATTCATTTCTGCACGTCAGAAGGAAAATATCGATGAACTCCGCGAAGTACTTTATAAGAAGGTACGTGAGTTGCACGTACAAAAATATCCGTATAACGACTTTTTATACAATATAGAAGATAATGAACCAATACAATAATGATTATGAGAGATTACAGACAACTAACACAAGAAGAGATTAATGTCCTTGAGAGCAATAGCTGTTGGGCTGAAGATTGGAACAAGGTTAAGGTAGACGAGGACTTTCGTCCGTATAACTTCCATCGCGTGGTATTTTATGGCGATATCCGCCTGGGTAAGTTTGAAAAGATGGTCGAGGTAGCCAAAGGCTTTACGAAGCATTCTGGTATCAACGACGCCACCCTGCGTAATGTTACTGTGGGCGATGATTGCTTGATAGAGAAGATTGGTAACTTCATCAACAATTATACCATTGGTAACGACTGCTATATCTCGAATGTTTCGACGATGGAAACTACCGAAGGTGCTACCTATGGCGAAGGTCACATGGTTAGTGTGCTGAACGAGATGGGTGATGGCAATGTGATGTTGTTCCATGACCTGAACTCGCAGTTGGCAGCCTTCATGGTGAAGCACTTCAACGACAAACAGCTGAAGGACGGCATTATCCGACTCATCAACGAAGAGATACGCTTCTCACAGCCTGAGCGTGGTACACTGGGTAATGGCGTGAAAATCATCAATTCGAAGGAGATCACCAATACTGTTGTGAAGGACGATTGTGAAATCAATGGTGCTGCACGCCTTTCCGACTGTACCATCCTGTCGTCGGCCGACGCATCGGTATATATCGGCACGGGTGTCATCTGTGAGAACTCGATTATATCGAACGGCTGTTCGATTACGAACTCCGTGAAGATGCAGGATTGTTTTGTGGGTGAGGCCTGCCAGATTACCAATGGTTTCACCGCTGAGGCCAGCGTGTTCTTTGCCAACTCGTATATGGCCAATGGCGAGGCGTGTGCTGCCTTCTGCGGACCGTTCTCGGCCTCTCACCATAAGAGCTCGTTGCTCATCGGCGGTGAGTTCTCGTTTTACAATGCTGGCTCGAACACCAATTTCTCGAACCACGCCTACAAGATGGGTCCCTTGCACTATGGAACACTGGAGCGCGGCACGAAGACTGCCTCGGGTGCCTATGTGCTGATGCCTGCCAAGATAGGTGCCTTCAGCGTCTGTTTCGGTAAGCTGATGAACCATCCCGACATGCGCTGCCTGCCCTTTGCTTATCTGATGGCATATGGTGAGACGATGTATATCGTTCCAGGACGTAATATCACTACTGTCGGTCTCTATCGTGATATCAAGAAGTGGCCGAAACGTGACAAGCGTGCTGCCTCGTGCCGCAAGAGTGTCATCAACTTCGACTGGCTCTCGCCGTTTACCGTTGGTGAAATCGTGCAGGGAAAGAAGATCCTTGAGAACCTGCGTCAGGCCGGTGGTAACAATGTGTCGAGCTACAATTTCCAGGAATATATCATCAATGCCTCGTCGCTGAAGAAAGGTATCAAGTATTACGATATCGCCCTGCGCATCTACATGGGTGCCGTGCTGAAGCGTGCCGTCAAGGATGGTTTCCAGGGTAAGCCTGAAAGCACCATTGGCGAAGGTGACTGGATAGACCTCAGCGGACTGCTGTTGCCCGCCAGCGAGGAACAGCGACTCATCGACGACATTAAGAATGGCTCTGTAGAGAGTATTCATGACGTGTTACAGCGCTTCTACGATATTGATGCGAACTACCGCAAGTATCAGTGGGCGTGGACCTACAAACTCATTCTCGACTATTATGGCGTCGACGAACTGACGGAGCCGACGATGCAGCGTATCCGTGAGGATTACGTCAAGGCTCGTCGTGCATGGATTGCCGAAATCCGCAAGGACGCCCAGAAGGAATTCGATATGGGTGATGTCGAGCAGGAAGTTTTCGACGACTTCATCTCGAAGCTCGATCACGAAATTGACTACGAAGACTAATTTTTTAACAAACGAATAATACGAATCTATGAAACTCAAACTCATTCTGACAGGATGCCTCATTGCGCTCGGGATAAACGCACAGGCGAAGGACTACAAGTATGAAACAGTAGATGGGGATTTGATGAAGACCCGCATCTACACGTTGGATAACGGACTGAAGGTATATCTCTCCGTTAATCCGGAGAAACCCCGTATCCAGACGTATATTGCCGTGCGGACGGGAAGTAAGAACGATCCCGCAGAGACGACAGGTCTGGCGCACTACTTGGAGCACCTGATGTTCAAGGGCACCAAGCAGTTTGGTACCAGCAATCCTACTGCTGAGGCTCCGTTGCTCGACGACATCGAGCAGCGTTACGAGGCCTACCGCAAACTGACGGATCCCGAAGCCCGCAAGCAGGCTTACCACGAGATTGACTCCGTGTCGCAGCTGGCAGCACAGTATTTCATTCCCAACGAGTACGACAAGCTGATGGCAGCCATCGGTGCCGAGGGTACCAACGCCTTCACGTCGAACGATGTGACATGTTATACCGAGGATATCCCGTCGAACGAGATTGAGAACTGGGCAAAGATTCAGAGCGACCGTTTCCAGCACATGGAGATTCGCGGTTTCCACACCGAGTTGGAGGCCGTCTATGAGGAATATAACCTCTACCTGACCGATGACGGCGACAAGGTGTGGAGTGCGATGGGTAAATTGCTGACACCCACTCACCCCTACGGTACTCAGACTACTATCGGTACGCAGGAGCACCTGAAGAACCCCTCGATTACCAATATCAAGAATTATTTCAAGAAGTGGTATGTGCCCAACAATGTCGCTATCTGTATGGCTGGCGATTTTGATCCCGACAAGACCATTGCCCTCATCGACCGCTACTTCGGACTGTGGAAGCCCGGCGACGATGTGCGTCAGCCCGTATTCCCCGTTCAGAAGCCGTTGACGGCACCGAAGGATACCGCTGTGATAGGCCAGCAGGCCGAGGAGGTCATCGTTGGATGGCTTGCCAAGAAAGCCTCTGATGCACAGTGTGACACGTTGAGCGTTATCAGCTCGATGCTCACAAATGGCAAGGCCGGACTCATCGACATCAACCTCAACCAGCAGATGAAGATCCAGGGTGCTCAGGCCTATCTGCAGGACCAGCAGGACTATTCCTCTTTCTTGCTCATCGGCATGCCGAAACCTGAGCAGTCGTTGGAGGAGGTTCGTGCCTTGATGTTGGGCGAGGTGGAGAACCTGAAGAAGGGTAAATTCTCTGACGACCTCCTGCCGAGCATCGTAAACAATATGGAGTTGCAGCGTCAGCGTGCCCTCGACAACAACATGTGGCGCGTGCGTCAGATGATGAATTCTTTCATCGAAGGTACCACATGGGAACAGCAGACACATCGCATGGACCGTATTGCGAAGATGACCAAGGCACAGATTGTGGCCTTTGCCAACCGTTTCTTCACCGACGGCTATGCTACCGTCTTCAAGAAACAGGGTACTGATACCCTGCAGAAGAAGATTGACAAGCCTGCCATCACACCCATCCCTGCTAATCGCGATATGGTTAGTCAGTTTGTGAAAGACATCCAGAATTCAAAGGTCGAGCCCATCCAGCCGAAGTTCGTCGACTATAACAAGGATCTGACCCTCGGTTCCGTCAACAAGAACCTGCCCCTGGTGTACAAGCAGAACACCGATAACGACCTCTTCAACCTCGTGTTCCGCTATGAGTTCGGTAAGCAGGACGACAACCGTTACGATATTGCTGCCGACTATCTCTATTATGTCGGCACGGACAAATACACTGCAGCTCAGGTGAAGCAGGAGTTCTACAAGATGGCCTGCAACTATTCGGTCAATGTCAATGCCGATAACTTGACCGTCTCGCTTTCCGGCCTCCAGTCACAGATGCCCAAGGCGCTGAAACTGTTGGAGGAACTGTTGCACCATGCCAAGGCCGACAAGGCGTCGTACGACCAGTTCGTCGGACTGGTACTCAAGAACCGTGACGACGGCAAGAAAGACCAACGCACCAATTTCAGCTATCTGCTGAACTATGCCACCTATGGTCCTCATAACAGCAATCGCGACGTGATGACTGCCGACGAGCTCCGTCAGGCTAATCCACAGCAGTTGCTGGGTCTGTTGGCCAATCTGTCGAACCTCAAGCACACCGTGCTTTATTATGGCAAACTGACTCCCGCCGAACTCTCGAAGGTATTGGGTGCTACCCATAAGACCGCCAAGACTTTGGCCGATGTACCTAAGGGTAAGCCTTACGAGCGTCAGCAGGCTGCGACGAACGAAGTGCTCATTGCACCTTACGATGCCAAGAACATCTATCTGTTGATGTACAACAACGAGGGTCGCGACTGGAATCCCGACAGGGAGGCTGTTGTCGACCTCTTCAATGAGTATTACGGTGGTGGCATGAACGGTATTGTCTTCCAGGAGATGCGTGAAGCCCGCGGTCTGGCCTACAGTGCTGCAGCCTTCTATGTTACACCGTCCAAGAAGGGCGAGAAAGAATTCAGTCAGGCCTATATCATCACGCAGAACGACAAGATGATGGATGCCGTCAATCAGTTCCATGTCATCCTTAACGAGATGCCTGCCAGCGAGAATGCTTTCCGTATTGCGAAAGATGCCGTCACCAAGCAGCTCGCCAGTCAGCGTGTTACGAAGTTCAGTGTCATCAGCGACTATCTCATGGCCAAGCGCCGTGGTATCGACTACGACATCAACGAGAAGATATACAATGCGCTGCCCGCTCTGACGTTGCAGGATATCGTCGACTTCGAGAAGCAGGTGATGGCCAACAAGCAGTATCGTTACATCATCCTCGGTGACGAGAAGGAACTCGACATGAAGGCCCTGGAACAGCTCGGCCCCATCCGTCGCCTGACGACAGAAGAAATTTTCGGATATTAAAACATTAAACAAATACAAATATGGCTAAAAACGTAGAATTCAAGTACGCCCCGATGTTCCAGGTGGGCGAGGACAAGACGGAGTATCGTCTGTTGAGTAAGGAAGGCGTAACAACCGCCGAGTTTGAAGGAAAGCAGATTGTAAAGGTCTCTAAGGAGGCTCTGACGCTCTTGGCCCAGCAGGCTTTCCACGATGTGGAGTTCATGCTGCGTCGCGAGCATAACCTCCAGGTGGCAAAGATTCTCAACGACCCCGAGGCCTCAGAGAATGACAAGTATGTGGCCCTGCAGTTCCTTCGCAATGCCGAGGTGGCTGCACGTGGTATCCTGCCTTTCTGTCAGGACACAGGTACAGCGATTATCCACGGTGAGAAAGGTCAGCAGATTTGGACTGGTTTCGAGGACGAGGAAGCCCTGAGTCTTGGTGTCTTCAACACCTTCACCCAGGACAACCTGCGCTACTCGCAGAATGCACCGCTGAATATGTACGATGAAGTGAACACTCGTTGCAACCTCCCTGCTCAGATTGACATCGAGGCTACCGAGGGTGCAGAGTATAAGTTCGTGATGGTTGCCAAGGGTGGAGGTAGTGCTAATAAGACCTACTTCTATCCGATGACCAAGGCTACCATCCAGAACGAGGGAACGCTGATTCCGTTCCTCGTAGAAAAGATGAAGTCGCTGGGTACAGCCGCTTGTCCGCCGTATCACATCGCCTTTGTCATTGGTGGTACATCCGCTGAAAAGAACCTGCTCACCGTGAAGCTTGCTTCTATCAAGTTCTACGACGGTCTGCCCACCACAGGTGATGAGACTGGTCGTGCCTTCCGTGATGTCGACCTCGAAGAGAAACTCCTGAAGGAGGCTCATAAGATTGGTCTCGGAGCTCAGTTTGGTGGTAAGTATCTGGCTCACGACATCCGTGTGATCCGTCTGCCGCGTCACGGTGCCAGCTGCCCGATTGGAATGGGCGTCAGTTGCTCTGCCGACCGTAATATCAAGGCGAAGATTAATGCCGATGGTATCTGGTTGGAGAAAATGGACTCGAACCCCTCTGAACTGATTCCTGCTGAGTATGCCAAGGCTGGCGAGGGTACCAACACTATTACTATCGACCTGAGCGAGGGTATCGATGCCGTTCGCAAGGAACTCAGCAAGTATCCTGTCTCTACCCGTGTCAATCTGAAGGGTACCATCATCGTGGCCCGTGACATCGCTCACGCCAAGCTGAAGGCCCGTCTCGATGCCGGCGAGGGATTGCCTGACTACTTCAAGAAATATCCTGTGCTCTATGCCGGACCTGCCAAGACGCCAGAGGGTTATCCCTGTGGTTCGATGGGTCCCACCACTGCCAACCGTATGGATCCCTACGTGGACGAGTTCCAAGCTAATGGCGCTTCGCTCGTGATGATTGCCAAGGGCAACCGCAGCGATGTTGTCACAGAGGCTTGTAAGAAGTATGGCGGCTTCTATCTGGGCTCTATCGGCGGTGTCGCTGCCGTCCTTTCACAGAGCAGCATCAAGAGCATCGAGTGCGTCGAATATCCTGAACTCGGCATGGAGGCCGTCTGGAAGATTGACGTCGAGGACTTCCCCGCCTTCATCCTCGTCGACGACAAGGGCAACGACTTCTTCAAGACTCTCAAGCCCTGGTGTCCGAGGAAATAATGTCGGAATAGCATTATAACGAAATACCGATATACCGTTATGCCGAAATGCTGTTATAGATTATCTATTCTTCTGCTGTTGCTCGTCTCGCTGACGGCAATGGCAGAAGAAAGTCTTGTACAGCAGGGATGCCGACGGGGCACACCGAGGCCTTTTACCCGTAGCGCTGCAGTAGTAAGACTCCCTGGGGGCGACTTCTACAAGGGCGACCTCCGCCAACTGGTGGTGCTGACTGCCTTTGCCGATCGTACCTTCAAGGACGACGAGACGCAGACGCTCGAACAGTGGGACAAGATATTCAATACGGAAAATCTCTCTGAGGAACCCTTCTTCGGCTCCGTCCGCGACTATTTCGCTGCACAGAGCTACGACCAGTTCCGACCAGTCTTCGACCTCGAATACGTCGTTGTCGACAGCCTCAAGAAGTATCGCAGTACGGTAACGGACGACGAGAATTCCCAGTTCCTCGTCGACGATATTGTCGACTCCCTCCTCAAACGTGACATCGACTGGAGCCTCTACGACTGGAATGGCGACGGATCCATCAACCAACTGCTCATCATCTATGCCGGTAAAGGCAGTAGCTATGGCGGCTTTGGTGGAGGCTACGATGCCATATGGCCACACCAATGGTGGGTGAGCGAACACAAGGACCCCGAGACACATGTCTACCGCGATCCGCTCGTCGTCACCGATGGCTATCGCACCTGGTTCGTCGACAGCTACTGTGCCGTACAGGAACTGGCCTCCAACAACAGCTATGGCTCGTTCGGCACCCTCTGCCATGAATACAGCCACTGCTTCGGATTCCCCGACTTCTACAATGGCAGTCAGCAGTACGTTGGACGCTGGGACCTCATGGACTATGGCAATTACAACGGCAACGGTTTCCACCCCTGTGGCTATTCCGCCCACGAGCGTTGGCTTATGGACTGGCTCACACCCGAGGAACTTACCACTACTGCCACCATTACCGATATGCCGGCACTCACCGACGAAGGCTGTGCCTATCTCCTGCGTAATGACGGCTCCGACCAGGAATATTACATCGTCGAAAACCGACAGCAACGTGGCTGGGACAAACTGCTGCCCGGCAACGGCATTGTCATCTTCCATGTCGATTTCGATCCCTTGCTTTGGACCAGTCCCGACAAAGCTACCAATGGCGGCAGCGTCAACCATTACGACATTTTCCACGCCAACAACAAGACCGACACCTACCAGAGCTCCGACTGGAGCTATCCCTATCAGGCTAACGATTCGCTCACGAATACGTCAAAACCCGCCGCCACGCTGAACAATGCCAACATCGACGGCACGAACTTCATGTCGAAACCCATTACCCGCATGGCTGTTACCAACGGCCTCGCCTCCTTCGACGTCTTCATCGACACCCCCTCATCCGTCACCCCTCACCCCTCAACTCTCACCCCTCAACTTTCAACTTTCAGCGTCCTCTACCGCCTCGGTCCCGTCACTATCGTCAGGGACGAAAAAGGCCGTGTCCACAAAATCATCAATTAAATAAACAAAAGACCGAATATAATGCGTAAGATTATTGTGACTGTGGCACCCAAGTCTTGGTCAGGGGCTCCACCAGAGCCATGGCCGTGTGTACACAAATTACGTTAATCATTTTTTTGAATATGTTTTAGTCGTTTTGGGAGCAAAGATACAAATAATCGAGTTAAATGCAAAATAAAACGCAACTTATTTTGCATTTAGCCTACTTATTCGTAATTTTTCGTTTCACGAGAAATTACTTCCGTTCTCTGACCTAAAGGTGCAGAGTGTGGCGTTGCAATCGAAAGAACAAGAAAAACTTGTTTTCCTTTGGTTCTTTGCTCACTTATTCGTAATTTTGTACGCTGATTATGAAATAAGAAAGATTATGAGAAAGTTATTTGTATTGGCTGGCATGCTGATAGGCATGGCCGGCACGATGATGGCACAGGAGGACTTGGATGCGAAGTATGCTACCGACCTGCTACCTGTAGGAACGAAGGTGCCTGACTTGATAGACCCCGAAAACAAGGCACATCCGATAGACGACTTCCATGGTCGCTGCGTAGTGCTCGACTTCTGGGCAACATGGTGTGGCGACTGTCGTAAGGACCTGCCCGAGATGAAGAGGCTGCACGCGCTGTATGACCCTCAGGGGGTGGAGTTTATCGGCGTCTCGTTTGATACTACGGGTAAAACACTGCAGGACTTCATGGATAAGGAGCAGATACGCTGGCGCGTGATTAGCGAACTGAAGGATATGAAGGAGTCGAAGATGGCAAAGGACTACCACATCAAATGGATTCCGACTATGTATCTGCTGGATACTGAAGGGCGTGTCATACTGGCTACCGTGGAAATCGAAAAGCTGAAGGCAAAACTCAAGGAACTGCAGAGGACGAAGCAACTGGTGGTTCCCGAGTTGGCCGGTCAGGACCATCTTCCGCAGTATCCAGGTGGTATCACTGCACTGTTGAAGAAATTGTCTACCATCACGAATTATCCTGTGGAGGCGGAGCATTGTGGTGTCAAGGGTACTGTCACTGTCAGTTTCTTTGTCGAGAAAGACGGAACGGTGTCGGATGTCAGGGCGGCGAAGACCGTGTTCACAAACCGCCTGTCAGACAAGAAGTTCAGCAAATACTCCGAGATAGACAAGTACGCCATGCGTGAGAAGGCTGAAGGACTGCTGAAGGACGAGGCCGTGCGCGTTGTCAAAACGTTGTCTGGCTGGGAACCTGCCATGCGTCGTGGCGAACTGGTGCGCGTCATGTACACGGTGCCCATCACGTTCAAATAGCGTTTATGCCAGAGCAGCGGCGGACATATATTGCCATCGATCTGAAGTCGTTCTATGCTTCAGTAGAGTGCGTGGACAGAGGGCTTGACCCGCTGACCACCAACCTCGTGGTGGCTGATGAGAGCCGCACGGAGAAAACGATTTGTCTGGCTGTGTCTCCGTCATTGAAAGCATACGGCATCGGGGGTCGGGCGCGACTCTTCGAGGTGTATCAGAAGGCTCGCGGCATCGATTTCATCATTGCTCCGCCACAAATGGCACATTACATCGAGGTCAGCTCGAAGATTTATAGTATCTACCTGAAATATATTGCGCCAGAGGATATCCATGTCTATTCCATCGATGAGGTCATCATGGATGTGACAGCTTATCTTGGCACATACAAACTGACTGCCCACGAGTTGGCGATGAAGATGATTCGCGACGTGCTGAGTCAGACGGGCATCACTGCTACGGCTGGCATCGGCACGAATATGTATCTCTGCAAGGTGGCAATGGATATCATGGCCAAAAAGATGCCTGCCGACAAGGACGGTGTGCGTATCGCCGAACTCGATGAAATGTCGTATCGCCGCGAGCTTTGGGACTATCGTCCGATAACGAAGTTCTGGAGAGTAGGGCGGGGGATAGCTGAGAAGTTGGCTTTGTATGGTGTCGACACGATGGGCAAGCTGGCGCGGATGTCTGTGCAGAACGAAGAAACACTCTATCGGCTATTCGGCGTAAATGCAGAATTGCTGATAGACCATGCCTGGGGCTGGGAACCTTGTACGATGGAGGCTGTAAAGGCTTACCGTCCTGAGACGAACTCCTTCAGCAGCGGACAGGTGCTGCAGGAATCTTACGATTTCAAGAAGGCCCGCGTGGTGATACAGGAGATGGCTGAAGGCATGGCACTCGACTTGGTATCGAAACGGTTGGTAACAGACCAATTGGTATTGACCGTCGGCTATGATGCAGAGAATCTTACCCGCCCTGAGATTCGCGAGAAATATCATGGTGAGATTACCCTGAACCATTACGGCAAACCTGTGCCAAAACATGCTCACGGCACGTTTAACTTCGACAAGCCGACATCGTCATCGAGGCAAATTATGGACGGGGCGGCTGCACTCTTCGACCGCTGCGTGAATCCGGACTTGCTCATTCGCAGGCTCAATCTGACCACAAACCATGTGGTATCGGAGGCTTCTGTCGCCGCAATGGAAAATGCGCCACAGCAGCTGGATCTCTTTACCGACTACGAAGCTTTGGAAAAGCAACAGCAGGAGGAAAAGGCCCGACTCGACAAGGAGCGCCGGATGCAGGAAGCACAGTTGAAAATCAAACAGCGTTTCGGCAAGAACGCCATCCTCCGCGGTCTGAACTTCGAGGAAGGTGCCACTGCCAAGGAACGCAACAAACAGATAGGAGGACACAAAGCTTAGTTGAAAGTTGAAAGTTATGGGAAATTACGACGATATTATTAATTTGCCGCACCACGTGTCGAAGCGTCATCCGCAGATGTCAATGTGGAACCGTGCAGCCCAGTTTGCACCCTTCTCCGCACTGGCCGGCTACGAAGAAGCAATCCAGCAAATAAATAAATCTTAACTCCAACAAAGGGCACGGAAGTTTCAAGAACCCCCGTGCCCTTACTCACGCCACTATCAGCCGTAGTGCACAGGGAAGTTAAGATACAGGCAGTTCAGCCCGTTCTGATATTGATAGTTTATGTCGTCGCAATGATGTTTCAACTGAGGGCTATAAGCCTTTCCTACGTCCTTGACAATGATCGTCAGACGCTGCCGGAGGTTCATCATGCTGACGTCGAAAGCCCCCGTTCGACCTGAAGCCTTACCCATTTCCAACTCCTGAAGAATCAGCTCTTCCATACATTCCTGCACACTGGCGAGAGTTGTCGGACTAAGGTTCAGACCGCTGATGTAGTCCTGGATCATCAGCAGCTTCTTCTTGGTGTCTTCCTCATTGTTGAACCAGATGGTAACGGCAAATGACCCTTGGCGGCTGTCTGTGGGCGTCAGGAACAGCCAGTGCAGATGCTGTCCCCTGCGCGACTTCACATAGATGATGCCAATGGTTATCAGCAAAAGTATCCAGAGTCCCAAAGGAACGGAATACCAGAAATAGTCGGGCATCACGGTAGCAATGAGCCATACGACGGGCAGCATGATAACCAGCGGGCCGAACTCGATGAACGAAGCCATTCGGCTACGGTTCGACATCATATAGGCATTGGAAACCAACATAAGTACGGACAAGGGAATGAGACTCTGGACAAACAGTCGGATAGGCTCTTCCGAAAGCTGGCACAGGCGTTCGTCGGCACCGTAGATCTCGGCCATTACCGAGGGGTGGAGATACACCAGTACCGTCACCACCACACAGGCTGAAATAACTATCTGCAAGGCACTCATCTGCAATCGGTTCAGACCGTCCCAGTCGCGCTCGCCATACATCACGCCACCAATATACTTTACGGCACTGTCGGCAGCGTATGCCAGGATAAGTCCGAATGTCACCGTTTGCAGGCATACGCTGAGGATGTACATGCCGTCCGCCCCTTGTGTTTCCAGCACGATATAGTTCAGTGCCATATACAGCACTGCCATGATGAGCGCATATACGCCCGTCGGCACACCTCGTCCCATGCTCTGACGCAGCAATCCCCAATACTCCTTGCGGTTGCCGAAGTCGATGGCAAAAGGTTTGGGCGACTTCGTCAGATAGGGTATGAAGACCACTGTCGCCACGATGGGAGCTATCAGACTGGCTATGGCGGCTCCACGCATCCCCATGTCCCACCATACCACCATTAGCAGGTCGAGCACCGCATTGAGCGCCGTGTTCAGCACCACGTAGTTCGTCACCAGTTTCGGGCGTCCGCTGATTTCAACATAGCGTCCTACGGCATCACATACGAGCCACGCCACACAGGCTCCCAGCGAGAAAGGCATATAGTCGGCCACCATCGGCAACAACCGTTCCTCGTCCGTCAGCAGATGGGCAATCTGTTCTGAAAACAGACAACAGACTATTGCCAGCAATCCGTTCAACACCAGCACGGCCGTCATACTCATCGTTACAAGGCGGTTCACCGTCTTATACTGCTGGTTGCCGTAGGCCGACGCCACGATGAGTGCCGCACCCGAGAACAGTATTGCTCCGAATATTTGCACAACGGTCAGCACGGGGTCCACCAGTGTCACCACCGATATAGCATCGGCACTGACCGCCTGGCTCACCACAATACCGTCTATTGTCGTGTTGATGATTTCCATGATTGACGACAATACCGCTGCCACGATAAAGTTCCGCAGCGAATGGTGAATGACAAACAAATCGCGAGTCCGTTCTTTTATCATGCCGTTCTCTCGTTTTTTGTATGCAAAGATACAAGTATTTTTGATAAATAATGCTATTTTGAGAAAAAAAATGAAAAATATGGAGAAATGATGTAGAAGTGACCTTCATTAAAAGTGCGTACGTTTAATAGGCTACAACAATTGCACTAAAAACGCCAGAACAAACATGGTATGTGTTCTGGCGTTGAATGAAATAGGATTGCTTTATTTCAGTAGTTCTTCTGGATAGGTTGGCATGGCTCCATTCTGTGTGCAGACGTAGGCGGAGACCTGAACGGCGGTACGATGGGCCTCAGGAACGGACTTGCCGTTGAGGATGCTGCCCACGAACGAGCCGGTGAAAGAGTCTCCAGCTCCTACAGTGTCGGCCACTTTGACCTTAGGCGTTTCCTGGAAGGATACGTGACCAGGAGTGAATACGTAACTGCCGTTAGTGCCACAGGTGAGAACGAGCATGTCGAGGTTGTACTTACCCAGAATGAGCCAGCACTTGTTCTCGATGTCAAGACCGGGATAGCCAAACATACGGCCGATAAGCACCAGTTCCTCATCATTAATCTTCAAGATATTGCAACGCTGGAACGACTC
>ONMN01000098.1 GCA_900318885.1 uncultured Prevotellaceae bacterium | reverse complement strand
TAACAGACAAAACTACAACAGGATCGATCTTTGTAAACCATGCAGAACACCCCATATTCGCTACATTATTGAATTTGGCGGTGCGGCTGGAATGTTGTAGTTGCCTGTCAGAATGAGAGTGGTTCTATGCTTTCATGTAAGTCTGGACTGAACTTGTCAACATAGATTTTAAGTGTGTGTTCATTGGTGTGGCCAGTCATAGCCATAACCCTGTTGACAGATATTCCACTTTCAATCAGGATCGAGATAAAAGTCCTACGAGCTGTGTGAGCACTTATCCTTTCCCTGCGTAGAACGATTTTCTTCTCCAATTTTTTGCGTATATGTCTTATATACATATAGCTTTCTCCAAATAGATTGTGCTTTTTCAACATCGTTTTAAGCACTCTATTAAAGACTTGATTGCAGTAATAGTCAAATTTGAAGCCGTATTTTACGGCTATTGAATAAGCTCTTTCAGTTAATGGAATCTCTGCTTTCTTGACTGTCTTTTGGGTGAATAGACGTAGTGACCAGAACTTTCCATTATAGATGAAATTGTTTCTGTCAATAGTAGTGAAGTCAGAGAAACGTAACCCTGTTAGACAGATAAAAACAAAGTAATCCCTAATTCTAATATCCTCGATGTCTGTTAGTGGCATATCAGCGAATGCAGTTAGTTCATCCTTGTAGAGTCGAAGTATGTCAGATTGGATAGTATCATCAAGCTTTCGAGATTTTATGATGTCTGCTTTATCTACATTCTTACAATATCTCCATACAAAGTTAGCAAAACAATCTAACCTTTTGTTGATAGTCTTGTTACACATGTTGCCTTTACAACGATACTTGTGTTTCTTATTGCTTTCATGAGGTTCAATAAGGAAGTCAATAAAGTCATCAACCCATTCTTCATCAATGTCATTAAGGCATACTTTGATATGCGAGTAGTATTCATAATCCTTGAGGGCATTGCAAACACTGATGTAATCCTTAATAGTAGGATGCAATTTACGATTAAGTCCACGTTCTATATCCTCCTGATGCTTGATAGCTTTTTTCTCTTCTATATATGAAGTGAAAGCTGTGACGAGAGAAGTTTTTACAGTTTTTCTTTTTTCTACTTCTTTCACTTCTTTTTCCTGTTCTGCTATTGTATTGTCTATGATACTCGCAGTAATCACTATCTTTGGATCTTTGAGGAGCAATGATGATATGGTTTTGTCTATCTTACTTTCGAGAGTGTCAATCCTTTCATTGATTATCTCATAGCCATCAACTTTGGGACAAACTCGGAAGTAACGTGTTAGATACTGCTTGTCTATCCGATATAATTTGTATCGGAGTGCAACACCATTCTTCTTCATGTAAGCCACAAGCTTACCTTGATAATATGCTCTATGTACATTTTTTGTAGCCATTCTAACAGTATGAAATATTAACCACCTTTTTAACCACCTTTTGAGAAACTATACAACATTCCAGCCGCACCGCCAAATTCAATAATGTAGCGAATATGGGGTGTTCTGCATGGTTTACAAAGATCGATCCTGTTGTAGTTTTGTCTGTTAGAATGGCTCAATGCTTACAGTAATCCCGACAGAAAAAGAACCTAACTGATTGATTTTCAGATAGGTTCTTTTCTTTTTTGTCAAATTTAAATTGACTTTTCGCACTCAGGCATCAGACATAAGTTGACTTTCAGTCGACTGATGTCGCGACTCGGCAATGCTCGAGCAAGCTCGGCATTGCGCTCGCTGCTCCATCAGTTCTGGTCCATGCCGCCACCGGGGTTACCGCCACCGCCACCGTTGTCACCGCCAGTGTTGTCACCGCCGGTATTGGTTCCGCCACCATTCGTGGGATTCGTGGGATTCGTGTTCGAACTACCACCGCCCGTGGTTCCGTTGTTCTCGCCCTTGGCTGCGGCAATTTCAGCCTTGGTCTTGTCGGTCCATGCCAGCTTCACGTCCTTCTTCAACTCCTCACGGGTGAAGTCGCCGGTGCTCTGAGCCAGCAGCTTGATGGTCTTCACGGCGGCACCGGTCTTGGCGCCCTCCGCCAGGTTGCCAATCGTGGCCAGCGCAACCTTGTCCTGCTGCGCGTCGTACAGGGTCTCGAGGGCGTTCGCCTCGACGGTGGCCTTGAAGATGGCCAGGTTGTCAATCTTCACCGTGTTGCCGTTGAGCACCTGTTCGCGCACGCACTTCACGAAGTCGATGAGAATACCCGTGATCAGACCCTCCGAGAATGCCGTGTTGTGCTCCGCCATGTGGTGGGCCATGTCCTGCACGCTCAGCGACTCCTTGTAATCAACTCGGGCGTAAAGCTTGCCCGCCTGCTCCGATTCTGAGGTCTCGGTAACCTTTGAAAGATACAGTTCAATCATAATGTTTTGTTGTGTTTTTTGTGGTATTAGAAACTCGTCGCGACCAGCTACATCGGGTGGCCGCCTCCCGCTTGTTTTTCGTTGAAAATGAGATCTCTATTTCATCTACAAAGGTACAAAAAAAACTGCAAACTACCAAATATTTTCGCAACTTCTTTTGTTAAAAATCGCACAAAAAAATAACCCACCATTATTGCCCAATAAGGCAGCGTTATTGGACGATAAGGCAGGGTTATTGGACGATAAGGCAGCGTTATTGGACGATAAGGCAGGGCCTTTTTTCCATGCCATGGTGAAACTATTTTGTATTTCTTTTGGAGGATTGAAAATAATAGCTTATCTTTGCAGCATGAACGAAGACAAGAAGACGCCCGAGATACGGCACTATGACGACGGCACGGCGAGCGTGTTGCGCAAGGCTGTGGTATATACTGAGTTGCGGTTCTATCAGCGCAGCGATGTGCTATATCAGTTGACACAGCTGTTTTGTGAGCGTTATCTTCCTCGTTATGGCGACCGCACGGTGGATCAGATGGTACAGGCGGCGCGTAGCACGAAACAGAATATTGCCGAGGGCAGTTCCGATGGACAGACTTCGACGGAAACCGAGCTGAAACTATTGGGCATTGCCCGTGGCAGCAATAAGGAACTGATGGAGGATTATCAGGACTATCTGAAGCGGAAGGGCTTTGTGGAATGGTTTGGCAAGAATCCGCGATTCGAACGTCTGCACGAATTCTGCAAGTATCATTATCACTATGACGATTATCAGCCGCTACTGGCAAAGATGGACGATGAAGAATTAGCCAATATGGCCATCTGCTTGTGTCATCAGGTGGACAAAGCCATGACGAAATACATTGAGCGAAAAGACAAGGAGTTCACCACCGAAGGCGGTATCCGCGAGCGCATGACAGCCGCCCGCCTTGGGCAGCGTGAGACACAACGACAGACGATAGAGCGACAAGCCAACGAAATAGCCGCTCTCCGCAAAGAAGTAGAGCGCCTCAAAGCCCTATTGGCAGCAAAGGAATAATTGGACAATCCGGAAAATCTGGAATATCCGGAAACTCCGGAAACTCCGGAAACTCCGGAAAGTCCGGAATTTCCAGAATCTCCGGAAAATCCGCCCTAACAGCATCCACCAAGCGACGCCATCGGCGCCGCTTGTAGTTTATTCAGCCTTCAATTTTAGATAGTAGTCGCTGAAGTCCTTGCAGTCGGGCGGCAGCTGGTGGTGGACGAGTGAGGGCAGCACCTTCTGCAGTTGCAGGAAGAGTCGTTCGCCAGGGGCGTCGCGGTCGGGAAACATGTGAAATTCCATTGAACATTGACCATTGACCATTGACAATTGCTCCACGTCCTTCTTTGTAAGAAGGGTGGCTGAGGGGATGGCGATGGCCTTGTGGCCGGCGGAGAGCATGGCCCAGCAGTCTGAGCATCCCTCGGTGATCCAGAGCGCGTCGCCAGGCTTCAAACGGTTCAATACGGGCAGGTTGTAGATGCCGCATTGCGAGCCACTGGGGAAGCGGAAGCGGGGCAAGGCGCCCTTTATCAAGTTCCTGTTTTGAACACCCACCAACTGACCTTCCTGATTATAATAAGGTATCTGCAGCCAGGGCACGCCCTGCTTGTCTTTCCACGACGTCAGCCGGCACCAGCGCACAACCCTTGGGTCCAGCCGACGCTCATCAAAGAGAAATTTCCGAGCCTCAGGCAAAAGCCACGGATGCTCGAAGAAACGCTCATAGCGACTGGCGTCGAAGGGACTCTCCCCTGACCCCTCCCTATAGGGAAGGGAGTAAATACCATCGGAGGTCTGCGGGTCGTGCTCTCCCCCTAAGCAGGGGGAGCCGGAGAGGGTCTGTAACCACCTGCACGCCTCTTTGAAGTCGAGATGCAGGTGGCGCATCACAAGGTCGATGGTGCCGCCCGAGGCTCCGCAGACAAAGCATCGGAAGGTGTTCTTACTGACCTTAAACGACATCGAGGCATGATGGTCGTCGTGGAACGGGCAGAGACATTTGTGGCGCGTGACTTGTAGTCCAAGTCGCTCCGCGACCCCCTCAATGGGCAGGTCGCGAAGCTTCTGAAGTTCTAGTCTATCCATAATTATGCATACATCAGACATCAGACTTCTTCAGGTACTCGTTGGTTTTCGTGTACAGTCCGGTCTCGCTGGAGAAGGTGATGAACTTGCGGAACACCCATTGCTTCAACTGATTCTTCGTGCCCTCTTTGTTCTTGCCAAGCTCCAGGCGGAGTGCCTCCAGCTGGGTCTCACTGAAGGTGTCTGGCAGCGAGTCGAGCATATTCTTCGGACCGGTCTTGGAAGTCTCGGAGGCGCTGATGTCGCCGTCTTTTAGCATATCGGCAAAGATTTGCATCTTACTCCAAAGATCGTGATACACCAGCCATTCTACGAGTTCACCCATCGACTTGGTCCACGTCTGGTTGTTGAGCACCCAGAGGATGCAGCCCGCCTTCCATGCCGATACCAACGAGCGGTGGGACAGTTCGAACAGCAGGTCGTCGTCGGTCAGGTCGGCCAGCTCTGCCATGTCCTGCGCCATACGGTCGGTCAGTTTGTTCAGCGGTCGGATGATGAATCGGCCCTTGCACGCATCGAGACGTGCTATATACTCATCCAGCTTCTGGTAGAACTCATCGGTGTATTTGCCCAGTCGTGGGATGCGGCCACTACGGCTGCCACGAGGTTTGTAGCTGAAGACCATGCGTCCGAACGTGCCGTTAGTCAGCTCATATTTATAGAACTGTCGGGTAGAAACGGGGTTCGAAGAGACAGTAAAGCAGGCACGGATAGTCGGGTTGCCGGTGATACCGTCTGACGTGGCACGCAGGGCACCGGCCTTGTCGCGGTCATAGACGTTGCGGAGCAGCACCGACACCTGTTTGTGACCACCACAGAGACGGTCGGCCATCTCCACCTCAGGCAAGTTAAAGTATTGTGTGAGGCCACCGTGCGCCTCGAGCGCCAAGGCATTCTGGATGAAGGCAGCGTTGGTCGTATTCGAAGGCGGGAAACGGAAGAATACATCCGGGCGGGCAGTCTTTTTCTTGTTGTCGGGCTCGGTCTGTTTCTGCTTCTGCCATTCCAGAATCTTATCTTCTTCAGCCTTGTCGTGCTGACTGAAATCGCGGCAAATGGCTTTCGCAAGTGTCGTCAATTGGCCCTTGTTGTCACCACTTTTTGCCACCAGGTTGGCCATCATGCCCGTCGGCTCCTTCCAACTGAAGTCCGGATACTGAAATTCCGCGCCAAAGATGTGTGCGCCAAAGATGGGGAAAAACATCGGAACAAGGGGTTCGTACATGTCTTTTGAGGCTTGCGAGAGCAGCAATTTCACTATTTCTGTGCCTTTACCGAGGTTCGGCATAGCGGGCGCAGTCGCTTTACTAATTTCGTATTTCATTGTATATCAGCTTTTTAGATGAATAATAATCTCCCTGCGGTTACAGTTACAGTTGTTACAGTTCGTTTTTGAGGGGTGTCAACTCTCCCTATATTATATATAACTATCTATATATCAATAAGTTATAAAGTATTATAAGGCGTGTTGTGGCCTCGATTTTAAACTGTAACTACTGTAACCGTAACCAGCAGCCAGTTCTTAATTGTTACTTCCCTACCAGGCCCTCCAGAGCCCACAGCAGTTCGTTGGCCACGTTGCTGGCATAGCGTGCGACGCTGAAGCCTTCGCCGACCTTCATCGGCTTGAAGTTGGGGTGGTACGAGCCGTCGGCGCGGCGGGTCACCGTGATGTAGTCACCATCATAGACGCGAGGACTACGCTTCGGAGTTGGCTGCGGCACGATTTCCGTAAAAGTAAAGTGCGGGTCGCGGCAGAGGAACTCATCGACAGTACTCTCCTCGTCAAGCTGCAGCACGCCAGGATAGCCCTTGCCGGTCTTCATGCGGCGGTCGCTGCGCAACTGGGTTTTCAGATTCACGCTCAGGTGCGTGTTGTTGTTCCAAACTTTTTCATTGTTCTTATACATAATTTTAAATAGGTTCGGGTGTTTCCCCGGTCTCACGCGAGGGTCCCTCCGCACAACCGGGAAAGTGAGACAGCCTACGGTCCAACGCTTGGCATTTTTCCCGTTGTTTGGTGCTGCAAAATTATAAAAAAGGACAAAGAAAAAGGTCTTATATAAGACTTACTATAAGACTTATATAAGACCCTAACTGTTTGATTTTCAGTTTATTTCATCAGCTTGTCAATTTCGCTGCTTCTGGGCGGCAACTTTCCCGTTTGCTGCCACGTGCCGGCCAACTGAGCCAGATTGGGAATGCCCCACAACTGCTGAAACAGCTTCCATTTCTTCTTAATCAGTAGATCACGGGACTCTAATTTTGCGCTCTGATAGAATATATCAGTGAAGAATTTGCTTTATCACGGCCAAATCCTTACCTTTGTTGTCAGAAGGAGGAA
>ONMN01000097.1 GCA_900318885.1 uncultured Prevotellaceae bacterium | reverse complement strand
CCATGATACCGATGAGCTGCCCGTATGGATTGACCGCGACAATTTCGACAAGGTCATCGTCAACCTCCTCTCCAATGCCTTCAAGTTCACACCTGCTGGCGGAAAGGTAAATATCGCGCTGACTCACGACCAGCAGAATGTCCGCATTGGCATTCGTGATACCGGTGAGGGCATCCCTGCCGACAAGCTCGAGCGCATCTTCGAACGCTTCTATCAGACGCCCACTCATGCCAACGACCGCAATACTGGTACGGGTATTGGGCTCGACCTGACACGCTCGCTTGTCGAACTCCACCATGGCACCATCATAGCCCGGAACAACGATGACGGAAAGGGCGCTGAGTTCATCGTCACCATACCGCTGGGCTATGCCCACCTCAAACCCGAGGAAATCATCGACGAAGACGTTCCGCCCGTAGCCACTGAGCCTGCTACTCTCATCGAAGAAGCAGAAACCGCTGACGACGCTCCTGAGGCCGCTGCTGAGTTGCCCAAGGCCAGCCGCCGCCACCATATTGTACTTGTTGAGGACGACTCGGAAATCCTTGAATTCCTCCAGACTGAACTGTCGCCGGATTATGATATTACCACCTGTGAGAACGGTAAGGCTGGTCTTACCACTGTGTTGAAGACTTTGCCCGACCTCGTCATCTCAGATATCATGATGCCCGAGATGGACGGCATCACCATGTGTCAGAAAATCAAGAGCAATCCCGCTACCAACCACATCCCCGTCATCCTGCTCACTGCCAAGAGCCGTGATGAGGACCAGTTGGAAGGTCTCGAGATGGGAGCCGACGCCTACATCATGAAACCCTTCAATATGGACATTCTGCGACGCACCATCATCAATCTCATTCATAGTCATCAGATGCTGCGCCTAAAGTATGGCCGCAACGATCAGTTGGAGGAACAAGTCGAGGACGTGAAGATGAAGTCGCCCGATGAGCAACTCCTTGACCGCGTTATGAAGGTCATCAACCGCAACATTGGCAATAGCGACCTCAGCGTCGATAGCATTGCCGAGGAAGTCGGTATCAGCCGTGTCCACCTGCATCGTAAGATGAAGGAACTCACTGGTCAGACGCCCCACGACTTCATTCGTAATATTCGCCTCAAGCAGGCCGCCCACCTACTGGCTACCCACAACATGAATATTACTGAAGTGATGTACGCCTGCGGGTTCAATAATGCCGCCTCGTTCTCTACTATCTTCAAGAAATTCTATGGCATGTCGCCACGAGAATATATGAACGAAAACAAATAAAGAAAAAGGGGACGGTCGCTGAACCGTCCCTTTTCTTTATTCGTATGCAATCAGTGCTATTTGCCCATATACTGCAGGATGAACTCAACAATCTCGTCCTCAGTCTTTCCGTCTGCCGAGATGACGAGGTCGTAGTTGCGGGTGTCGTAGCGTGAAGATTTCGTGTACCTGTTCACATAGTTCTCACGCATCTTGTCCACGTCGTCAATGACCTTGCGGGCTTCCTCAGGCGACATGCCCTGCTTGCGCGAGACGCGCTCTACGCGGAAGTCCATGGAGGCTTGGATGAGGATGCTCATGTGATTGGGGTGATCGCGGAACACGTAGAAGCCACTACGGCCGGCCACAACGCATGATTCAGCTTCGGCAATGCCTTTCAGGATCTCTATTTCCGTCCTGAACACCTCGTCGGTTTCCAGCAGTTCCGGCTCGTCGCCTGGCTTTGGAATGTAATAGTTGGAATATACGAAGGAGTCCGTCATCTTACGTTTGAAATCAGCCCACCAGCCTTGTTCCTGGCCTTTCAGCTTTTCAATTGCCTCTACACTGAGGTGGTACTTTTCCTGCAGGCCCTTGATAAGCGCCTTGTCGTAGTATTCCACACCTAACTTCTCTGCCAGCTTCCGGCCGACTGTACGTCCGCCACTACCGAGTTCACGGTTAACTGTAATGACAAATTTCTCGTTTACGTTCATATGATATATAGTTTTAGCATTTTACCGCTGCAAATATACGAATAAAAATTGAAAATTCTCTCTTTTCGTGCATTTTTTTGTTTAGAGAGCGCAAATATATTTGGTTTTTCGTCAGATTTGTATTACCTTTGCAGACGATACTTAAAAACTAACAGAAAATATGGTAGAACTGAAGAACGACGAGCTGACCGTCAAGGTAGCTGAGAAGGGAGCCGAGCTCCAGAGTGTGAAAGACTGCAAAGGCAGAGAGTATATGTGGCAGGCAGGGGCTGAATGGCCGAGACATTCACCGATACTGTTTCCCATCGTGTGTAGTGTCAACGACGACACGTATGTCGTCGACGGCAAGGAATACCACCTGCCGCGACACGGCTTTGCGCGCGATACGGAATTCACCGTCATCAGTCAGGCGGAGGATAAGGTGACGATGGCATTACACGAGTCGGAGGAGACGCTGAAGGTGTATCCCTTCCGCTTCAACCTGGCCATCACCTACCGTTTGGAAGGCAACAGCGTGCATGTCATCTGGCACGTGGAGAATACCGACAACCGCGAGATACACTTCCAGATTGGCGGCCATCCGGCATTCAACCTGCCCAGCGGCAAGATGGAGGGCATGATCAAGCTCGACAACGAAGAACCGATGGATTCCCTGCGCAGCTATGCCGACGGTTCAAACGATATGGTGGAAGTGGCGCTGGAGGCCGACATGGGCATCATGGAACTTACCAACGACTTCTTCCGCAACGACTCGGTGAAGATCCACAAGTGTCAGACCCACCGTGCAATGCTGATGGACACCAATGGCGAACCTGCCGTGACGGTGGACTACAAGACGCCGGTAATTGCCTTCTGGAGTCCGTACGACAAGCACGCACCCTTTGTGTGTATCGAACCTTGGTACGGTCTGGGCGACCCGCGTGGCTGGAAGGGTGATTTCAAGGACAAGCCGCTGATGAACCACCTGCTGCCAGGAGCATCGTTCATGTCGAAATACACCATCACCATTGGCTGATCCGATGGACGCAGCAAGGGAGACGACCATCCTGCTGGTGCGGCATGGTGAGACGGTGGACAACGCCCGCCAGATTATGCAGGGCCAGACGCAGGGTGAGCTGAACGAGCGGGGTAGGGAACAGGCTCGGCAGGTGGCCGAACGGTTGGCAACGGATCTCGTTGATGTCATCATTGCCAGCGACCTGCGACGAGCCATACAGACGGCGGAAATCATTGCTGCCCCCCACCGTTTACCCGTGGTGACTACGCCGCTGCTGCGCGAACGTGACTGGGGCGGATTTACTGGTCGCTACATTCCTGAGCTGCGTGGCGAGGTGTGGCCCGACGATATTGAAAGCGAGGAAGCACTGCTGACGCGTGCCCGTCAGCTACTCTTACATATAACGGCCACCTACCCAGGAAAGCGGGTGGTGGCCGTTGGTCACGGAATTATCAATAAAGCTATTCTGGCTGTCTATGCGCAGTGTCCGATGCGGGAGGTGCAGCGCATGATGAATGCCGAGGTGCGCGTGTTAACGACGTCCGCCGAACGAGCGGCCTCCGCTGCTGTGACTGCCGCCATGACTGCCACCGCTGCTGTGACTGCCTCCGCTGAAGGAACCTCCGCTACGGCTGCCACTGCTGTGGCTTCCGCTGAATGAACCGCTGCTGCGTGTGCTGCTGCCACTGCTGAACGAACCGCTACTGCTACGGCTGCTGCTGAACGAACCGCTACTGCTACGGCTGCTGCTGAACGAACCACTGCTGCGGCTGGGACGGCTGTCGGATGACGACGGACGCTGCATGGTGGTGGCACGCTCGCTACTGCTGCTACCGCTGTGGCCGAAGGAACGGCCGTTGTTACCGCTGCTGGGGCGATTGCCCGTGCTCGGACGACGATCGTCTCCGCGATTGTCGCGATAGCCACGATTGCTGCTGGGGCGGTTACTGCGGTTGCCATTATCCAGATGTCCGAAGCGACGGTCGCCTGCCGTTGTGCGGGTCGATGAGTGGCGCTGTCCGCTGGGATGGTGGCCGCGATAGTCACCACGGTTCCAACGGTCTAACATACCGAAATGGCTGCGTCCTGCGGGACGGTAGTGGTCGCGACGGCCGTAGTAGTAGCCGTGACCGCCATGAACGTGCCAGGCGTGACCGCCACGATAGCTGGCATAGAACACCGGACGTCCGAAGTAGAAGTAGTCGCGGTGGGGATAGCGTGCATAGATGGCGAAGTGCCAGTAACCTCCGTCCCAATACAGTGGGCGGTAGAAGTAGGTGGCTGCGCAGAACGCCTGCCACTGCCAGTCAAACAGGATATAGCTCATATCCAGGTTGCGGCGCTCCCAGTAGGTGCTGTACACGTCGTCGTAACTGGTCACACCCATCAGGTAGTCGAGGTTGATTTCGTAGGCTGCCTCGTACTGTTCGTCAGTCAGGTTCAGCTCGTAGGCCATCTTGTCCGTCAGGAACAGGGCCTCGTTCCTTGCCTGCTCGTAGCTCATAGCCTTGCCCGTTGCTGCTATCGTCAGCATTGCTACCAGGGTCATCATCATCTTCTTCATAATTCTTATTTATTTTAAGAGTTCAACATTCAAGTTATCTGTTCTCGCTTGTTTTCGACGGCAAGGACAGTGCAAACCGAACGCAGAAAGCTTGCTTTTTGCTGAGGTGCAGCCTGTTCTCGCTGTTTTCGACGGCAAAATTATGAAGAAAAAAGAGCATACGAAAAGGATTTCCCCTAAACTCGTCGGGGGAAATCCCTAAAATACGAAAATGTTGCCATTGCGTAAACAAATCCACGCCATGCATTGACGTGGATTTTCAGTTTAGTCGCTCGTTAAAGCGAGAGTGGTCCGTGGCCCATACAGCTGGTCGTCGTGATGGCCGTCAGGAAGGCTGTGAGAGCGGCTACTACAACCTTCACCGCAATCTCAATAAAACGCTTCTTCATATCAGTTGTTGTTCAATGTTATGTCACTTCGTTCCATGACTTTTGTCACGACTCGGCCAAACAAGCAAGCTTGATGGCTCTCGCTGCTCCAAAAGTTCAATGTTATGTCACTTCGTTCCATGACTTTTGTCACGACTCGGCCAAACAAGCAAGCTTGATGGCTCTCGCTGCTCCAAAAGTTCAATGTTCAACGTTCAATGTTCAACGTTTTAGTTCTGGTCCATACCTCCACCGGGGTTACCGCTCTTGTAGAAGTACTGTAGGCGTGCTGCCGTCGGTGGTGTAGTGGATCTCTGCGCCGTCAGGACCGCTCATGCTCACCTGAGTAGACTCAGCAAACGAGGCGTTACCGTTGATGGAGGGCGAAGTCAGCGTCTGGTTCTCGGAACCACCACCATTCGT
Source organism: uncultured Prevotellaceae bacterium (assembly GCA_900318885.1). Classification (GTDB taxonomy): domain Bacteria; phylum Bacteroidota; class Bacteroidia; order Bacteroidales; family Bacteroidaceae; genus Prevotella. The sequence continues at coordinate 778 of ONMN01000097.1, read as the reverse complement.
CGGATTCGTGGGATTCGTGTTCGAACTACCGCCACCGTTTTGGTTTTCGTTTTCGTTCGAACCCTCGTTCTCGCTGTCCTCCACGTCGCCGGAGGTCGAGGTCACGCGCTTCACCTCTTCGCCGTTGCGGTCGTAGCAGGTAATCTGGATGGCGGTGTTCGCCAACTCGTCCTTCAGGTCGACGCTGGGGGTGAAGATGATGCGACGGCTCGAGATCAGGCTCGTCTTCACGTCGTTCACGTCCTCCACAGCCTTGCTGCGCAGTCCGAAGCGCATCGTACCCAGTCCGGGCAGTGCCACCGAGTGGCCTTCCGTGGCCCAAGCCTTGATCACCTCGCCGGCAGCGTCCCAGCAGGCCTTCATCACACCCTGGCTCACGCCGCTGCGCAGGGCTGCCTCGCGGATCACCTTCTTCTGGTCGAGGCTGGTGTACAGCTCGGGTTTCATCACATAGCGGTACTTGCCCGCCGATTCTTTGTCAAACTTCAGCAGTCTCTCTACTGCCTTTACTCTAAGTGCCATAAAACTATAAATTTTAAGGTTGTTAAAATTTTTCCGCGTCCTTAAAACCTATTCCTTCGTTCGTGTTTTTGCCGCTACACCATGAAAATCTTGCTCCTAGGTTAACAAAAATTTTCCCTTTGGCTATGCCGCAATTTCGTTGCCTGATGTCTGTCTTGCAACTATGTTGCAAAGGTACGAAATTTTCCTGAATTGTGCAAATATTTAGGCCATTATTTTTCAAAAAAATTTAAACCTCGTCATCGACCCTGGGGTC
>ONMN01000101.1 GCA_900318885.1 uncultured Prevotellaceae bacterium | reverse complement strand
GTGCAAAGGTACGAATAAGTGAGCAAAAAGCCAAATATTATTTGAGCTTTTTCGAACGGAAGTACCTTGACCAAAGGTCAAAGGTAGTGCAAATCGAGCGAAATGCAAAATAAATTAGGTTAGAATACTTAAAAAAATACAAAAAAAGGGTATGAAAAGTACAACGAGCGCAAAAATGACTTAAATTTGCCGTCAGTTTTGTGAGAAACTTTTATTTATGTTTAATTAATAATTAAGGAGAAAGTACATTATGAAGAAGATTTTGTTTGCTGTAATGGCTGTATTTGCCATTGGTTTCACATCGTGTGGTAACAAGACGCAGGCTCCCGCTGACGAGGTTGACTCTGCCGCTATCATTGACTCTCTGGCCGAAGAGGCTGCAAACCTCTCTATCAGCGCCCTGAGCGAGCAGATTGAGGCAGGTGACGCTTCTAAGCTGCAGGCTGTATTGGAAACCGTCAAGGTAAAGGTGACTGAACTCATCAAGACCAATCCTGAGATTGCCAAGGAGTATGTTGCGAAGGTGCAGAACTTCCTGAAGGAGAATGCCGACAAGGTAAAGGCTCTGGTTGGCGACAATGCTGCCGTAGCTGCTGCTGTCAGCGCCATTACGGATATCGAACCCGAAAACGTGGTGAATGGTTTCCTGCAGTCAGTAGGCGATGCAGCTGAAGCTGCCAAGGATTCTGTGGTCGGTGCTGTTGAGAACGCCAAGGACGCTGCCGTTGACGCTGCCAAGGAAAAGGCTAACGAGGCTGTTGACGCTGCCGCCGATAAGACTAAGGAGGCTCTCGGGCTTTAAGGACCGAGAAGGCTGTCCAGCTCTCGGACTTTAAGATGTAAGATGTTTGAAGGAAGAAGGAAGAGGATTCCTTCTTCGTTTCACTGAAATAATGAGCCGGTTCGCTGAATATTTTTTGCGAACCGGCTCTTTTTGTCTACCTTTGCAAGCAAAACGAACAAATCTCTCTTAAAATAAAGCAAAGGATATGAAAAAGATGATTTATTTAGTGATGCTCACAGCATCAATGGCTGTCACGACAGCCTGTTCGTCGGACGATCCGTTTGACACATCCAATAGTTTCACTCCTGGTGGCGATGTTCCCAACGGTAACATGAATGACAACGGCAGCAGTACGGCCGGCAGTGGCGAACTGCTGAGTTATTCTGTCAATATCGATAAGACGACTGCAGAGCCTGCCAGCACCGTTGCAGCCTATTACCCCGAGGCGGAAGACAACGTGGAGACACAGACTTTCGCCACAAAGGTGGAGATTGACATGGCAAACCCCGTTGCTAAGACAGAGAATGGTGTGGAGATCACCATCTGCGGCGATAGCGTCATTGCCAATCACGGCAAGACAGAGGGTGTCTGCTATGTGGTCAGCGGCACTACCAGCAATGGTATGTTGTACATCGACGGCAAGACAAACTTCATGCTGAACCTGAACGGGGCAGACATCACTTGTAACAAGGGTACTGCCGTCGACATTCAAAGCAAGATGGCGGCATATATTGTACTAACGGGGCAGAACAAACTGACGGACGGCACGACGGAAGATCATAAGAGTGTCCTCTACGGCAAGGGTAAGCTACTGCTGAGCGGCACGGGATCGCTTGATATCAAGGGAAACTACGACAACGGCATCCACAGCAAAAGCTATATCCTGATTGAGAAAGGTGTGAATCTCTACGTCAACGCCGCCAATCACGGCATCAAGGGCAGCGACGCCATCATCAACGGCGGCATCATCAATGTCGAGACGGACGGCGAGGGTGCTAAAGGCATTAACTGCGACAACAACATCTACATCAATGGCGGACGTACGAACGTCATCTGTACAGGTAATGGCGAATGGGATACAGAAGACCTCGAAACCAAAGCAGCAGCCTGCATCAAGTGTGACTCCATCATGAATATCAACGGCGGTGAAATCAATGTGAAAGCTACAGGTAGCGGTGGCAAGGGTCTAAAGGCCGACTGGGAAGCCTATATCACCGGCGGAAAGATCCGCGTCATCACCGAGGGCGGACTGTACTATAGCAACGGCACACAGGAGAGCCACAACTATACGGGCAATACCGACAATCTGGACGATGCCTACACATCATCACCTAAAGGCATCAAGATTGGTACGAAGAACGAACATGGCGTACTGACTATCTCGGGCGGCGACCTGATGGTGCGCACCACAGGCAATAACGCTGAGGGAATAGAAAGTAAAGGAACACTCGACATTACGGACGGTACGGTGATGGTATCAGCTCATGACGACGCCATTAACTCCAGTGGTGACCTGACCATCAGCGGTGGCACGGTGGTAGCCGTAGGAACGAACAACGACGGTATCGACGCCAATGGCAACATGTATCTGAAGGGCGGCACGATTATCGCAATGGGTGCAGGTGGCGCTGAAGCCGGTATCGACATCAACGAACAGAAGAAACTCTATATCTCGGGCGGTAACATCTTCGGCATCGGCGGACGTTTCGACGGTTCGTTGGGCAGCACCACACAGGGTATCGTTACCACCAGTGGTTCCGTCAGTGCCAAGTCGACCGTCACCATCGCAAACGGTTCAACGACATTAGCTTCGTTCAACATGCCTCCCTACTCTTACAACAACGGCACCATTCTGGTCTCTGCACCAGGCATGCAGAGTGGTTCGAGCTATACGCTCAACCTGGGGTCTACGTCAACGACGGTAACGGCCTCGAACAGCATCAATAGTAGCATGGGCGGAGGTCCTGGCGGCAACGGCGGTCGTCCCGGCGGTTGGTAAACACAATAAAATGCAAAAAAGTCCGTTATATGAAATGGATGCAAGAACAATCTAAATATGAGAATACGGCCTACGTGGCGCTGTGGGGACTCCTCTTCGCAGCGCCACTGCTGAGCCTCTATATCCGCACCATCAACGACAGCTCCCTGACTTTTAACTGGCAGGAAGTGTGGCTTATTTGGCGGCATTTCTGGGTATATCTGCTCATCTTCGCCGTCCATAACTTCATACTCGCCCCGTTGCTTATCTTCCGTCACAAGCGCTGGCTCTATGCCCTGCTGACTGCATGTATGATAGGGGCTTTTGCCTTCTACCAGTGCAGCAACAAGCCTGACCACATACGCAGACACCAGCCTCACGACATGGAAATGCATGAGCCTGGACCCATGGGCGACCGTTTTGATCACGAGCCTCCGCCAGAGTTCAGAGGCGAGAAGCCAGAGTTCAGAGGCGAGAAATTTGACAGGCGTCCACCAGCCTTCATCGGTGAACACGATATCGTAGCTATCGTCATTGTCATTCTGATGTGCGGTATGAACCTCGGCATCAAACTCTATTTCAAGACGCGCAACGACCAGAAGAAGCTACTGGCACTGGAAAAGGAGAATCTAGAACAGCAGTTGGAATATCTGAGGTATCAGATTAATCCGCACTTCTTCATGAACACGCTGAACAACATTCACGCACTGGTGGATATCGACCCTGAGAAAGCCAAGGACACGATATTGGAACTGTCGAAAATGATGCGTTTTGTGTTGTATGAAGGTGACAAGAAGGGAGTGCCCCTCTCGCGCGAATTTGATTTCATCCGTCACTACGTCACACTGATGCAGTTGCGATATACCGATAAGGTGCGGATTTCCGTCGACCTACCCCAAGAGGCGCCCGACAAGCAGATTCCGCCCCTGATGCTCATTACTTTTATCGAGAATGCCTTTAAACACGGCATCTCGTACCAACACGAGTCGTTTATCGACGTCAAAGTGACTGTCGACGACAAGCTACACTTCACTTGCCGCAACTCGAAGGCTGACAAGCCCAACGAAGAAAAGGGCGGCGTAGGACTCAAGAATGTCAAACAACGCTTAAACTTACTGTATGACAACAACTATACGCTGAATATACAAGACGAACCAGACGTCTATCATGTCGAACTAACCATTCCGCTATTATGATTAGAGTATTGGCCATAGATGACGAGCCGTTGGCACTCCAACAAATCGTTGCATATATTAAAAAGGTACCGTTTCTGGAGTTGGCAGTCCAGTGTCAGAGTGCGCTGGAGGCACGGAAATTCTTAGAGAATGACACGGTGGATGCCATCTTCTGCGACATCAACATGCCTGACCTCAACGGCATGGACTTTGTGAAGTCGCTCACCGTACCGCCACTCGTCGTCTTTACGACGGCCTATTCGGAATATGCCGTAGAAGGCTTTCGTGTCAATGCTGTCGACTACCTGCTCAAGCCCTTTGGGCTGCAGGACTTCCAACGCGCCGCCAATCGCCTGAAGGAAAGGTTAGAGCTCCCTACGGCCACTGCTCAGGTGTCAGCCGGTCAAGTAGTTGGCAGTTCCGACGCCCCTATGTCCTCCGACGTCCTCTTCCTCAAGACCGACTACCGCATCGTCAAGGTAAATATCAGTGACATCCGTTATATCGAGGGCATGAGTGAATATCTGAAAGTATGGCTCGACACCGACGCCAAACCCATCATCACGCTGCTGTCAATGAAA
>ONMN01000102.1 GCA_900318885.1 uncultured Prevotellaceae bacterium | reverse complement strand
GTCTGGAAACGGATGACTTTCTCGTCACGACGGAAAGCGGTCTCCAGCACCTTTACTACTGATGGCTCAGCCTTGAACTCTACGAGGAAATAGAAACCTGTAGATTTCTTCTGGATAGCGTAAGCCATCTTCTTCAGTCCCCAGGCCTCTTCGCTCACGATCTCTGCACCCTTATCGGTCAGGACCTTCTTGAACTTAGCGACCGTTTCCTTTGTCTGTTCATCAGACAAAACGGGAGTCAAAATGAAAACGGTTTCGTATTGATTCATACTACGTTAATAATTAAAAAAATTGTTATTTTTGCAAAATGCGGGTGCAAAGGTACAAAAAAATCATGAAACATGAAACTTGAAACACTAAAATTTCGTATATTTGCAGCAAAATTAACGTTTTTATGAAGAAAAAGGCCACAAATTGGGGTTTATACCTTATAATAATAGGTACATTGCTGCTCGTTTTGACGCGCATCAGCATCCTGTCGACCTACAACTGGCTGCTCGTCACGGGGCTGCTGAGTATCATTGTCGGCATTGTATTGCACATTCGAAGTATCAAACATGAGAGCGGATACTAAAGAAGTTAGAGGTAAGAATATGGAGAATTTGAAGATATTTACGCAACTGATATCCAACGAATTGCACCTGCCCGAACCAGGTGTGGAGAACACGCTGAAACTGCTGGACGAGGGATGTACCATTCCGTTTATTTCGCGTTATCGCAAAGAGCGGACGGGCGGACTGGACGAAGTGCAGATTACGGCCATTTCCAACCGACTGGAACAACTGCAGGAGATAGCCAAGCGCAAGGCAACCATCGTGAAAACCATCACGGAACTGGGCAAGATGACGCCTGAGTTGCAGAAACGTATCGACGACTGCTGGGAGACGACGCCCTTGGAAGACATCTATTTGCCCTACAAACCCAAGCGCAGGACGAGGGCACAGGTCGCACGCGAACAGAGACTGGAGCCATTGGCACAATTGCTGCTGATGCAACGCGAACCAGACCCCAAACGCGCCGCCCAGCGTTTTGTCGTGGTCGGCGGTTCTCCCGCTGACATTGCCTCCGCCCTCAGCGGCGCCCAAGACATCATTGCCGAACAGGTGAGCGAGGACGAACGTTCGCGCAACCAAGTGCGCTCCGCCTTCCGTCGCGAGGCATTCATAGAATCGAAGGTCGTAAAGGCTAAGAAAGACAGTGACGAAGCCCAGAAATACAGCGACTACTTCGATTGGAAAGAACCCCTGAAACGCTGTTCGTCACACCGTCTGCTTGCCATGCGTCGCGGTGCGGACGAAGGCATCCTGCGCGTCAGTCTGACCATTGATGACGACGAAGCCATCCAGCGTCTACAGCGCAACTACGTCAGAGGCAACGGAGCCTGCCAACGTCTTGTGGCAGAGGCCGTTGAGGATGGTTACAAACGTCTGTTGCTGCCCTCGATAGAGACGGAATTCATGAACCAAAGCAAGGAGAGGGCCGACGAAGAAGCCATCCGCGTGTTTGCCGAGAACCTGCGCCAGCTGTTACTTTCGGCACCGCTGGGTCAAAAGCGCGTGATGGGTATCGACCCCGGTTTCCGCACTGGTTGCAAGGTGGTGTGTCTCGACGCGCAAGGCTCATTGCTGCACCACGAAGCCATCTTCCCCCACCCGCCTGTCAATCATCGTATGCAGGCCACCATCCACGTACAGCAGATGATCAGCGAATATCAGATAGAGGCCATCGCCATTGGCAACGGAACCGCCAGCCGCGAGACGAAGGAATTCGTGGAAGATGCGCTGAAGGAAATGGCGCAGGGGAAACCCGCAGTCTTCGTCGTCAGCGAAGACGGCGCCTCGGTCTATAGTGCTTCGAAGGTGGCCCGCGACGAATTCCCTGACGAGGACGTCACGGTGCGCGGTGCCGTGAGCATCGGACGAAGACTGATGGACCCGCTGGCGGAACTGGTGAAGATTGACCCCAAGAGCATCGGCGTTGGACAATATCAACACGACGTTGACCAGACCAAGCTCAAGCACTCGCTGGACCAGACCGTTGAGAGTTGCGTGAACCTCGTAGGCGTCAACCTCAATACCGCCTCGCAACACCTGCTAACCTACGTCAGTGGACTAGGTCCCGTACTCGCGCAGAATATCGTGGATTATCGCACGGCGAACGGTGCTTTCACGTCGAGAGCCTCGACAACAGCGCCGTACACCCCGAGAGCTATCACGTGGTGGAGCAAATGGCGAAGGACTGCGGTTGCAGCGTCAGCGACCTTATCATGAACAAAGTTACACGCGAGGGCATTGACATCAAGAAGTACGTCACTGCCGAGGTAGGACTCCCTACCCTCACGGATATCATGAAGGAGTTAGAAAAGCCCGGTCGAGACCCACGCGAGCAGATTGAGGAGTTTGAGTTCGACAGCAGCGTACAGACTATAGAAGACCTGCACGAAGGCATGGAACTGCCTGGCATCGTCACCAACATCACCAATTTCGGAGCTTTTGTCGATATTGGTGTTCATCAGGATGGATTGGTGCACGTGTCGCAGTTGGCCAACAAATACGTCAAAGACCCCACGCAGGTAGTACGACTGCACCAGCACGTCCGCGTGCGCGTCATTGCCGTCGACCTGCGCAGACAACGTATCTCGCTGTCGATGAAGGGAGTTAGTGGAAAATAAAGAAAAGAGGAAGCGTTACTGCTTCCTCTTCTTTTTCACTTGGAGTTTCGGAATCTTGATGACCTGTCCCTCCTTGACTTTCGGATTGCGCGGCAGGTCGTTGAACACCTCGACATAACACTCCATATCTGGACCAAGATGGGCACGACAGATGCTACGGAACGTCTGACCTGCCAATACCTTCACCTCATGACTGAGTCCGACGATGCGATAAGCGCCCAAACGGACACGTTCGTCCTTCTGCGCATAGGGGTCAGGCTGTTCGGAAACGGGCGCAGGCTTTGGCTCTTCCTTCTTCACTTCCGGAGCCGGAGCCTCAGGCTCTTTCGCAGTTTCCGCTTCTTTCACGGGCTCTGCTTCCTTCACCGCAGAAACGCTATCGACAGGTGCGGCCATGATAGTATCGTGAATCACTACGGTATCAGGGCGAACCATCTCACCCACAGGCGAATACTTGATGCCGTAATAGAAACCACCCAAGGCTGAAAGGGCCATCAGTACAAGCACACCCAGAATGCCCAGCAACCAGCGCCACCAGCGACTTGGGCGTTCTTCCTGCGGCTCTTCATCGACAGGCTCCTCAGTTTCAGGTTCCTCATCGACAGGTTCTTCAGCTTTAGGCTCCTCGGCTTCAGGCTGTTCGTCAACGGGCTGTGATACAACTGGAGCAACAACAGGAGCTTCCGCCTCAACAGCGGGGGCTTCCTCCTCAACGACGGGCTCCTCGACCGGCTGTTCTTCAATGACCGGCTGCTCTTCAATGACGGGAGCTTCTTCCTCAGCAACCGGCTGCTCTTCGACAACGGGCTGCTCTTCTGCGGGTTCCTCCAAATCCGGAAACTCAACACCATCATTGAGCACTACCGTCTCAAACTGCGAGAAGGGGCGATTGACGAGTTCCTTCATCGTAGCATCAGGAGTGAAGGTCACCTTGGCGTGACCACTGATCACGACGCGTTCGCCAGTGCGCACACTGACGCTCTCGCGCGCCTCGACGTCAACCAGTTTAAACGTTCCGAAGCCCTTTACCTTAACGATGCCGTCAGTTTCCAGACGTTCCTGAATAATCTGGAACATCGTGGCGACAAACGTGTTAGCCTCTTGTTTGTCGAAATTATTCTTCTGCTGCAGGACGGCAGCAATCTCCTGTATAGTCAGTTTTCCCATACTACTTGCTACCTCCTTTCAGCTTATCTTTCCACGTCTGATTAGGCTTGAAATTCAACACCAGTTTGGGTGGCACGAGCATGCGCTGCTGGGTGGCGGGATTCACAATGATGCGCTCCAGCTTCTTCTTGGCCTCGAAAATACCAAAGTTTGGCACCAGCACGGCATTATCCTCCTGAAAAGCATCACCCATCGCATTGATGATGTTATTCACCAGATGTTGGGTATCCTTAGCAGTATAGCCCATGCGTTCAGATAATTCAGCAATAAATTCTTTGTTATTCATATTGTGGTGGCGTATAAGTCAAATTCTTCTGCATCAGTAATGCGCGCGTCGTAGAAACGTCCTATCGTCAGCCGTTCGCTGGCGGGAATGAGCACCTCGGGGTCGACCTCAGGAGAACAGAATTCCGTACGGCCAACAAACCAATCGCCCTCCTTACGGTCAATGATGACACGCAGCGTCTGGCCAATCTTGGCGGCTTCTATTTCGGCGCTGATATTCTGCTGGACACGCATCAGACGATCCAGACGTTGTTGTTTCACTTCGGCAGGGACGTCATCCTCGTAGTTGTTGGCGCTATAAGTTCCGTCCTCCTCAGAATAGGCAAAGGCTCCCATGCGTTCGAAACGCGCCCACTTGGTAAACGCAATAAGCTCGGCAAAATCCTCATCCGTCTCACCTGGGAATCCAACCATCAACGTCGTACGGATATGGATGCCTGGCACCTCTTCGCGCAGTCGGCGAATCAGTTCGTAGGTCTGCTCCTTGGTAACGTGGCGCTGCATGCGGTCAAGCATGTGGTCGGAAATGTGTTGCAGGGCAATGTCCAGATACTTGCAGACATTCTTCTTCTCACGCATCACCCGCAGCAGTTCCCAAGGAAAATGAGCGGGATAGGCATAGTGGAGACGAATCCATTCGACGCCCTCGATATCAGCCATCTTTTCAATGAGTTCTGCGATATGCTGCTTGCCGTCGATATCAATACCGTAGTAAGTCAGTTCCTGCGCAATAACCTGAAACTCGCACGTGCCCTGACTCACCAACCAGCGCACCTCATCCAAAATCTCCTGCATGGGACGACTCTGGTGACGACCCGTAATCAGCGGAATGGCGCAATAGGCACAATGGCGGTCGCAGCCCTCACTAATCTTGAGATAGGCATAATGCCGAGGCGTAGTGATGTGGCGGTGGGCCTCAAGAACATCTAGATTCTCTAGGCTATCTAGACGGTCTAGATCCTTCAGCAACTGCTTATAATTAAACTTTCCATACCAGCCATCAACCTCTGGAATCTCTGCTTCAAGCTCTGCCAGATATCTCTCTGAGAGACAGCCCATTACGAAAAGCATTTTCAGTTGACCCTCCTCCTTCGCCTGCGCCAGTTCCAGGATAGTATCGATACTTTCCTGTTTGGCATCTTCAATGAAACCGCACGTATTGACAACGGCAATGTCGCCCTGAGGATTCTCGGCATCATGAGTCACATGATAGCCGTTGGCTTCGAAAAGCCCCATCAGGGTTTCCGAATCCACCAGGTTCTTCGAACACCCCAGCGTGATGATGTCAATAGTCGGCTTATTCATTCTTAAACAACGAGTCAACAAACTGACGCTTATTAAAGAGCTGCAGGTCCTGCATACCCTCGCCCAAACCAATATACTTCACGGGAACCTTCAACTGGTCGCTGATGCCAATGACTACACCGCCCTTGGCAGTGCCGTCGAGCTTGGTAATAGCCAGTGACGTAATCTGCGTGACAGCCGAGAACTGCTTGGCCTGTTCGAAGGCGTTCTGTCCCGTAGAGCCGTCCAACACGAGCAACACCTCGTCGGGAGCATCGGGCAACACCTTCTTCATTACGTCCTTAATCTTCTTCAGCTCGTTCATCAGACCCACTTTGTTGTGCAGACGGCCTGCTGTATCAATCAGCACCACATCTGCACCGTTGGCCTTAGCACTCTGCAACGTGTCGAAAGCCACAGAGGCAGGGTCACTGCCCATCTGCTGCTTCACCACAGGAACGCCGACGCGCTCGCCCCAGATGCAGAGCTGTTCGACAGCAGCGGCACGGAAGGTGTCGGCAGCACCCAGATAGACATTCTTGCCAGCCTGCTTAAACTGCCAGGCCAGTTTGCCAATCGTCGTGGTCTTACCCACTCCATTCACGCCTACCACCAAGATGACGTAGGGCTTGTGGTCGCCAGGCAGATCCCAGTTATCATTGTCGTCGGAATTATTCTCTGAAAGCAACGAGGCAATCTCGTCGCGCAGAATGGCATTGAGTTCCGAGGTCGAGACATACTTGTCGCGAGCCACACGCTCCTCAATACGTTCAATGACCTTCAGCGTCGTCTCGACACCTACGTCTGACGTTATCAACACTTCCTCCAAATTGTCCAGCACGTCGTCGTCAACCTTCGATTTTCCAGCTACCGCACGCGCCAGTTTGTCAAACACACTGGTCTTGGTCTTCTCCAGACCTTTATCCAGCGTTTCCTTCTTTTCCTTATTAAAAAAACCAAAAATACCCATATTGCAATATTTTACGCCTGCAAAGGTAGTGCAAATCGAGCGAAAAACAAAGAAAAAAACGTTTTTTTTCTTTTATTTCCGAGATGCAGCCTACCTTCTCACGAAGTGAAAAGGTACGAATAAGTGAGCAAACCACAAAAAAAGAGGTCGCAAATTCACTTGCAACCTCTCTTTTTATCTGATTAATCGAATATTAATTCTTAAAGAAGTCCTTAACAGCCTCGTTAGGAACCATCTGCTCGTC
>ONMN01000106.1 GCA_900318885.1 uncultured Prevotellaceae bacterium | reverse complement strand
CCTCTCGCTGCCCCTCGACTTGCATGTGTTAAGCCTGTAGCTAGCGTTCATCCTGAGCCAGGATCAAACTCTACATTGTAAAATTTTTATTTCTCCGAAAGAAAAATTTTACAGCTTCCGTCGTCGCTCGGCATAGCTCAAGCAAGCTTGGCTCTGCACTCGCTCCTAGGAACCTTGTAAAAATCATTCCTTCGATCTTTTGTTCTTGTTACCCAAGTATATACATTATATAATATACATACTCGCTTCTCGTACTACTTCTTCTCTGTCTATGTAAGTCTTTCAAAGAACTCTCTCTTTTTGCCCTCAGCACCAAATTTTAGCGCGAAAGCGGATGCAAAGGTACGAACTATTTTTCATCCCTGCAAATATTTTAAGAACTTTTTTCGAGAAAAATGAAAAGTTTTCGCATTCTTTGACAATACCGAAAACTTACACCTTATTATATTATATAAAGAAAGGCAAAAAAGGGAACCGACATTGCTGTCAGTTCCCATCATTTACGGCTGCAAATCCTAAAATAGATGTCACTTATGGTAACGGTTGCTTCCTATGGCCGCATGGAGCTGGCCCAGATTTATTTCCCTCATATCTGCGGGCGTGCTGCCTGGCGCAAGTTCAAGGACTGCATGGCGGAATACCCCGAGTTGAATCCGTTGCGCACCATCAGCCGTCGTACGTTCCTCCCGCTCGAAGTCGAGTGCATCTTCCGCAATCTGGGCGTCCCGTCAATAAGAGCCTAGTATCACAAAATAAGAGCCGCTTATCGCGCGATAAGTGGCTCTTATTTTCCATTAAGCGGCAGTTATTCTACAAGATACTATTGAGTTGATAGCACTTTATATCTACGCTGAAGCGCTACTAATACGCTACGTTCAGCCAATGGATTCAGTCCTCGGAATGTTGTGCGGTTCTTCAACTCCGACAACGGCATTTCCAATAGCAGTTTGGCGATGCATTCGTCAGCAAAGGAGTTCGACACTACATTGACACCTGTAAAATCGAGTACTACCTTCTCATCGCCATTGATAAGCGGTAAAAGCTTCTGACGGAGCTTCTGACCCATGTCACGTGTTCCGAAATCCGTCCCGTAGTCTATGAATTTAAATTCTACCATAGTGATTCCAATTCGTCCGTTTCTACAAATGACTCATTATATTCTTCGGCAACATCAGCGCGGTGGTCCACGATTTGATTGGGGTCAATCTCCTCACCTGTGCCGATTTCCATATAGATAAGCGTACCCTGCCAAAAGCCGTTTTCGATGACTTGAGTACTTCCGTCCTTGATGATTAGCTTATGACTGCCCGAATGCAGGATAAACTCTTTACCGATGCTGTCAATAAGTCTGGCCGTGGTATAAAGTCCAAACCCCATGCCTTTACCATCCGTTATCGTATCTTCAAGGCACAGCTTAAGCGCTTCTGGTTCAGTGATATCCTTGTATTTTTCATTCTCTGCAAGCGATGCCCTGATGCCCATACCGTCGTCGGCAATCAGAATACGCAAGGTCTTTTGCGAATCATCATAATATGTCATGGCTGTGCCCAATGGCTTACCAGAATGAATATGTACATTATCCATCATCTCATACTGTGTTTAGCGTCTGGGCATCAAACACATCTATTGAGACGTTATTTGTATCTTTGAAATATTTCTCCAGAATGAATGCTACATCCATGACTTTAATTTATTTTTCTACGCTGCAAAAGTACGAACTTTATTTCATATTTCCAAATTTTTAATATTGTTTTTAGTGTGGTAGTGGGGAAGTGGAGATAAAATCTCAGTTGCTTCGCGTACCGCGTATACGCAGGCGGTACGCGAGGGATCCAGGGGAACATCCCCACTACCACACTTCCCCACTACCGTCGGCTCCGAGGTCCGGCTGTTCGCGATGGAGCTTGATTTCGTCGGCCTGACGACGGACGACATAATAACGGCGGATGCCGTCGATGATCTTGTAGTCGAAGCCCATAGCCGTAAAGGCACGGCCCAGTTTGACGGCACTGACATCCTTCATGTTCTGGGCACCGACAATCTGCATGGCGACAGACGACGACAGGTACTCGCCTTTCTCGCCCGTCTTTGGCTTACGGAAATTGTCGTCTATCAACTCCTCTGCCGACCGTGATGTCTCGAACTGGCGGTTATGCTGCGTCAGGCGTTGTATCTCCGCCTGGTCGAACCAGTAGCGGAAGCCCTGCTGGTAGAGCGTATAGGCCTGTGCATAGATGGCGTCGTAGTCGAGCGGGTTCTCCTGTGGCGGCTCTATCGACTCCACCTCGAAGGGCAGCCATCGGCGCGTCCCCGTCGTGTCCGACAGGAACTGCACGTTGTTGCCCGTGCCGCAGAACGATGCCAGGTGCGGGCGGTTCTTGTGGTAGCGCTCGTAGGGTGCACGGTCGTTGATGCTGGGCATAGTCATGGTACCCTTTAGCTTGTTCAGCTCCTTGGGCAGCATGGAGTCCAGTTCCTCCCAGCACATCAGCCCGTACTGCGCCAATACGAGGCGGTCGTCCTTCGACAGGATGGAAGCGTCGGTCTTGGTGTAGAAGTAGTCGCGCAGCTGCGGGGGCAGCAGGTGTGCGAACCATGTGGTTTTGTACGAGCCCTGCACACCGATCAGGATGAGCATGACGTTGTTCACCACCCGCGGCTCCACCCACGACGCCACCATCGCCACGAACCATTTCTTCAGGTACTGGTAGAACATGATCTGCTCGTCGGCATCGCCCTTGACGTTCACCGTCAGCGACAGTCCCATGATGGCGTCGCCCTTGTCCGGCGTCCATGGAGGCAGGTGCTCCAGATAGTAGCGGAAGGGGTGGTACGCTGGTACGTAGTTGGAATTGATGATGTTCTGCAGATGCTGTTTGATGACCGGCTTCACTGCGCAGAGCTCATCCCACAGCGTGTTTTCTTCACGGTCGTCCAAATCTCTGTAGCCGTCCGTCACCCCACCCTCACCACCGAAGATGGTCAGCAGCCCCTGGTCGTTCTCGCCGATGGTCAGTCCCTGCGACAGTCGGTGTATCTCCGTCCGGCCCCGCACCTCGTTGTAGCGCAGCATCACCCGCTCAGAGAGCATCGTTTTGATCTCCTCCGGCGTGGCATACGTTTCCTGCCACGGTTTCTTGTGACCGCCGTCGCCAGCGTCCACCGGTTTCTTCTTTTTCCGTTTCTTCTTTTCTTCGTCCATAAATGATACATTTACATTCCGCCGGCAAAGATACGGAATAAAAATAAGAAGTACCCCCTGTATACATGGTATAACCAGAGGGTACAACCTATTGGAAAATGGCCGGTATGTTATCCGAACAATTCCTTCAATTCGTCTTGAAAATCGGAAGTCTGTTGCTGACCGAAAGCTAAATAAAAGTCTTTGTGCATATTACGGCGGTGCCAGAGGGCCTCGAACACCTTCCACTTCTCCTTGATGCCCAGCCGCTCCGCCATCGCATCGGCCAGGAGTGCCGCCTGCGTCCGCGAGAGCAGGGGCTGGTAGTGCTCATCCACGTAGCCCGCCTGCTGTGCCTTCCGCCACAGCGCCATCGCCTTGTCGGTGGCGAGCTC
This sequence comes from uncultured Prevotellaceae bacterium, assembly GCA_900318885.1. Taxonomy (GTDB): domain Bacteria; phylum Bacteroidota; class Bacteroidia; order Bacteroidales; family Bacteroidaceae; genus Prevotella. The sequence goes on along the minus strand of ONMN01000106.1, from coordinate 1,744 downwards.
GTCGGGCAATTCCCCAGTGCCCTTCTCTTTCCCTACGCAGGGAGGGCTGGGGAGGGTCTTCCCAATATTTATCTGGTTTTCTACATGCTGCGCCCCAGAGGCGACATACACTATTTCGATTTTGCTGCCATTGTTGGGATGACCTGTTCTGTGCTGTTGCTCCAGCAGTTCGTTCACCTTCTTCAGGACGTCGGCGGGCAGCATGTCGCCGAGTCCGCCCAGAAAGTCTGGGACTTCTTCATTGTGATTCATTTTCACGTTTTTCTCAAAAATTAAACAATAAGAGTATTTTGGAGAAAAACGGAGATTGTGGGGTTATGTTTGGGTTTCTCAACATTCTTCACAGGTTTAACCACAAACCTTTCACGGGATGTTGATACGGCCAAAGCCCACGCCCTCCGTATGGATTGCGTGAGCAGGCAGCCGTCTTTTCCCGTGATATTCTTTGGAGTGGTTAATTCGTGAAGAAATCGAGAAAGCTGGTTGCTCAGCGGGTGCAAAGTTAGTGCAAATCGAGTAAAATACCAAAGGAAAATCCAATTTTCTTTGTATTTTCGAGATGTAGCCTAACTTCGAGGTGTCAAAGTTACTCCAATTCTTTGAAACGCCCAAATGTTTTGCTATTTATTTAAGGACTCATAACTATTTCAGGGTTTAAAGGGTTGGACATCATGTTATTTTATGCGAATTCTTGGTTTATTCGATTTTTCTTTGTATCTTTGCCCCCGAGAACAAAAAGATTACGATTATGACGCAGATATTAGTGACATTGAACGAGGATGCGACAACGCTGCATGTACGCAAGGCCATTGAATTGCTTCGCGGTGTGGCATCGGTCAAAGTATTCAAGGGCAACGCAGAGAAGGTGGCCGAAAAACGTCGCCAGGAGGCATACGTCAAAGAGTCGTTGACGCGGGCTTTCGACGAGGTGAAGCGTGCCAGACGGGGTGAGCACAAGATGATGACCGACGAGGAGTTTATGGCTGAGCTTAAAGCAGAGGGTATAGCATGAAGGTGAAGTTCATCCCCTCTGAAGAGTTCATGCGCCAGTTTAAGCGACTGGCCAAGAAATATCCGTCGCTGGTAAGCGATTACAATACGTTCAAGAAAGAACTGCATGAAAACCCTTTTCAAGGATCTGATTTGGGTAGTGGTACACGTAAGGTGCGTATGGCCATTGCTTCGAAAGGAAAAGGCAAGAGCGGAGGCGCTCGTGTTATCACATTCAATTTCATTCAGCACGACGATGACTCTATTGAGATAACATTGCTTACGATTTATGACAAGGGTGAAATCTCCAGCGTGACGGATAAGTATATTAAATGGCTCGTCTCGCTTATCAATGGATAAAGTGATTACTTCACCCCCATACACCATCCCTCTCCCCTTCGCCGGCGAGAGGGATCTTTCGTTTTTGCGATATGGTGTCAGGTGTTTCATTTCTTGATTTTACCTATCTTCTCCAGGAATTTAACTAATACGTCCCACATCTCTGCATTCTTTTCATAATTATCCTTTTCATCTTCTTTTCTTTATCATACACCATAAGCCCACAAGTACTAAAGGAATGCTCAGCAACTGTCCCATATCAAGAAGCATACCCTGTTCGAAATCCACTTGTTCTTTTTTTAGGAATTCAACGAAAAAACGAAAGGTAAATATTGTCATAATACAATACCCGAAATAGAAACCAGACCCAACAGCGATAGGAGATGTCGTCCTCATGTGCTGGGATTTGCGCCAA
>ONMN01000126.1 GCA_900318885.1 uncultured Prevotellaceae bacterium | reverse complement strand
CGGCTCGTCATCACCGACAAAAGCCTCTCGCAAACCGACTCAGTCATACGGAGGACACTGAAACTTCCATTGGACTCTATTGTCGTGGAAATGATGAATAATACGGATAGCACTTGTACGACGGGCGAGGCATACGCCATCGAACAACGGACAAATAGCGAGTGGAAAGCATTGCCTATCAAGACGAGGGAAGACGGAGCCATTTGTGCATTCAGCGATATTGGCTACGAAATCGCCCCACATAGTTTCCGCCTGTTCACTATCCACGTTGAGTCAGACAAATACGACTTCGAGCGAGGACAGGAATACCGCATCGTCAAGGAGTTTTTCAAATCCAAACAGCTTAATCCCCAAAGCGTCTATTGCTATTTTACAGTTGAATGACGTCAGCAACAAGTGGAAATCATGGTTGCAACAACGATGATATATTTGGAACTTGAACTAAAACAATGGGCATTGTCAGATGCAAAAGAACTGACGAACCTGTGTAATGCTGTTGACAGGCATTACCTTTCAGACCGTCTGCCCAATCCTTATACAGAAAAGGATGCGGAAGAATGGTTGAAGATGGTTACCGATAATAATGAAATTAATGGTATCTATCGTGCCATTGTATGCGATGGGAAACTCATAGGCAGCATATCGGTTGAGAAGAAAGATGATGATGCAGAAATCGGTTATATGATTCTCAATGGCTACTCAAACAAAGGGATAGGCACAGAAGCAGTTAGGCAGATATGCTCCATTGCATTCAATGTCTTGTCGCTTGAACAAATAACTGCCAATGTCTTTCAACCAAACATCGCTTCAATACGGGTTCTACAGAAGAATGGTTTCAAGCATAAGGGTACCTTACCAAATGCCGTCGTTAAGGATGGGAATGATTATGACTTGCTTATTTACGGATTGACAAAAGAAACGATATAAAGCATAAGCAAGATGAAACATACAAAACTTCTCTTTCTCCTAATTGCCGCTCTCGCATTCGCCTCTTGCGGAAGCGACGAACCAAAATATGCCGACCCGGAGGCACACGAAAAGACCGTGAAGCTGAATGAGCAGTACGGGCCGCTCATGGTCGGCACATGGCACTACGAGAACATCAGCGACACGCAGCGCTATTTCGAGCGCCTCACATTCCAGACCGACGGCACACTGTCGGGTATGCGCAAATGGCAAACCCGCAAGCTCGTCACCATCGACGGGGAGCAAATCTATACCGATTGGGAGAATGTGGAGCCTTTGGAAGGAACTTTCTCAGGTACATGGAAACTGAGTTACTACAGCCCGGAAGGTGGAAATGGCGAGAAGCGCAACTGCCTGTTGCTGAATGCCCACTATGAGGGTGCAAATAGTGGACACATGGCCTATTCCAATATCGCTACCTTCGACTACGCCGATGAAACGACGCTTCGATTCGAAGGATTTTACTTCAAAGACAAGGATGGATGGATAACCTTCCTGCGTGGCGAGGCAGAACCGGGGTTCTGAAAGATACAGTAACGAGAAATACATATTAGATTGTCCATTTCCGGACACCATGAGTGTCCAGAAATGGACACTTTATTTTATGCCATTGCTGATTATCAGTAAGTTACGGGTTTGGCACGGATATTGTATTGTATATTGACAGATAATTATCGTAAATGATATGAGATATTTGAAACAAGCCCTCGCCATGATGCGCGAGGAACGACTTTTCTCCGGCATCTACATCGTGGGTACGTCGCTGGCCATTGCCTTTACGATGGTGATGGCCGTAGTGTATTACATCAAGTTGGCACCCATCTATCCCGAACGCAACCGCGCACGGACGGTTTACTTTGAGGGCATTTACATTGAGGCGGAGAGCCCGTGGCGCGGGACGATGCTACTTCGGCGACAAAGCTTTTGAGGAATGGTTCCTGCAGAGCAAGAACATCGAGTATTGTTCGCCCACGCTCTTGGCGGCAGGAACGGGCAAGGCAGAAGGCCGTTGCCAGGCCTCAATTGTTCGCGGAAAGAACGACTTCGTGGATGTCATCCGCAACCGCACCAGTGCCGACTTCTTCAAAATCTATGCTTACGACTTCGTGAGCGGCAGACCGTTCACCCGGAAGGAGGTGGAGGGGAAAGAGGCGGTATGCGTCATCACCGACGCACTGGCCGAGCGGCTGTTTGGCAAGGGTATGGATGCCGTGGGGCAGACATTAGTGATGGAGCATGAAGAAGACTTGCGCATCATTGGCGTGGTGCGCAGCGGTAGCCAGCTCACCCCCGACAGCTATGCTGACATCATCATGCCCTACACACTGGTGGAGGTGCGTGCTGGGTCGGTCTATGCCGGGCTTTATTCCATCGTAGCCACAGTAAAGGACGACGAGCACCTGCAGGCGTTGAAGGAAGAGATCGACGGCATAGCCAATCGTCTCACCCAGTCGAAAGACGAGTTGCTGAACAATTTCTATTTCGGCGAAGGTGTGAAGACGAAAGTGGTGCTGACCAAGGGCCTGGAGACGCATCCGATGCACGTGCTCCGTACCGAGAACCGCGACAGTGTGTTCGGGGTGGTTACGGGGTGGCAATTGGTCATGCACTACGCGGGCATCCTGTTCGTGCTACTCTTCGTGCCGGC
>ONMN01000107.1 GCA_900318885.1 uncultured Prevotellaceae bacterium | reverse complement strand
AGTGCCGACAAGACCGTCAATGCCTTCCGCGCCATTTTCAAGGTCGACACCAGCATTGCCAGCCAAGTACGTTCCTTCGAGATGAACTTCGACGGAGACACCGTTACTGGCATCGTCACCATCGAACAAGAAAAAGGCAACAACAGAGCCAACCGCTGGTACGACTTGCAGGGCCGTCAGATTTCAAATAGTAAATTGTCAAAGGGTCTCTACATCCACAATGGACAAGTAGTCGTGGTTAAGTGATTATTGATAAAGAATGGTAATTTCTCAAACAGAAAAGAATATGAAAAAACAATATATAAAACCTGACGTTGTAGTACTCGAGCTGAAATACAGCGGCATTATCTGTACCAGTCTGTATGAATCGCTGGATAGCAATCTGATAGACGACGGGTTGGTCTTCCCTCAAAGTGACGAAGGCTTAAACATTGACGTTCGTTAGCAAAAAAGCCCTGGTATCATGTTGGTGCCAGGGCTTTTTTTTTGTCTATCCGTCATTTGACGCTGCAAAAAGCCTATTTCGCGTAGAACTGCTCTATCAGCTTGCCCACTTTGTCGATGTTGAAGAACTCGTTGGGCTCCAACTGGTAGTCGGGCTCTATGCCTGCGTCGATGTTCTGGCCTTTCAGGTTGTTCAGACGCGCACGATGGGTGGAGTATCGATAGCCGAAACCATCGGCAGAGGGGTTGTAGAGTACGCAGCACGAACCGCCTCCCGACTTCATGCCGAGCAGGCAGATGCCGTAGTCTTTCAGCAGGGCGGGCAGCAAATTGCCACACGAGAAGCTGTAGGAACTGATGAGCACGCCGATGTTCATCTTCAGCTTTACGTCCTTGTCTTTCTCGTCGAACTTGCCGTCCAGATTGCGGTCTACTTCATACGAGCTTTTCATTTTCTGGCCGGTCAGCACGTTTTCATAATACATGTCGGGCTTGTTGGCAAATATCGAGGTGATGAAAACCACGACGTCTGACGAACCGCCGCCATTGGTCGATGTGTCGAGGATGAAGTTCTCGACCTCCGGATCGTTCTGTGCCTTTTCGAGTGCGTCAACGAGAATGACCAGCCAGTCGTTGGGATATTGGTCGATGGTGGGCTTGGGGCCTTCGCCTTTGTAGAATTTGCGCCACCCGGAATCGTCGCACATGAACGAGTTGAAATGGCAATAGGCTGTGTTGCCCACTTTCGTGTATCTCACGTCTTTGCCTATCTTCTCCACGCGCAGTGAGTCCAGCTCTTTCCTAAGTGCTCTGTTGTCCTCCTTTGCCTGCTTAATAGGCAGGTATTCAGGACAGTAGCCATAGAATTCCTCTAACTTCGTCTCTCGAATCGGTTTCAGTTTCTGCGTGAAGGTGCTGTCTAATTCGTTGATTGTCGTCAGGTCAGTATAAGTATGTCCACCGTCGAACAGCAGACAGCTCAGCGTGGCAGTACCCGAGAAGAAGTCGTACATGTCCTTCGACTTCAGCAGCTCGCGCGTCATCTGACCAGCCTTGCTATAGTCCTGCAGTGCCTGGTCTAAACCTTTCTCCTTCATGCTCTTTTCCAACAGCGTGCGCCCGGGATAGCCAAAGAAGTTGGTAAGCGTAAAGCACAGGTTCTTGTAGCTGTAGTCCACCATGTCGTCCGTACGAGTCTCCTTGAGCAGCGGCGTGATGAGAAACTCAGGGTAACCGGCATTCAGGCTGTAAGCGCCGTTTGGAGCCAACATGACCGTTTGTCCGTTGAAGTCTGCCATATGCATGTAGCCGTCCACGTACAGGTCGCTGATGGTTGCGAAGGGGAAGTACACGTTCGTGCCGTCCTCCCTGATGTCAATGCCGTATTTGCCGTAATCCAGCGTCACGTTCACCTGTTTCGGCGAAGCCTCCAGCGACTTCCACCTGATGATGGGCAGCGCGTCGTACGTTGTATTTGGCATTCCTTGTTGCACCATCCCCATCATATTGGTAAACGCCTCGTAATTGCTGCTCGTGAAGGTGTCTTTCTCCGTGTCCACCTCAGCCGTGGCGAACGGATTTGTCAGCACATACTTGCCATTGCCGACTTTCTGCACCTGAATGGTGGTGCCGGGATATATCATCTCCTGAAAATGGCTCACGCTGATGTAGGCTATGTTTGGCATGTCGTTGTAGAAGCGCAGCGTCACCGTGCCTAACGAAGCGTTCTGCGGGTCCACCACAGGATACAGGCGTTCTACATAGTCCTTTTCCTTCTCGCCTCCACCGCCAGAACTTTCCTGATCGTCTTTGTCGCTACACGAGGTCATTGCAAGGCCGCCCACCATCATCACCAGCAGCAGCCAAAGTGTCTTGTAATGTTTCATAGTCTATACGTTTATTTTTGCTGCAAATATACACATTATTTTCGAAAAGTGCAACATATCGCGACCTATTTGTTATTTTTCCCGATTTCTTTGGCCGTTTCGAGAAATATCTCTATCTTTGCTAAAAGACTGGCAGCATGAAACCACAAGCACTTGCACCGCAGACAGGCAAACTCATCGAGGCCATCTCTCGATTGGAATGCATCAAGCCCTTTGTTTTGGTGGGACTCATGTCCATATAGGATTCTTCAAATTCGGCTGCAAAGTTACAAATAAAGAACGAAATCTTTTTGCGTAGTTCGGAAAAAGTTTTGATTTTAACACTTTATTCTTATGCAGGATCTCCCAAACGATGCCTTCCTATACAGATTAGTACGTTGAAGAACATATCAACTTTGTTTAGCATGGCCATCAGCTCGATGTAACTGATACCGTCCCCATTCATATAGATGTCATAGCGATGGGAGTCTTCGCTTGGATAGGGTATCTTCTGATCTACATAGCCGTTTCTGACATAAAACCACTTTCTTCTGAGACATTCCTCATAGTCATCATTGTCCGGGTGAGGTGAAAAGATGGTCAGAGCTATGGGGCGATTGCCTTGAATCTCCCGCAGATGCTTCAGTAGGGCAGTTCCATAACCTTTACTCTGATACTCAGGTTCTATGGCAAGATAATAGATAAAAGAGCCCTGGAAGAAATTTATCATATAAGTGTATCCCACAAATTTGGCATCATCCTCGATGGCGATGAAGTCTACGGATGCTCCCTTGTAATAATTCTCCAAGAAATGTAAGTCTGAGGTGGTCTCTGTTGAAGGGAACACCTTTATGTTCAGATTCTCTATTTTGGAGTTGAGTTCCAAATCATCTTCTCTAACTTTTCTATATGTAATCATTTTGCTCCTTTTATATAAAACCTATACGTGCTCCACCCTTCTTCACAATCTTCTCTTCGCGGCAGTATTGCTCAATTTTCTCATCGGTCACATAATCATTCCCATAAAGAATGCTCTCTATATCACACTTACGGGTAATATTCTCAATCTGTCCTCCGCTAAAATCATAGGCAGAGGCAAGTTTCTCAGCGGTCTTTTCAGAGAGTTCCGGCAGCATAGACTGCCATATTTTGGTGCGTTGAGCCAATTCGGGTTTCTCAAATTTCACCTTGTAGAGGAAGCGTCGCTCGAAGGCATCATCCATGTTCTGTACCAAGTTTGTCGTTGCGATCATAATACCGTCCAGCGTTTCCATCTCTTGTAGAATGATGTTCTGGATGGAGTTCTCCATCTTGTCAACAGAACGC
>ONMN01000108.1 GCA_900318885.1 uncultured Prevotellaceae bacterium | reverse complement strand
AACAAGGAAGGCGGCAATCCCTTCAACTTCACAGCCATCGTGCTCGTCAAGAAGGAGGGTACGGGTATTAGCGCTACGCTAATGAATAGTGAGAAAGTGAATAGTGATGTTTACAACCTCGCTGGCCAGCGTGTGGCTCAGCCTCGAAAGGGCCTATATATTGTCAACGGAAAAAAGGTTTTAGTTAAATAATAATTGGTAGTTTAGTTTTTTAAGTTCCTTGATAAGGAAAAAGATTGCTTTTCAGGATAACATTTATAGCAATAATGATGCAGTGAACGATTATTACAGCGTTTTAGCGAGAAATCCTGTATCTTTGCAGCAGAATTTTAATAACTAAAGACAAATGAGCATGATGAAAAGATGTTTTATGACAATGGTGGCAGTGATGACGCTGACGATGGCTGGGGCGCAGACGGTGATGCCGCAGGCTTGCGAGCAGAGCATCGTGACTCCGAAAGCCAACGGACGGTATCTGTGGTTGCCCATTCAAGAGTCTGCTCCTGAAGGGAAGGTGCAGGTTATCGTCAGCGGTATGCTACAGATGGAGCAGAACGTGCGTATGGCCCGCGAAAAGGTGGACTATTATGTGGCGTTGGACTTGCAGCCATATCAGGGCAAGGGCGCACTGAAGGTATGTGTGCAGAATGTGCCGACGGGCAGTGTGTGCTTCAAGAAATTAGTGCAGAATAACGATGCGGATTTCGCCTTGATAGATGAAAAGTTTCGTCCGCTGTACCATCATACGCCAAAGCGTGGATGGATGAACGATCCTAACGGGATGTTTTATAAGGATGGTGTTTGGAATCTCTATTATCAGTACAACCCCTACGGCTCGATGTGGGGTAACATGCACTGGGGACACTCCACCTCTACCGACCTTATTCACTGGAAGGACGAGGGCGTAGCGCTGGCTCCTGATGCATGGGGCACTATGTTCAGCGGGTCGTGCGTATTGGACAAAGGTACTGTTGTAGCAATGTATACGGCAAGCCGTCCCACACCATTTGGCGGTGACGTGCAGGCACAGTGCATCGCCTTTTCCAATGATGGCGGCAAGACATTTACAAAATATGAGGGAAATCCCGTATTGACTGCCGAAGACAAGGACTTCCGCGACCCGCGTCCGTTCTGGAATGAGGACATCAAGGCATGGAACCTGATTCTGGCTGCCGGACAGGAGATGCGCATCTATTCGTCGAAAGACCTGAAGGAGTGGAAATACGAGAGTTCGTTCGGCAAGGAGTATGGCAATCACGGCGGTGTATGGGAATGCCCCGACCTGTTCGAAATTAGAAATGAGAAATTAGGAATGAGAAATTGGGTGCTCATTTGCAACATCAACCCCGGAGGACCCTTCGGCGGAAGTGCCACCCAGTATTTCGTAGGCCAGTTTGATGGTCATAAGTTCACGTGCGAGTCGATGCCGAAGGTGACGAAATGGCTCGACTATGGCAAGGACCACTATGCCACCGTCTCGTTCTATAATGCTCCAGACAATCGACGCACAGTGCTGGCATGGATGTCCAACTGGCAGTATGCCAACCAGGTGCCCACCAAGCAGTTCCGCTCTGCCAACTCGATTCCCCGCGACTTGGGACTGTTCCGTGCCGGCGAGGAGACCTACGTCAGTGTGGTGCCTTCGAAGGAGATGCTGGCACTCCGTGGTGACAAGGTGAAGAAGCCTACAGAGGCCTGCGAGATTGTCGTTGACGTGAAGAGCCAGGCAGAGATCGTGCTCTCGAATGACAAAGGCGAGCGGGTGGTGATGAAATACGATGCTCCACAGCAGACATTCACCATGGACCGCCAGAAGAGTGGCATTGTCGATTTCAGCGAGGCGTTCCCCTGCACGACGGTGGCCCCCACGCATGGCGTCATCAAACAGCTGCGCATCTTCATAGACCGCTGTAGTATCGAGGCTTTCGATACAGAGGGCAAGATGGCGATGACCAATCTCGTGTTCCCCTCGGAGCCCTATAATAGTATAAAAGTAAAGGGCGGCAAAGCCACAATCTATCAAATTGAGAATTGATAATTGATAATTGAAAATTGAAAATTAAATATTATGGGTAATCAAAACAAATCCATTTATCTGATTCCTGTGATGCTCTGCTTCTTCTGCATGGGCTTCGTGGACCTGGTGGGCATTGCCTCCAATTATGTGAAGGAAGACTTGGGATTGACCGACTCAGTAGCAAACATCTTCCCGTCGTTGGTATTCTTCTGGTTCCTCATCTTCAGCGTTCCCACGGGTATGCTGATGAACAAGATAGGCCGTAAGAACACCGTACTGCTCTCGCTCGTGGTCACCGTTGTGTCGCTTTTCATCCCGCTGTTAGGTGAGAGCTTCACCGTAATGCTCGTGGCCTTCTCGCTGCTCGGTATCGGTAACGCTTTGATGCAGACGAGCATCAACCCGCTGGCCATGCTCATCATCGGCGACAAGAATCTTGCCTCGACCCTGACCTTCGGCCAGTTCGTCAAAGCCATCGCCTCGTTCCTTGCTCCTTATCTGGCTATGTGGGGTGCTACAGCTATGATGCCGTCGTTCGGTTACGACTGGCGCGTGCTGTTTATCGTTTACTTTGTAGTAGGCGTATTGTCCACCTTGCTGCTATGGGTAACACCGATTCAGGAGGAGATGCAAGAGGGCAAGTCATCGTCGTTCATGGATTGCATCAAGCTGTTAAGCAAACCCATCGTGCTGCTGTCGTTCTTCGGCATCATGTGTCATGTGGGCATTGACGTGGGAACGAATACCACCGCCCCGAAACTGCTGATGGAACGTGTGGGCATGACCCTTAACGAGGCCGCCTTTGCCACTTCGCTCTACTTCATCTTCCGTACCATTGGTGCACTGACAGGCTCGTTCTTCCTGCGTGTTTTGAAGACTCGCTGGTTCTTCATCATCAGCGTCTGTTTGATGGCTGCGTCAATGGTACTCATGTATAGCGGCGAGTCTAAAGCTGTGCTCTATACTGCGATAGCCCTTGTGGGTTACGGTAACTCCAACATCTTCTCAATGGCTTTCTCTGAAGCATTACTCTCTGTGCCCGACAAGCAGAATGAGGTCAGTGGCCTGATGATTATGGGGCTTTTTGGCGGCACCATCTTCCCGCTCATTATGGGATTCATGAGCGACGCCATGGGACAGGCTGGAGCAGTCACCGTGATGGCCTTTGGTGTCATCTACCTCTTCACATATATTCCACAAGTGAAACATTAAAGATTAAAAATTAAAGATTAAATATTATGGCTAACAAACGTTATGTAGTAGGACTCGGAGAAGTCCTGTGGGATGTACTTCCCGAAGGTAAGAAACTGGGTGGTGCACCCGCTAACTTCGCCTATCATGCCGGGCAGTTCCTGGGCATGGACAACACCATCGCCGTCAGCGCACTGGGCGAGGACAAACTGGCCGAAGAGACCATCGAGGCCCTGAAGGAGCATGACCTGAACTATCTCATGCCCCGTGTGAAATATCCCACCGGCACGGTGCAGGTGCAGCTCGACGAGCAGGGCATTCCCACGTATGACATCAAAGAGAACGTCGCTTGGGACAACATCCCTTTCGATGACGACATCGCCGAGATTGCCCGCAACTGCCGTGCCGTCTGCTTCGGCTCATTAGCCCAGCGCAACGTGGTCAGTCGCGAGACCATCCAGAAGTTTCTTGATGCCACACCCGCCGACTGCCTGAAGATCTTCGACATCAACCTTCGCCAGCAGTTCTATACGCAGGAGATTCTGCGCGAGTCGTTCCAGCGTTGCAATATCTTGAAGATTAATGATGAGGAACTGGTGCTTATCGGCCGTATGTTTGGCTATCCCGGTCTTGACATCGAGAACAAG
>ONMN01000117.1 GCA_900318885.1 uncultured Prevotellaceae bacterium | reverse complement strand
TTCGTCATCACCAGCATCAAGGACGACGTGCTCCGCATCCGCAACGGCTCCTTCTACAGCGGCCCCGGCGACTACACCCTCTTCGTCCTCGACGGCAACATGCTCCACCCCCGCCAAGTCCGCCTCGGCGAGTGCAACTACGACTACATCGAGGTCGTCAGCGGCCTGGAATCTGGCGATCAGGTCATCGTTAGCGACATGACGAAGTACAAAGGAAAGGAGAAACTGAAGGTGGAATAAGAACATTTAACGTCCCACAGCGTCATATTTCCGCGATAATGGCGTATATATAATATAAGGTAACGACAAATAAGAAACAAATATGAACAAGAAAAACATTATCACCATCCTGCTCGCCCTCGTTGCATTGTCGGGGCAGGCACAGACAAAGACAGCAACCATCAAGGGCTATTCACCCATGTTGAAGAATGGAACAGAGGCAGTATGTATAATCGACATGGTACGCGTTGCAAAAGACACGGTACATGCAGGAAACTTCATCTTGAATGTACCCGTAGAAAAACTAACAGAGTGTAAGTTTTATCTTGAAGGAGAAGGATGCCCAAATTTCATCAAGACCATTTTCGTCGCCCCCAATGCTGTCATCAAAATGACTGGCGAGGATTGTATTTACCCGATGTGGAAGGTGGAGAGTACGCTCCCCGAACAGGTAACCGCCAATCGCGTCATGGAACATACCCGCGATGCAATAAACAACCTTTTGCGAATGGGCACGAATAGTGACTATATCGAATATGTTAAGAAGACGTTAGAAATAATACCTTCTTTGCCTGTGGACGCAGCATCGCTCGCAGAATTAAGAGATGCATGCCGCTCTGCCAACAACATCAAGAACTTCCCCTATATGGAGTTGCTGAAAGAAGTTGAAAAATCCGTTGTCGCTCGTGCGCCAAAGGGATTCGAGAATGAATTGGAATACATTCATAGGCTTGTCTATCCGCTCCACATTGTTCAACCAGGCGAAGAGGCTGTCGATGCCGACTTCTTCGACATGCAGGGCAACACACATCACCTTGCAGAGTTGCGTGGTCGTTATGTGTTGCTCGATTTCTGGAGTCTCGGTTGTGGCCCCTGTCGCATGGCCGAGCATGAAATGAAACGGATTCGTGAAGTACTACAAGAACGGTTGGAAATCGTTGGCATCAACCGCGACAAGTTGTCGGCATGGCAGGAAAGCGACTGGAGCAAGCATATTGTCTGGAAAAACTGGAACGACGGGAAGATGGCCAAGGGTGGCATTGAAAGCCGCTATTGCGATAGTCCGGCCATTCCCTACTACGTACTGTTGTCACCCGACCACCATGTTGTATGGAAGTCCGTCGGCTATACCCCAGGGATGTTCCTTGGAATGGCCGATGCCATCAATGGACCCAAGCAGGACAATAGTACCAACCTCCAATTAGTCATCCGGCGAGTCGAGACTAATCCCCAAGGAACTTCAGTCTGTTTCCGCTTCTATGGACAAGACAAAGACCGCTTCCTTATCGCCAGCAGTTGTTATCTGATAGCCAACGGCAAAAAGTATAAGGTAACTGTTGCCGACGGCATTACGCTCGACGCGGAAACCAGTCCTCGGCAGAAGGCTTCCGACTCGTCTGAAGGCATTATGAGCGTTCTGCATTTCACAGACTTCACACTTACATTCGAGCCATTCGATGTCATGCCTTCCACATTCGACTTTAAGGAAGGCGATGACGAGGGGGCTTGTGTCATTTATAACATATCATTAGAATAACCTACATGTACAAGAAAACCATCATCCCCATCCTCCTCACCCTTGTGACGATATTGTCTGTCAGTATCGTACTGAAAGGTCAAGGAAACGAAACCAAGAGTGCTGAAACCAAGCCTAAGTATGCTACGGAACAGAAGAAAACGCAAGATGACGCAGTGCTGACCTACGACATTTCCTCTTTGCAGGATTCTGCTTCACTCATCATCCTCGTCATCCGAGAGTATAACCAACTGGGCATGGTAAGCGAAATGAAAGGGCAGAGACTTAATATGGCAAAAAACTTATCCATTGGCTTCTCTCCCAGACAATCGGTACAAACGGATTCAATGGTAACAGTATATGTACGCCCGGACAGCGGTAATGGCTTGGCAAGGGATTTGGTGCTCAAGCCCGTTCCCGATGCGCCAGAAACTTTTTACCTCTACGAAAAGGTTCCAATCCGGGTTTCAGCGTTACGACCTAACACTTTCATTCCCCTTGCCCTTTATGGTTCTTTCTGGTGGGATTCCAATTATAAGATATGTCGTTTCTGCGGAGAGAAGGAACTGACGGAAGAGAACATCATGGAAAGTGAATATTTCAAGCACTCGCCCCATTACTACGTCATCGGAGCGATATTCAGCGACAATACCGCTCGCGTAATACCGTTGTAGCACGCTATTATCATATTCCGTCATAAAAGGAAACGAACAATGAACAAGCAAACCATCATCA
>ONMN01000110.1 GCA_900318885.1 uncultured Prevotellaceae bacterium | reverse complement strand
AATCTTTCTTTGCATCCATAATTTATACTTTTGATACATGGGTGCAAAGGTAGCAACTTTCGAGCAATGCTACAATGCGGAAAAACGGAGACGCTTACAGTATAACGACCCGCAGCGTCATATTTCCGCGAAAACGTAGTATACATAAATAAAGTACAACAATAAATTTGAAAAAAAAATGAACGATTTGACGTTTCGTGTGTATGCTGTCAAAACCAAACTTAAAAAAAGTAATTATGAAACAGAAAATCATTTCAATGCTGGTGGGCCTCACAATGATGACGGGAGCCAGCGCACAGAGAACAGAACTTATTGGGCGGGGTGGTGCACCGATTTATTTGTCGGACTCGCTCAAGGTAGACAGCATGTACAATTATTGGAACAACTTCGTCGCCCAGCACCCGAAGGATAATGTGGCGTGGCGCAACCTCTTCGAAATATGCTCTTGTCAGGAGTTCAAACTGAGATGTAAGGATTGGGAGACGGGCACACATTACTTCAAGGAGAATATGGTGCCGCTGTTGGAGCGAATCAAGAAGGCCATCCCCGGCAGCTACACCGCATACTATTGCGAATATGAAGGGATGCTTGCTACCACGACCGACAGGAGAGAACTCACAGCTGACTCAGCCATCGTCCTGTTGCCAAAGGATGCTCCTGCTGGCGACTACGAGCTGTGGATGCAGTACCTCATTCCGAAGCGCGACACTGTGAGGATGACCAACGTGCTGACCCAATACTACGAGAGCGGGCAATATCCCGAGGAGTCGTTGCAATATCACTTCAACGAGCTGCAAGGCATGGAGGAGGGCGGCATCTACATCGGTGCACATGAAGGTGACGTCATTGGCAAGATGATTCTGCAATATGTGTTAGGCGTTCACAAGGACAAGATTCTATATGACGAGAATGCCGCTATGGTTCCCGAATATGTACAAGATGTGTTTGGGCGCATTGGCATCCCCTTCAGCGATGAAATATGGAATCAGCTGTGGTCTATGTGGCAGGACAAGACTCTGACAGCCATCATGCACTACATTTTCGATCACTCCAAGCGCCCCGTCTATCTGTCGGCTCATGACATCTGGCAACACATTATTGGGCAAGGATTGCCTGACGAACTGAAGGCCCGCTTATACAACGAGGGGCTCACCATTCGCTACTCCACCACCCCCTACGACAACAGGGCTGTGAAGCGTCGCAACATAGAGCAGCGCTATCGCTTGGAGTACCTTCGCATGCCGTTCCATCCTGAGATGAAGAACACGCAGCGCTTCTCATTTTCGGCCGACGCTTACGCCATGAACTATATGCGGCTGTTGCAAGACCAGTTGCCCTACTACAAAAAGCACAACCGGGAGCGCTACCAGTGGCTGTACGACATCTTTACCGACATCATTGAGCGGTTAGATAAGGAAAGCTACGATGTGGATGAATTCAAAGGCTATCTGAAATGAGCATCTTCCATTTTAAACCACTACGCCAGCAGACCGATGAACAGCTGATGGCACGTGCTGCGGCAGGCAGCGATACAGCTTTCGAAGAGCTGTATCGCCGCTATGCGCGTAGATTAAAAGGGTTCTTCTTCCTACAGTTAGGTGGCGACGAGGAACTGGCAGCCGATGCCACGCACGATGTCTTTCTGCGTGCATACGAGGCAAGGAGCAGTTATCAGGAGGGACGCCGGGTTGATACGTGGCTCTTCACCATAGCCTATAATATCTGTCGCAACCACTATCGCAGCAATGCCTACGAGGCGCAACTGTTAGCCACCCTCGATTCTGAGCCAGTGAATGATCAGCAGATTGAGGTTGAGTTGGACGAAGCCACATTAGACCAAGCTTTGGAACAGGCGTTGGCAGAACTTCCCCCGTCATTGCACCAAATCTTCTCTCTACACTATCAGGAAGAACTGACAATTCCGCAGATTGCTGAGATTGTCGATATTCCTGAAGGCACCGTTAAATCGCGTCTCCACAAAACAATGAACATCATCCGTAAAAAACTCAAGAAATATGAAGATAAGTAACGAACAGATTATCCAGTCCGCCCGCCGTCAGCGTGAATCAGTAAACAGCCGTATGGACGTTGAAACGTGGCATCCCCATCATCGTCATAGCCGTGGCATAGCAGCCGCGATAGCCATTGCCGCCAGTTTCATCAGTTTTATTGCTGGCTACGGCGTTCGTGCTAACATGTCACAGTCTGACATCCAGCCAATGGCACAAAACATTCTTGTGCAACACGACACCATTGTGCATACTGAGACTGTCCGAGACACCGTGTATCAGACGCGCACTGTCACTAAGTATGTAAAGCCCTTGACTGCTCAGACCTCTCCAGTAATCGACCAAAAGGTAATGGATAATCAGATCATTGAGAATGATGCCGAACAAGCGGCTTGTTCCATGCTATGCGATAACATTCCTTATGCCCTATTGGCCACCCCATGAAATTGAAAATTAAACGAAATGAACAAGAAAATCATCATCACCATCCTGTTTGCCCTCGTCGCAATGACGGGACAAGCAAAGACTTTTAAGACCATCAAAGCCCCGGAGTGGATGGCCTGCGTGAACGTGAGAGGCGACGGACTGAAAGCCTGCGAAGTGGTTTTCAGGGATACGGCAACCACCGTGCATTTCTCGATGAAGTATCCCAAGGGGCAGTATTTCCGTTTTGTCAAGGAGAGCTACCTGATGGACGAGGATGGCCATCGCTACACCTTGCGCTCGGCTGAGGGACTGAAACTCAACACATGGGTGCAGTCACCAGAGAGTGGAATCACCGAGTTTACCATGCATTTCGAACCTTTGCCGAAGAAGTTGCAGATATTCAACTTCATCGAAGGTGACGGAAACAGAGCATTTAAGCTGTTAGGCATCCATGATAAGAAGACAAAACTGAAAGTACCTACGATGCAGGAATTCGCCGATGCAAATCCATGGGCTGTGCCTGCTGACTGGTTCAAGACCGACACCATCACGGTGAAAGGCCGCATTGAAGGCTACAATGCCGAACAGTTCGGATTCACGTCGATGGAATGTTACTTCGAGGATGTTTTCGAGAAGGACGATGCGACGCTGGTGCTCGACATCGCTGACGACGGTACGTTCTGCAAG
>ONMN01000111.1 GCA_900318885.1 uncultured Prevotellaceae bacterium | reverse complement strand
GTCAGGAACTGGATCCTTTCTTCTACTGGTCAAGTACTGACGATGGCGAACTGTGGGCGTGGGATTACGGTGTCATCGATTGCAAATGGTGGTGCGACCGGCAGAGTTCCTACTGCCGAGTTCGCCCGTGTATTGTTTTTTAGATGAATATAAGTAATTTTGCATTGAAATACTAGTTGACGATTAATCTATGCAGTCAATAAAACGAATTCTGATTAGCTTCCTTGCACTCATGGCGACTGTCCATGTGGTGCAGGCGCAGGACGAAACCATCGTGTTTACGCCTCAGTGGACGGCACAGGCTCAGTTTGCCGGTTTCTATGTAGCCGAGGCCAAGGGTTTCTTTCGTGAGGCAGGCGTGAAGGTGAAGATTGAACATCCCTCAGTCACCCAATCCGCCATGAGCCGTATCCGTTCTAATGCGTCTCAGGCCACTACGCTGCAACTGTGCCAGGCAATAGAGATTGTGGATGGAGGCTTTCCTTTGGTGAATATTCTCCAGACGTCGATGAACAACGGGATGGTCATCATTTCTGCCCGAGGCAAAGACCCGCTGACGCAGAAGGGCGCCAAAGTGGGCATCTGGAGTGTCGGTTTCGGGCAACTGGCCATCATCATGAGTCTCAAGGAACATTTGGACTACAAATGGGTGCGCTTTGCCCAAGACATCAACCTCTTCCTGACGGGTGCGCTTGATGCTACATTGGCTTTGAGCTACAATGAGTACTATCAGCTGATACAGGCTGGTTTGGAACTGGACGAGAAGTGCGTTTACCGATTCTGCAATCATGGTTACAACGTACAGGAGGATGGTGTCTATATGACGCGTGCCTACTACGAGCAGCACCGCGAGCAGGCCAGGAAGTTTGCTGCTGCCTGCCGGAAGGGGTGGGAGTGGGCTGCCAAACATCCCGAGGAGGCGCTGGATATTGTCATGAAGCAGGTGGAAGATAACAAAATTGCCACCAATCGTGTGATGCAGCGGCTGATGTTGAAAGAAGTGTTGCGCCTGCAGGTGGATCGCGAATCGAAGAAACGTGAGTTCCGCCTTCGTCGCGATATGGTTGATCTTGCCAGTCGCCTGATGCTCGAAAGCCACATGCTGACCCGTCAGGTGAAGTATGAAGAACTCTTAACCGACTGAAAGAAATGAAGGAATTATTCCAATACATCCGTCGAAAACTATCCATCAAGGTCAGCCTGTGGGTGGTTCTGTTTGCTGCCATCATCTTCGTGGTTGCACTCGGTTTCCTGTTCGTCCAGTCGCGTGATGCCGTTCGCAAGGAGGCTATCAATCATCACGCTACCCAGATACTCGACAAGACCTCGCTGCGCGTCGAGGGCATCCTGAACCGAGTGGAGGTGGCAACCAACATGACCACCTGGCTCGCACAGCAGCATATCGACAAGCCCGACTCCATGTTTTCATATTGCAGGGGCATGCTGCAGAACAACCCCGACTTCTACAACTGCTCTATCGCCTTCGAACCGTATTATTTCAAGGAATGGGGCCGGTATTTCTCGGCGTATGCCAAAATCGACGGTGACAGCATCCAAGCCATACAGGGTGGCAACGACAGCTACCAATATTTCTATATGGAATGGTATCTGATGCCCATGCTGCTCGACAAATCTTGTTGGACCGATCCCTACATGGACTTCGATACGGCGACGAATACCAGCGATATGGTGACCAGCTATTGTCAGGCCATCAAGGATCAACATGGAAACAAGGTGGGTGTCGTCAACACCAGCCTGTCTATCAGCTGGCTCTCGCAGACCATCTCTGCCACCAAACCCTATCCGCACTCCTATAGCATCATGATAGGGCGTGGAGGTACTTACTTCGTACATCCTGATACGACCAAGATTACCCGTCAGACCATCTTTACCCAGACGATGGAAACGCCCGACACAGCTATGGTGGCTTTAGGTCGCGCCATGCAGCGTGGGGAGGAAGGTATGAAACACATGATTATTGGCGGAGAGGACTGCTACGTGTTCTACAAGCCCCTCGGTAAGACTGGCTGTTCGATGGCTATTGTTTGCCCGGAAAGTGATGTCTTCAGCAGTTTCAACCGTCTGCGCCGTTCCGTCATGTCTATCGTTGTTATTGGTCTGTTGGTGATGCTCTACCTCTTCATCCGCATCATCACCCACGAACTCACACCCCTGCGACGACTGGCAAAAGGGGCTGAGACCATTGCCTCCGGACAGTTCGACGCTGAGCTGCCCGAATTACAGCGCATTGATGAGATAGGCCAGCTGAGCAACTCGTTTGCCGATATGCAGCAGTCGCTGGTGAAATATATCGAGGAACTGAAGGATACCACCTCACAAAAGGCATCAATAGAACGCGACCTTCACATTGCCAGCAACATCCAGAAGGGCATGCTGCCCGTCAATTTCCCCAACAAGGCCGACAGGGACGATGTGCAGATATACGCTTCGCTGACTCCCGCCAAGGATGTCGGTGGCGACCTGTTCGACTTCTTTTTCCGCGACGACAAACTCTTCTTCTGCATCGGCGACGTATCAGGCAAGGGCGTTCCAGCCTCTCTCTTCATGGCTGTCACCAGAGCCGTCTTCCGCACCGTCGCTACTTACCTGACGAAGCCCGACGAGATAGTGGAAGTGATGAACAATACGATGGTTGACATGAACAGTTCGTTGATGTTCGTCACATTCTTCGTCGGTGTGCTCGACCTGCCGACAGGCCACTTGCATTACTGCAATGCCGGTCACGATGCTCCGCTGCTCCTTGGTACTGATGTCAGCGAACTGCATTGTGAGTCGAATATCCCTGTAGGCGTCATGTCTCAATGGACTTTCGTGTTGGAAGAAACTACGATTTGTCCTGGCACCACCATCTTCCTCTTCACCGACGGATTGACCGAGGCGATGAATGCCGTCCGCGCTCAGTTCCAGATGGATCGCATCAACAACGTAGCCCGTCATTTCCTCTCGTCAAAGGACCAGGAGCCCCGTCAGCTCATAGAACAGATGACCACCTCCGTCCGCGAGTTTGTAGGCGAAGCCGAACAGAGTGACGACTTGACCATGATGGCCATCCGATACCGTTAGCAAGCGTGTAGTACACAAGAAAATTGGCGAAGGCGACAAGAATCCAATAATCGCTGATTCCCGCTTCTTAGACGACGATTTCGCCAGCGGCATGTAAAAAGCCCCTCTCTTTTTGGAGAGGGGTTGGGGAGAGGCTGTTGGGGAGAGGCTTTACGCCATACAGCTCGTCACTCCCAGCGATGTTCCCAGTGCGGTGAGGATACTTATCAGTATCTGAATCACCATTTTCCATTTTGAATTCTTCATAACCATTAACCGTTTACCGTTAACCATTAACCTTCTGTGCTTGGTCCGCCGCCTTCAGTAGAAGGACCACCGCCCTGCTGCTCGCCATCGTCGATGACTTCGTCTTCCGACTCGTCGGTAGTGCGCTTGACGATCTTGCCGTCCTTGTCGATACAGGTGATGGACACCTTGGTGTTCTTCAGCTCGTTCTTGATATCGACGCTGGGAGTGAACACCACCTTACGGGTATGGATGAGCTCCTTTGCCACCTTGTTGACATCGGCCACAGCCGTGGCGTTCATGCTGAATCGGATGCTACCGAGTCCGGGGATAGCTACCGAGTGACCTTCCGTGGTCCACGCCTTGATGACGGCTCCGATGGCATCCCATGCACCCTTGAGTGCTCCGCGCTGAATACCGCTGCGAACGGCAGCTTCGTCAATCACCTTCGATTCGGTTAGCTTACTGTAGGTCTCGGGGCGCATCAGGTAGAGCCATGTGCCAGGATCCTGCTTGTTGAATTTCACGAGTGTCTGTTGTGCTTTGATGTTAATCATAATTGTTTGTTTTTAGTAGATTAGTAACTTAGCGAACTTTTCACTTTTGTTGTGATATTTTACCATTTGCCACTTGCTGCAGACCTGTGGTTTTGTGGTTCATCGGCGGACCAACACTTTTTTGTCGGCGGACAAAATTTTTCTCTCCCGCCGAAGAGAATTTGTCGGCTCCCGCAGCCCTCTCAGGTATCACAATGAAAAGGTACGATTTTTTCAAAGGCAAAACAAATAATTGGGCAATAAACCACCTTTTTTGGCACCTATTTTTCACCTTAATTTTGCATAAAAATCAGGAAGGGCATAAAACGTTATTTGTTACTTGTTACTTTGTTATTTTTTGGTGTTTTCAAAAGTGCAAAGAGGGGCTATAATATTTTATATATATTATAATATATATAAAATTAATAATATATAATTATAGATAATAATTTCATTTCTCCCTCGCACTCCCTTTTTCCCT
>ONMN01000113.1 GCA_900318885.1 uncultured Prevotellaceae bacterium | reverse complement strand
TAACACGCTGGTAGGCACGCAACGTCTTCAGCGGTCCTTCCTTATCGGCAGTGTTACGCATATAAACCTGTACCACTTCCGTGCCTTCCTGCTTGCCGGTATTCTTCACCTTCACGCGTACCTTATTATTAATATACTGAGGGTTGCTAATGTCGAAGGTGGTATAGCTCAGTCCGTAACCGAAGGGGTAGAGTGGGGTGCCCTTGAAATAACGGTAGGTGCGGTTCGCCATGCGATAGTCGAGGAAATCGGGCAGATCCTTCTCGCTCTTATAGAAAGTAATAGGCAGTTTGCCACTGGGGTTACATTTCCCGAAGAGTACCTCTGCCACAGCCTGACCGCCACTCTCTCCACCGTACCAAGCCTGTAGGATGGCATCGGCAATAGCATCTTCCGGAGTCAGGGCGATGGCTGAGCCCGAACAGTTGACGTAGATGATGCGTTTGCCAGCCTTCTTCAGTTCGGCAAGCCACTCACGCTGAACCTGAGGCAGTTCGATACTGGTGCGGTCGCCACCCTTGAAACCCGGTTCGCTGACCTTCATCTCCTCGCCTTCCAGACGGGGCGAGATGCCACCGACGAAGATGACGATGTCGGCATCCTTGAGTGGTGACTGTGGATCAGTAAAGGGTGAGAGGGCTGCAGGTGAGTGATCAACCATATTGATGTCGAACTGCAACATAGCATGACCTGTATATTGGATATACACCAGTTGCAGGGGATAGCTCTTGCCTGCCTCTACCTTGTAGTTCAGATGGGCATCACGCACACCGTGTCCGTTGGTGCGGTTGAGCAGGGTGTCGCCATTGAAAACAAGCATCGAGAAGTCGTCGTTGAGAATGTCGAAAGTCACCTCACCATCCTGTTGCGGACGGAACACACCTTCATAACGTGCCGTGAAGTGCTCGAGGTTGACACCTGGTGCAAAAGCCGTATTGCCGCCATTGTCCAGATGGAGTGGCTCCGTGAGACGAATGGCCATGGCAGGCAGTCCCTCCATGCGGTCGTTGTTCCAGTAGTTAGCCTGTAGTCCGGGACGTCCGTCGTCAGTGACTATCTGATTGAACATACTGACGGGCACCTCTTTTCTGGTCCATGTGCATCCCTGTATGAACGGCACGTTAGGCAGATACTTCCGAATGCCCTGCAGGATGGTTGTTGTCTGGGTGGGCTGTCCGTTGTAGTTGCCCCACATCATGGTAGAATCGTTGGCATTAGGTCCCATCACGACGATTTTAGGTTTGATGTTTGATGTTTGATGTCTGAGGGGTAGTATGCCGTTGTTCTTCAGCAGCACAATACTTTGACGAGCCGCATCGAGGGCTATCTGCTTGTGCTCCTTGCTGGCTACGACACTCATAGGTATCTTGGTCCATTCCACCATCTCGTCGGGGTCGAAGTCGCCCAGCTCGAAACGTCCTATCAGCAGACGGCGAAGTGAGGTGTTCAGTTGCTGTTCTGATACCTTTCCCGACTTCACAGCTTCTGGCAGTGACTTATACACACTACCACACTCTACATCGGTACCTGCAATGACGGCTCGTGCTGAGGCTTCTTCATCCGTCTTCACGAAATTGTGGCGACCGGGCTTGTAAAAATCGTCAATAGCACCGCAGTCACTCGTCACAATACCTTGGAATCCCCATTCGTCGCGCAGGATATGCTGCAGATAGCGCGTGTTGCCACAACAGGGTTCGCCGTCAATGGCTTGGTAGGCACACATCACCTCCTTGACCTGGGCTTCCTGTACCAGAGCCTTGAAGGCTGGCAGATAGGTTTCCCATAGGTCGCGCTCGGGCAGACTTTCTATATTGAACTCATGGCGGTTCCATTCCGGTCCGCTATGTACGGCATAGTGCTTGGCACAGGCAAAGAGTTTCTTGTATTTCTTAGAGCTATTAGATTTGCTTGAATACTCCTGCCCCTGTAAACCGTTCACCACAGCCACACCCATGCGGCTGGTCAGATAGGGGTCTTCGCCATACGTTTCCTGTCCGCGTCCCCAGCGTGGGTCACGGAAGATATTGATGTTAGGTGTCCAGAACGATAAGCCTCTGTAGCGTATGAGTTCGTTCTTCCGTCGGGCCTCTGTGTTTTTGGCACGAGCCTCGTCGCTGGCAGCAGAGAATGCCTGATACACCAGATGGTCGTTGAAGGTTGCTGCCATACCCATCGTGATGGGGAATACGGTGGCAATGCCATTGCGCCCGATGCCGTGCAATGCCTCGTTCCACCAGTGGAACTCAGGGATGCCCAGACGTGGTATGGCTGGCGATACATCCATCATCAGTTTTGCCTTCTCCTCTAAGGTCAGTCGTCCTAAGAGGTCGTCGGCACGCTGTTCCGCACTCAGTTGCGGATTCTGGTAGGGCAATATCTGTGCGTTAGCTGTTGCGCATAGTCCTGTTAAAAGGACAGACAGTAGTTTTTGTTTGATTCTCATGTTGTTGTTATAGGTGTTTGTTAAAGAAATCCAGTACTCGTTTCTGTGCTTTCCTGTCACAGCTGTGTGGAATGTCCCAGAGTTCAGTCTCCAGTTTTTCGTCAGCCCCCTGACTCTTCCATGTGTCATGCATGATGCTGAAAGCCTTCTCGACTCCTGCTACCGGGAAGAGTTTGTCTTGCGAGCCGTTGATGAAGAGCATGGGCTTCGGACAGGCAATGCTGGCGATATGCGGATAGTCAAGCCAACGGCGCAGGCCAGGGAGACAATTGGCAAACCCACCGTTCTCCGTCCGTTTATACTTGAAGGTCAGCTGCTCGTCGGTGGTTACCATCCAACACACGGCAGCACCCACCTTGATGCGGTCGGAGAGGGCA
>ONMN01000115.1 GCA_900318885.1 uncultured Prevotellaceae bacterium | reverse complement strand
TTCTTCTCCAAACTCTTCGGAGTACGCGTCGAGAAGTTCTACCTTTTCTTCGACTGGAAATTCAGTCTTTTCAAGTTCAAACCCAAGAATAGCGACACCGAGTACGGCATCGGCTGGATTCCCCTCGGCGGCTATTGTAAGATAGCGGGCATGATTGACGAGAGTTTCGATACTGAACAGATGAAACAACCCGTCCAGAATTACGAGTTCCGTGCCAAGCCCAGCTGGCAACGACTGCTCATCATGATTGGCGGCGTACTGGTCAATTTCCTCCTCGCCCTGTTCATCTATGCGCAGATTCTCTTCTGGTGGGGCGACACCTACATCCCTGTCAAGGATATGACGCTGGGTATGAAGTTCAATCAGGAGGCCAAATCCTACGGTTTCCGCGATGGTGACATCCTCGTCGGCACCGATACCAAGGCCTTTAAGGACTTCTCCGCCGACCTCTATCGCGACATCTCCGAGGCCCATCGCGTCGATATCATCCGCGACGGCAAGCCCATGAGCATCACACTGCCCGGCGATCTCAATCTCCTCGGAATGCTCAAGGCCGATCCCGCCTTCGTGCGTCCGCTGATGCCCGCCCAGATTGATAGCGTCCTCCCCGGCAGCCCCGCCGATAAGATTGGCCTGAAGAAAGGCGACCGTCTCTTCGCGATCAACGGTGCCCCCGTTGACTCCTACAACGAGTTCATCGACCAGCTCGGCCGTCGTCAGGACCTCCTCGCCACTGCTACTACCGCTGCCGACTCACTCAAGGCCCGCACAGTGGTCATCGCATATGGTAACGACGCCAAAGTCGACACCACGGAAGTCGTCCTCACTCCCGAACTCAAGCTCGGCTTCACCATCAAGGCCCTTGCCGACATCTACAAGCCCACCACCGTCGAGTACGGTTTCCTCGAGAGCATCCCCGCCGGCATCAAGTACGGCTGGCATGTCCTCACCTCTTATGTTGACGACATGAAGTACGTCTTCTCTGCCGAGGGTGCCAAGTCGCTCGGTGGCTTCGGAGCCATCGGCAGCCTCTTCCCGCCCATGTGGGACTGGTATATGTTCTGGAAGATGACCGCCTTCCTGTCGATTATCCTCGCCTTCATGAATATCCTCCCCATTCCGGCCCTCGACGGTGGCCACGTACTCTTCCTCCTCTACGAGATGATTACGCGCCGCAAGCCCTCCGAGAACTTCATGATCAAGGCCGAGTATGTCGGCTTCGGCATCCTCATTCTCCTCATGGTTGTCGCAAACCTCAACGACATCCTACGCTGGCTGGGCTACATGTAACCCCAAGCATACATAAAAAGATTCCGCAAACTCATCGAGGGTTTGCGGAATCTTGTTTTCTATCGCAGCATATTCTCCAATGCTGCCGTCCAGTCTTCATTGTTGGGCGGACAGAGCGTCAGCATACCCATCGCAGCCGCCGTCTCGACATTGCGGGGGCCATCGTCCACGAAGACGGTTTCCTCAGGCAACGCCTGCAGGCCTTTCAGCATCATCTCGAAGATTTCACGCTTGGGCTTCATCATCTTACATTCATAGCTCAGATACATAGCGTCGAAGAAATAGCTGATAGGATGCCCCTCACCGTCGAAATCCTTGTCAGCCCACTGCATCATAAAGGGATTCGTATTCGACAGCAGACACACCTTATATCCCCTGGCCCTAAGACTGAGAATCGCCTCCAAATTGCGCTTGGGCACATGATCCACATAGCCGTGCCAAGCCCAGTAGCATTCGTCCATTGTCAACGTCCTACCTACGAGCACGCTCAGTTCCCTACGGAAATCTTCAGCCGTAATCTGTCCAGACTCCAATTCACCAAAGATACCCTTCTGTTCGAAGGCATCCAACCGTTGTCTGGCGTCCTTCAGTCCGATTTCCTCAAACCGTTTCACGGCCTGCTCATAACTCAGCGCCAGCACCACACCTCCCAAGTCAAATGCAATATTTCTAATCATACTTCCTTCTTTTATTGATGCCGCAAAGTTAGCACTTTTTTCCCAAATAGCAAACAATGACGGCAGAAAAGTTTGACGTTTTACTTCACTAGCATTTTCTTCCGTTATGGGGAAATCCAAACAAACGTTAAACTTTTGTTTAATCAGAAAGAATTTCTCGTACACCCTTGTTTGTTAAACAAAAGTTTATTATCTTTGCACGCAAATAACGAACATGAACGCAATCAGAGCAAATTGAACTACAAGAAGGACTTGAATTCTACCGTAGGTGTTTAGAAAAATGATAGAGTTTCAGAAACTCATAGATACAATAGAAGAATTATTAAGGTAAAAACGATAGTTCCCTCATTGGGATGGATTTAGAACAAAAAAAAAGAGAAGATTATGGAAAATCCGGTAAATAATATTAAAGACCCAAAGGTCAGGGCATATTTTGAAGCCGTAACTGAGAAAAGGGATCCTGCCTGCAAATTGACAAAATTGGGCGAAGTACCAGAAGCTATCTCGTTCAGCTATATTGCAAAGAAATATTTTGGCAAGTCACGCGGATGGCTTATGCAGAAAGTGAATGGCAACACGGTTAATGGCAAACAAGCTGCCTTTACAGATGCGGAACGCAAGCAATTCCGTGAAGCCCTTCAGGACATAAGCAAGCAGCTCTCAACAGCGGCACTGGCATTTTAATAGATGTCGTTGCCAAAGCATTGGGATTAGCTCTATAATCAGAAGTCGCAGGACCTCACCGTCTTAATTCAATAACATAAGATTCCGCAAACCCTCAATGAGTTTGCGGAATCTTGCTTTTATCTCCAGAAATGATCAGGTTCTCCGACCCCGTGATTGTATATACAATATTCTTTCTGAGGCCCTATTATTTCATACATTTCATTATTCCAATATGAGACATAAGGCATATTTTTATATGAATGACATCCTACAAGTCCTACTAATATTGCAAATATAATCAATCCCTTTCTCTTCATAATTTGTTGATTCTAGTTACTGCTCTTTGAAATTTACTGGATGCCAAAGGTAAGAGAAAAAACGAGAAGTACCAAATTCTGTGAGAACTAATTGTTATATCGGTATCTGTCTGTTGGTATTAAGTCTTTGGGGTTCACTTCATTCAGAACATGCTGTGTTACTTTAATTTCTTTTTTGTCGATTATTTTAAAGCTTTTAACACTTTCAATGTTTATTTTTGCCTGTCCCTGATGTCCCCCTTTTTATTGTCATAAAATGCAAGTTTTTATTGTTTTATTCGTTTATCTCAGAAAATTTTATTAAATTTGCAGCCAAATAGTGTACAAAGGAGATTCATTATGGAAGCAGCAACTATACAGGCAAAGCCGTTCACTCCATTCCAGATTGAGATGTTGGAATTGGCGTCCAGAGTATCCTCAGAAGTGGAAATGCAAGACATTCGCCGCATGCTTGGCCAGTATTTCGCCAAGCGAGCTGAAGATGCCATCGACCGCCTTTGGGATGAGGGCGTGCTCAACGACAACGTGATGGAAGAGTGGAAGTCTGAACACATGCGCACGCCATACAAGCAGTAATGAATATTGTTCTTGATACCAACTGTCTGCTGATGTCGCTTTCGCGGCGTAGTGCCTACTATTCTGTCTGGCGTGATTTCGTTGAAGGGAAGTACACGCTTTGTGTCACTAATGAGATTCTTGCTGAATATGAGGAGATTCTCACTCAGAAAGTGGGACCAGAGATTGCTTCGAACGTTATAACCGCTATCCTTGACTTGCCCAACTCCAAGATGGTTCAAGTGTACTATCATCTTCGTCTCATTACCGCAGACCCCGATGATGACAAATTCGTAGACTGCGCTTTCAAGGCTAATGCCCGCTATATCGTTACAGAAGACCATCACTATGATATTCTCAAACAGACACCATTTCCCTACATCGACGTGGTAGGCATCGACGAGTTTATCAAAGTCTTGCAAGGATAATAATCCGTACATCACCATTATTCTTTCCTTTCAACGATTTTGATTTTGTCTTCCATCAGGCCGTAGAGCGGATATACAAGGCGGTCGATTTCGGATTCAAAGCAGATTACAGGAACCCTCCGTTTTTTTAGGAGTGAAACGCTGACCTGTCCCTAGTGTTCCCTGTCTTTATTCAGTTCTCTTTTCATATCTCCAACCACAATCACAGGGACAGGTTTTGAAGTGAACCCCAAACGTACCCCCGATTTTGCCATGTCGAGATAGCAAAAAAAGATAACGGTTACACTATTTCCTGACTACTACGGCATTCTTATAACGGTTCATGTCGAGCTTCAGCCAGTTGTCGCTGCAACCTTTCGTTATCTTGGTAATGGTCAAGGTC
>ONMN01000116.1 GCA_900318885.1 uncultured Prevotellaceae bacterium | reverse complement strand
AGGCCAGAGATGTGTAGCAGCCAACCTTGTCCGGGTACGTAGTTGTAACCGTAGCCTGCGCCGATACCGATGTTCATCATCTTGAGATTCATCTCCTTTTCCCACTCGAGTGTAGCGCGCTGTCCCTGGCCTGAGACAGCCAATAAGAAGCTACCAGCGGAACGTCGCTGGATATAACTCTGTGAAAAGGCCGCAGGATAGGAGAATCTACGACTGTTGAAGATATAGAAAGCGTTGATGTTTAATATTTTTACATATAGTAAACCGTCAGGCAGTTCGATACGTTCCATCCCTTCGTGGTCGTGCCAGCCTGAGAAGTTTTTGGCGTCTTGATAGACGATATCGAAGCCGAAACGTCGGCCGTAGCTGTTGAAGTTCAGTTCATAGTCATGGTACTTACCCATCAACTTTGCCGGATTGAGAGAAGCACTGAGTGAGACTCCGAGATAGCTGACACCCAGGCTCAGTGTAGCCTTTCTGTCGGCTTTCATCTCCGACAGGAAATGCCGACCATTATCCATACCCTCAGTCTTAATCGTTGTACCCGACACATTCATCCGTGCCGAGATGGTCCATTTGGTCGTTGGCCGCGATATACGTTGTATCAATGCCACGCATGTGATAGTAGCGGGATGCAACGGTACTATCAATGCGATGAAATAGGGATTGCGCAGACAGAGGTTGGCTCAGGCCACTCATCACTGCCATTAAAATGGATATATGTTTCTTTATCATTACTTTATACTCTTTTATAATCGCCGGGCGTCATGCCGGTGAGGCGGCGGAAATACTTGGAGAAGAATGAGGGGTTGGCAAAGTGCATCTCCTCGGCTATCTGTGCTGAAGATAGTAGCCTATCTGGTGTTGTTCGGCACAATGCTGGGTGACCAGTTGAAGGAAACGGTCGAAGATGGTCTGCTCACGCGATTGTGAGAGAATAGCCCGGTCAGCTTGTTTGCGATAGCATCCGTCGTAATGTTGTTAATGCTGCCACAAGTGCGGTGGCTGTGGGATGTTTCCTCTTACTTGATAAACTTTACCTTGGTGGCATCGCGAGGTTTGGCGTTGGGAGCCTCGTTGGGATAGCCGATGGCAAGGATATAGTTTAGTTTGTAATCGGCAGGGATGTCAAGGCGGTCAAGGAAGAACTTGCACTTATCATTAGACAGCAAGAAGCGGACAGGACCACCCAGGCAAACGGTGCCAAGACCTATTGCTTTGGCTGCCAGCATCATATTCTCGCCTAATAAACCTGCGTCAAGCTCACCTCCGCCAGCGGCTGGGGTGCAAACACAAATCAGGTTGGGGGCACCATAGAAGAGGTTTCGGCCTGCAGCTTTGTTTACGTCGGCTATCAATTGCTGATCTTCAACCACACGTACTATCCAAGGTTGTCGGTTAACGCCGCTGGGGGCATTAATGCCTGCACGTACCACTACTTCCAGTTTGTCGTGTTCTACGACTTTATCCAGATATTTACGTACCGAACGGCGTGCCATAATGGTGCTGAGGGTAGGGTTGAGCTCCAGTTGCACGTCAATGTCAATGTCGGCAATCTTGTCGGTGGGCTCATAGCGTTTTACCACTCGGCCATCGCGACTGACAAGGAACTTGGTGAAGTTCCATTTGATATCAGCATTCTTGTCGTAGTTGGCATCACGCTTACGGAGCATTCCGTCCATGAGTTTTCCTCGCTGATCGTTGACGTCAAAGCCTGCAAAGCCTTTTTGTGCCTTCAGCCACGTGAAGAGCGGATGAGCATTGTCTCCATTCACCTCAATCTTGTCGAATTGTGGAAATTGAATATCGAAGTTAGCCGAGCAGAACTGACGAATCTCTTGAATCGTGCCAGGAGCCTGCTGTCCAAACTGGTTGCAGGGGAAATCGAGAATCTCCAATCCCTCGTTGCGATACTTCTCATACAAAGCCTCCAGTTCCTTATACTGGGGAGTAAAACCACAGCGGGTAGCGGTGTTGACAATTAGCAATACTTTACCCTTGTACTGGGCAAGCGATACGTCATTGCCAGCATCGTCCTTAGCTTTGAAATCATAAATACTTGACTGTGCAGAAAGCGTCAGCACACACACAATAGCCATGAGGCTCAAAAACATTCTTTTCATAATTCATCTATTTTAGTTTAGTGATTTCTGTTTATTTAATTCTTCTTTCGCTTGAACTGTAATGTCTTGGGAAGTTTTTGCCACTTGCCCTTTGAGGGCACCTTGATGGTGTTGCCTGAACCCTGTCTAAGGATGTAGATGGAGTCGTTCTGGCGCGTGAGAGTGGCAGTGAGGTCTTCGCTTCCGAAGTCGTTGATGAGTTGCAGGGTGGCCTCCTTGTCATTTTTCACCTCGCAGGAAGTTATAACCCAACAGAAGGAATTGTGGTTCTTGCGCAGAAAGCCGGGGAGATTGCCGTAGAGCTCCTGACCAGGAATAACGACGTCTTGCTCGTAGAAGTTAATACGCAGATAAACATCATATTCATTATTATAAAGGTACGCGCGAAAGGCATCGTCCTGAGCAGACAGGGCAAGTGGGGCACACAGCCACAGAAGTGTGAGAAGGAGGTTCTTGAACATGATTCCCATTTTTTTGATGGCAAAGTTACGAATAAGTGAGTAAAACACAAAAGAAAATGGATTTTATTTGTGTTTCCGAACGAAAGTAACTTCGGGCGAAGTTCAAAGGTACTGAATCTAAATCAAAAAATAAACGTTTACGGAGAAAAATAATAAGGAAACATAGTTGTATTTGTTTTTTTTTAGGTATCTTTGCAGGCGTTATACTAGTATATAAGAATGGGAAAGGATTTTTTAAGACCTGATTACATCTTTGAGTCGAGCTGGGAGGTATGTAACAAAGTGGGCGGTATCTATACCGTGCTGTCAACTCGCGCAAAGACACTTCAGGAAGAAATGAAAGACAGGATACTGTTTATTGGTCCTGACTTTTGGAAACAAGAGGAGAGTCCCTATTTCAAGGAAGACAAGTCGCTCTTTGCCGAATGGCAATGGGAGGCTAAGGAGCAAGGCTTGAAGGTCAGGGTGGGTCGATGGACTGTGCCCGGCGAGCCGATTGCTATCCTGGTGGACTTTAACCCTTTCTTCGAACAGAAGAATGAGATTTACGGATGGCTTTGGGAGAACTATGGCGTTGACTCGCTTCACGCTTATGGTGACTA
>ONMN01000119.1 GCA_900318885.1 uncultured Prevotellaceae bacterium | reverse complement strand
CACATTGATTACTGGTGGAGTTTCGAATGAAAGCGGCCTCTTCGTCATTCCATGCGAGCAACATCCCGTTCTCGCCCGTATATCCTACGTCGGCTACAAAACAATTTACAAGCAATGCTACAACGCAGAACTTGGCACAATACGGATGCAGGCTGAGACGCAAACGCTGAAAGGGGTAACTGTTAAAGGCCAAAGGCTTTTATATACCGCAACAGACAATGGATTAAAGGTCACTGTGCAGGGGACACCATTAGAACAGTTCGGCTCTGTCACGGATATGCTCACCCATCTGCCTCTGATGATGAGCGACGGAACAATAGCAGGTCATGGCAAACCTGAAATCTATATCAATAACAAGAAAGTGCGCAATGCAGAAGAACTCGACCGCCTTCGTGCCGATGAGATTCTATCGGCAGAGATTATCACAAACCCCGGTGCGGAATATGGCGCTGATGTCACCTCCGTGATTAAACTCAAGACCGTCCGTAAGACAGGCGAGGGCTGGAGCGGCAACTTCTCCGCTGCCTACCGCCAGGGCAAAGAATACTATGCTAATGGCAACGCAGCCTTGAACTATCGCACCCGAAACGGCATGGACTTCTTTGCCCGAGGTTACCTGACGGACAACAACCAACTCATCACCTACACGGCCAATGACCAATTGCAAGCCTCGTCCACATGGGACTATAAGAAGTCTGCAGAACGCCTCGTACGGGTGAAGTACTACTTTGCTGACCTCGGCTGGAACTGGGAAATCAACGAACACCATTCCCTCGGACTTACCTACACCGCCAACAACTACATCGGCGACTTCAAGACCCTGCGCACCTCTGACGATCAGGTATGGCAGGACGGTAAACTTGTTGACGGTGGTCATAGCGTCACGACAACCTTAGAAAAGCCCCGAATGACCCACGCCGTCAATGCCTACTATGTTGGTGAGGTTGGTAAATGGAAGATTGATTTTAATGCCGACTACTACGATGCTCACAACCTGTCCGAGATGGATGGCGGCACATATAATTCTCCGAGGTCAGATATACAGCCAAATGTCAGCAGTCGTACGAATACTGCAAACGAACTATTGGCAGAAAAGTTGGTTATCACAGCTCCTGTTCCAAAAGGGAATTTGACCTTCGGTGAGGAGGCATCCACAGTTGACCGCACGAGCGGCTTCACCCAAAGCGGCTTTTCTGCCGACAACAGCGTCCATCAGAAGACAACCATCTGGTCGCTCTTTGCCAACTATAGACTCCAGTTAGGCAAGTTCTCCCTCAATACAGGTCTCCGCTGGCAGAACGAGCACAATTGCTACGACCAAAATGGACAGCGAAACGACGAGATGAGTCCAGACTATCATGTGCTGATTCCTCGTGCCTCGTTGACATATAATACAGACAAGTGGACACATACGCTGGCCTATAACTGCACGCGCAATAATCCGCCTTACTCGAGGTTGACTACTGCCGTGAACTATCGAAGCAGATACGAATACGATACGGGCAACCCATACCTACAGCCCCAGACCAGTCACACCATCTCATGGTCATCACAATGGAAATGGCTCTATGCAGAACTATACTATGGGTATAGAAAAAACGTCATCACCTCCTTCCAGAGTGCCTATGACGACGTAAATCATCCTGGTGTAATAATCGATGACTATCGCAATATTCCTTGGTGGCACGACTACGGTCTCACTCTGAACAGCTCCCCAAAGATCGGTATTTGGCAGATGAACTACACTGTTTCGCTGGGCTTCGTCGATTGGGACACTAAAGGAATGGGGATGCCCTACAAATGGAATGGCTTATGTGCTGACTTTACGCTTGACAACACACTCACATTGCCCCATGATTGGTTGCTGAACATTCAGGGCAGCATCACACCCTACCAAGAATCAGGATGCTCCCAACGGAAAGCAACTAGCAGTCTCGGTTTCCGTATCAGCAAGCTGTTCTTGAAGGACAAGAGCCTCAGTATCGCCTTGCTGGCCAACGATATTCTGCATACTCAGTACACGGAGATGACAGCCTACGGAGGCATCAATATCCGCACACAATTCAAACAATACAACGACTCCCGGCGCATCGGTATCAGCCTCTCATGGAAATTCAATGCAACACGAAGCCGCTATAAGGGTAGCCACGCCGGACAAAGTGAACGCAACCGACTATAAACTCTCTCTCGTTAGGGCAGATGTCAGTATCAATCTGGCACTGCCCTTATATCAGATTGCCCCGATGGAATCCGACGGAATGATGTGAATTTTTCAGTCGTACACCCCGAAATGTTACTAAACCCCTAACATTTGTTCAGACTTTCATCCTCGCTCCCCACTTTTTCTTCCTCTCCGCACACTTTCTTCTCCCTTTTCCGTAACTTCGCAGCACGAAATAAAAAAA
>ONMN01000120.1 GCA_900318885.1 uncultured Prevotellaceae bacterium | reverse complement strand
TGCCGAGACCGCCAAACGCATCACCGACAAGCACCACTTCACATGGACGCACCTCGTCGAGGCCAAGGACATGATGGCATGGATTGGCTATGAGGGCTTTCCCCTCACAATCGTCGTCGACAAGAAGGGCATCGTCCGCCACGCCGTCCACGGCACCAACGAGACGAAGCGCGAAGAACTGTTAGCAAAGATCAAAGAGGCCGAGGCAGAATAAATGCACCCACGAGAACCCGCCAAGCCTCTTCACAATGCTTAAATCGGCAGGTCGTTTTATTTCAAAAGCAACAAAATCGACGCTCAAATATCAATTTCCCATCAAAAAGTTTGGTCGATTCAATAAAAAGCACTACCTTTGCACCCACCAGAACCCGCCAAGCCTCTCAACGATGCTCAAATGTGCGGGTCGTTTTATTTTTATACGATGAGCAACAGAATTCCATTCCAGAAACCATACGCCAGTGCGCACGACCTGGTCAGCCTGCTACAGTCGCGCGGCCTGACGATAGCCGACACTGCCAAGGCTGAGCGATACCTCGAGTTCATAGGCTACTACCGTTTGTCGGCCTATATGTATCCCCTCCTGCAAATGCCCAAGGAGCAGCACCGCTACAAGCCGAACACTACGTTCGACCAAGTGATGATGCTCTACCGCTTCGACAAGAAACTACGCTTGCTCATCTTCAACGAGATTGAGAAAATTGAGGTGGCCGTGCGCAGCGCCATCGTCAACATCGGCAGCGACATGACAGGCAATCCCTTCTGGATGACCGACGGCAGCAATTTCATCGATGCCGCAAAGTTCCGTCACACGATGGACTTGATAGACGCAGAGCTTCACCGTTCACGCGAAGACTTCATCGTCCACTTCAAGCAGACCTATTCCAATGCCTATCCGCCCGCTTGGATATTGGCCGAAGTGCTACCCTTCGGTGTCATCACCAACATCTTCAGCAACATAAAGACCCCGCGCATCAAGAAGAGCATTGCCCGCAAGTTCGGCCTGCAAGTAGCCCCCTTCGAGTCGTGGCTCACCATCGTCACCCTAACGCGCAACTCCTGCTGCCACCATGCCCGTGTATGGAACAAGCAGAACACCATCCGTCCGATGCTCCCCAACCGCATGACGGGCAGTTGGATCACCTTGCCGACGGACACGCTTCGCATTTACTTTGACCTTTGCATCATCAAGTATTTCCTCAACATCATTTCGCCCAACAACGACATGAAGGCTAAGGTCGATGCCCTGCTCTCCGCTTATCCATCCATTGATACAAGTGCAATGGGCTTCCCTCATGGATGGGAGAATGAGCCGCTATGGCAATAACTTTATTTCTCACTTCTTTGTATTCTGCTGAATCCTGTACCTTGTTGAGCGGATGGCCTCTTGGGTGATGCCCATGATACGACGGACGTCGCGGTCTTCCAGGCCCATCTCGTAGAGGATAAGGAAGGAGGTGTTACCTCTCCCTCCCTTTGATCCTTGAGCGCATGCTGCGGACTGAGGTGCGCTTGACGTTGAGGGCAGCGGCGATGGTTTCATCGTCGAAGTGGAGGTCGTCCTGCATGATGAGGAAGATGTACTGCGCGGTGGAGAGGCCGCTGTACTTGCGCTCCCACTCCTGCCAGCGCTTCGGGCGCAGTTGGGCGAAGTAGTCCACCAGGCACTGCTGCTCCTTGGCGGTGGCCTCGGCGATGCACTGGCGCTGCTGCAACTGGCTGTACATCTGCGTGCCCACAAGCAGCGTGCCCGATATGCGCTCCATGCGGCTCTCCAGTTCCTCCTTCAACCGTGCCATCTCCTGCCCATTCTGCTCACCGCTCTTTTCCAGCAGTTCAATCTTCGTACGCAGTTCGCTGATGCGCCGTGCGTCCTCGTCCAGCCGGAAACTCAGCCTCCGCACCTTCCTGCGATGCCACCACCAGCCCACGGCTACCACAGCCACCGCCAACACCACGCCCCACAGCAGGGCCGATGCCAGCGAGTCGGCGAACTCCTTGCTTCGTCGTTGCATGGCGTAAGCCTGACTGCTGTCCCCCATCTGGCTATAGAGTTCAGCCAGCAGTTCGAGTGAACGTCTATACGTCTTATGGTCTACACACTCTAAGGACTTCTCAGCACAACTTACCGCCTCCCCATATCTGCCCTGCTTCTGACGAATACGTGCTAAGGTGATATAGCCTTTCCCGTTGGCATGCTTGAGTACCCAGTCCGTCAGATATTGCTCAGCCTTCTCTGCATCCCCCGTCTCCTGGAACATTATGGCAACGTTACACAACATCTCGCTTTGTATCTCAGAGTCTAAGGGATCTATCCAATCCAGACTTTTCAAAACATAGACACGGGCACTATCCATCTCCTCCATATTGGCAAAACCTGTTGCAACCATTGTATAACTGCGGGCCACCATCACACTGTCGTTCATCTTCCTGCTGCTGTCCAACAGTTTCTGCGAGTATTTCAGTATCAGCGGATGATTATTGTTCTTGTAGTTGCAATATGCCAGTAACTCGTAAATCTTGTTCCGCAGCAGTTCGTCGTCCAAGGTTTCGGCCAGTGTCTCTGCCCTCTTCAGGTCTTGGATGGCCTCGGGAATCAATTCCTTAGCATACATCACTCCACCCCGATAGTAGTAGGCCGAAGCCCGATGCCACTTGTCGCCGTGACGGTCGTAGTAGTCGATGCTCCTGGAAATCAGCGAGTCGTTGATGGAATAGTTCGCCTTCTTATACTCAGCCATCGTCCACAGCAGACCATACAGAGCCGTTTCCTCCTCGGTCATCCCCGTAGTCACCACCTGACTCAGCAGCCCCGCCGCCGAGTCGGGATGTTCCTCCACCACGTCCTCAGCCTGTTGCAGCCTCTGCATCGTGTCCGTACTGCCACCGCCACAGGCCATCAGCAGTCCCACTGCCATCACCGTTAACATCAGTCTTTTCATACCTATACGTTTTGCGTGCAAAATTACAGCCTTTTCGTCACATTTCCAAGCCTTTTTTCCTATTTTCTTGTTTTCTGCACGTCCCTCTCAGCCACTTTTTTCTTCACCTGTTTTCATTTATCTCTCTTATTATCAGTATTTTAGTCTTAAAAATCATGCAACACCCCCTTTTGCAATTTTTCCGCCTTTTCCTTGTGCATACCAAATAATAGACATAACTTTGCAAGGATAAAAACAAAATGAATATGAAGAAAACCATTATCACCATCCTGCTCGCCCTCGTCACAATAATGCTCGTCACTATTGTATTGACGAGGAAGGAGAATGAAGTGAAGAGTGTTGAAGCGATGCCAAAAGACGCTCAGGAACACAAGAAGGTGCAAGATGACGCAGTATTAACCTACGACATATCCTCCTTGATGAATTCCGCTTCAGGCTACACCATCGTCATACAGGAATACGTTCAACAGCAGATGATTAACGAGATAAAAATGGATGGGTTCAGTATGTCAAAGAATATTTCCATTGTTTTTTCTCCTATTCGGACGACAGATTCAATTGAAACTGTCACTATACGCTCTGAGCAGCAAAATGTCTCATCAAAGGAACTGATTCTAAAACCTGTTCCCGATGCACCTCAAACCCTATTCCTCTACGAAAAAGTTCCATACCATATATCAGCGTTATCACTTGACACTTTTATTCCTCTTGCTCTTTATGGTTCTTTTTGGTGGGATTCCGAGTATAAGACATGCCGTTTCTGTGGAGAGCAGGAACTGACGGAGGGAACTGATACCAACGAATACTTTAAACACTCGCCTCATTACTATATTATCGGAGTGATGTTCCACAAATAAACCGAAATGATTATGAACAAGAAAACCATCATCACCATCCTGCTTGCCCTCGTCGCAATGGCGGGGCTGGCGCAAGTAAAATGCCACGTCGAAGGAACATTGGAGACCGACGCGTGGGGCGACGAAATCATCATCTGTGAGGCAGGTACTGACCTGCGCGTGGTGGACGAACCGCGCTTCCACGTGAAAGCCAAAGACGGACGTTTCACCTATGACATCGAGACCGACTTCCCAAGGCTCTATGTGGTATTCTTTCTGAAGCAATACGAAACGGGACGTTTGTTCTTGGGCAAGTTCATCGCCGAGAACTGCAACGTGAACGTCACGATGTATAAAGACAAACGGGTGCGTATCGTCAGCAACGGCGAGGAAGGACGCAAGCATGCGGTGAAGGACAGCATAGAAAAAGTACGTTTCTGGAACCCCGTCGAGGTGATTGACAATCAGATAGACGACGAGAGCCATAGGGCGGAGTTCTACAAAGCAGACTTCATATCCACTGTTACCAAGGCACGATCTTTGAATGTGGATAGTCTGCCGCAGACGTATGTCGATTCTATCCGT
>ONMN01000123.1 GCA_900318885.1 uncultured Prevotellaceae bacterium | reverse complement strand
ATTTTAGTGAAATCTATTTGGATTAGTGCGACTTTATCTTTTCAATTAGGAGATAAGCATCTCTAACTGACTCGAGAGACGTGACGATGTTCGCGTTATTTCCCTCCACAGCTTCAACGAATGCGGACAGTTCGTTGAAATAGCCTTGGGAATATATTTGGTTGTTGGGAAATACTGGAATGAAGTTGTTGAGGACGTAGAGGTATTCGATGTTCTTATTGTGGGGATGGACTTTCTCGATAGGAATGCCGAGGATGGTGGAAGGTTTTGGCTCGAAAGTCAGCTGCTCCATCTGAGAGAGGCGGTAGATGCCCTTTGATGTGCAGATCTTGAGGGATTCTTCGGCGGCTGTCCAGGTGTAGGCGGTGGAGAGTTCAAGAGTGCCGACGATGTGGGAATGACGGAGCATAATGATGTAGGATGCAGGGGCGACTTGCTGACAGGCGAGGATTTCTGGTTTGCCAAAAAGATGGGTAACAAGGTCGAGGGGATGGATGTAAAGGTCAAGCAGTGCGTCACCCTCAGGATAGTTGCCAGTGAGATAGT
Source organism: uncultured Prevotellaceae bacterium (assembly GCA_900318885.1). Lineage (GTDB taxonomy): Bacteria > Bacteroidota > Bacteroidia > Bacteroidales > Bacteroidaceae > Prevotella. Next base: position 4,458 of record ONMN01000123.1, on the reverse strand, counting down.
GGAGATCGTAACTGATAAGATGCTCTTTGCGCAGATGCTTTTGAAGGATCTGCACGGCAGGAGCATAACGTTTCTGCATGCCGACCATGGCGACAGGTGAGCCATAAAGTCTTTGTTTGTCTATAAGTGCATCAAGTTCCTGTAGTGATTGGCAGGGCGGTTTCTCAATGAATAATGACTTATTGCTTTTCAATATCTGTGAGGCAAGGGAGAAATGGGCAGAGGGTGAAGCGGAAACAAATACACCTTTCACTTCATCATCGTTTAATATCATGTCAAGCGAGGTGGTTGCTTTCACATGAGGAAACTTCCGTTCTATCAGCTGGGCTTTCCGCTCAGACGTGACGCAGATATATTTCAGCGGCACACCGAGATAGTGAAGCACGGGATAAAGATTGGTGAGCGAGTGCTGCCCCATGCCGAGGAAGGCATAAGAATATTGGTACGTTTGGGCGAGGAAACGCTCGGTACGAATACGTTTGTATCGTTCAATCAATTGCTGTATCATAGATTCTTGAAGTATTGGTGATAGGTTGTGCTCGGATCTTCCGTCCATTGGTATGAGCCATAGAACTTCTCTATGAGTCGTTTGGGCAGAAGTCGCTCGAAGTTACGTAGCAGTATGATGTCGTACTTGCGGTGGAAGTTAATCCAACAGCCGTTGCAGTTCTTGGAATAATGGCACTGCGTCTGGCAGGAAGTCACGCTGTTGAAGATCTCGTCGAGAGTTTGGCTATGGATATTGCCAAGAGTGACGTCAAGATTTTGACAGAGCGGCACGTCACCGTTGCTATGGATGACAAGACTGCTCATAATGCTTTGGCAGCGTAAACGTAAATGCCCGTTGCGCCACTGGTCGTAGAGCGCCACAAAGTCGAAGTTCTCTTGCGTGTCGTGGATGCTCTTTGGAATCTGACCGATAAAGTCCGAAGCAGTCAGCAATTCGCTCGTCGTGTCGAAGAAGGCCATCGTTCCGTAGATGCCGATGCGCACGTCCACACCGTATTGTTTGGCAATGTCAATGACGAAGGCCATATCATCGAAGTTGTTCCAGGGCGAGAGGCAGAACATCAGCGACAGCAGCACCTCGTTCTTCAATGCCTCCACCACCTGAATCACTCGGTCATAGCCGTCGCGCCCTCGCATTCGTTGGTAAGTCTCGCGGCCACCGTCGAGAGAGACGTACAGGTGCCGGGGCTGATAGAGACGGACGGCATCTATGACACGACGTGGCGCGAGACAATTAGATAGCAGCGTGTAGTTCGGATGATGCTTGCGGAACCACGCCATGATTTCCGCAGCCTGTGGGTGCAGGATAAACTCGCCACCCTCCAGTCCTACGGTTGTCCGTTTTGTGACGCATTTGCTTTGCATGATTCGTCGGATGTCATCGAGCGATAGATGTTCCACCTTCTTCTGCCAGATATTGCAGTGTTTGCAGCGCGACTGACACGCGGTCGTTGAGTAAATCATCAATTGCGAAAGACATTTGTGGCGTGGCCGCATAATGTTGTTCAGATAGAGTAGCCCATTGTAGGCATAATCGTAAATCGTGTACATAAAAATTCGTTGCAGTTTCTATCTATAAAGTCTGAAACTGCAACGAATGACTGCACGGGAGGCAGGCTATTTTCTCAGCTTGCCCTTGCTTTCCAGAGTATCTATAAACTGTGCGGGATAGCAGTCGTGCAGATAATAATGGCCTTGGTTGGGGTCGGAAATCAGGTCGTAGTGCAGGACAAGGTCGGTGAATATCCTGCTGTCCCAGTCGGCGACAAAGCTGCTGACCACAAACAGGGCATTGTCACCCAGGTAGAACTTGATTTCGTGGAAAGGCTCCAGACGTTTGTAGATGGGAATATCGGAATCCCGAAATTTAATCTCGCGTGTGCTCGCGTTAAACCATTCGATGTCTTTCTCGGTGAAGAGCATGTTCTGTGCGTCACCGGCCGTGCGGGTTTCTGACGGGCTGATGCCACAGGCGTAAAGCGTGGCTTTTTCTACAGGATCGATGGCTTCTCGGGTTCGTTACCGTCAAGACTGCAAGCAGTCAACGTTGTGCTGGCAATGGCTATCGCCATCATCCAAGCGAGGGGTTTGTAATACTTCATATTCTACAGAGTTAAAATAAAGTCTCTTTACTTATATAGTCCGCTGAACTGCGAAAAGACTGCACCGTTACCACGTAAATCTGATGCCCAGCGGCAGAGAGAAGGTGAACGGATGCTCTGTGCGGTATGTCTCGATGTCGCTCTTCATCGGGATATAGTACTGCAGACTTGGCTCTACGAAGAAGCCAATATTGGGTGTTAGGTGGTATTGCAGACCAACACCAAATGTGGTAGAGAGTTGCCACGGAGCGCGGATGGCAGTCTTGTCGCCTGCCTCATACTGACCATTCACATAGAACTCTGAGCGGAGGACGGAATGGATGGGTATCTCGGTTGTAAGACCGAGGCTGCCGTAGATGCTCCACTGTCTTCTGTCATACATATTATATATACCTTTCAAGGGAATCCCAAGGTAGTGGATGGTCTGCTGTTCGCTGATGGTATTACCATCGGCACCCGTCTCAAAGTCGGAGGTTAGACGGCTGTAACTGAGACCTGACTCCAGTCCGAAGCGATGATTCAATCGGTACTTCATCTGATGGTGGCTCGTACGCAGAATCTTGTCCTCACCAGGTCGGTTGGCATTGTTCAGGGCGATGCGCATGATGACGCTGCGGGTTTTGTCACTCACGGCATCGGGATTATTTGCAAGATAGACAGCATAGTCCGTCCAGTTGTCAATGCTGCTCGGGATTATCGGACTTGGGGATGGCCCAGGCAAAGACTGTGCAGCTGACGGCGTTGGCTTATAACTGAAAGGCTGATTATAATGGTTCTGCTCGTCAAACTGCCCTGCGTATGCCAGTTCTAACGACCATTTCTTGTCGCTATTAGTGCTGATGGTTGGCTTTTCAAGGAATAAGTCGGCCATATTATATTGCGGTATCTCCATTTTACGTATAGCCTTTGTCGTGTCGGTCGCTATGGTGTCAGTTATCATCTGCTCCTTGGCAATTACAAATAATATATCTGATGTGGCAGAGTCTACAGTCTGGGCGATGACCGATTGCAGGGTGTCTAAGCCAATGACGGTGGTACGCTGCACGGGCAAATCAACAATCACAGGCTCCTGCGTCTGGTCAGTCGGAGATTCTTTCGGCGATTCTTTGGGTGTCTCTTTTTGCTTCGCCACAACTGGCTTTTCATCCTTGACCGCAGAATCTCCTTTCCTAAGCAAAAAGAACGTAACAGGAACAAGTAGCAACAGAAGCCCGGCCACCCAATACTGTTGCATCATCTTGCGCAGCATCTTCTTTGCCCGTGCCAGTTGTGATGATGACGAATGTGGCTCAATGCCCAGCATGTCGGCAATCTCCTTGTGCGTCATGCCCTCGAACACCGACAGCCGGAACACCTGCCCGTAACCCTCCGGCAGTCTGTCTATCATTCTCACCACCTCGCTCAGCGGCACGCCCCTCACGTCCCTTTCCTCGTCCTCGGCGGCAATCAGTTCCGCCTCGCTCGTTTCTTCGAGCGAAACCATTGACAATGTCTCTAGATGGTTCTTGCATTTAGCTGCCACGTTTCTTGTGATGGCTGTCATCCAAGGCTCGGCCCGTCTCACGTCGCGCAGCCTGTCAAACGAAGTGAAGATAATCACGAAAGCGTCGTGCAGTACATCCTCCACCGTCTGCTCGTCGCTGATATAGCGCCGGCATACGCCCCTCATCCGCTGGGCGTATGCCTTGTATAGTTCTCCGAGGGCATCTGCATCCCCCTGTCTGCATCGTTCTATCAGCCGTGTTATCTCCATCGTGAACATAACGTCTCTATCCATTAAGTCCTACAACAGAGAAAAAGACTGCACCACCACCCACTTTTTTTAATAGTTTTTACAGTCTTTAGCGGAAAAAGGCCTTTTCGTGTGCTTCCGGGTCGGCATATTCAGTGCGTCGCCTGATACCATTTCGTTTTCTTCAGCCCGACGGAGCGCGTATTGTGACTTGGAGCGGAAGTTGTTATGCCAGAATAGGCACGGATGTCATTGAAGCCGTTGCTGGCGGAATAGTATTGGGCGGTATGCGCTTTGTAAGGGACGGTCAACTCCAGTTGGCGGTTAAAGGCATCGAGCAGATTCTGGTCGGCGCAGAGGTGGGCGATGTAGTCGCCGAGGTCGTAGAACAACGGGGGATTATAGCCATCCATCCTTTGCACGTCGGACAACAGGGCGTAGTCAAATTCCTGTGTCAGATTGATGTCCCTCACAATCGCGGCCAGCGCGTCGAGTTCGCGGCAATCGGTCACGGCAATGGTGCCGCAGGGCGTGGTGTAGTGGCTGTAGAAGTCGTAGAAGGTCTGGCAGAGGGCGGCGTAATCGACGGTGCCGACGAGGTGGCGGGTACAGAGG
>ONMN01000124.1 GCA_900318885.1 uncultured Prevotellaceae bacterium | reverse complement strand
GGGATGGCAAATGCCCAGGAAGACAGCGCGTATGTGAACAGAAAGAAGGTGGCCGTCGTGCTGAGTGGCGGCGGTGCCAAAGGTATGGCGCACATCGGTGTACTGAAGGTACTTGAGAAGGCGGGAATCCCCGTGGATATTGTGACGGGTACGTCGATGGGCAGCATCATCGGCGGTCTTTATGCCATCGGCTATAATGCCCATGCGCTCGACTCGATGGTGCGTGTGCAGGACTGGGGCTACGTGATCAGCGACAAGGAAGACCTGCGCAACCAGAGTATCAGTGACCGCAAGAAGCAGAATACCTATTTTGTTACCACAGGCATGAGGATTGGCAAAAAGGATGCCAATGCCGGTGGTATAATCAAAGGCAAGAACCTGGCCGAATTGTTCCAGAAACTCTGTGTTGGCTATACCGATTCACTCGACTTTTCCAAAGACCTGCCCATCCCGTTTGCCTGTGTGGCAACAGATATCATCACCAACGACGAGTATGACTTCCATAGCGGGCGGCTGTCACAGGCCATGCGCGCCTCAATGTCGATCCCCGCAGCCTTCTCGCCAGTGAGGATGGGTGATATGGTCTTGGTAGACGGTGGCCTGAAGAACAACTACCCTGCCGACATTGCCCGCGAGATGGGTGCCGACATCATCATCGGCGTCACCGTGCAGGGACCTCCGAAGGTGGCCGAGGACATGGGTGGCACGATGAGCATCATCAGCCAGATCGTCGACGTGAACTGCAAGAACAAGTATGACGAGAACCTGGCAATCACCGACCTGCATATGCCTGTAGATACAAAAGGCTTTAATGCCGCCAGTTTTACGCCGGCAGCCATCGACACGCTGATACGCCGAGGCGAGGAAGAGGCCATGCGCCACTGGGACGAGATCATCGCCCTGAAACAGCGCATCGGCATCGACGAGCATTTCCACCCCGTCATCCTCCATCCGCTGCGTCCGAAAGTGCTTACCGAGAAACAGCGCGTGACGGGTTTCACCTTCGAGAACATGACGCCGCAGGCAGAGCGTTTCGTACGTCAGAAATTTCATCTTAACAAGGTGGACAGCATCGACGCCAAACTGGAGCAGCAACTTACCACGACGATGCGAATGGATCTCTTCTATCAGACGGCAGAGTGCAGCCTGGTGCCCGAGGGCGACGGTGTGCGCGTGGTTCTCTCGGCTGGCAACCGCAAGTCGATGCAGTTGCATGCCGGCTTCCGTTTCGATTCCGAGGAGTATGCGACGGTACAGGTAGGACTCGACATTCCGCTGAAGACGGCTATCCCCGTCAGCACCGAAATCACTCTGAGACTGGGCAAGCGTATGTTTGCACGCGGTGAGATTACTGCCCATCCGCGCTTCTTCACCCGTCCGAAACTGAGTTACACCTTCTACCGAAACGATATAGACGTGTATGTCGAAGGTGAGCGCGACTATAATATCCGCTACAACCAGTCTCAGGCAGAGTTCACACCCATCAATTTCGACCTGAGCCGCTTCAACTTGCAGTTCGGTCTGCGCTGGGACTATCTGAACTACCGCAACGGACTCGGCTCTGAGACGTCCAGACTGGTGACACTCGATAACGAGCACTTTATCAGCTATCGGGCCCGCATGAACTATAACAGTGAGGACAACTGGAATTTCCCCACCCGAGGAGCGCGTTTCAATGCCGAATATGCCTTTGTGACCAACGACTTCGCCAAGCTCAGAGAGCGGGCTGCCGACGGTACGAAACTAGGCTGGGAAACGGGCATGAGCGACGTCAGTGCCAACTGGCGTATGTCGTTCACCCTTGGCAGCCGCTTCACCATCCAGCCGATGATCTATGGTCGGATGCTTTTCGGAACGGTGGCTCCTGTCGTACTTGGCAATACCCTCGGTGGCGAGTGGTTTAGTCACTATGTTGAGCAGCAGATGCCGTTTGCCGGCATTGGCCACATGGAATATATCGGCAAGCAGTTCGCTGCCGCCCAACTTCAGTTGCAGCAGCGCATCGGCGCCAATCATTACGCACTGCTCCGCGTGGCTGCAGGCCAGCAGTCCGACAAGGCAAAGGAACTCTTCGACCACCGCACGATGGTAGGAGTGCAGGCCGCTTATTATCTGAACACGATATTCGGGCCCATAGGGGCTACGCTTGGTTACAGCAACCATACCAAGAAGGCCTATCTGTTCGTGAATCTCGGTTATGAATTCT
>ONMN01000125.1 GCA_900318885.1 uncultured Prevotellaceae bacterium | reverse complement strand
GTAGTAAGAGAACTTGGCTGAGTCAGACTGGTTGAACAGACGGTCGGCATACATGAGGGCGTCGTCATAGTTCTTCAGCTCAGTGCTGTTGAAGAAGGCCAGACGGTTGAAGGCAGCGTGACGGGGCTTCTTGGTCAGGCCAAACTTGGCGATGTCAAGACTCTTCTGGTTCTGGGCTTTGAAGAATGCTGCCATAGCATAGTCGCTCAAGTCGCGCTCTTCCATCAGGTTCTTGTCAGCCTTGTCGTAGGCAGCCAGTGCCTTGTCGAACTCTGCTGGCGCAGTTCGTTCAGCTTGGCAACGGCTCCGCTGGGGCTGATCTTACGGTAAACGTTAGCATACTTGTAGTAAGCTTCCGGATTCTTCGGATCTACATAGATGGCTTGCTCGTACTGGGCAGCTGCACCACCACCATTGTCGGAGATTGCTTCTACATCACCTAACAGCAGGAAAGCAGCTGAACTCTTGTTCTTGCTTGCTTCCAAGGCGTAGTTGGCGTAAGTCTTGGCATTGGCAGTGTCCTTGACTGCCAGGAACTCACGTCCGAAGGCTACGAGGTTCTCGGCATTCTTTCTGTTGGCCTTGTAGAAAGGCTTCATCTGCTTGTCGAGATCTGCGGGTTTACTACTAATGATTTTCTTTACGGCATCAACGTCGGCTTTAGAGCCGTCCTGTGCCAATGCTGCTGTGCTGAAACCTGCCAGCAGGGCAGCGGTGAATAGATATTTGATTGCTTTCATAATTCTATTGTTTTTATTGAATATTTTTATGATGCTATGTTTGTATGACGTTTAAGACGTGTAATTGTTTCCGATTTTATTCTTTATTCACATATACCGGCCTGACATTGATGCCTGCCTGGATGGGCAGTAGTCCAGACTTTTGAATGATGAGCTGGCCTTTTGGCAGACGACAGAAATGTGCGAAGTTGGATGGCAGTCCGCTACGCGGCTCGTTGAGCAGTGCATAGATGGTGCGAATGAGCGGGTAGTTGCCATTGTATAGGTAGTACTGATAAGGTCGCCAACTGTTATAGGCTGTTGCCGAGTCTAGTTTGCTGACCTTCATGACGGTTATGTTCTTCTTGAAGGTGACATTGGTGGTGTCACGGCTGTCGTTCAGCCAGTTTGACCCGATGATGCCGAGCGAGTTGTTGTGTCGCTCCACATAGTCGATAACGGCTGCACTGGTCTTCACTGCGCCGATGTTGGGTGCAGAGAATTCCTTACCTCCGAGGAGGGAGTCCACACACCAGCGTACGGTGCTGGATAGTGGATTGTCAAAGACAACGTCGATATTGCCAAGCTTTGATTGGGGGTAGAGGTCTTTCCATTGGGTAACTTCTCCCTTGAGGATGCGCTTGAAGTCCTTGACGGTGATGCATGTGTCTGGATTGGCGTTGTTCACAATGATGGCGAGACCGTCATAGGCAATGGCGATAGTCCTGGGCAGGTATTTGCGGTCTATCAGGTTCTGTCGCTCCTTGGCGGTGAAGTCTCGTGTGGTGAAGGCGAGCCATGTCTTCAGGTTCATCAGTTCCTTGACGGCATCCTGTTCGTTGGTGTATTTGGCTTCCAGGGTGTCGAGGATGCTCTTGTAGAGGAACACGTCGAGTGCCTCGTCGAGGATGGGACTAAAACTCTCGTCGGCCACGAAATATCGTGCGGCTTTCTGGTAGTCCTGTTCCGCTTTAGTATTTTTAGGCTTGTTCCCACAAGCGAGGAACAAGCCTAAAATAAGAGTGAATCCAATAATTGTATTGAATGTGTTTCTGTTCATTGGTTTATTGCAGTCTGAAGGTTACAGGCACTGTGTACTTTACACGTACAGCAGAACCATTCTGTTTACCAGGAATCCACTTCGGCATGCTCTTTACGACGCGAACGGCCTCCTTGTCCAGTGACGGGTCAACTGAACGGATCACACGTACGTCGGTGATTGAACCATCACGCTCAACCACGAAGGTACATACTACGCGGCCCTGAACACCATTCTCCTCGGCTACTACCGGGTACTTGATGTTGCTGCTCAGGTACTGCATCAGTGCACTTGGACCACCGGGGAATGAAGGCATCTGCTCAACAACGTCGAACACCTTGGTCTCTTCTTCCTTCGGAGGCTCGGGCTGTGCGATAACTTCCTTAGCCTTCAGCACTTCACCTGCAGCCTCGTCGTTACCTTTCACATCGAATGCACCGATAGCGGTATTGGTCTTGTTCAGTTCTTCCTGAGACTTCAGCTCCTCTTCGGGCTTCACCTCGCTATCCTTCTTGATAACGGGAGGAACGAACTTCACAGAACTCTTA
>ONMN01000129.1 GCA_900318885.1 uncultured Prevotellaceae bacterium | reverse complement strand
GCCATTCTGTGCATTTGCGAATGTCGCTGCTGATAGCATGGCCAACAGGAGCAGGAATCGTCTGTAGTGTCTCTTCTTGTTCATATTCATTTTGTTTTTTATTTGCTGCAAAGTTACGGAAAAGGAATGAAAAAGCCCTCGGCAAAGGCAGAAAAGTGGGTGCCGAGGGTGAAAGTCTGAACAAATGTTCAGAGTTTTGGGCGATTTTGATAATAGAACGTAGCGGACTGGCAGATTCTGTTTCATCTTCTTATCTCTATTGGATAGTCCAAATTGAGTAACCACGTTTGGGGGCTGAGAGGGTGGCTTGGCCGTCATTGCCGATGGTGATGGTCTCTTTGGGATTAAGAAGATTAACCAGTGTTTGGCCTGACCAGTCGGTGAAGCCGTCGGGATTGACGTTGAGGGTGATGCTGAGGGTGTCGGTGTCGTGGTTATTGAGTACGATGATGGCACCATCTTTCTGGCCGTTTCCCTGACGACGGGCGACGTAGAGGTGTTTGTCTGATTCGGTCAGTACAGACAATGTGCCTCCAAGATACTGGCGGCGAATGTCGATTAACTGTCGGATGGCCTGTTGCAAGTCTGATGGTGCAGTGACTTCGAGCGATGGGTTCTCCACGTCGTGCTGGGTGACAGCGTAGAAGTGAGGATAGAACACGCAGGGCGTTCCCTCATGGGTGAGGATATAGGCGTAGGCCAGTGCGTAATCCTTGACGAGCCATTTGTCATGCTCCTTGCCCGTGTCGTGGTTATCGACGAAGGTTACAACGTTATCAGCGGGCAGGCCGAAGCCACGAATCATCCCCGCATGAGCCAGGCGCGACATGTCAAACTCATCGCCCGACTTGTTGCACATCTCGGTGAGCGTGAACTTCAAAGGGAAGTCGAAGGCATGAATATCGGCACCGCCCTTGGCAACGCTGTCCACCCATTCCTTGATATACCGTCCGTCCTCGGCCCAATATTCACCGACGATAAACGGCTGCTGGCCGTCCTGCAACGGCAATCCATTTACCCAACGGCTGACGAACTCAGGCTGCAAGCCACGCACAAAGTCCAGACGGAAACCGTCAAAACCAATCGTGCCTTTCAGCCATTTGCCCCAATTGCAAAGCCGCTGCTGCACCTCCTCGTTATAAGTATCGAGGTCGTTGCCGAAGAACTTGGTACGTGGCCGCAGCACATCGTCGGTGAAGTCCGTCAGCGAGTCCGATGTCGATGACGGATGGAAGTGCTGATAGTGCCATTCATAGTTTGGTTCGCCCTTGCCTGTATGCTTCGGAAAGAAAAGATGTGTCCGCGTATAAGCCGTATCGTTCTTCCATTGGATGTCGCTCTCAGGGTACGGCTCGCCACGGCCCGCCTTAACGTATGTTGATGCCCGCTTTGTGCATCGTGGCAATCATCTGCTCCAGTTCCGCACGACTGCCGTAGCGCGTCTCAATGGTTCCTTTCTGCTCATAGTTGCCGAGGTCATAATGGTCGTAGATGCCGTAGCCGCTGTCATAGATGCCCCAGTTACCCTTTGCGGGAATGGGCGTCCACAGGCTGCTGACGCCAGCAGTCCTAAGTTCCGGCGCCAACGAAGAAAGGTGATCCCACCATGTGCCATCCTTTGCCTGGTCATCCACAGGCACATCCCAATAGAACGCCTGCATCATCACGTCGTCCAACGGCTGCAACGGCTCCTCCCTTTGCGTATAGCAAGCCGTCAGGCCTAATAAAAGGAAAAGGGAAAAGGATTTATTCACTTTCATAAGCGTATGATTTTGGAGTTTGAAAAGGACTGCCGGCCCTGTACGTCCAGCAGTCCTCTACTAAACTAATTTCTAACTAACCTAAGTATGAATCAAACTGCCGTAATGGTTGCTGTGTTGTTATTCGCATCGAGCACAATCTTATAGGTTCCGGCATTGATGTGGATATTCGGGCCGTCCTGCGTCAAGGCATTCAGGTCGCCACCGAGGTTAATCGTCCACGAGGCATCCCAGCGGAACTTGATGTCGCCGTCGCTGACGGTAATCGTGGTTGACCAAGTTTCGCTTTCAGGATCATAATCCATCACTTGGCCCTTGTCCCAGCCGCCAGCCGTAGCGTCGCCGATCACCTCCCAGCCAGTCTTTGCCAGCGAGGCCACCATCTTCTTCGTGTCAGCCGTAATCTTATAGTAGGCCCCCTCGGCAATGACGATGTTCGCACCGTCGCCAATCACGAAGTCGCCCTTCGTGCGGGTCTCGTTCCAACTGATGTCGCCCACGATGCCAATCCACGAGCCACTGTCGTAGAACTTGAATTCCGTACCCGCAGCGAAGTAGTAAGCCCCCGAATACTTGAAGTCGCGGGCCTCAGACACCACCTTGTATGCACTCTCAGCCTCAGGACTCCAACCCTGATAACTGCCCGGCAGGGTCATGAAGGAACTGCTCATTTCGATGGTTGTCTCTTCCATCGCGTAGGTATAGCGTCCAGCATTGGTCAGGTCGAGCGTGATGATGTAGGCACTCTCCTTCGGTACTTTGATGTTATCACCACTCGGAGCCAGTCCGTTCTCCGTCACACCGTCGCCACCGTAGTTAATCGTCCAGTCGCTGTTGGCGCGGAACTTAAACTCCTTGTCGGTCATTGAAGTAATCACCGTCCAGAGGCGCGTACCCTTGTCGTATTCCATCTTCGTATCGTCGCTCCAGCCGCCAGAGGTGGCATCGCCGATGACGCCCCATGTGTTGCAAGCCCACGACTGACTCAGTGTTCC
>ONMN01000131.1 GCA_900318885.1 uncultured Prevotellaceae bacterium | reverse complement strand
CAATTCCTGACTGGGTTGTAAAGCTCGATTTCGAGATAGTCTTTCTCATTTTCAAGTTGTATGCCGCTGGCGTTAGTAAATGAAAGGCTGCCCCACGATGTCTGTTCTTGCGAGATGGAGTTCGTCCAATTATTCGTACTGCTCTTTCCGATTTTAACGTACCCTCCGCCGTTGCTATCTATCATCACTACCTGAGCACTACTAAATGACAGAGACTTCACCTTGCCACTGATACGCGGATATAGTCTGATGGTTCCGACGTTACCTGACGAAGGTGTAGACATGCTAATGAAACTGCCCTTTTCGACATTTCCAACTTGTGCGCTGAGGAATACTTTGTCGTCGTACGATAAAGGATTATTGCTACCTGTTACCGAAGACAGGGTAAACGTCTTTGTTTCGTTGTCTGTCGCCCACGTCGTCTGCGCCATCGTGAGCCAGAGGGCGAGGGTGAGGATGAGATGGAATGATAGTTTCATGTGTTTGAGCGTTGCTCGAACATTGCTTTCCCCTTCGGCCAGCGACCGTTGGTTCTCAAACTCGGCAAAGCTCATGCGAGTATGGCTTTGCTCTCGTTTAATCGAATGTTTCATACTCCTCATGTTCTTGTATTATGGTTACTTTATAATTCTCTCATCAAAGTCTGGTAGGGGGAAGCACTATCGGTATGGGCATAAAGAAAGCGCAGACCCCGTCCCATATTCTCCGACAGGCCCGCGACGGCCCCAAATCAGCTATGGTGGAGTCTGCGCTGTGGTGCGCAGCTCCAATGCTGATTTGGTTTTGCTCGTAAAATCTCGTTAGAGGTCGCGGTTCGTCGGAGAAATTGAGCAATATAAAGTGGTGCCTTTGTGAAAAGGCGTGTGACAAGGACGGTGCAAACCGAGTGCAGAGAGCTTGCTCTTTGCCGAGGTGCAGCCCGTTCTCGCACAAATTTTGTGCAAAGGTACGAACTTTCCATGAAAATTGGTCACGGAAGATGCTTTTTTTAGTCATTTTTACCGATTAAAACCTATTTAATAATTGCTAAGACGTTGATTTTTGACCACAAAATTACAAAATACCACAACAATTCACCCTCGGCATGGTCCGGAAACCGGCCGCCGAGGGTGAAAGTCTTTACCCAGGTTAAGAGTTTTAGTAAAATATGTGGCTAATCCTTGCCGAAAGTGATATCCTTTCGGATCATGCTGATGGTCTTGGGAGTGACGTTCAGGAACGAGGCGATGTCTTGTAAGTCAAGATGTTCAACAATGCCGGGACAACGCTGCAGCAGCCGGGCGCGGGCCTGACTGAGTAAGTGCTCAGCTATGACACTGCGCAACTCCATCTTTTCAGCGTCTTGACGGAAAAAGTCCACCAGCTGCTCGCCGCTCACCCTAAGCAAGCGGCTGGGCATCATCGCCTTGATCGTAGTCTGCGATGGACGACCGTCGAGGCAGGCGGGATAGTCGCCCGCAAACTCGCCCGCGAACGAAAACCACGTGATGTGTTCCTTGTCGTCGCTGATGCCGTGAGTCACGTACTTGAAGCTCCCTTCAGTGACGAAGCCAAACCAGCGTGCGGGGTCGCCCTCGCGCTCCAGCTGTTCGCCCTTACGGTAAGTCACCTCCTTGCCCTCGCGCTCGCAGAACTCGCGCAGCGCCTCAATGTCAATACTGTTTTTCCCGAATTTCTGTTCCATTCCCTACTTTTGGTAGATTAAAAATATTTCCTCAATTCTTTTGTTCCTTCTCTGACTTCCTCCATAATTTGCAAGCAACGAGCACGGGAGATGCGGATATTCGTACCAACAGTTATCAGGTCTTCGTCCGTAGGAAGTCCTTTGAAATTAATGGTTGTAGCATGTTCGCCAAGGGTATCGTCATTGGTCAAGTCGTATGCAGGTGCCAGAAACCATGTGCCCTCGCGGCAGATAAAGCTGAAATTACGTGCATGGTCATCCATATTATGGGCATAGACATTGAAGACCATACGGCGGAACTGCTGTTCTACGGCCTTTGGCGACTGTGTAAGATAACCCGTCAATTGCAACAAGCTGTGGTAATCCATCTTTGGCGGCGATATCGGCTCGTTCAGAAGAGCGCTGGCAGTTAGCACATGCAACCGGACATCATTTTCAATATCGAATCGTTTCACGGCAAAGTATTTACCTTCCATAAGTTTAAACTCTGGCACATCAATACCACACAGCTTTGCAACCTTATTATAATCATATTCCATCTGCCCCATATTCATGGGATCGTAGGTATGGCGGAACTTTACTAACCAGTGCCCATCCGTGTCCGTAATAATAGCTTTTGGACGTACTCCTCCAGAGTTGCCACTCTTAAAATATAGTTCGTCAGCATGCTCATCAGTCTTTTCTGAAAGCACATCGAGAGCTATCTCCTGCATCTCGTCAAGCGAAAGCAAAGAGTCTTCTTGCTGTAGTTTTGTTTCAGGAACATAGCAAAGAGCCCCCATACC